>JBDSPR010000042.1:0-29709 GCA_039930245.1 Chitinophagaceae bacterium | reverse complement strand
AGGCCACTATAGTGGCCTGACCACTACTTCAAAATGACATCGATACCGGGAACGATTGCGTAAAAAAATACTTCTAAAACGCTCTGTTACAACGAAGTTCTGTGTAGACTTGTTCCTGCTAAGGGGTCGGAAATTTGACGGTTTAACGTTCCTCATAGCTGATAATTGTAAAGAGAATTGCTTGCCGACATGAAAAGATTGCTTTGCCAGACTATCATTTTACCCGGATTGTTGCTTCCCTGCAACAGTGCTTCCCGCTTCTTTTCCTTCCCGGCCACAAGTTTTTTTACTTTTTCCCTGATCACCCCATTTTCTTCGGACCAACAGGATTAGTTTATTATTCGTTTCAATAAAAAAATAGCCCTTATTATTAAAAAATATTGGCTACCCCCCTTTGAAAACAGTAAGCCGGCGGCGCTATGCCGCGGGAATTTTTAAATAAACATTCAATCAGGTTATCTTCAAAAACTGCACTATGATCAGAATTTTCAAAACAACAGGACTGTGTATGTTGCTTATTGCATGTTGCTCCTCCCAACTATTCGCGCAGGGAAAGCAAATAACAGGTACCGTTACCTCCTCCGAGTCAAAGCAGGGAGCAGCAGGTGTATCGGTTACTGTAAAAGGTACCCGTACCGCAACCTCTACGGATGCCCAGGGTAATTACCGGCTCACCGTGGACAGCAAGGCCACCACGCTGGTATATTCCAGCGCTTCCTTTATTTCTTATGAAACAGCGATCAATGGCAGAACAGTTATCGACGTAGAGCTGATCGCGGAAATAAAAGCTATCGATGAAGTAGTGGTGGTGGGTTACTCTACCATCAAAAGAAAAGACCTGACCGGGTCGGTCTCTTCTGTCACTTCCAAACAATTAAAAGATATTCCCCTTTCCTCCGCCGCAGAAGCCTTGCAGGGAAAACTGGCTGGCGTCCAGGTGACCGCTACAGAAGGCGCTCCGGGGGCTGATATCATCATACGTGTACGCGGGGGTGGTTCCATCACCCAGGACAATTCACCTTTATATATCGTGGATGGCGTACAGGTAGAAAATGCGCTTTCGGTGCTTTCTCCCCAGGATATTGCTTCAGTGGACGTATTGAAAGACGCTTCAACCACTGCTATCTATGGTGCAAGAGCGGCAAATGGTGTGATAATCATTACCACCAAGGCCGGAAGGAATGGGAAAACGCAGGTAAGTTATAACGGGTCGATGGGCTGGCGCCAGATCCCTCAGTTCATGGACGTAATGAAACCTTATGATTTCGTGGTATGGCAATATGAAAGGACACGTGGCAATATACAGGACAGTGCAGGTTTTGCGCAGACCTATGGTACCACCTGGGATACCTTAGCAAATTATAAAAGTACCAAGTTTGTCAACTGGCAAGACCTGGTGTTTGGAAGAAAAGCCAAATTCGCCACCCACAACGTCTCCGTAAACGGGGGTAACCAATCCACTACTTTCAACCTGAGCCTTACCGCCAACAAAGAAGAAGGTATTCAAATTGAATCGGGTTTTGACAGGAAACTGGTGAATTTCAAACTGGATCACAAAGCATCCGATAAATTAAAAGTCGGGATTACCGCCCGTTACCTTGACCAGAAGATCGAAGGGATCGGTACTACCAACAGCGGAACAAGAACAACTAACCGGTTGCGACATACGATCAATTACCGTCCTTTTGAACTGAACACCCCCACCGGTGGTATCGACGATTTTGACGATGTTTACTACTCACTTTCTGCCGGTGCTACCAACCCGGTCATTCTTACCAAAGCCGAGTACCGAAGACAATATACAAGAGCAACTTACCTGACCGGTTACCTCAACTACAATATCTTTAAGAACCTGGTCTTCCGTTCCACTATTGGATTTGATAACGCGTATATAAGAACGGATCTTTTCTACAGTAAGATCACCGCGAATGCCCGCAATTTCGCCACCTTACCGATCGCTTCCATTGGAGAACAATACAACTATACTTTGAGCAACTCGAACACCTTGCAGTACTCAGTAAATAATTATAAGAAACACCATGATTTTAGTTTCCTTGTTGGACAGGAAGTGGTGGATGTCCGTTCAAAGCAGAACAGTGTAGAGACAAGGTATTTCCCGGCTGATATTTCGCCGGAGAAAGCATTGGCCAATATGGGCCTTGGATCGGCACCATCAGGTTCATCCCAGCCATTGCCTACATCTTTTGTTCAGCCGCCGGCACGTATCGCTTCTTTCTTTGGTCGGGCGACCTATGCATTTGATGACAAATATTTGGCGAATTTCAACCTGCGTGCCGACCGTTCTTCTAAATTCAGCTCAGACAACGGCACACTGGTGTTCCCTTCGGGTTCGGTTGCATGGAGATTCTCCCGTGAGAAATTCATGGACAAAGCAAGCTGGCTCAATGATGGTAAATTGCGTTTTGGTTATGGTTCAGTAGGAAACAACCGAATCGACAACCTGCTTTACCAGCAGTTATATGGTGTAACGGGCCAGTATGCGATCAACCACTCTATTTTACCTGGCTTCGCACCGATCGCATTATCAAATCCCGAACTGAGATGGGAAAAGAATACAACGCGTAACCTTGGTCTTGACCTGACCATGTTCAAAAACAGGTTGCAGTTCACCGTTGACGTTTATAAGAATACGGCTAACGACCTTTTATTACAACTGGCCATACCTCCTTCTTCAGGTTATTCAACCCAGCTGAAGAATGTGGGCGCTACTTCCAACAGGGGTATCGAGTTCCAGATTAGTGGATCACCTTTTCAGAAGAAAGATTTTACCTGGAATTCTAATTTCAATATTTCTTTCAACAAGAACAAGATCGAAAACCTGGGTGGAGTACAGCAGCAGACACGTAATTCTGGCTGGCAGGGAAGCGACGGAGTGGATGACTATATTTTAAAAGTAGGAGAGCCTATCGGCCTGATGTATGGATTTATCACAGATGGGTTTTATAAGGTCGACGAATTCGATTACAACGCCACAACAACTGTTTATACTCCCAAAGCCGGCGTACCAAGGAACCTGATCTATGGTACACAACCGGGGAGCATGAAATGGAAGGACCTCGATGACAATGATACACTCGATGCAAGGGACAGAACCGTGATCGGGAATGCCAATGCTAAATTCACCGGTGGCTGGACCAACCAGTTCCAGTATAAGAATTTTGATCTTTCCATCTTCGTGAACTTCGTAGTGGGCAACGATATCTATAACGCCAATAAGATAGAATGGACCGATGGTGCGTTCCCCAACCTGAATACACTGGAGATCATGAAAGACAGGTTCACCTATATCAGTCCTTCTGGCGTAAGGATAACAGACCCTACCGAACTGGCGAAGATGAATGCCAACGCAACCATCTGGACACCGGTAAGGGTGCAACGCTGGTGGTTGCATTCATGGGCTGTTGAAGATGGTTCTTACCTTCGTATCAACAATCTTACACTGGGTTATACCCTCCCGAAAAATATTCTTGAAAAAGTCAAGATATCCAACTTCCGCATATATGGAACCGTCAATAACCTCGCGACCATCACCGAGTATTCCGGTTATGATCCTGATGTTACGGCAAGAAGAAGCGATCCGCTGACACCCGGTGTGGATTTTGCGGCTTACCCGCGAGCCCGAACCTGGGTATTTGGTGTAAATGTTACTTTCTAAAAAAATAAAACGATTCGATATGAAAAATAAATTTTCCCAGATCACAGCACAGGTACTACTACTTGCCTTTTTACTTTCCGGCTGTAAAAAATATACAGAAGTGGAAGCCGTTTCCCAATATAGTATTGCCCAGGCATTCTCAGATGTATCCAATGCAACTACTGCATTGATCGGTGCATACGATGAGCTGCAGGGTGACAACGGGTACGGTATCCGAATCAGCATGTATTATCCTTACGATTCTGATGAAGGGATCGTAAGTGGAAATATTGATGCAGGCAGAAGGGATGTCGGACGTTATCGCCTGTCACTCACCAATACCGAATTAACCAATCCCATTCGCCAGCTTTACCGCGGAGTGGAAAAGGCAAACTTATGCATCGAGCAAATACCGCTGATGCCGCAATATAGCGGTGGAACTGTCCCTGAACAGACACAGTTGAAACGTCTTTATGGCGAAGCCTTGACATTAAGAGCACAGTACCTGTTCCAATTGATATTGAACTGGGGTGATGTGCCTGCTCCACTTATCCCCTCTTACAAACAAACAAACCTGTTTATTCCCCGCACAAACCGTGATTCAACTTATGATCAACTGATCGCTGACCTAGCCGTAGCAAAGGATCTCCTTCCCTGGAGAACAGATGCCGGCACAAGAAATGAAAGAATCACCAAGGGTGTTGCAAAAGCATTGCGTGCAAGGATCGCTTTATTCCGCGGTGGGTATTCTTTAAGAGGTACAGGCCCCGGTCTTGGTACAATGGAACGCCGCCCTGATTACCTGACCTATTATACGATCGCCCGTGATGAGTGTGCCGACCTGATGGCGAGAAGGGATCAGCATACGTTGAACCCCAGTTTTGAAGGTATCTGGAGAAATGTTACCTCTTTTGTATATGATCCGCAAGGCGAGATCATCTGGGAGATCGGCGCCGGTGGCGGTAACAGTAGCAGCGACAGCCGCATGGGTAACTATGATGGACCCAACCTGAGCAATCTCTCCCGGTACGGAGCCGGTGGCGGTGGTATCACGATGCTGCCTAATTATTTTTATGCATTTGATTCAATTGATACCCGCAGGGATGTAACCGTTACCTGGTACCGGGCAAATTCTACGAACAATCCTGCCGTGTATAATATCAAAACAGTTAATTCCCTTGGTGCACTCAATACCGGTAAATACCGCCGCGACTGGCGTGTGCCTTTACTACCTGGCGCAGTATTGAATCCTGGTTATAACTGGGCCATGATCCGTTTCTCTGACGTGTTGCTGATGTTTGCGGAAGCAGTTAACGAGATCAACGGAAGTCCTACCGCTGCTGCGATCACTGCATTTGAAGAAGTACGTAAAAGAGCTTATGCCAGTAATTCGGGTTTAATCGGTGTGACCCCTACAGATAAAACAGGATTTTTTAATGCTGTTGCAAATGAGCGTTACCTTGAATTCGGTCATGAAGGTATCCGTCGGTATGACCTGCTTCGCTGGAACCTCCTGGCCACCAAGATCGCGGAAACAAGGACAAAAATCCAGCAGATCAGGGACCGTGTCGCTCCTTATGCGAATGTTCCGCAATATGTATATTACAAAAATGTTGGTGAAGAAGTGGTGTTTTATACTTCATGGGATTCTACGGGTAAACTACCTTTTTATAAACCCACACAGGTACCTCCAACGGGTACAACACAAACGGGTTCTACTCCTCCTATTGTAAAATGGTTGAGAATTGACTGGGCCAATCAACTGACCACTAACCAGATCGACAGTAAACCGTTGTGGCAGGCGATGGCTTCGTTCTTTACACCGGGTAAAAGTGAATTATATCCTTTTGACCAATCATTCCTTGATTCTTACCAGGGCACTTTAAAACAGAACCCTGGTTATTAAATAATTGTTCTCAGTTAGTTTTTAATATAAGGCTGCATTCCTGGCTTGTTGAAGGATGCAGCCTTAATTTCTTCCCGTCGTCTGTAATAAATAATTCTGGAAATGAAAAGGATATTACTGATCGTGAGCAGTTACTGGGTATTCTCGCTTACCTCCTGTGCCCAACCCGTAAACCCTACCGCACCTATATATCCCAGTCAACCCCTTTCCTTTCCCGGCGTGGAAGGATTTGGCAAATACACGACCGGCGGTCGCGAAGGAAAAGTATTTATCGTTTCCAATCTAAATGATAATGGTCCCGGGAGTTTCCGCGAAGCAGCCGAAGCAAAAGAAAAACGCATCATCGTATTTGCCGTTTCAGGCACGATCCATCTCGAAACAAAACTGTCCATCAAAGGCAATGTGACCATTGCGGGTCATTCGGCACCTGGTGACGGGATCTGTATCGCCGATAATTCAGTTGGTCTTGGTGGTGATAATATCATTATCCGTTACCTCCGTTTCCGTATGGGTGATAAGTACCAGCGCGGTGGCATGGTGGACGGCAATGGCGGCGATGATGCTTTTGGCGGAACAAGAAGAAAACATATCGTGATCGATCACTGCAGCATGAGCTGGAGTACGGATGAAGTATTCTCCATCTATGCGGGTGACAGTACCACTATTCAATGGAACATGATCTCGGAACCACTTAACTACTCTTACCATTTTGAAACAGGTGATAAAGATTACGAGCACCATGGCTATGGCGGCATCTGGGGCGGCAAACATTTAACGGCCCACCATAATCTTTTTGCACATTGCAATAACCGCAATCCTCGTTTCGACGGTCTGCGGAATTCTCCCGAAGAGAACGTGGATTACCGGAACAACGTCATTTACAATTGGGGTACCAATTCAATCTACGCCGGGGAAGGAGGAAATTATAATATCGCCGATAACTATTTCAAATTCGGGCCATCTACTTCAAAAGGCGCTTTGTACAGAATCGTAAGCCCGGGGAAATGGGAGAAACCGATGATACCCTACGGTAAATTTTATGTGGGAGGAAATTATGTGGATGGAGCAAAAGACGTCACCAAAAATAACTGGCTGGGTATCGAGATGGGCAACAAGGGGACAGAAGAGGATAAAAAAGCAGCCATCATCGATCAGCCTCATGCCTTTGAACCCATCCTCCGCCATACAGCGGAGCAGGCTTATGAAGAAGTAATGAAATATGCCGGCGCCAGTTTTCGCCGTGACACCCTCGATGAAAGAATCATTAATAATGTTAAAGAAAGGACCGGAGGTTTTATTGATGTGCAGGGTGGATACCCCCATGGCACCGACTATGCTTTGACAGTAAATGCCTGGCCCACATTGAAAACAAGTTTTGTCGCCCCGGATAATGATAAGGATGGTATTCCCGATGAATGGGAAAAACGATACGGGCTCGATCCTGCTAACGGCAAAGATGGAGCCGGGTATAAAGTGAGTAAATCTTTTACCAATATTGAAGTTTACCTGCAAAGTCTTTTAAAATAACCGGATGAAAAAAACAGCACTGGTATGTTGCCTTTTTGCGTTGATGTCTTTTGGCATGACGGAAAAGAAAAAGATCAAGGTCTGGCTGGTTGGTGATTCCACCATTTCCGTCAAAGAAAAAAAAGCTTACCCCGAAACCGGCTGGGGTATGCCCTTTGTCCATTTCTGGGACTCCACCGTTACAGTGGATAACCGCGCAAAGAATGGCCGCAGTTCCAAATCCTTTTTCGCGGAGAAACTCTGGCAGCCGGTACTTGATAATTTACAGGAAGGCGATTATGTCTTTATCCAGTTCGGCCATAACGATGAATCAAAAGATAAAGGTGAGCGCTATTCCTCCCCCGAAGAATTTAAAGCGAACCTCGAAAGATATGTGACGGAATCACGCTCTAAAAAAGCCATCCCCGTTCTTATCACGCCTGTCGCAAGAAGAAAATTTGATGATAAGGGACAGGTAAAAGAATCACATGGTGAATATGCCGGGCTGGTAAAACAAATTGCCGCAGCGAACAGTGTCCCGCTGATCGACCTGAATGAAAAAAGCAAAATATTATTACAACAACTCGGACCCGAATCCTCCAAATACTTATTTAATTATCTCACACCTGGTGAGCATCCGAATTATCCCGAAGGAAAACAGGATGATACACATTTCAGTGAGCTGGGTGCAAGAAAAATGGCAGAGATCGTTTTAGCTGAAATAAAAACACTGAAACTGGAGCTGGCGGACAGGATCGTTCAACCGGTTAAAAAATAAAATGAGAACACCGATCCTTCATACACTCTTTGCCGGGTTGGCTTTTTTACTGCTCTCCTTTGCAATACCCCCGCGTAAGAAGATCAAAGTATGGCTGATCGGGGATTCGACCATGTGCCCTTACGAACCAAACAGGGCACCCCTTGCCGGCTGGGGTATGCCTTTTGCAGGTTTTTTTGATTCCTCCGTGGTCATTGATAACCGTGCAAGAGGCGGGAGAAGCACCCGTACATTTATCAGCGAGAACCGCTGGCAACCCATCGCCGACAGTTTGCAGAAAGGCGATTATGTGTTCATCCAGTTTGGTCACAACGATGAAGCCAAAGAAGAAAGATACAAGGATCGTTATACGCCCGTACCGGATTATAAAACCAATCTGATCAAATTCATTACGGAGTCAAGGGCCAAAAAAGCCATCCCCATCCTGGTCACACCCGTAACAAGAATGCGGTTTGACAAGGAAGGAAAAATGATGGAAACGCATAAGGAATATACAGCCGCTGCCTGGGAGATCGGGAAAGAATACAATACTCCCGTGATCGACCTGGATGCAAAAAGCCGGGAGCTGTTGCAGCAATTCGGTCCAACGGATGCAAAAATGCTTTTTATGCAGTTGGATTCACTGGAACATCCCAACTATCCCGGCGGGCAAAAAGACAATACCCATTTTAATGAATATGGTGCCCGCAGGGTCGCGGAACTTGTACTTGCAGAGATTAAGACATTGAAACTCGAACTGGCTGAGAGGATCGTGCAGCCGGTCATAAAGAAATAATGAAGCGGATCACTTTTATATTTTTTTGCATACTCTCGGTATGCAAAGCGGATGCGCAATCAAGGGCCGGTATTACCGGTACCCGGGATACTTCTTACAATATCCAGAACGAATACAATAAGCACCTGAAGAATTACCCCTATATACAGGTAGTAAAGGAAAAGACATATGATTATATCGCGGAAGAAAAGAATATTCCTTTTTGTAAAACAACAGAAAGAGAACTGAAACTCGATGTCTTTTATCCCAAAGAAAATACACAGGCTAAAAGAAAGGCGATCATCTTTATACATGGCGGGGGCTGGAGAAGTGGCAACAAAGCCATGCACTATCCCCTGCTCCAGGAGCTGGCCACGATGGGCTATGTCTGTATCACTCCTGAATACCGCTTATCTACAGAAGCGCTGTACCCGGCAGCCATCTATGATGTAAAGGCAGCGATACGCTGGGTGAGGAAAAATGCAAAAAAATATAATATCGATCCTAACAGGATCGTGGCATCGGGTCATTCAGCTGGTGGTGAACTGGCAGCTTTTATGGGAGCAACCAATGGAATGACTTTATTTGAAGGCGAAGGTTGTGATAAAAAATATTCCAGCATCGTAAACGCCGTGATCGACCTTGACGGTACGCTTGCTTTTATTCACCCGGAATCAGGCGAAGGTGATGACAGCAAAAGAATTTCCGCTTCTACTCATTGGTTTGGCTATTCCAAAACAGAGAATCCTGAAATATGGAAGCAGGCAGCTCCCCTCACACATGTGGGCAAACAAATGCCCCCGACCCAGTTCATCAACAGTGGGGTTGCGAGGATGCATGCCGGACGAGAAGATTTTATTACCGTAATGAAGCAATATGGGATCTATTCTGATATAAAGACATTTGAAGGATCCCCGCACAGCTTTATCCTGTTCAATCCCTGGTTTGATTCAACGGTTTATTACATGGATCATTTTCTCAAAAAAGTTTTTACCCGTGACAAAAAAACGGGAAAACTGGTCAGGGTGGCACAGAATGGTAGTGCTGATTTTAAAACAGTGCAGGCCGCTATTAACTCAATTCCCAAAAAGAACAACAACCCGGTTACGATCATTATCAGTAACGGAGTTTACAAAGAAAAAATCCTGGTCGATTCCCTGCAACGGTTCATCACCCTGGTGGGAGAAGATAAATTCAATACCATACTGACCTGGGATGATCATACCGGTAAACTTTCCCCTGCCGGTGATACGATCAACACCAGGACCTCCTGGAGTTTCAAAATAAAGGCGGACAACTTTACCGCAAAGGATATCAGCTTCCGCAATGATGCCGGTTTCTCCGCCGGGCAGGCTGTCGCTGTGGAATCCGATGGAGACCAGGCAATTTTCCTGAACTGTCGTTTTATCGGCAACCAGGATGTGTTGTTCACCAATAGCGAAAGAAGCCGCCAGTATTATGAAGATTGCCACATAGAAGGAACAACTGATTTTATTTTTGGCTCCTCTACAGTATGGTTTCAAAAATGCCGTATCTACAGCAAGAAGAACTCGCATATCACCGCCGCTTCTACACCAAAAGAAAAAGAGTTTGGTTATATCTTCAACTGGTGCGAACTGACCGGTGATACTTCCCTGCACAATGTTTCGCTCGGCCGTCCCTGGAGACCTTATGCGCAGGTCACCTACCTGCATTGCTATATTGGTCCGCATATAAAAGCAGAAGGCTGGAGCAATTGGAACAATACAGATAATTACCTGACCACGCGGTACTCAGAGTTTGCCAATTTTGGTCCTTCGGCCGATCCGTCAAAAAGAGTGAACTGGGCGAAGCAACTTACAGGAGAAGAAGCAAAAAAAATTACATTGGTTCATGTGCTGCGCAGCTGGGATCCAACCAAAGAAAAATGAAAAGGTTTTTTTTACTCATACCGATAATTCTCCTGGCTGCTCTTTCGCAGGCACAGGCATTTATTTCCCTCTGGCCCGAAGGAAAAAAACCGAATTCCAACGGGAAAAAAATAACAGACAGCCTGTTCAATGAAAGGATCTGGAGAGTAAGCGATCCTGGTATATATACGTTCATTGTTCCAAAATCGGAGAACAAAGGAACGGCAGTACTGATCTGCCCGGGTGGTGGGTATGAGCGGCTTTCTCATATTTACAATGGATTCAATCTCGCCAAATGGTATAATTCGATCGGCGTAAATGCTTTTGTACTGATCTATCGCCTTCCGCACCAGGCCGATCTACAAACCCGGCAGCTCGCTCCATTACAGGATGCCCAAAGAGCCATGCGGATCATCCGGTCAAAAGCAGCAAAATGGAATATCAAACCGGATAAGATCGGGGTGATGGGTACCAGTGCAGGTGGACATGTAGCCAGTATGCTTGGAACACATTTTGAAGATGTCTCCTCAATAAAAGATCCACTCGATACGATAAGCTACCGCGCCGACTTCATGGTACTGCTTTCCCCGGTCATTTCCATGGGCAGGTATGCGCATCCGGGCAGTAAAAAATATTTTATTGGCCCTGATAGTTCCAGGCAAGTGATCGAAAAATATTCCAATGAATTACAGGTATCGGCTGCTACGCCAGCAACATTCATGGTGCATGCGTTGAACGATAGCTCAGTAAAAGTGCAGAACAGCCTGCTTTTCTATACGACTCTGCTTGACAAAAAAGTCAATGCGAGCATTCATATTTTCCCGCAGGGTGGACATGGCATAAGACTGGATGATAACCCCGGTTCTACCGATCTATGGATGAACCTGCTGGAAATGTGGTTAAAGGAAATGAATTTTATCACGCCCATCCCCTTTAAGTAAACCATGAAAAGATGCTTTATAAATATAATTTTCCTGTTCCTGGCCCCTGTTGCTATCGGCCAAACAGTTTCAAAAGTATGGGTAGCCGATAATAGGAACGGTACTTATAAAAATCCTGTTATCAACGCCGACTACAGCGATCCTGATGCAATAAGAGTGGGCGATGACTATTATATGATCTCTTCCAGCTTTAATCATATCCCCGGCTTACCCATATTACATTCGAAAGATCTTGTCAACTGGACATTGATCGGGTATGCGCTGAAACGCCAGCCCCCTTTTGATCATTTCAGTAAAGTACAGCATGGGAATGGTGTGTGGGCGCCCAGCATCCGTTATTATAAAGGAGAATTCTATATCTATTATCCTGATCCTGATTTTGGGATCTATCTCACGAAGGCAAAAAATATTTTAGGCCCCTGGACCGATCCCGTATTGGTAGAAGCTGGGAAAGGTTTGATCGACCCCTGTCCACTCTGGGATGATGCGCAGGGGAAGGTTTATCTCGTACATGCTTTTGCCGGCAGCCGCGCGGGAATCAAATCGATCATTGTTGTAAAGGAATTGAATAAAGAAGGGACAAAAATCATCAGTGATGGCGTGATGGTATATGATGGTCATGAAAAGGATCCAACGATCGAAGGGCCAAAATTCTACAAACGCAATGGCTACTATTATATTTTTGCCCCGGCCGGCGGGGTAAGTACAGGCTGGCAAACTGTATTACGGAGTAAAAATGTTTATGGTCCGTACGAAAGAAAAATAGTGATGGACCAGGGCTCCTCTCCTGTCAATGGTCCGCACCAGGGCGCCTGGGTCAATACGCAAAGCGGCGAAGATTGGTTCCTGCATTTCCAGGATAAAGAAGCATATGGCCGGGTTGTTCATCTTCAACCGATGAAATGGATCAATGACTGGCCGGTGATAGGCGAGGATAAAGATGGAGATGGAAAAGGTGAACCGGTAATGGGTTATAAAAAACCAGCCGTTGGAAAAACATATCCTGTTTCTACAGTAGCAGACAGTGATGAATTCAGTGATACAAAAATTGGATTGCAATGGCAGTGGCAGGCCAATCCAATAGCTTATTGGGCCTTCCCGGCGAATGGAACGCTGAAACTGTTCTCAGGATTATTACCCGACAGCGCAAAGAATTACTGGAATGTTCCTCAACTGCTGATGCAGAAATTCCCGGCGGATGAATTCATGGCTACGACGAAGATCAGGTTTATGCCCAGGTTGGAAGGAGAAAGAACCGGGCTGATCATTTTTGGGGCTGATTATGCATTTCTTTCCCTGGTAAAAAAAGCTGACGGGAATTATATATCGTACAGTGTTTGCAAAAATGCGGACAAAGGAAAAGAACCTGAGACAACCGACGGAGAGAAAATAATTAGCCCGGAGATTCATCTCCGGGTAATCGTAAAGAAGGGAGGACTCTGTACATTCAGTTATAGTACTGATGGAAATAATTTCAGATCATTTGGTGAACCCCTGGTGGCCAAACCCGGGCGATGGGTGGGTGCGAAACTTGGATTGTTCTGTACCCGGACAGTGAAAACAAATGATTCAGGTTTCGCGGAAGTAGATTGGTTCCGCCTTGAAAAATGATTTCACGCCGGGTTCGCTGCTCCGTCGCGACCTCTGCGAGAAAAAAATATTTCACGCCGGGTTCGCTGCTCCACCGCGACCGCTGTGAGAAAAAAAGAAAAATAACACATATGGAACGCCGCACATTTCTCGGCTATACTGCCGCGACAGGAGCATCGCTGATGCTTCATCCTTTTGAACCTTTTGCCGCTGGTCCTGCCAGGATCAAATTGGCACAGGTCGGCACCGGCCACCGCGGTTCGGGATTCTGGGGTAAGAACCTGCTCGACAATTTCGGTGAAATAGTCGAATTCGTTGGCCTCTCGGATATCAATCCCGGCAGGCTGGCCTATGCAAAGAATCTCTACAAAACCAATTGCCCCACGTTCACCGATTTTGATGAAATGCTCCGGCAGACAAAACCGGATTACGTGATCGTGACCACCGTGGATGCCACGCATGATGAGTTTATCGTAAAAGCATTGGAAGCCGGTTGCAACGTGATCACAGAAAAACCGATGACAACAGACGAGGTGAAATGTAAAAGGATCCTTGACGCGGAAAAAAAGACCGGCCGTAAAGTGATCGTAGCCTTTAACTACCGTCACAGTGTACATGCGATGCAATTAAAAGAACTGCTGGCGCAACAACGCGTCGGTAAAATAACTTCTGTTGACTTTAACTGGTACCTGAACGTATTCCATGGCGCTGATTATTTCCGGCGCTGGCATGGCCGCATGAACAAAAGTGGTTCTCTCTGGGTCCATAAAGCCACGCATCATTTTGATCTCCTCAACTGGTGGCTGAATTCCGAACCGGTAGAAGTTTCCGCTTACGGAAGTCTCGAACATTATGGAAAGAATAATCCCTTCCGGGGAACCACCTGCAGGAATTGCGGGTATAAGGACAAATGCAAATTCTACTGGGATATCAGCAAAGATCAGCGCCTTACCGATCTGTATGTAAAGAATGAACAGCATGACGGGTACGTACGTGACGGTTGTGTATGGAGCAACGAGATCGATATCTATGATAAAATGTCCGCGCAGATCATTTATGCGAATGGTGTAACAGCCAATTACTCGCTGACCACGTATTCTCCTTACGAAGGCTGGCAGATCGCTTTTAACGGAATGAAGGGCCGCATCGAAACCTGGGAGGATATTCCTTACCTGCAGAAAATGCAGGATGACCAGTCCAAACGCCATGCTGTAGAAATGAGCAATGCCGATGATGCGATCGCCGGTGAAGTAAGGGAGATCATGGTGATGGATAATTTTGAAAAGAACTATGAAATCTTCACCACGCCAAAAATTAAAGGAGGGCACGGTGGCGGTGATGTGCGGATGCAACGCAGGATGTTTGTCGATAAGACCGATAACCCCCACCAGGTGATGGCAGGTACAAGAGAAGGAGCCATGAGCATCCTGATCGGGATCGCGGCAAGAAAAAGCATACAACTTAAAAGACCGGTAAAGATCAGTGAACTGACAGATCTTGTCCCAATGGCAAACCGTTTCTAAAAAAAAACTATGAAAAGATTATTTATCACACTAATTCCCTTTCTTATATTGTCCGCTACAATAAACGCACAAAGCAAACAGGAAAAAGCCATAGCGGCAGCGGTGGAAAAATTACGCACAGCAATGATCGATGGAAACAAAACACAATTAGAGGATATTGTTATGGATGAACTCAGTTATGGTCATTCAGGAGGACATATTGACGATAAAAAAGAATTTGTAGAAAAGCTTAGCAGCGGGAAGTCTGATTTTGTCACGATCACGCTTACCGGGCAAACGATCAGCGTCAGCGGTAAGACCGCTATTGTGCGGCATAAATTGGATGCCACAACCAATGACGGTGGCAAACCCGGAGAGGTCCATTTGCTGGTTTTACTGGTCTGGCAAAAACAAGGCGGGCAATGGAAATTGCTGGCCCGCCAGGCTGTCAAAGCAAGCTGAAAAATGGTCTTTTCCGAAAGAAAAACCCCGCACACTGAACTGGTACCGTTCCCGGTAACGATTGCGTAAATAAATGGTTGCAATTCGTTGATTAACAGCTAATATCTGGTTAGACTTGTATAACGAAACGCTGATAAAACAACACGCTTGCCTGATGAAAAAACTAGTTATACTACTTGTCTTGTTCGCCGTTGGCGAAAGATGCTTTTCCCAGGCTGCGAAATTGCCTGTTGTTCCCGTTCCAAAATTCAAAAAAGACACATCGAATATTGCGAAACTTGGGGCAGTGCCTGATGGCAATACCCTGAACACCAAAATCATCAACTCCGCGATCGATGCATTGAGCAAAAAAGGTGGTGGTGTTGTATGGGTACCTGCTGGTCTCTGGCTCACCGGTCCGCTTGTTTTAAAAAACAATATCAATCTCCATCTTGCTACTGGCGCTACTTTATTATTTACCAAAGATTTTAATGAGTATTCCCTGGTAAAAGCCAACTGGGAGGGTTTACCCCAATGGAGAAACCAGTCGCCCATTTCTGCAACCAACGCAACTAATATTGCGATCAGTGGCAAAGGCATTATTGATGGCAATGGCGATGCCTGGCGGATGGTAAAAAAAGACAAGCTGAATGAAACTCAATGGAAGAAACTGGTGGCTTCCGGTGGCCTATTAAGCGATGATAAGAAAACATGGTACCCTACTGAAAAAACGTTGAAGGGTTCAAAGCTTTCTAATCCGGGTTTAATCAGTGATGGTAAGGATGCGGCTTTTAATGAGAGCATCAAGGATTTTCTAAGACCCAACCTGGTTTTACTCACAGCTTGTAAAAATGTTTTATTGGAAGGCGTGACGTTCCAGAACTCTCCTGCCTGGTGCCTGCACCCCCTGATGTGTGAGAACCTGACAGTAAGAAATGTATTGGTTAAAAATCCCTGGTATGCGCAAAATGGCGATGGCATTGACGCGGAAAGCTGTAAAAATGTGCTGATTGAGAATTCTGTTTTCGATGTGGGTGATGATGCATTATGTATGAAAAGCGGTCGTGATGCCGAAGGAAGAAAAAGAGGAATGCCCATTGAGAATGTCACGATCCGCGGCTGCACCGTCTATTCGGCGCATGGCGGTTTCGTGATCGGCAGCGAGATGAGCGGCGGGGCACGGAATATAAATGTTACCAATTGCACTTTTATTGGCACCGATATCGGGCTTCGTTTTAAAACAACCCGTGGTCGTGGCGGCGTGGTGGAAAATATTTTTATCAAAGATATTTACATGAAAGATATTCCCGGTGAAGCGATACTCTTTGATATGTATTATGCGGCCAAGGATCCTATTCCGCTGGCCGGTGAGAAAAGGGAATTACCCAAAGTGGAATTCAAACCGGTGGATGAAACAACACCTGTCTTCAAAAACTTTCATGTTAGTAATGTTTATTGCAACGGTGCCGCCACAGCTATTTTCGTACGCGGCTTGCCGGAAATGCATGTAAAGGATATCGTGCTGGAGAATATGGTATTGCAGGCGGAGAAGGGAATGAATATCCAGGAAGCGACTGGGATCACATTCAGGAACATCAAAGTGATCAGCGATGATACCAACCCGGTTATCGAAGTAGTACACAGTGATAAACTGGTCTTTGATAATATCACGTATAAAGATGGAGCCAAATTGCTTTTTCGCATCAATGGAGAAAGAAGCGGCAATATCACTATTAAAAATACCAACACATCCGGCGCCAAAGAAAAGATCAACTACGAACTGGGTGCCAGCGAAAAAAGCGTAAGCATTAAATGAGAAAAATACAGCACATACTGCTTTGCGGAAGCCTTGCCCTGTCACTGGCTGCAAATGCCCAGCAAAAACCATTGTCAGAACAAATGGCAGGAACTGTCATGAATACCTGGAAAGATTCATTCTCCCTGGATGGTAAATCTGCCAAATGGGCTTATGATATGGGTGTTATCCTCAAAGGGTTTGAAGGCATTTGGTTGAACACCGGTGATGTAACATATTATAATTATATCCAGCAACAAATGGATTTTTTTGTGAAGGACGATGGAAGCATTAAAACGTACAAACCGGATGAGTATAATATAGATCATATAAATAATGGCAAACTGTTGCTGCTCCTGTACCGGGTAACATTAAAAGAAAAATATTTAAAAGCCGCAAAATTGCTGAGGCAACAATTGCTCACACACCCAAGGACCAATGAAGGCGGTTTCTGGCACAAGAAGATCTATCCTTACCAAATGTGGCTGGATGGCCTGTATATGGGCGAACCTTTTTACGCTGAATACGCAATGCTGTCGCACGATGACAGTGCTTTCGAAGATGTTGCCAACCAATTCGCCTGGATGGAACGACATGCCCGCGATCCAAAAATGGGTTTGCTCTACCATGCCTGGGATGAAAGCAAACAAATGAAATGGGCCAATCCCACTACCGGTCTCTCTCCTCTTTTCTGGGCAAGGGCCATGGGCTGGTATGCCACTGCATTGGTAGATGCGTTAGAATTCTTCCCCGCAGATCACCCGCAAAGAAAAACGCTGATCGATATTCTTGGACGACTGGTAACTGCGGTTGAAAAGCAGCAGGATAAAGAAACAGGGCTCTGGAAGGATATCCTCAATTATACTGGTCCGGGTAAAGAAAAAAATTATTTTGAAGCATCTGCCAGTTCACAATTCGTCTACGCGATCGCCAAAGGCGTGAGAAAAGGATGGCTCCCTGCTTCAAAACTTTCCATTGCAAGAAAAGGCTATGCTGGCATCGTAAAAAAATTCATTAAAGTGGAAAATGGGCAAACCAATCTCCACGGCACCGTAAAAGTATCCGGTCTTGGGGGTAATCCATTCCGCGACGGGAGTTTTGAATATTATATGAGCGAACCGGTGATCGTGAATGATCCGAAAGGGATCGGCGCATTCCTGTTAGCCAGTAACGAAATAGAAATGCTTTCAACACTTCCCTTTGGAAAGGGACGCACCGTGGTCATGGACAATTATTTTAACCGCGAAACAAAGGAAGACGGCTTTGGAAAAAAAATAGTGTTTCATTACAAATGGTGGGAAAAAGATAACGGTGGTTTTTCTTTCCTGGGCCATGTTTTTAATAAATATGGGATAGAAACCAAAAGCCTGGACGAAGCCCCCACCGTTGACAACCTGAAAAAAGCTTCCATCTATTTGTTGATCGATCCCGACTGGCCCAAAGAAAATAAAACCCCCAACTATATCGAACAGCAGCATATCGATGCTTTATACAATTACGTAAAAAATGGCGGCGTACTGGTGATGATGGCGAACGACAGCAATAACGTGGAGTTTAAGAACTATAATAAACTGGCTGAACGTTTCGGTATACACTGGAACGAGAACATGCGGCATGATGTGATCGATAATAAATTTGAACAGGGCGCCCTCCCACTCCCCGCTGGCAACCCCATTTTCAAAATGCCAATAAAAGTCTTTATCAAACAGCTTTGCACACAAACAATTCAAAAACCAGCTGTAAGTGTTTACAGTGAGAAAGGCGAAACGCTGATGTCGATGGCCAAAATTGGTAAAGGAACAGTATTCGCGGTGGGCGATCCCTGGTTCTATAACGAATATGTTGATGGCAGGAAGATTCCTGCTGAATTCAAGAATTATAAGGCAGCAACTGAATTGGTGCAGTGGCTGATTAAACAAACAACGATCGTGAAATGAGAATTATAGTCATTATTCTGTTATACGGGTTAATAACCCTGCTGCTCTTCCAGTCCTGCGTAGCCGCGCAAAAACCCGCTTCAACAAAGAGAATAACGGTGGCCGCAGACGGCAGTGGTGATTACAAAACTGTACAGGGTGCACTGAATAGCCTGCCCGATTCATCTGCAACACCGAGGATCATCTATATTAAGAAAGGAACCTATACAGAAAAGGTATACATCGAAAAAGGCAATATCATATTTGAAGGCGAGGAAAGGGAAAAGACCATCATCGTAGCCAGCATTGCCCGGGATGAATGGCGCTGCGGTCATACCGATGACTGGGGTGTTGCAACTATCAATGTGGGGGCAAATGATATCACGTTCAAAAATCTTACGATCACCAACAATTTTGGTTTTGATTATAAAGAAAGAACGATCTGGTGCGCTTCTGATACTTCCGCGACAAAAGAAAGAAAGTTAAGGAAAGATGGTCACCAGATGGCTCTTCGCACCATGAACATGGCGACAAGGATGAAAGCCATCAATGTACGGTTCCGTTCCTTCGGTGGTGATACAGTCAGTCCCTGGGAGGTCGTCAACGGGATGTGGTATTTCAAAGATTGTATTATGGAAGGCGGTGTTGATTTTTATTGTCCCCGTGGCTGGGCCTGGGCCGAGAACTGCGAATTCATCACGCATACGGGGCCTGCAGCAATCTGGCATGATGGTTCGGGTAGTGAGAATTCCAAAACCGTACTCATCAACTGTAAGTTCACCGGTTACGACGGATTTATGCTGGGCCGTTATCATCGCGATGCACAGTTCTACCTGGTCAATTGCTCTTTTGCAAAGAATATGAGGGACTCAGCAATCTACCTAGTACCTACCAATAACAAGATCCTGTGGGGAAAACGAATTTTTTATTACAACTGTCACCGCGATGGCGGCAATGATTTCAGCTGGTATAGCGATAACCTGCCTGCCGGTCTGAAAGCAAGTGATATTTCCGTTAACTGGGTTTTTGGCAATCGCTGGAATCCTGAAGGAAGACAAAAATTAGAAAGCAGGAATGACAAACTGGAATAGCCCTGTAGAGGCTGAATACCGGTGGCAATGAATTAAAGAGTGTATTAGCGCCCCGTAGGGGCGCAACAAAAGTTCAGTAGCGAACAGCATTAATGTCGCAGGGTAAATAAAAAAAATATTATGCAATTATCTAAAAACACAGTTGGGCAAATTGCAAAGCAACCCGGGCTGTCATTGCCGGACGAAAAGCTGTTTGAATTGCCGGAGAAAGTACTGCAGTTCGGAACAGGCGTTCTGCTCAGAGGTTTGCCGGATTATTTTATCGATAAGGCCAACCAACAAGGTATTTTTAACGGAAGAGTGGTGGTGGTCAAGTCAACCGACAGCGACAGCAGTGCTTTTGATAAACAGGATGGCCTGTATACGATCTGTGTACGAGGCGTGGAAAAAGGGAAGACCATCCAGGAAAACCTGGTAAATGCATCGATCAGCCGGGTGCTGGGAGCCAGGACAGAATGGAAAAGAATACTGGAATGTGCGCACAACCCAGCCATGCAAATCGTGATCTCCAATACAACAGAAGTAGGTATACAACTGGTACAGGATGATATCAATAACGAGCCGCCTGTCTCCTTTCCAGGCAAATTACTGGCCTTTCTTTATGAACGTTTCCGGGCATTCAACGGGAGTGCCGGTAGCGGGATGGTGATCGTGCCAACGGAACTGATCACTGATAATGGATCCAAACTGGAAAGCATTGTCCTGGAGCTGGCACACAGGAATAATCTTGATTTTAAATTCATAGAGTGGCTGGAGAATCACAATACATTCTGTAATTCACTGGTTGACCGGATCGTCCCTGGAAAACCGAATGCGGCAGAGTCTAAAAAAATAGAAAGCGATCTTGGCTACGAGGATGAACTGATGACAATGAGCGAAGTTTTCCGGCTCTGGGCGATAGAAGGCAATGAAAAAGTAAAAGAAATACTATCCTTTGCCAAAGCAGATGAGAGTGTGGTAATCGCTCCCGATATCAACCTCTTCAAAGAATTAAAACTACGCTTGCTCAATGGCACCCATTCTTTCAACTGCGGGTTGGCTTTTTTATCGGGTTTTAATATCACCCGCGAAGCGGTAACAGATAAAATCTTTGGAGTTTTCGCAAAAAACCTGATGCATACCGAGATTGCCAAAGCTATTCCTTATGAGATCGATCGGGTAAAAAAAGCAGATTTTGCCAACAGGGTTTTTGAAAGATTCTGTAACCCTTTTATTGATCATCAATGGCAAAGTATTACAGTTCAGTATACATCGAAAATGAAAATGCGGAATATGCCGCTTTTGCTTCGGCACTACGAACTGAATAGTAACCCGCCCATCCATATGGCAACCGGTTTTGCCGGCTTCCTCTTATACATGAAGGTTACCCGGAAAGAGGGCAATAAATACTATGGTGAAAGGACCGGGGAAGAATACGAGATCAAGGATGATTCGGCTGAATATTTTTATACAAGCTGGAAAGAGAATAATGCTGCCACCCTGGCCAAAGAAGTAATGCAAAACGAAGAACTTTGGGATACGGACCTGTCGGTACTGCCCGGTTTTCTGCAAGCTGTACAGGAACAGTTACAGGATATGATAACCAATGGCGTCCTGCAAACCATTGCACAGCTAGAAGCCAAAAAAGTAAGTGTTTAAATGAAGCATAAAGCATTAAAGGTTCACCCGAAAGATAATGTGATCGTGGCACTGGTCAACCTGATCAAGGGAGAAACGATCTCTTTTGAAGGAAAGGACTACCTGTTGCCAGAAGCGATACCCGCCAAGCATAAATTTTTTATACAGGATATGAAACCGGGTGATGAAGTGATCATGTACGGCGTACTGGTAGGCAAAGCTCAAATGGATATTGCAGGGGGCAGTCGCATGAGTACCGAGAATACCAAACATGCGGCTGAGCCGTATGCCTACAGGGATGCAAAATTTGAATGGCATGCCCCGGATGTTTCAAAATTCAAGGACAGGACATTCAAAGGCTATCACCGGAGCGACGGAAGAGTTGGTACAGCCAACTATTGGCTCTTTATTCCCACCGTCTTCTGTGAGAACCGCAACCTCGATGTGATCCGGGAAGCGATGCACAACGAACTCGGTTATGCTGTAACGGATAAATACAAACAGTATACAAAAAAATTACTTCAGGCCTATCAAAAAGGTGAAGATATTTCTTCGCTGAATTTAGCGCCTCCCTCTCCTTTGGAGAGGGCTGGGGTAAGGTCTTTCCCAAACGTCGACGGTATAAAATTCCTGAATCACCAGGGTGGTTGCGGTGGTATCCGCCAGGATTCGGCGATCCTGAGCAAATTGCTGGCGGCTTATGCCGATCACCCGAACGTGGGTGGTGTAACAGTATTGAGCCTGGGTTGCCAGAACCTGCAGGTACAGGATTTCCTGGCCGATCTGAAAAAACACAATCCCAATTTTGATAAACCTATTCATATTTTCGAACAGCAACAATCCCAAAGCGAAGAACAACTGATCGCTGAGGCGATCCGGAAAACATTTGAAGGATTGGTGGAAATAAATAAACTGGAAAGAAAAGCCGCTACCCTCGATAAATTATGTATCGGCGTGAAATGCGGTGGCAGTGATGGCTTTAGCGGAATTTCCGCCAACCCATCTGTCGGTTATTGTTCGGATCTTGTTGTAGCCCTGGGCGGTAAAGTATTGCTGGCCGAGTTCCCCGAGCTCTGCGGTGTTGAACAGGAAATAGTGGATCGCTCCGTGAATGAAGCAACAGCAAAGAAATTCATTCACCTGATGAAAAGTTATGAGGAGATCGTAACAAGGGCAGGTTCCAGTTTCTCGATGAACCCTTCCCCGGGAAATATAAAAGACGGTTTGATCACCGATGCGATCAAAAGTGCGGGGGCGGCAAAAAAAGGAGGAACCTCCCCTGTTGTTGATGTGTTGGATTATACAGAACCTGCGATTAAGCCAGGATTGAATCTTGTCTGTACTCCCGGCAATGATGTGGAAGCCACGACAGGCAAAGCAGCGAGTGGGGCTACATTGATCCTGTTTACGACAGGACTGGGAACACCAACGGGTAATCCTGTTTGCCCGACGATCAAGGTTTCCACTAACAGCAATCTCACTAAAAAAATGAATGATATTATTGATATAGACTGTGGCCCGGTGATCGAGGGAGAAAAAACCATCCAGGAGATGGGTGAGTTGATCCTGGAGTATTGCATCAAAGCAGCCAGTGGTGAAATGATCCCGAAAGCCGTGCAATTGAACCAGGATGATTTTATTCCGTGGAAAAGAGGTGTAAGCTTGTGAGCAGTCAAAAGGGTCAAATAAGTCATAACAAATAAATAAGGATTATTCTTTTTGACACATTTGACCTTTATGACCAACATGACATTAAAATAATCGTATGAAAAAATTTATCGACGAAAATTTCCTGCTGTCAAATGCCACTGCGGAACGTCTTTACCTGGAGTATGCCAAAGACATGCCCATTATTGATTACCACAACCATCTTCCACCAAACGAAGTGGCAGAGGATAAAAATTTTGAGAACATCACCCGTGTCTGGCTCAACGGCGACCATTATAAATGGCGGGCCATGCGCACCAATGGCGTGGAAGAGGAATATATCACCGGCGATAAACCAGATTGGGAAAAATTCCGTGCCTGGGCAGCAACCGTGCCGTATACATTAAGAAACCCGTTGTATCACTGGACACACCTGGAGCTGCAACGTTATTTTGGCATCCATGAGATATTAAATGCCGATTCAGCCAAAAAAATTTATGATGAGACCACGGCACAATTACAGGGAAAGGATTTTGGTGTAAGGGGATTACTGCAAAAAATGAACGTGCGGTTGATTTGCACCACGGATGACCCGGTGGATACTTTACAGTATCACCAGCAAGTACATCAAGAGGGTTGGTCTGTAAAAATGCTCCCGGCCTTTCGACCGGATAAAGCCATGAATGTCGACGATGTGAATGTACTCAACAATTATCTGACCGGGCTGGAAAAAGCCGCCGATGTTTCCATCAGCACTTACAATGATTATCTCACCGCCTTAAAAAAACGTCATGCTTATTTTGCTGCCAACAATTGCAGTGTAAGTGATCATGGGCTGGAAGAGATCTATGCAGAGGATTATACGGCTACCGAAGTAGCCGGTATTTTTGCCAAGATCCGTTCCGGTGGAGCATTGACAAGAGAAGAAAACAGGAAGTTCAAATCGGCCATGCTGGTGAATTTTGCTGAGTGGGACTGTGAAAAAGGTTTTGTACAGCAATATCATTTGGGCGCATTAAGAAACAATAACAGCCGCATGCTGAAACAACTTGGACCTGATACAGGCTGGGACAGTATCGGTGATTTCTCCCAGGCAAAAGCCTTGGCTAAATTCCTTGACCGGCTAGACAAGGATAATAAACTGGCTAAGACGATCATCTATAATCTCAATCCTGCCGATAACGAATTATTCGCGACCATGATTGGGAATTTCAACGATGGTACGGCGGTTGGTAAAGTGCAGTGGGGTTCTTCCTGGTGGTTCCTCGACCAAAAAGACGGTATGACCAAACAGATCAATGCGCTCAGCAATATGGGACTGCTCAGCCGTTTCATCGGCATGCTCACCGACAGCCGCAGTTTTCTCTCCTTCCCCCGGCATGAATATTTCAGGCGATTGTTGTGTAACTTGTTTGGCGAGGAGATTGAGAACGGCGAATTGCCCAATGATATCCCTTGGATCGGCAAAGTGGTGCAGGATATTTGTTTCAACAACGCGAAGAATTATTTTAACTGGCAGTTCCTGGACGAAAAGCAAAATGCTGATAAAAAAACCATTGAACATTAATACATGCGATTAGATTCATTGAGTACAAAATATTACAGCCCCTCCTCCCTCTCCTTGGGAGAGGGTCGGGGTGAGGTCAAACCAGAAAGCATGGAAATACGTTTTCAAAACAGCCCCGGGGAAACAAAGACAATGGACACGGCACAGCTCCGGGAAAATTTCCTGGTACAGGAGCTTATGCAGGATGATACCATTCAATTGGTTTATTCCCATTATGACAGGATGATTATTGGTGGAGCAAAGCCTGTGGGAAAAATTGTTGATCTACCCAATCACCCTGAATTAAAGGCTGGTTATTTTTTGGAAAGAAGAGAGTTGGGGATCATTAATATCGGCGGATCCGGTATGGTCGTGGCAGATGAAAAAGAATTTCCATTGAATAAACTCGATTGTGTTTACCTGGGTAAAGGAACAAAAGATGTGAAATTTAAAAGCAACAATCCAAAAGCACCCGCAGTTTTTTACCTGCTTTCCGCTCCCGCTCATCATGAATATCCGAATGAGCTAATGACAAAAGATAATGCATCGCCCGTTAACATGGGCGATACCCCCACTTCCAATAAAAGAACGATCTATAAATACATTCACCTCGATGGCATCAAAAGCTGCCAGCTGGTAATGGGGTTGACGATGCTGGAGAATGGCAGTGTCTGGAATTCGGTTCCACCTCATACACATACAAGAAGAATGGAAGTGTATTTTTATTTTGATGTGGCAACAGAGCATCGGGTATTTCATTTCATGGGACAGCCACAGGAAACAAGACACCTGGTTGTCGCCAATCATGAAGCGGTGATATCTGCACCCTGGAGCATGCATTTTGGTTGCGGAACTTCCAATTATGGTTTTATCTGGGGCATGGCCGGCGAAAACCAAACTTTTACTGATATGGACCCGGCACCAATCGCCGAATTAAAATAGCCAACTCCCGAATGAGTAAGAATACCGATATAGATCAATCCCAGAATTCCCCCCCCTTTGGGGGGGACCAAGGGGGGGCCGGGGAGGCCGGGGGTGCTGTATTTTGCTTCGGAGAACTCTTACTCCGCCTATCACCCGAGCTCAACAGGCAATGGATCAATGATACCAATATCCCTGTCTACGTTGGTGGGGCGGAATTGAATGTAGCTACCGCTCTTGCAAAATGGACTGTCCCGGTTAAATATTGCACAGCTCTTCCCGATAATTATTTAAGCAAAGAGATCATTCAAGATCTGGATTCAAAAAAAATAGATACTTCTTCGATCCATGCAAGCGGCAACAGGATCGGTGTTTATTATTTACCCCAGGGAGCTGACCTGAAAAATGCGGGTGTTATCTATGACAGGGACTACTCATCTTTTGCGGAGCTGAAGCCAGGCATGATCAACTGGGATGAGGCATTGAAAAATTGCAGCTGGTTTCATTTCAGCGCAATCAGCCCGGCATTAAATAACAATGCTGCAGCAGTTTGCCAGGAGGCCCTGGAATCCGCTTCCGCAAAGGGTTTAACGATATCAGTTGACCTCAACTACCGGGCTAAACTTTGGCAGTACGGTAAACAACCAAAAGAAGTGATGCCTGAACTGCTCAGTTATTGTGATGTTGTGATGGGAAATATCTGGGCGGCAGAGCAGTTGCTGGGTGTTTCCTCTTCGATAAAAGACAGCAAAGAAAAAACAAAAAAAGAGCTGGCAGAAGCAGCGGGGCAGAGCATGAAGCAGCTCCATCTTGCTTATCCGAAACTTACCAGCATGGCTTATACATTCCGGCTGGAACAAAACTATTTTGGCATTTTACAACATGGACCTGATATGGCAGTGTCGGGGGAATTTGAACTGCAAAATATCGTGGATAAGGTCGGCAGTGGTGATTGCTTTATGGCTGGACTAATCTATGGATTATATAACGAGCATTCGCCGCAGGATATTATCGATTTTGCTGCAGCGGCAGCGGTAAGTAAAATGCAGGTAAAAGGCGATGCGACGAATCAACATATAGGGGATATAAAAAAGTTTTTAACCACTCATCATTCACCGCTCCATTCTGTGGAGAGAGGTCAGTGAGGAGATAAATCTCCCCTCTCCTTGGGAGAGGGGCGGGGGAGAGGCCATGAACAACGAAAAAATAATCAACCAGCTTAAGCAACAAAAACTGTTACCGCTTTTTTATCACAGCGATACTAGCGTATGTATTGATACAACCAAAGCCTTGTATGCGGCCGGCATCCGTTCCATTGAATTCACCAACCGGGGCGAAGCCGCCTTAAGGAATTTTAAAGCATTGGTGGCTGCCCGGGATGAAAACATGAAAGATCTTCTGCTTGCTGTAGGTACCATACGGACAGCGGACCAGGCCAATCAATTCATGGAAGCAGGAGCTGACTTTTTGATCAGCCCTGTTTTTGACGCGGATGTCTGCGATGCGGCTTATATCAATAAAGTATTGTGGATACCGGGTTGTATGACACCGACTGAGATCCATCTGGCGGAGAACGCAGGATGCATGCTGGTCAAGCTTTTCCCGGGAAATGTACTGGGACCTTCTTTTGTGTCAGGCATCAAAGAATTATTCCCCCGGATGGACTTTATGCCTACCGGAGGTGTGGAAACAAACAAGGAAAATCTCGAAGCCTGGTTTGCTTCGGGTGTTTGCGCAGTGGGGATGGGAAGCAAACTGCTGAGTAAAAGATTGCTTGAAACAAAAGATTATGCAACGATCGAAAAGGAAACAAGAAAAGTTTTGGAAAGGATCGCGTCAATAAAAAAATAACCTTCGTGGCCTTTCTGGTCATTCATGTACTTCGTGTTCCAAAACTTGTAGCACAAAGTACAGAAAGCAAGCACGAAGAATAAAAGGTAATATCAGCCATAAAATTTAGCTCATGAAGGAAAAAATCGGGAGATACAGGTGGACGATCTGCGCCCTGTTATTTTTTGCCACCACCGTCAATTACCTGGACCGCCAGGTACTCAGTCTGCTGAAACCGGAGCTCGAAAAGCCTGAAGTGTTTGGCTGGACCAACAGCCAGTATGCGGATATTGCTGCCGTATTCCAGTTCACCTATGCCATCGCCATGTTATTTGCGGGGCGTATCATTGATAAGCTGGGCACCAAAAAAGGTTATACCTGGGCCATCATCATCTGGTCCATCGGGGCCATCATTCATGCATTGGCCATTCCTATCGGTGAAAGCACAGCAGCTGTATTAGGCTGGGTAGGTATTGCCGCCATTCCTGTTTCTGTGCTGGGTTTTATGGTATCAAGGGCCGTGCTGGCCATTGGTGAAGCGGGAAATTTCCCCGCTGCCATCAAAGCCACGGCAGAATACTTTCCCAAGAAAGAAAGATCATTTGCAACCGGGATATTTAATTCGGGCGCAAATGTCGGCGCCATACTAGCGCCTCTCTCTGTACCATGGATATCGGCACATTGGGGCTGGCGAGCTGCTTTCCTCATCATCGGCGCGATTGGATTTATCTGGATGTTCTTCTGGCTTTATTATTATGAAAAACCAGAAAGACAAAAACGTTTATCTGCCAAAGAACTGGAATATATCAACAGTGATTCAACGGATACCGCCGTTGCCGATGCAAAAGAAAAAGTCTCCTGGGTAAAGCTGCTTGGTTATAAACAAACCTGGGCTTTTGCTTTTGGAAAATTCATGACAGATGGGGTCTGGTGGTTCTTCCTGTTTTGGTTACCTGCTTTTTTGAAGGACCAGTATGGCATCACAGGCATGTCGGTGATGCTTCCGCTATCCGTGCTATACAGCATGACAATGTTTGGCAGTATCGGTGGTGGTTATTTCCCGGCTTATTTTATTAAAAAAGGCTACCAGCCATATGATGGCCGTATGCGGGCCATGCTGCTGATCGCTTTTATCCCGCTGGTGGTATTGCTGGCGCAGCCGCTGGGGCATATCAGTTACTGGATGCCGGTGATCTTTATCGGTATCGGTGCTTCTGCGCACCAGGCCTGGAGTGCCAATATCTTTACAACCGTCTCCGATATGTTCCCCAAGAAAGCGGTGGGTTCGGTAGTGGGTATCGGTGGTATGGCAGGTGGTATTGGCGGTGTGATCATCACAAAAGTTGGTGGCGCTCTTTTCGATCATTATAAAAAGCTCGGGCATATTGAAACCGGTTATACGATCATGTTTGCCTTTTGCGCGGTTGCGTATATAATTGCCTGGAGCGTGATGAAATCACTGGTGCCAAAGTATAAGCCGATCACGGATTTGTAAGAATAAGATGGTTAAAAATTTTTTACTCCCTGCTTGCGGGGAGTTTTTGTTTACCTGCCTGTGGGGTTGTATTTGCGAAAGTTTTCCAAGTTCAAACAATATTTATATAATACTGCAGATTAACAGCGTACATTAAAAAAGCGAAAGTTGAGTTCCTCAAAACATTCGTATATTTTTGCGTTGCAGGTATTTCTACAGACCTCGCCTGACGAAGACGAATTGTTGGACACTTGTAAGAAACAAAATGAAAAATCCTTTTTTAAAAACATACCTTTTCTTCATTTCAATTGTTTTGTTTAGTTGCGATGTAGATAAAAATCCATGTAAACTTCCTGAAACCGTTCTCAAAGACATTGACAAAATCGATAGCTTGACAAAGCTTCCTGAAATTAGACAAAGAGATAGTATTTGGAACTTTAACAATTATAAGGAGCTGTCTTTAATTTCTGCAAAAAATGAAACCTACAGATTTACCTGGCACAGTTCCTTTGACGGAGTAGAAATATACCGTATTGAAAAACTTAATGGTAAATATAAAGTCGTCACAAAAAAATTTGGAGACCGTGACACTGTGCCGAGTATCAGAGAATTTTCTATATCGTCAAGAACATGGAATAATATTATCGACAGTCTCTCTATCAATGGCTTCTGGACCTACCCTAGCTCAAACGAGAGAAACGGATTAGACGGAGCAACCTGGATTCTTGAAGGGTTTAAGCCAATTAAAGACGAATGCACTGAAAAAAATTATCACAGACTGACTCGCTGGTCTCCAATTGATACAAAATTCATTACAATGTGTGACCTATTTAAAAGCTTGACACAGGAATGAACAGAACTACCTACAACAGGGGGTTTGCCAAAATACGGGCGGACGGAAGTTATCTTC
>JBDSPR010000041.1:0-121046 GCA_039930245.1 Chitinophagaceae bacterium | reverse complement strand
ACGTATTAACCCCACCACAGGCTGCATACCTAAAAGTTTGCAAAGGGGAAATTTTTTTAAAAAGCGGGTAAAAAGAATCTATTACTTTTAAAATAGTCCGTCGTAGATAATTATGAATATTTCTCATCCGTTTGATGCACAAACGCCAAATTACTTCACCAACAAACTCTCCACCGCCAACCGATACGAATCCAGCCCAAAACCTGTTATAACGCCTTTGCAATTACTTGCCAGCATGGAGTGATGCCTGAACTCTTCGCGTTTATAAACGTTGGAGATGTGGACCTCAATAACGGGCGTAGTGATGCCAGCGATAGCATCAGCAATAGCTACGGAGGTATGGGTGTAGGCACCGGCATTCATTACAATACCATCAAAGCTAAAACCAACTTCGTGCAGTTTGTTTATCAGTTCGCCCTCTACATTACTTTGGTAGTAGGTAAAATTTATAGCCGGGTAACGGCCCTGCAGTTCCTTGAAATAGGTCTCGAAACCGGTATCGCCGTAAATTGATTTCTCGCGTACGCCTAATAAATTTAAATTAGGGCCGTTTATAATTAGTATATTCATTACTTCAAACTTAACTATAAAACATTAAATCTAAAACCAATTGAATTGGCAGTCGGCAATAAAAGGTTTCCAGGCCTATTTAAAACTGGAAAAATCGCTTTCAAAAAATTCAATTGAGGCCTAGACACGTGATATAGGCAGGTTATACGAATATACGGAAACCCTGCCCGCAAAGCTAAATCCCGAACGTGTGGTGCTTGCCGATCTACGCCATTTTATAACCTGGGTAAACGAATTGGGCATGATCCCATCCTCACAGGCGCGGATATTATCGGGCATTAAAGCATTTTATAAATATTTATTGATGGAGGATATGATCGTATCTGACCCATCCGAATTATTAGAATCGCCCAAGATAACCCGCAAACTGCCCGATACTTTAAGCTACGAGGAGATCAATAAAATGATAGCCGCCATTGACCTATCAAAACCCGAAGGGTCACGCAATAAAGCTATTTTAGAGGTGCTTTATGGCTGCGGATTGCGTGTATCGGAGTTAACCGAACTGAAACTATCTAACCTATACCTCGAGATTGAATTTGTAAAAGTTACGGGCAAGGGCAGTAAAGAGCGTTTGGTACCTATTGGTGGCTCGGCTATAAAAGCATTAAAAATTTGGATAGAGCAGGTGCGCGTGCATATCCCCATAAAAAAAGGGGAGGAGGATATGGTGTTTTTAAACCGACGCGGCAGCAGGTTAAGCCGGATGTATATTTTTATGATAATTAAAAACCTGGCGCAGATCATCGGCCTAAAAAAATCTATTAGTCCGCATACTTTTCGCCATTCATTCGCTACGCATTTGGTGGAGGGTGGTGCCGATCTGCGAGCCGTACAGGAAATGCTGGGCCATGAAAGCATTACCACCACCGAGATCTATACGCACCTGGACAGGGAGTTCCTGAAAAAGACGCTGGAAAAATTTCATCCGGGATTCAGGGGATGAAAGGGTCAAAAGAAGTCAGATGAGGTCATATATATTGTCATGATGAGTCATGGGGTCAAATAGAGTCATATGCTCCTATTACATATTAGTCCTTATTGAATAATTATTTTCTCCGTAACCTTCTTTCCCGATTTCTTATTGGTCAATACAAGAAAATAAGAACCGGCTGGAACAGCAGGGACTTCCATATTCAATACCCTGGCCTCAGCATCGATCCAAACTTCCTGCTGGTTGACCGATTGGCCACCCTGGTTTAACAATTGGATATTAAAATATCCTTCTTCGTTCTGTTTCCATTCGATACTAAGACTGGAGCCAGAAGCAACGGGATTGGGATATGCTTTAAAAGATCCGGCATTAGCATCAGTGATGGCAGTAAGCATAAGCGGAACTTCTTGGATTTCTTTTTCCTTCTTTGTTACAATTTCCATCATACCCAGTACGATCCTGTCAACTGCTATTTTTGTTCTACTATTATCTATAACTTTTTCAGTTGTCTTAAGACCCACGCCGAACACTATTAAAGTATCTCCTTTTTTAGCTTTGATCAGAAACTCCCCATTGTTGTCGGCCCAAGTTCCTTTTGATGCTCCCTTTATCTTTACTACAGCTCCGGGAAGAGGATTTTCTTTTTCATCAACAACCAGCCCTTTTATCTTTCCAGCGGTATCAGATTTTGGAGATTGATAAGGCATCGCAATCTTTCCCATGATCATGGGAGCACAAACTGGCTTTTTGATAATCGTATCCCCCTTAACTATGTTTACAGACATCTCCCCCAGTATCATTTCCTTAGGCTGAACTTTTATGTCACCTACGATCAATTCAGTTTTTTGCAGTCGGATAATATGCTTTCCGCCCAGATTCATAAATGCCGCGAAACTCATTTTTTGTGTATCGTATCCGGGATAAGTTATTTCAACACTGTGAACGGTGATCTTGCGAATAGTGTTCAATACAAATTGACCATTTTTATCCGAACGGTATTTTTCGGTTCCGATCGTCGAAACCATCGTAATCACCGCACCTTCCAGTGGCAAACCCGTTTCAGCATCAATGACTTTACCTCTCTCGCCTCTTATTTCGAGCGCCTCCACGATCATTTTTATGGAGCTTGTATCGTTGACAGGTACGATATGCGTGGGCATTACCATCCCCAAGGTTCGGAATTCATTATTCAGGGGTACTCTGATGGTGTCTTTACTAACCGGTCTTGATATTTGTCCCATCGTTTTCTGACCGGATGCTTTGGAAAAAAAGAAAGCGGGCAAAGCAAACTGGAAAAAATATTTCAGCCACGGTATCCTTTTCCTTGGTATTTCGATATCCCGCTCCAGCTGGTCACTCATAAAACGACCACAGACCGATCCTATTGAGGGTTTCTTGAAGAACTGTGCAATATCCCGATCGTTCATTTTGCTGAAATCCACTACTTGTTTCTGGCAGGACCCACAAAATTTTCCTTTCTCTACGGGTGTCATCACATCCCAATTCTCATGGCAGGGAGTCGGTATACTTAGCTGGATCTTTTTGCTCATACAATTTGAATTACTGGATAATTATCTTCTCAGATGCGGCCACCCGGCCGTTTTCATACAGGGACTGGACAAAATATATCCCTGCTGCCCACCTCGGATCAGTGGAAACCCGAAAAATTCCTTTTTCCTCTGTGATAAGTTGGTTCAGTATGATCTTACCGTCCATGCCGAGTACCCTGACCGAACCTGCATTTACTTTAGTATCGAAATTGATACTAAATGACCCTCCTCTTTGTACAGGATTGGGATAAATGCTGAATTCCTGATCGGGCAATCCAGGTTTAGTTTCTGTAACTATTTCTGTATTTTTTTTGATCGTAATACTACCGCAACGGGAACAGCGACGGTAACTGCCCCGACAACCACTGCAAGTAGAACCTATAGGGGTCAGCACCACTTCCTGGCAGGTCTTTATATCTCTTTCCAAATAAATAACACTGTCATTTACCGGCAATTGATGAAAAACAGGTTTATACCCAACCGCGGATATGCTCATTTCGCAGCCCGATAGTTCTTTCCAGCTGTTGGAGAGAATGATCCCATTCCCGTCCGCGACATAACGCAGCGTATCTTTTCTTTTAGGAAAAACAAAACTTGCGGTAGCAGCTGCGATGGGGCTTTTATCCAGTGAGTCTTTGATAACGATCTTTTTGTACCTGAGTTTTTGGGTGATCCAGATCACCCCGTTCACCCCTTCCGATCCAAAAAGAGCTATTGCAACTGCTCCCTTTATAATTTCAATTTTTTCAATATCATTCGGATCAATTTGTTTCAGGAATGATAATTTCTCCAATTTCCCATCGATCCAAAGTAATGGATTACCAGTTGGAAGTGGAGTAGCCATACAGCGAATAGTGATCCTGGCAGTCTTGCCTGTATCCGGTTCTCCCACCTTACAGGGAAGCGTTTTGCTGATCACAGCTCCGCTGCTGTCCAGCATCCTGTTATTCCAACAATTGCCTGTAATAACTACTTCTGAGGGATTTGTGTTCTGAGTAAAGCAGGAAGTACTGATAAGAAATAAACAAAGTGTAGATATTAATTTCATAAGCGTTCCTAAATTGAATATTGTTGATTTTAGATTGAATATTGAGAATTCGCACAAATATTCAATCCTCAATCTTCAATACTTAAATAATTAAAAAAAGGGGCCAGTAGAAACCAGCCCCGAATCACTAACCGGCTGTTAAATGATTAGTTATTAGACTTCGGATGCTGCTGAATCGAAAATTGCATATCGTTATGGATAGAAAGTATCAATAAACAGGTCGCCGTGCAGAAAACCGGGCTGGTAATGCAGTGGTGGCCGTTCCAGCTGCCGTCCCCGTTCTGAATATTTACCAGTTTGCCGGTAGTTCCATCGTACCATTTTTTCCAGCTATCCCCACCCTGCATCAGCAGGCTCTCTCCCGTCATCAGGAAACTCATGAATTCCTCCCCACCATTGTTGCCGAAACCCGTGAGCACATCTTCCCGCTGCGCCTGTTGCTGGGAAGCTTTATTAATGGAATAAGCCGTCACCAGTTCCTTGGCATCGGTGGTTGTTGCACCGGCCGCTTTCAGATTTTCCTCGTTTACTTCAGTACTTTTAATCTTTCCCTCTCTTTTTGCCTTTTCCACCATATCCTGCGCTCTTTTTGATTCTTTGGCACTGGCACGGGTGGTACTGGACAAACCATATAACATTACACCGGCAGCCTTCCCCGTCACTACCGAATTGGTATTCACATCAAAATTGCCGTTCTGGTATTTGCGGCTCCGTTCCATCACATCCTTGTCCACTTTTCTTCCTACATCATCGGCACTTTCCAATGCGTTATTGGCCAGGGCAGATTGTAAAACGGGTGCCCATCCCCCATCTCTCCAGGAACCATCGCTGTCCTGCCCCTTCTGGATCCTTGCGACGCATTTGTCCAGGGCTTTTTCAATTCTTTTCTTCAACTGATCATCGTTGATATTGTAACGCAGGATATTCGTGAAGAACTGTGCCGTTAATATCACGTCGATATTCCTTCCGAGTTTGATCTGTGGTTGTGTGTTGGTGAGAAGGGTGATATAGGGTTGGTTCTCGGGACAATCCTCCACCGCTTTCAATAAAAATTCCGTTGACTTCTTTAAATTCTTCGAATAATCCCCTTTTTCCAGGGTGTTATCTGTGCGCAACAGCGACATCGCCACCAGCGCCGTGGTTGCGGGATCGCTTGTCACCGCATGCGGATCAAGAACATCCTGGCGGCTGTGCGTGCCGGCACCCCAGCCTCCGTCAGGTGACTGCGCCTTTCCCATCCATTCAAGGCCTTTTTTAATGGACGCTTCAACTTTCTCGGGTGTTTTGAATGTGCTGATCAGTTTACCGTCCTGGCTGGTATCGATACCAAGGATGGTCTTCATAATGCAAACGTGGCTGGCGTTTGGATTGTTACAGCATTTGATCTCTCTTTCTCCATTCGCATCCTTGCTGATCGTTGTACCGGCAAGTAATGCAGCGACTGCCAGGGCAGAAGCCGACAACAGTGTGTTTCTTTTTGAAAAGAACAATTTCATGGCATTTGTTTTTAAGGTTAAAAAAAGAATTGCCAGCCGGTTCTCCCCTCTCCTGGAGGAGATCCCGATAGTTATCGGGAGGGGGTGAGGTGTTATTTAATTTTTACTCAATGGAGAATCGGAAGTTCTCTTACCTGTATCCGTCTTCTTAGGTGCTGGTTTTGCCTTCGCCAGTAATTCCGCGCTTTCAACAAGCCGCACAAATTCTCCACGATAGCCTTCCTCATCTGTTCCTTTTGCTTTGCGTGCCAGTTCGAGCACACCTGCATAAGAAGCAGCGGATTTAAATTCAGAATTGCGGAGCAGCATACCGAACTGGGCCACTGATGCTGCGAAGCGGAAGTTTTCGGAGGTCTTTGCAATGTCAACCTGGTTATCCCTTACAGGATGTTCGATCAATTTACTTACATCTCCATCGGGCGTTTTGTAACGAAATTTCACGGTGAGTATCTCGTCTGTATTGGATGTTTTGCTGAATGCTTCAATATTTTTCTGGTATTTCAACGGATCAACATCTTTGAGGAAGTCGCTCTTCACACCAACGGGTATCACTTCATAGAGTGCCGTTACAGTATGACCGCTTCCCAGTTCACCGGCATCCTTTTTATCATCATTGAAATCTTCTTTCGCCAGCATCCTGTTCTCATAGCCGATCAGGCGATAGCCCTGCACTTTGGCAGGATTGAATTCCACCTGCAGTTTTACATCTTTGGCGATCGTGAAAAGCGTTCCGCCAAATTCATTCACCAGTACTTTCTTCGCTTCACTGATACCATCGATATAAGCATGGTTACCATTCCCTTTATCGGCCAATTGCTGCATCTTACTGTCCTGGTAGTTCCCCATACCATAACCTAAGACAGTGAGGAATACACCGCTCTTTCTCTCTTCTTCCACCATGGTTACCAGTTCATCATTGCTGCTGACACCAACATTAAAATCGCCATCTGTGCAAAGGATAACACGGTTATTTCCGCCTTTTACAAAATTCTCTTTGGCTGTTTTATAAGCAAGCTTGATACCAGCTCCCCCGGCTGTAGAACCGCCGGCTTCTAAATTATCTATAGCATTTTTGATCTTTATCTTGTCAGAACCATTTGTCGGGGTCAATACCAATCCTGCTGCCCCCGCATATACTACGATGGTTACTTTATCCTGCTGCCTTAATTGATCAACCAGCATTTTAAGAGAAGATTTTACCAGTGGAAGCCGCAGGGGACCATTCATAGAACCGGATACATCGATCAGGAACACCAGGTTGGAAGCAGGTAAATTGTCAGTCGATATTTTCTCTCCCTGCAGACCGATAAGTACCAACTTGTGCTCTTTGTTCCAGGGTGCATCGGATATCTCCGTATTAATGGAGAAAGGATCTTTTCCTGTTGGTTGCGGGTATTCATAATGAAAATAGTTCACCATTTCTTCGATCCTTACGGCTCCAGCCGGTGGCAATTGTCCCTGGTTCAGAAAACGACGCACATTGCTGTAAGAAGCCGCATCCACATCAATGGAAAAAGTCGAGAGCGGATTTTCCTTTACTCTCAAAAATTTATTCTCATTGATATGATCATATCCTTCTCTTTCAAGATCTTCTTCATCTATATCAATACCATAATAACTATTTATATCTCCACTTGCAATTCCTGGTACTTTGCCGGCAAGACCGTTTGTAGGGCTGTTAGAATACCCCAATTGTTTTGCATCTCTTTTAACACCAATTGCTGTCACCACTACTTCCTGCATAGCAGCCACGGCGGATTTTAATGTAATATTAATAACCGACCGACCGTTAATATTAGCTTCGATGCTTTCATAACCAAGGCCAGAAAAGACCAGTATGCCCGATGAACGGGGAACAGTGATACGGTAAGTTCCTTGCGCATCCGTCAGTGTTCCGTTCGTTGTTCCTTTCATAACAACAGATGCCGAAAGTACAGGACTGCCTTTTTCGTCAGTTATTATACCGGTTATTGTGTGGGAATGAATGGGGCGAAATGCAAGGAAGATCAGCAGCAGTGGCGCGATCAGTATAAGCAAACGTTTCATCTGGTAAGTTTTAATGATTATTAAATAGGCACAGATACCCTGATGCCGGTATTTTAGCGATTGCATAATTTATAATTTGCTAATTTTATCCGTTGGCTTTTATTAAGAACATATCTCACTCCGCACTAACCGATAAAGAACTGGTCGCCCTATACAAAGGATCGGGTGATATGGCCGTGCTGGGAGAACTCTACCAGCGGTACATGGAACTGGTCTATGGTGTCTGTCTTAAATATTTCAAGGAAGCTGAAACTGCCAAAGACAGCGTGATGCAGATCTTCGAGGAACTGGTGCCAAAATTGAAAAAGCACGAAGTGGATAATTTCAGGGGCTGGCTGCACCAGGTAGCCAAAAACCATTGCCTGATGCAATTAAGAACCCCGCGGAACATGAAAACAGTGGAGTTCAAGACCGATCTTGTGCAATCGGAAGACAACGTGCATCTGAATGGAGTGCTGGAAAAAGAGGAGAATTTCAAAAAAATGGAATACTGCCTCGGCACCCTGACAAAAGAACAACAACAGGTAATCCGGCTTTTTTACCTGGAGGGAAAATGTTATAATGAAATTGTAGATATCACGGGGCAGGAATGGAACCAGGTAAGAAGCCTGATCCAGAATGGCCGGAGAAACCTGAAAATATGCATGGAGAAAAGAGAGATGGAATTGCGGACCGGCGAACAGGGTCTTTGAACATAAAACATGAACTTTGTACTGCCATATGGCAAATGATCATAACATAAAGAAATTTACAGCCGGGGATATTGAAAAATATCACGGGGGCAAGCTTTCCACAAAAGAGATGCACGCGATGGAAAAAGCCGCACTGGATGATCCCTTTCTCGCCGATGCGCTGGAAGGATATGCTGTTGCCGGTGTGAATGCTTCGGCGGATATATCCGGTCTCCGGGAAAAATTAGCTAACAGGATCGAAGGAGCGAGAGTGATCCCCATGGAAAGGACACAAGGTCCTTCTTACCGCTGGCTCCGCGTCGCCGCAATGATCATTTTTGTGGTAGGCGCCGGTTTGCTGGTTTACCAGTTTGGTTTCAATAAAAAATCGGATGATATCGCCCAGGCGGACACGAAAAAGATCGAGACGGTCAGGGCCACGGATACATCGGTTGCCGCATCACCGGGCAGCACCAGTTTTCCTGTTACCGAAAAATCTGCCACTGTTACCAACAGCCCTGAACAGGTACCAGTAGTCACAAAACCCGTATCAGGATATAATGATATCACGGTCTCCACCGATACAGTGAAAGCAACTACTACCGAAAGAAGTATTGTTGCGAGCGGTAAAGTAGCAGATAATAAAGCCGATAAAGTCACCAACAATAACCAGCCCGTTGTTTCAGCTCCTTCCAAAGCACCCGGTGAACAAAATGAAGCCGGTAAAAAAACCCTGGCAAACAATGTACAGAAAGAGGGCGCCCGGGAAATAAAAGATGAATCAAAAAACAAGGTTGTTGCCAAACAGCAAAGCGATAAAGATGCTGCAAGAGATGTGGCTGTTCAGAATGAAGATCTTAAGAGACAGGCCGCTGCCAGCCGCAAAGCCGATGAACAATATTACCGTAACCAGGCCTCCAATACTTTCCGCGGCCGGGTAACTGACGCATCAAATGTCGGGGTCCCTTTTGCCAACGTCACAAACGTCCAGGACAATGCGGGTACTTATACCGACGCGAATGGCAATTTCATTCTCACTTCACCCGATTCGATACTGAGCGTGAATATCCGCTCGATCGGTTTTGAAAATAATAATTCACAACTGAGGAATGATGTTTCCAATAACCGTGTCGTGCTTCAAGATGACCGGAAGAGCCTGTCTGAAATGGTCGTCAGTAACCAGAAACCCAATACCGCCGCCCGTTCCAGCAATATGAATCTAAAACTCGAAGAACCGGTACCCGCAGATGGCTGGGATAATTATGATACCTACCTGGTCAATAACCTGAATGTCCCCGAAGAATATAAGATCAAAAAGGAAAATACAGCTGCCGTTGAACTCTCTTTTGAAGTGGATAAGAACGGTGAACCTGTCAATATCCGGATCGTAAAATCGCTTTGTCCCAGCTGCGATAAAGAAGCGATCCGCCTGGTAAAAGAAGGTCCCAAATGGAAGCGGAAAGCGAAAAAAGGCCGCACTACAGTGACGATTCCCTTCAATGCATCGTTTTAAGCACCCCCTGTAAACAACTCTTTCCTTTTTCCCGGCGAAGCTTACCTTTGCGTTTCTAAAAATTGCTTATTATGAAAAAACTTTTTATTACAGCCTTGGCTGTTTTTACTTTATTTATCGCGGATGCCCAGTTAAAAACCCCGGCTCCCAGCCCCACCCAAACCATCAAACAGGATTTTGCCCTTTCATCGATAGAAGTTTCTTATTCCCGTCCCGGCATGAAGGATAGAAAAATCTTTGGCGATCTTGTGCCTTTTGGAAAAGTATGGCGCACGGGAGCTAACAATGCCACTACGATCAGTTTTGGTGAAGATGTAACCATCGGTGGTAAAAAAATTGCCCCGGGTAAATATGGTCTGCTGACGATTCCTGACAAGAACAGCTGGACGATCATCATTACGAAACAACTGGATGTGACAAGCCCCACCGCTTATAAACAAGACCAGGATATTGTTCGGGTAATGGCCGAACCCATGAAGATAGCTGGTGATCCTATGGAAAATTTCACCATGCAATTTGCGAACGTAAAGTCCGCTACCTGCGACCTGCAGCTGATGTGGGATAAAACAACTGTTTCCCTGCCGATCGCTGTGGATGTGGAAACAAAAGTAATGGCGCAGATCGACCAGCAGATGAACAAGGATAACCGTCCTTATTTCAACGCGGCCATGTATTATATGGAGAATGGTAAAGACCTGAACCAGGCACTGGCATGGTTTGACAAAGCTATCGAACAGAATCCCACTGCTTTCTGGATCCATCACCAGCGGGCTAACGCACTTGCTAAACTGGGCAAAAAAGATGAAGCAAAAAGAGCGGCAGAGACATCCAAGGAACTGGCCACTACAGCCAAGAATGATGATTATGTGAAACTGAATGAGAAATTACTGGCGGAACTGAATAAATAAGAAACGCTTTTGAATCCTATTATCGTAGCCCCTACTTACGTTTCGGGCACAGGTTCAGAGGAGGAAGTTGATATTAATATAAGCCTATACCATTGATTTTCAATTAATAATTGAATAATTAACAATTATTGTTATAATATATTTTACCACGAATAAGGTATTATTTTATACCTTTATGCTATCAGTACCCGGCAAGCCTCTACAAGGTCAAACTTGAAAGCGCAACCTGCCGGGGCTTTTTTTTAATGAAGTACACTGCCACTTCAAAAACCCTTGACCAATTAGTAGATAAATTACTTTCCCAGGGATTGCGTATCGAAGATATTGATACCGCAAAAGACACCATCCTAAAAACAGGTTTCTTTAGATTTAATAGATACATGCATTCTTTCCAAGAATCTGATGGGAAAGGGGCCTATAATTTTGTTGACGGAACGGTTTTGGATAATGTTATTGAAGTATATCAATTTGACACTTCTTTGAGAATGGCAATTTTTGAGGCAATTGCAAATATCGAAGTCTCTTTTAAAGCTATTCTAAATTATTATATGTATATCACTTTCGGGCCACATTGGTACATAAGTGATAGAATATATAAACCTGCATTTACGCAAGTAATTGACGATAATAGTAATTCAGGCTACGACAAATTCTTAATAAAGCTGACCAGTGAATGTGTGAATAGTAAAGAACAATATATAAAAAAATATAGGCAGGATTTTGAAGACCCCGAATTACCCCCATGCTGGATGATAATGGAAATAATACCTTTTGGGACAGTGTGCAGTCTATATCAGAATATATCAGATACCCCAATACGACAAGCTATTGCCGAAAAATTTAATACACTGCATAATATTCTTGAAACATGGCTAATTTCATTATCTTATTTGAGAAACCAATGCGCACATCACCATAAAATCATTGATCGCGCTTTTATGTTCCCTCCCATAATCCCCAAGAGGAAAACGCATAAATTTTTAAATGATTGTGATATCATTGAGGAAAGCAGCCTATATGCAATATTATGTATAATCCAACATATGTTAAGGTCTTTGGGACTAAATCCTACCTTTAAAGACAGATTAAAGCACTTAGCACTTAACAGTAAATCTTTTGATATAAAAAACTTGGGATTTACTGATGATTGGCAGAAAGAACCAATTTGGAACTAACCACTTAAAACAGTATTATGGAAATAGTTCAAAAATTTAAAAGAGGCGATACCGTTCGACTAAAATCAGGAGGGCCTCCAATGACTGTTGATGATTACCACATAGCGGTTGACGTATTAGGCGCATTTAAAGGCGAGTCCAGACCTGACGCCCCTACTGCTTATGTCAATTGTACATGGTTTGACAAAAACAATAGGAAGTTCGGTAGATTTCATCAAGACTTGCTAGAAAGTGCATCTATTGGGCCTTCCGTGGTTTGAAAATTGGGGGACTTAAGGCAAGCCAATGATTTCATCCAGTTGCCTATGGGTTTGTATTAACTCTAAAAAGGAATGAGAGTATTTGCCTGCCTCAAAAAAGCAGGCTTTTTTTTATTTCAAGTATTTCTGTCTCGGTCATTCTATTGTGCCTTAATAGTTGGTGGTTTCTCTATATTGCGGGGCTACTTTTTTTCCCGAACATTTTATCCAGGATCAACGTAAAAAAGATCACGCCGAGAGCACCGATGGGGTTCAACCAGAGAAAACCCATTTTAAAAACTGGCGGGTTGATTTTGGTTAAAATAAAAACGGTGAGTACTAATAGTTCAGCCAGCACCGCTCCCCCGAATACCGCTGAGCCATTGCGGATATTTTTAAAAAAGAAAGCCACGAGGAAAACCCCGAGTATCACTCCATAAAATAAGGAGCCCAGTACATTCACCGCTTCGATCAGGCTATTCCCGATATTGTATGTGAACATGGCGACTATAATGCAGAAAATGCCCCAGCCAAGGGTGTACAATTTGGAAAGACGGTAATCCTTCTCGTTGTCTTCTTTATTTTTCCTGAAACGCCGGTGAAAATCCACCATGCTGGAAGAGGCCAGTGAATTGATCGCAGCAGCAATGCTGCCCCAGGAAGCAAGGAAAATAATAGCAATCAGCAGGCCTACCAGGCCCACGGGTAAATAATCCACCACAAAGCGCAGGAAGATATAATTGGTATCATTGTTATCGCCTCCTACTTCTTTTGTTTTCAGCCAGGTTTTTACTTTTGCACGCAGTTGGTTGGCGGAATCCTGTAAGTTTTTCAGTTCAGCCAGCGATTCTTCTTCCTTTACTTTATCTTTTATATCAGCAGCAGCAGAATAACTGACTACTGCCTGTTGCTTTAATGCGGTGATCGCATCGTAGCGTTGTTGTACCAGTAGGAAGGAGTCTTTATAGACAGCTGAACGCTCCAGTTTTTTTAATTGCACGTCATTGAAAAATATCGGGGCTTTATTGAACTGGTAAAAAGTAAAGACCAGGGCACCGATGAGTAGTATGGCAAACTGCATCGGCACTTTTACCAATCCATTCATCAGTAACCCCATCCGGCTTTCCTTCAATGACCTGGCAGTGAGGTAACGGCCCACCTGTGACTGGTCGGTACCGAAATAGGATAGTGCCAGGAAGAATCCTCCTACCAGGCCGCTGAGTAAATTATATTGGTCGCTCCAGTTAAACTTACCTTTTTCAAAACCTGTCGTGATCACATTCATCTTCCCCATCTTCCCGCTTACCGTCAATGCATCGGCAAAACTTACATTTGCAGGCAGCATATTCACCACCATGTATCCCGCGAGGAACATCCCGACAAAGATCACGACCAGCTGCAATTGCTGTGTATAGGCCACGGCTTTGGCGCCCCCGGTCATGGTGTAAATGATCAGCAGTCCTCCCATGAAAAGATTTGTCCAATAGATGTTCCATCCCAGCAGGGAGGAAAGAATAATGGAAGGGGCAAATACACTGATGCCGGTGGACAAACCTCTTGACAATAAAAAAAGAAAGGAAGTCAGCGTTCTTGTTTTTCCATCAAAACGATTCTCGAGGTATTCATAGGCGGTATAGACCTTTAGTCTCCGGAAAATGGGAACAAAAAAGATACAGATCACCACCATCGCAAGCGGGATACCAAAATAATATTGTACAAACCGCATCCCATCAGTATATGCCTGTCCCGGCGCTGAAAGAAAAGTAATGGCGCTGGCCTGTGTACCCATGATGCTGAGCAATACAAGTCCCCAGGGCATGCTGCGGTTCGACAAAAAATAACCATCGAGATTATGGGAAGTACGGCTTTTATACAAGCCATAAGTAATAATAGCCAGCAAGGTTGCAATAAGGACTATCCAATCTGCCTGGCTCATGCAAATCGTTTGGTAATAAAATAGAACAACAGGATCAGGAACAGCAGGAACAGGATAACAAGAACATACCAATAGTTCCAGTTCTTAAACAATGGCGCTTTATCGTTTTCCGTATGCATATTATCTCCGTGTTGCTCTAAGCCAGCCGGTCGCTACGATGAGAATGCCAAGCACCAGCCCGATCATTATCCCGATCCTTACTTTCTTGATGAGGATCCCGATCACCAGCCCCATAATGATGGCGAAAATAAACGCCATTTCTCCTCTCCTTATATCCGGTTTCTTTTGTTGAGTCATGCCAAATCTTATGGTCCAGGTTAAAATCCTTTCTTTTTATTCAACGCAATGATATTCGCCAATAAACGATACGCCCCCGGCACACCTGCCGGCAATTCCCGGAAGAAAACAATACCGGTATACGTGAAAAAACCCTTCCCATATTTAGCAACGATCAGGCTGCCGTCATCGGATTTCTCACCCGGATCGTTCATCCCGATCAGTTTCTCAAATTTACCCGATGAATCCGTAGTAGCATGGTAAATGCTTCTTTCTTGTATCCAGCCCTTGAAATCATCCTGGGTGATCTTGTTCGGAAAATTAAACACAGGATGCTCCGGTTTAAGTATCGTCACGATTGCATTTTCATCCGTGACCCTGTTGCGGGTGATATTAAAATTATAAGGGCCGATCTTTGCCCGCACAGGCCCGATCTGGTTGCTGGTATTGTACTGCACGATAAGGTTACCGCCATCCTGCACGTATTTCATGAGTTTATCATAATGCTTGTTCAGCCATTCATTGGTATTATAAGCCCTCACCCCCGTGATGATACAATCGAATTTCTCAAGGCTATTCTTACTCATTTCCTTATCAGTGAGTATATTCACTTCAAAACCCATCTGCTCAAGCGCTTCAGGTACTTTATCACCAGCGCCGGGAATATACCCGATCTTTTTACCATAGGTCTTCAGGTCAAGCTTCTTATTGTTAACCGTAGCAGGGACAAAATAATTGATATAGGGAATATGGTCATATTTCACTTCCGTCATCCCAAGAGAATAAAGATCTTTTCTCCCGTTATTCGCTTCCACGGCAAAATGATAATCATTATCCACACCGGCTTCTATGGAATAATTTACGGGGACCACTTTATTCTTATCCTCAAACTCGATCGTATCCGGGGAATAAGACAGTTTTACCTGGTCAGGTTTATCTTTTCCAACACCGTTCAAAAATGTTTTGAACCCTTTTTTCTTCCCGGTAAGATTCAATACACCCTTAAAACTATTATTCCCAATAGTTAATTTGTATTTCTCATCCGGTGCGATCAATACCGGGGGTAAGACCACCAGCGGCTCGTAAAGTTCCCCGCGGACAGGATCGGTGAATTTATATTTTACAGGTTTGGAAAATAAAATATCCTGGCCTTCTATATTGAGGCTGATATCGGCCACAAAGCCCGGGTCCACATTTGCCTGCCCGATCTTCTGCTGATCACTTACATTAAAATAACCGGGCTCCATCTTCGCAGCAAGCCAATAAGGTTGCGTAATGGGTTTGTCAGCAGGGATTGCAAAAGTTTTAGAAAAAAACTGGTTCTTATTCTTCGCCAATGACTGGTTCATTACCGAATCAAATGCATCCAGCTTTATCTCTTTCAGAGTAACTGCGTTACCCAATCGATTATTGAATGCAAAATTGATACGGATGGAATCTGTTTGTACGGCAAATTGCTCCGCGGCGGTAGCATCTATAAAAAGTCCGCTGCACTGTTCGATCAGTTGTTCTGTTTCCTTCAGTTTTTGTGATCGCCAGTAGCTCCCGGGCAACGCGCTGATCGCCTTGTATAAGCGCACCAGGCCTTTTACAGATTTTTCAGGTCTTAAGAGATCGAACGAAGCAGCAATGCTGTCTACAATCGAGGGGATCATCCCTGCGCCTGATATTTTTTGCCAGCTTAACTGTACATCGTTCATAATATCATCAACAGGAGCTTCACCACCGATTGTTTTAAAATACTCCAGGGTCTCTCCTCTTGTTGCAGCGGAACCGAATCCCTGGCTTTTATGATTGCTCCGGCTGATCGCGGCGATCTCGCCATAACTTTTCCCCAGCAAAGGATTGTAACCACCCACATCAAATTTGAACTGGTCTGCACTGGTAAGATTGGTACCGCCAAAATTGAACGAGTTCCAAAGTATGCGTTTGGGCTGCCAGGTTTTTACATATTGTAATTGTTCCGGGAAACGACTGGCATCGGCTGCCGCGGTAAAAGCTTCGTTAGCTAAGATGGCCGATGCTGTATGGTGTCCGTGACCACCTTCACCCGTGGTGGGAAAACGCGTGATGATCACATCCGGCTGGAATTTCCGGATCACCCATACCACATCGCTCAATATTTTTTCCCTGTCCCATTTGGTAAATGTCTCTTCCGGCGTTTTAGAATAACCAAAATCAAATGCCCTTGTAAAAAATTGCTCTCCACCATCCATCCTTCTTGCAGCCAGCAGTTCCTGGGTCCTGATCAGTCCCAGGTCAATGCCCTGCTCATCACCGATCAGGTTCTGGCCACCATCCCCTCTTGTCAGCGAAAGATAACCGGTACGGTACATTCTGTCCTTGGCGAAATAAGCGATCAGTCTTGTGTTCTCATCATCGGGGTGGGCCGCCACATACAGTACAGCGCCCAGCACATTCAGTTTGCGGATGGCCAGGTACATATCGGCGGATGTCCAGCTCGGGGGAGGTTGAGAAAAGCTGGTTGTTAAAATGCAGATGATAGGAAGAAGCAGGAGTAGTCTTTTGCGCATGAACCGGAATTATTCAGCGAATATAACAGCTATTTGTGAAGCGGCTAAGACCGGTCGTGTAATTAGGGAAAGGGTTAACAGCCGGCCTAAAAGAACAACTCCCGGCAAGTTCATTACCGGGAGTGCTGTTGTATGGACGTTCCTGTTAATTTTCAACCTTGAAACCGTTGGCATCGGCATAGGCCCGCTGGGCAGTCTGCATATCATTGATCACGGTTTGTTTTTCGTCTACTATTTTCTGCAGGTCCGCCACCACTTCCTGTCTTTTCTCATCGGTCTCCGCCTTCCCCAGGAGTTTATACGTGGTGTAAATACTTTTTATATAATTAAAATATTTCAACGTAGCTGCTTTGAACTCAGCAGCTTTTTTTGCACTTGGCACTTTCAATGCATTGATCTCATCGATCTTTTTCTGGACGAGTTTTTCCATGGATTCAGCAGCCACGACAATACTGTCGTATTGACCTGCGGTAACGTAATTGGTCACTTTTCTCTCGGTAGCTTCGATGTCCGGGGTAAGACTTCTTTCCTTTTTTACGATATCCTGGCTGTAGTTGTATGCCGATTTTGATTTACATCCTGCTATAGAGGTGAACAATACAGCTGCGAGTAATAATTTTTTAAGCACGTTGGTAGGTTTTGATGAAGAATAAGTTTGAGTAAAGATAGATGTAAGAACTACTTCCTGCCTATTATTCCCGGCATTTTATTTTGACTTAATCTTTGTTTATTGACCCACAAGGAATACTGCATTGCACAACATCAGTTTACCATTCTCCCAGAAGCTCCGGAAGATCACATTATCCGCAAGGTAAGTAACAGAACCACTTCCCATATTTTGCACCCCAAACAGCAAGCCGTCTTTCAATTTTGGCTGCAGGGCAGCGCCTACAAAACCGGCTACCTGGTTTTCCTTTTTGATAACGCCCACATTCCATCCTTCTTTCAAAAATTCGTATACATTATCATCCATTTTCAATGTATAATAATAATCGGGATAACCAAAAGCGAGGGGGTGTGAATTATCCAGTTCCACTTTCCAGATAGCACCCGGTGTACCACCAGAAACAGCGGCCCTTTCTCTGTCCTCGTAATTCTTCAATGCGCCATAGTTTGTTTTATCATCTTTTTTATCTGCTTCCTCTGGTTTTTTTAGTTTGATACCTATCTCTGCTTTGGCGAGCTGTGCGACAGCGCCTTCCAATGCGATCACCCTTCCTCCCCTGTTGATCCAGCTTTTGAATGCTTCAAAGTCATCCTTGTTACTTAGGAACCGGTAATTACCATCGGGCATGATCAATACATCTACTTCATTCCAGTTCAGCCGATCCAGGTCGGTAACGATCACTTGTGTGAGCGGGTAATCAATCTCATTTTCAAAAAAATGCCAGATAGCACCGGCGGCTGTTGAACCGATAGCATCACCAGTGGCCATCACTACCCGGGGCGCTTTAAGCGGGTGCACCTTATCACTACCAAAATCAAAACCTTTATCCACGAACCCGCTGGAAACAGGATAAAGCTGGATCTTATTTGCATCAGCAGCCTCCCGTACGATCGTCCACAAGTTATTACCGAACTGTTTATTGGAAGTTTTCAATAGGATCACCGCCCCCCTGTCGAATTTATTGCCATTGATCTCAAAAGGAGATTCTGCGTATCGCAACAATATTCCTTTCTTCAATAACTGCGCGATCATTTTTATGGTTTGCACACCATTCCATGGAATGACATATCCGTATTCGGTCCCAGCATTTGTAAAGGAAGAACCGTTCCTCGGCAACTGTGCTATTTTATCCCTGGAAGCCCATGCCGTCAATCCATATACATAAGGTAGGGACCAGGCAGTAATATCATAGGTCACGGAATCGCTGAGTTTTGATTTGGGTTCAAATAATACCCTGGCAAGAGCAGAGCGTGGCTGGTAAGCGCTGATCACAATATCGTTTGCGCCCAGGCTGAATGTTTCTTCTTTCCCAGTCTGATAACTCATTCCTTTACCGTTGCCCGGGCCAGTGCCATAAGCGATGCCGTTCTTATCCAGGAGTTCCAGCAGGCGATCGATCCGCTGCGCATCGGCTGCCTGGTATTTTATCACATAAGATTTATACTCCCCATAACCATTGCTCACAGCAGTATTGAAATATTTCCTGAATTCTTTTACCAAACGGTTAGCATGTACCGAGGAGACTTCTATCGTACTCAATGAGGTGGTGAAATGATGCATGGCCCTGTCTTCGAGGGTGAGTGTATCTTTCTCATCCGTCATCACACCCAGACCTGCTGAAATTCCGCCCTGCTCATAAGTCATACCGATGGCGCCATTGTAAATAGGATAAGTATCTCCATAAGAAGGATAAAACAGGTCGAATACTTCGCGGGTGAAAAACAACCAGCTGTTCCTGTCAAAATATTTAGCGTGGTTCTTACCGATCGAAGTCTGGAATTCTCTTTGCCAGGGGGTGATCACTTCATGAAAGGGCTCGGCTGCGGGAGCAAAATAGTAAGGTTCGTTATAACCCTGTTCGTGGTAGTCCACATGTACCTGCGGCATCCATTCATCGTATTTTTTTATCCGCTGCTGGCTTTCCACCTGTGTCTGCCAGGCCCAGTCGCGGTTCAGGTCAAAATTGTAGTGATTGGTTCGCCCCTGTGGCCAGGGTTCACGGTGTTCTCTTGCGAGGGGCTGCGGATTAGGTTTTTTACCTACCGCGGTATTGAACCAGTTCACATAGCGGTCTCTTCCATCCGGGTTGATACAGGGGTCAATGATCACGACGGTATTTTTCAACCATTCTTTAGTACGGGGATCACCGGGGTTGGTCAGTGCATACAGGGTAAGCAGAGACGCTTCGGAAGAAGAGGGTTCATTGCCATGCACATTGTAACTCAGCCACACGATGGCCGGTGCATTATCTTCCTGCGGGGCCATCCTGTCTTTGGTAAGATTTGCGAGCCGAAGGTTATTCATCCGGATCTGTTCAAGATTTTTAATATTCTCCGGCGAGGAAACAACTGCAAGCAACAAGGGCCGGCCTTCATTGGTTTCGCCATATTGCTGCAATTTCATCATCGAGGAAGCATTTGCAGCCGCGTGATTAAAGTAGTTGACGATTTTCCAATGTGGCGTAAAACGTGTGCCGATCCTATAACCCAAAAATTCTTCAGGAGATTTTAGTTGCCCCCGGGCGGAAAAAATAAATACCATGAATGCTACTGCCAGCAATAACTTGCGAACCATATTGAAAATTTTGTCAGGCAAGATAACACAGGCTTTACGAATTACCATCCTTTTTCCTCCTGCAGCGGTATTGGGTCAGTTTGAATTATGATACTCTTTGTCATTCCGAACGAAGTGAGGAATAGAGGGGCTGACGATGAAATTAATTCCGACAAAGGAGGAATCTGTCTTTAGATTCCTCCTTTGTCGGAATAGAAGCTTCTAAATCTTCATCTTATCCTTCGCTAAGCTCAGGGTGACAACTTGGTCATTCAATAGAATCGTTGTCGACTAATTCAAACTGCCCCACTACCCCTGCAGCAAATCGCATCTTTTATGTAGCTTTATTTCCTAACAATTATTCCGCATGCAACGTTTTCTCCCCGTCTTTCTTTTTTGTTTCTCGCTGCTCTTTTCCTGCAATACCACTAAAAATACTGTCCAGCCAACTCCCATTGATCCCTTTCGGTATACCAGCCCGAAATCGCTGATCGCGGAGAAGGGCGCTGTTGTTTCTGCCCATCCATTGGCAAGTAAAGTGGGGTTGCAGATACTGCAGCAGCAGGGCAATGCAGTTGACGCGGCCATAGCCACACAACTGGTGCTGGCGGTGGTTTATCCCCAGGCCGGTAACCTGGGTGGTGGTGGTTTTTTTGTTGCACGTTTGAGTAACGGGGAACTGGTCTCAATCGACTACCGTGAAAAAGCGCCGGGCAAAGCCAATCGCGATATGTATCTCGACCCGGATGGGACGGCGAGAACAGATAAAAGCCAGGATGGTCATTTGGCAAGTGGAGTACCCGGAACAGTATCCGGTCTTTTTGCTTCCTGGAAATATGCCAAACTTCCTTTCGCGCAACTCATACAGCCCGCGATCGAACTCGCTGAAAAGGGATTCGCGATCAGCGAAAGAGAAGCCAGATCGCTGAATGCTTTGCAGGAAGACCTGCGAAAATTCAATACCGTGATGCCGGTATTTGTAAAAGATGTTAAATGGAAAGCCGGAGATACATTGATACAAACGGACCTGGCGAATACATTGAAACGTATCCGCGATAAAAATGCAGCCGGTTTCTATGAAGGTGAAACAGCCAGGCTGATCGTGGAGGAAATGAAAAGAGGCGGCGGCATTATCAGTTATGATGATTTGAAAAATTACCAGGCAAAATCAAGGGAACCACATGTGTTTGATTACAAAGGATACAGGATCGTAGGTATGCCGATGCCCAGCAGCGGCGGGCTTTTACTTCACCAAATGATGAAGATGATCGAGGATCGTCATATTGCGGATATGGGATTTCATTCGGTGCAGGCGGTGCAGCTAATGACTGAAGTTGAAAAAAGAGCTTTCGCTGACCGCGGGGAATACATGGGTGATGCGGATCATTATAAAGTGCCGGTAAAAATGCTGACCAATGATGTGTACCTGCAGGAAAAAATGAAGAACTATGATCCCGCGAAAGCGACACCCGGAGCAATGATCGAACCGGGTGTCTTGTTAAGGGCCGAAAGCGAGGAGACCACTCATTTAAGTGTCATCGACAAAGAAGGTAATGCTGTAGCAGTGACCACCACGCTCAACAATTCGTATGGCAGCCGTACGGTAGTGGCCGGGGCGGGTTTCTTTTTAAATGACGAGATGGATGATTTCAGTATCAAACCTGGTGTACCGAATATGTATGGCGCGATCGGCGGAGATGCCAACGCGATCGTCCCCGGAAAAAGAATGCTGAGTTCCATGACACCAACGATCGTACTGAAGGACAATAAACCTTACCTCGTTGTTGGTACACCCGGGGGAACGACTATTCCAACATCTGTTTTCCAGACACTGGTGAATGTGCTGGAATTCGGGCTTAGTACAGAAGATGCCGTGTATAAACCAAAGTTTCATCACCAATGGTTGCCCGATACTTTGAAAATGGAAAAGGATTTTCCCCTGTCAACAAGAGAAGCCCTGGGGAAAATGGGGTATATCATCGAACTGCGCAGCGGAATCGGGCGGACAGAACTCATCAAAGTAAGAGCAGACGGAAAATTTGAAGCGGTAGCTGATAAGCGGGGAGATGATGCTGCAGAAGGATGGTGATTGGCGATTGCAGATTGCAGATTGCAGATTGCAGATTGAATATTGAATATTTAAAAAATGTTGATGTATGTCTATCGGAAACGATTATTTAGAAACAGTTATTAAACGCCTGAAATATTATAAAGATCTCGGCGATAAAACATTTGAACAATTAAGTGGTGCGGATCTTCATTACCAGCCGAATGAAGAATCGAACAGTATCGCCATCATTATTCAGCACATGGCAGGAAATATGCTGAGCCGCTGGACTAATTTCCTGGCCGAGGACGGTGAAAAAGAATGGCGGCAGCGCGATGATGAATTCGAAGTGCATTCTTACAGCAAAGAACAATTGCTGGCAAGCTGGGAAAAAGGATGGGATTGTTTTCTCCATACGATCAGCTCATTGATGAAAAAAGATCTGCAAAAGATCATCACGATCAGGAAGGAAGAATTAACCGTGTTGGATGCCATCAACCGCCAGCTTGCCCATTATCCCTACCATATCGGGCAGATCGTTTATATCGGGCGAATGATCCGAAACCGGGACTGGAAGAACCTTTCGATCCCCCGGGGAAACTCTGCACATTATAATCAGGATCATCAGGTAAAGGACCCTGCAAAAAAATTCTGAAATCCAGGCTGAAAGCATGTTCGGGCTGCATAAATTCCACTAAGTCTTGCACAGGCGGGATTTAATGGCTATTTTGCGCCCTCATCCAGCCTTTCCCGTTGCGGGACAGGTTTCATCCTCTCTGAAAAGCTTTATTATTATCAATTAAGTGACGTGTAAAAACTGAGCACATGAAGACCTTATTCCTATTCCCCCTGACTTTTTTATTCCTGGTCACCGCCAGCGGACAAAACAAACTGGCCATTTTTGCCGGTCCCCAGGCGAGTTCGGCGTATTATACCGTTGAGAACCTGAAGCAGAAAACTTCGATGAAATACGGTTTCCAGGCAGGTGCCAACATGAAAACAGCTTTTGAGAATAAATTATACTTCGCCCCCACCGTGTTTTACAGTATGAAAGGCTATAAGGTCGAATTTACCCGCTATGCTTCTCCACCAGATGTGGATGCAAAGGATAATAATACTACGATCCATACTTTTGAAGTAGCGCCTTTGTTACAGTACGACTTTAGTAACGATCCCGGTCACGTTTATATAAAATTCGGACCCTCGCTTGACGTGCAATTATTTGGAAAAGAAAGTTTCCATCTTATTTCCACCGGTGCTACCGTGAACCGGAACATGAAATTCAGTTTCAGCGACTATGGCTATGCGTCTTTTAACTTGCTGGGACAACTCGGCTACGAGACGAGCAGCGGTTTTATAATCTTTGCCCAATACAGCTATGGCATAGGCAGTATCAGCAACGCGGATTTCGGTCCCAAGATCCATCACCGGGTTTTCGGGATCTCCGTCGGAAAATACCTTAAGCGGAAGTAGATCGGTCATCCCGGCGAAAGCCGGGACTGGTTGCTGTTTAAAGTTACAGGAGCCCGAAATAAAAGTGAAAAATCGGGCCGGCTCCTGTCCCCGCACACTATTTGCTGTTCTACCGGGTTCCCGTTCATACCTATTATTGGTATTAGATTTGCCTGAAGGATACGAATGCCTACTTTTACACCTTAAAGAGCTGAACCTGAGGAGATTTAAAAAAATACTGAAGTGGTTCTTCCTGTCCCTGCTATTCCTTATTGCGGCGGTTTATATATTTATTCAATCCCCTTTTGGGCAAAACTGGATCGCCCGCCAGGTCACCAAACGCCTTTCCCATGACCTGCAGACCAAAATAACCATTAAGCATGTCGAGTTCTCCCTCTTCAATACGATGCACCTGCATGGTGTTTTGATCGAGGACCGGCAGGGCGATACCCTTGTCGCGGCTGGCGATATCAAAGTCAGGATCACCGACTGGTTCTTCTTTAAAAAAGAAGCTGACCTGAAATACATAGGGCTGGAGAACGCGATCATCAAATTCCAGCGCAACGATTCGGTCTGGTCACAGCAGTTCTTCCTGGACTATTTCTCCTCTCCCAAAACGGGACAAAAAAAGAAAAAAGCGGGTATACAGTTCAGCCTCCAGAAGATCGAGTTCAAGAATGTCCTCTTTCTCCAGCGCGATGGCTGGATGGGCGAGAACATGACCGTACAGTTAGGGACGCTTAATCTTGACGCGGACCGGCTCAGCCTGGCCGGGAATAAATACGAGATCAATTCGCTCCTGCTCCGCGATCCCGTCATTACTTTATATAATTACAAACGGGCAAAACCAATTGATACAACCGGCTCGGCCGTAGCGGAAGCTGTATCGGCTGCGTGGAACAGGACGCAAACCATTTTCCAAATCGGGAACCTGTCGATCATCAACGGCAGTTTTAGGTCGGACAAACAAAACGACCGCATGCCTTTTTCTTATTTCGATGGAGAGCATATGTTGTTTACTAATATCAATGCACAACTCAGCAATTCAAATTTTACCGGTGATACTGTTTTCTCCAAACTAAAATTAACCGCCAAAGAAAGAAGCGGGCTGGAAATAAAAAATCTCAGCGCCGACCTAAAACTCACCCCACAAGGAATGATTTTCAGCAATCTCGACCTGGCCACCAACCGCAGCAAGATCCGCAAATATTTCTCGATGAACTACGACGATATGCGGGACATGGGAAATTTCATTCATAAGGTAAAAATAGCTGCGATCTTTGAAGACTCTTACGTGGACAGTGACGATATCGCCTACTTTGCCCCCGCGATGAGAACCTGGAAAAAGAAAATATCCCTGGAAGGGAATCTCAGGGGAACTGTCGACAATCTTTCCGGCCGTGATATGTTGATACAGGCCGGAAGCAGTACCATAATTGATGGCGATATTTCGCTGGCAGGTCTGCCTGATATCAACCAGACATTTATTGATTTCAAATCAAATGATTTTAAAACCACCTATAACGATGTGGCAACGATCATCCCGGCTATCCGCAGGATAACCAACCCGGATCTCCGTGCAATACAATATGTTCACTTCCGGGGCAATTTCACGGGTTTTATCCGTGACTTTGTCACCTTCGGTACTATACAGACCAATCTCGGCACAGTGCGTACCGATATCAATATGAAACTGCCGCGCGGGCAGGATCCGCTTTATTCAGGTAAGATATCCACGGATAATTTCAGACTGGGAGCATTGCTCCGCAATGGTGATATCGGTTCGATCGGTATGACCGGGACTGTGAAAGGAAAAGGATTCAACGCAAAGTCGCGCAATATTATTTTCGACGGTACGGTGAGATTTGTTGAATACGATGGATACCGTTACGAGAATATCGGCATCAAAGGAAGACTGGATAAAAGTTTATTCGAAGGCGTTGCTTCGGTACGTGACAACAATGCCGAATTCGATCTCAATGGCATCATTGATTTCAATGGACCGACCCCACGTTTCGATCTCGTAGCCGATATTACCAAAGCCAACCTGAGAGAACTGGGTCTTACAAAGGATACAGTAGGTTTTCGCGGCAAACTCAATCTCAATTTCACCAGCAATAATATTGATAACTTTTTAGGTACAGCAAGAGTAACCGAGGCAGAGATCATCCGGAATGGTCATCGCTTACCCTTCGATTCGCTAGTAATTGTTTCCAATATTGTTGGTAATGAAAAGGTCTTGACTGTCGCCTCCAATGAATTTACCGCCAATCTCAGCGGGAATTTCAATTTGAAGGACCTGCCCAATTCTTTTACTTACCTGCTGAACAAATATTACCCGGCCTATGTAAAAGCACCGAAGCGTTTCCCCAAGAACCAGGATATAAAATTTGATATCACTACTTATTACGCCGATGAGTTCCTCCAGATATTCGATCCGAAGATCGCCGGTTTTAACAACAGTCACCTCGAAGGCAATCTCAATCTCGCCCGCAACGAATTGAACCTTACAGCAGATGTACCCCAGTTCAAATACGGACAATTCAATTTCGATGAAGTAAAACTGGTGGCTACGGGAAACAATGATAGTTTGGTGTTAAGCGGAACTACAAGGAATATTAAACTGAACGATAGCCTCAACATTCCCTTTGCTGTTTTCCATGTCAATGCACACAATGATTCATCGCGGGTGAACATCACCACCGGCGCCACACAACAACTCGAACGAGCCAACCTGAATGCACTCGTATTAACTTATAATGATGGCGTCGAGATCGAATTCGATCCTTCCAGTTTCGCCGTGAACGGGAAGACCTGGTCGATCGATGAAAGTGGTGTGCTGAAGTTCAGGAAGAATATTCCCGCGAACGGGCAATTATTACTGACCGAAGGTGAGCAGAAGATATTACTGAAGACACAACCTTCCGCTAAAGGAAATTGGAACGACCTGAAAGTGGAACTGAGCAAGGTCAATCTTGGCGATATTTCGCCGTATTTCTTACCAAAGAACAGGCTGGAAGGATTGGTATCCGGGAATGTGCTCGTTGAGAACCCGACTAACAATCTCAAGATCATTTCGGATGATATCCGTACACAATACCTCCGGCTTGATAACGATTCGTTGGGTGAAGTAAAGGCGACTGTTTATTATGATAACAGCAGCAAGGAACTGAAAGTAAAAGGCAATACACTGAACCAGGAGAATTACCTGGATTTTGATGCCCATATCTTTTTTGATCCTGCTAAAAGCAAAGACAACCTGATCGCACTGAAAGCAAGGAATTTCCAGATCGATATCCTGGAACGTTTTCTCGGCAACCTGTTTACAGACATGCGGGGATTTCTTACAGGCGATGTAACGGTCGCAGGCGAATTCAGCCACCTCAGCGTTACCGGCAAAGGGCGCTTAAAAGATGCCGGGTTGAGAGTGAACTTTACACAGGTCTTTTATAAGATACAGGATACTGATATTGAACTAACTCCTGAAAAGATCGACCTCGATGGAATTGTTCTCCGGGATACTGTTACCAATAACCCGGTCTATATCACTGGTGGTATTGAACATGAATCATTCCAGAACATGTTCTATAACCTTGATATCTCCACCCAGCGACCCAATACAACAGGGCCGGACAATAATCTTTCTGTTCAATTATTAAGAACCTCGTACAAGGACAACAAACAATTCTATGGGGATGTGAAAGGAACCGGCTCGCTTACACTGGCGGGTCCGCAATCCGGGATGTATATGAAGATCGATGCCGTGGCATCCACTACCGACAGCAGTTATATCACCCTGCCGCCCGCCCGTACCAGAGAATCTGGAGTGGCCGATTTCCTGGTGGAGAGAAAATACGGTCGTGAAATGACTGAGATCGATCTTCCCGTAAGCAGTACCAATATCGTATACGATGTGGATATCACTGCCAACCCGATGGTGACGGCCAAAGTGGTGCTGGACGAACTGACTGGTGACGAGATCAAAGGAAGAGGTTCGGGTACCCTGAATATACGCTCGGGAACATCAGAACCGCTTTCCTTACGCGGACGATTCGATATCCAGGAAGGCAGCTACCTGTTCACTTTCCAATCCTTCTTTAAAAAACCATTTGAACTGAAAAAGGAAGTAAACAACTATATCGAATGGAATGGTGATCCGTATGATGCGAATATAAATTTCGAAGCAGTTTATAAAGCAGAGAGGGTAAGTTTTGCACCGCTGAGACCATTATTACAGGTCAACACCGGTGTCACAAATGCAAGAGGCGATGTATATGTAGTGGCGAAGCTGACAGATAAATTGTTCAAACCCACTATCGAATTTTCGCTCGATTTCCCCAATACCAGTGTAGCGGTCACCGATCCGGAACTTGCCTTGATCATACAACAGTTGCAAAAAGATCCGAACGAGATCAACAAGCAGGTAACCTACCTGATCGTTTTCAACAGTTTTGCTCCCAGCGAGGGCCTGTTCGGAGGGCAATCAATATCCGGGGCCGGTCTTGTAACCAATACCATATCCGGTATCTTCCTGAACGTGATCAGCGAACAACTGAATAAGATACTGGGCAATCTTTTTAAAAATGAGAAATACAATATAACCCTCAACACCACCCTGTATAACAGGAATCTCATAGGCAACAATGCCACTTTTGATGTAGCGAGCAATGTAAATTTTTCGATTGGCCGCTCTTTCTTCAATAACCGTTTCATTATTTCTACCGGGGTTGGCCTGGATGCGCCTTTGCAGCAGTCGAATGTTCAGCAGAGCATACAATTACTGCCGGATGTAACCCTGGAATGGCTGATCAACCAGAGCGGGAGTATAAGGGCCTCTTTCTTTTACCGGGAGAATGCCGATTACCTTGTTTCCAATATCAGCGGCGGACCGGGTAAGGCAAGAAGGTATGGCGCTAACGTTTCTTACCGGAAAGATTTTGACAGGCTCGGTGATATTTTCCGCAGAAGAAGAAAAATCCCTCAGCCTCTCCCCGTTCAGCCCATAGTACCCACTACAGTACCGGCAGATGTAACCACGAAGAAAGAAGGGGAAGTTTCTGTTAAGGAATTGAAAGAGTAAATAAAGTAGCTAAAGTATATAGGGTATAATATTCTCCTCTTTTGGACAGGATACTTTATTTATTTTATATGCCATATATACTTCACCAACCCATTCACTATTCACCTATCACCATTCAGGACTCACGATTCACGATTCACGACTCAGCATCCAAAATCTCATGCCCCATCTTATCGCGTTTCACCTGTAAATACTTTTCATTATGCGGGTTCGCATCCACTCTCACCGGTATATTTTCAACGATCTCCAGGCCATAACCGATTAGCCCGACTCTCTTTTTTGGATTGTTGGTCATGAGACGAAGTTTGCTGATACCGAGATGGCGGAGCATTTGTGCGCCGAGGCCATAGTCACGCTGGTCGGTCTGGAAACCAAGATGAAGATTTGCTTCCACAGTATCCATTCCCTGCTCCTGCAGCCGATACGCCTTTAATTTATTCAGCAGGCCAATACCTCTTCCCTCCTGGTTCATATATAAGATAGCTCCCTTTCCTTCTGCCTCGACCATTTTCATGGCTTTGTGCAATTGTTCGCCGCAATCGCAACGAAGTGAACCCAGTATATCGCCGGTAAAACAGGAAGAGTGCACCCTGACGAGCAGCGGTTCGTCTTTTTCCCACTTACCTTTCAGCAAAGCAAGATGTTCATTTGTAGAATTCTTTTCTTTGAATGCGACCAGTTGGAAATCACCGTACCTGGTTGGCATATCCACCCGTACAATTTCTTCCACGAGCGAATCGCTTTTTATCCGGTATTCGATCAGGTCTTTGATAGAGATGATCTTAAAATCAAAGCGTTTTGCCACTTCTATCAACTGAGGCAAACGGGCCATTGAGCCATCTTCGTTCATGATCTCCACTAAAACGCCACCGGGTTCGAAACCGGCCAATCTTGCCAGATCGATCGCGGCTTCGGTATGCCCCGCACGACGGAGCACTCCTCCTTTTTTGGCCCGCAGGGGAAAAATATGTCCGGGGCGGCCCAGGTCGGAGGATTTGGTGAATGGATCGATCAGCGCCTGAATGGTCTTTGACCGGTCATGGGCAGATATCCCCGTGGTACAGCCGTGACCCAACAGATCAACCGAAACCGTAAATGCTGTTTCGTGTAAAGCGGTATTGTTATTCACCATCAGTTCCAGTCCCAGTTCATCGCAGCGTTCTTCGGGTAATGCGGCGCAGATCAGGCCCCGGCCGTATTTGCTCATGAAATTGATCACTTCGGGGGTCACGTTCCTGGCGGCGGTCACGAAATCGCCTTCATTCTCGCGATCCTCATCATCGGCCACCACTACCATTTTTCCCAACTTAATATCCTGTATCGCACGCTCAATTGAATCGAACATAGGGGTTGTTTTATTGCAAAAATAGAACAATGCATTGGGTGCATAAGTTCGGGTGCAGGGAGGCAGCAAAAACTGTGGGGAGAATGTCTTTATAAAGCCTTATTTTACAATGCCAATTTGTTAATATTTGCCTATATTTAATTAGGAAATATTCCCTTTCTTTGCAACCGAAAACCAATCTTTATGCTTAAGAGAATACTCTTTTTGTTTGCTTTAGCCATTATGGCCAGTCCGTTCTTATTTGCCCAGATTACTACCTCCTCTATTACCGGTGTGGTAAAGAGTACTACGGATGAGGCACTTACCGGTGCTTCGATCGTTGCTACTCACCTTCCTTCCGGTACAAAATACAGCACGACCACCCGGTCAGGCGGTGTTTTTTCCATCCCCAATATGCGGGTGGGCGGTCCATACCTTATCGAAATAACATTCGTGGGTTATGACAAAGAGAAATACGAGGAAGTGTACCTGAAACTGGCAGAGTCGTTCACGGTTGAACCGCAATTAAAGAAAACAAACGCCACCCTGGAGAATGTTATACTGACAACCGGAGGGCGCAGTAAATTACTGAACGCTAACAGGACAGGCGCGGTGACAAATATTGGTTTGCGCCAGATCACCCAACTTCCCACCATCAACCGCAGTTTGAACGATTTCACAAGAGCAACCCCGCAATCAAACGGCGCTTCGATCGGGGGTGGTAATTTCAGGCAAAACAATTTCACCATTGATGGTGCAGATTTTAATAACAGTTTTGGTATCGGTAGTAATCTCCCCGCAGGTGGTTCGCCCATCTCCCTTGATGCCGTGGATGAGATCTCTGTTAACATCACTCCTTATGATATCAGGCAGTCCGGTTTTATCGGGAGCGCTATCAATGCCGTGACCCGCTCCGGTACAAATACTTTCTCCGGTTCTATTTACAGGTATTCCCGTTCTGAAAAACAAAGGGGACGCAGGGTTGAGAAGACTTATTTTGTAAGACCTCCCGAAGAGTTCAGGCAAAATGGTTTCCGTATTGGCGGACCGATCATCAAAAACAAACTGTTCTTCTTTTTCAACTATGAAACTGATAAGCAGCCGGTAACTATCCAGACGAGATTTGCTGCGACTACCGCACGGCCTTTTGGCAGCAGCCCGGAGATCGCAAGACCTACAGCCGACTCACTGAATTATATCAGCCAATACTTGCTGACCAACTATGGTTATGAAACAGGCCCCTACGACAATTACACTCCGCAGATCGAAAGAAAAAAGATATTAGGCCGTATTGACTGGAATATCAACAACAGACACCGTTTCAATGTCCGTTACAGCCAGGTAGAAGGCGGAAGACCCAGCGGTATAAGTAACTCCGTTACAGGTACAGGCCTTAGCAATGCTTCCGGTTTGTCAAGAACTGACAACAACGCCCTGTGGTTTAAAAACTCTAACTATTTCCAGGGTGAAAACTTCTATTCCTTTGCAACTGAGCTGAATTCAACATTTGGAAGAGTTGCCAATACACTTCGTGGTACATACACTAACCAGGATGATTCCCGTTCAACTGATGGTGCAATTTTCCCTACCGTGGATATCATGAGCACGACAGGCGTTTCGCAGTCAGCCCCCTATACAACATTCGGTTACGAGCCTTTCAGTTTTGGTAATCTACGTAAAGTAAAAATGTATTCTATCGTGGATAATATCAGCTGGACAACTAAAAAACACAGCTGGACAGTTGGCGCACAATTTGACCAGAGTGAAACGATCAACGGCTTCCAGCGTTTTGCTGCCAGCTACTATCGCTTTGCCACCTGGGCAGATTTTGCCAGTTCACTGAATCCTAACCCGGCGCTGCGGGTGAAACCCACTGACTTCGCTATCACTTATTCTTTATCAAAAGATTTCGCACCGGCTTTCTCTTCTTTCCGTTTCAAACAGTATTCTGTTTACGGACAGGATGAGATCGCCATCCACAGGAATTTCAGGCTGACGCTTGGTTTACGTCTTGACATGCCAACCTATCCTGGTGTTCCCCAGATCATCACGCACCCGCTGGTGTTAGCGATGAACTTTGAAAAAGGTGAAAAAGTAAATACAGGTAATTTGCCTCATCGCAGGGTAATGTGGTCTCCGAGAGTAGGCTTTAACTGGGATCTGTATGGTGACCGTTCACTCCAGATCCGTGGTGGTACAGGTGTGTTTACCGGTAAAATTCCTTTTGTATGGATCGTTAGCCAGTCCGGTGATAACGGGATGATCCAGATCACACAAAACTTCAACGGGCAGGCCAATACACCCGGAATTTTCAATCCCGATCCGGCTGCTTACCGCCCGGCTACTGTTCCTGTAGCAGGTACAATCGTTCCTGCTTCTGTAACTGCTTTGGCGGAGAATTTCAAAAACCCGCAATCCTGGAAGTCTTCCCTTGCGCTCGATACTAAACTTCCCTGGGGTGTGATTGCCACATTAGAAGCTATCTATAATAAAGATATCAATACGGCATTCTTTAGGAGTCCGAACTATATTACCCCGCAGAATCTCAACGTGGCTGGTTATCCTGATAACAGACCGATCTACGGAAGCACTGTACCTACAAGATTCATCAATACACTAAACAATTCAGGAATCCCAACAGTGAATGGCACATCGGGCTTTACCCCCGTGATCATTGATAATGGCAAGAGAGGTTATTATGCTTCTATCACCGCCAAATTCGAAAAACCATTCAGCAAGGGTTTTTTCGCTTCGGTTGCTTATACAAAATCTATTGCGGGCAATCTGCATGATGGTAGTGGTGACCAGCCATTGGGAACTTACCAGGGTACTCAAAATGTTATTGGACTGAATACACCTACTCTTGCAACTGCAAGTTACGTTGTCCCAGACAGGGTGATAGCAACTATTTCTTACAGGAAAGAATATCTCAAACATCTCGTTACTACTATCTCCCTGCTTTACCAGGGTTCTATTGATGGTCGATACTCCTATGTTTACGGCGCTGACTTCAACCGCGATGGTATAACAGGTAACGATCTTATCTATATACCAAAAGATGCGAGGAATGCGAGCGAGATACAATTCGCGACCAGTGCAAATATTAATGGTATTGTTTATACCGCGGCCCAGCAGGCACAGTTGTTCGAAGACTTTATCAACCAGGACAAATACCTGAGAGCACACAGGGGCCAGTATGCAGAACGCAATGGCGCCCAGATCCCCTGGCGTAACCAGGCTGACCTGAAATTCATGCAGGACCTGTTTGTTAAGAGCGGTAAATCCCGCAATACCTTACAGTTTACGCTGGATATTTTCAACGTCGGCAATATGATCAACCCATCATGGGGTAAAGTAAAGACCATCAATGCGAGTTCTATCCTGGTTCCGCAAAACCAAAACAGTCTTGTCCCCGGTGGTACCGTAGTACCAACCTTCAGGCTGGCTACAGACCGTGGTAATATCATCACCAGGACTTTCAGGGATAACGTAAGCGTCGCTTCAACTTATTCTGTACAGTTCGGTCTTCGCTATATTTTCAACTAATCGTTGTTTAACTCAACATAAAAAAATCCTCCCGCTGGGAGGATTTTTTTATATCTTATCGAACTCTTTATATACTCATACTTTGTGCTCCGCTAATTACTCACGACTATTTCCCCCAGCCCCATTTCAAAAATTCCGGCATGGCCCTTCCCCATGTAAAGACGTCATGGTGGCCATCTGCAATTTCCAGGTAATGGATCTCTTTACTTCTTGAGTACCCCTTTGCTTCCAGTTCTTTTATCAGGTCAAGTGTATCATCTATGGAATCAATGATACCGTTATTGTTACGGTCCTTCGTTTCATCCATATTGCCGCACTGGAAAAAGAATTTTAACCAGGGTGCATAACTGCCTTTGCGTATAAGCTGGTGCATGATCCGGTGAGCGTCATCGTCATATTCCAGATCGGCCTGGTCAAGGTTTCGCCACCACAATGACCCTGAAAAAACACCCACTTTACTGAACTCATCGGGGTGGTTCCAAACAATATCAAGTGCAGTGAGACCGCCGAGGGAAAATCCCGCAAATGCTTTTTCCCGGAAAGAAGGAACTGCGTATTGTTTACGGATAAAAGGCATGAGCTCTTTAAAAACAAAAGAGGTATATAATCCAGCTTTATCGCCGCGTCCTTTATAATCGGGAAAACCAGCGACGCCATATTCCTTCCTCCGGTCCGCGCCGCAGTGTATCCCAACACAAAGCAGCGGTGCTATACCATCCTCATCATTATATAATTGCTCAAGAATTGACTCAAATCCCATTTTTTCCATATCCTGGCCGTCATTGATCAGCAGCAGGCTCATGTCCGAAGGATCGGCCACATGGCGAGGCAGGTAAAAGTCAACTTTTACATCCCGTTCTAAAAAAACGGATTGGATGGAGCTGTTTTCTACGAGGATACCGGATACATTGGCCTCTTGCATGGCTTCAAAAGTAAGGATTAATTAATAATGGTTCTGTCCGGGTCAGATGGAAGCTGTCAGACCCCGCCCAGCACTAGCTCCATTCTTCCGTCTTCTGACTTCGGTCTTCCCTCTTCTAATTTGTTTATTTGGCAGCGACAGGATAAATTTGATGAAAGCCGTTCCGGATCATTTTCCTGCCTCTGGCGGCTATCATTCATCATTAAAAATTATTTATGAAGAAAATTGGAATTCTCCACGGTAAGGAACGATCATTTCCTGAAGCATTCGTGGAAAGGGTCAATAGCAAGAAAGTGCCCGGCATTATTGCGGAACCGGTACGGATCGATAAAGCCATGCAGGGGGTGCACAGTGGTTATGCTGTGATCATCGACAGGATCTCACAGGATGTCCCTTTTTACCGTACCTGGCTGAAAAATGCAGCAGTAACCGGGACTGCTGTGATCAATAACCCTTTCTGGTGGAGCGCCGATGATAAATATTTTAACAACTGCCTGATGACAAAAGTGGATGTACCTGTGCCCAAGACAGCGATCATCCCTTCCCGCGACCTGCCGGATGATACCTCCAATGATTCATTCAGCAACCTTGCTTTCCCGCTCGACTGGGAAAATATCTTTAAATACGTGGGGTTCCCTGCTTACATGAAACCCTTCGCGGGCGGCGGATGGAAACATGTGTATAAACTGTCCAGCGCTGAGGATTTCTTTACCAAGCATAGTGAAACTGGGCAACTGGTCATGATGCTGCAGGAAGAGATCGTCTTCACCGAATACTACCGCTGTTACTGCATCGGCGGAAAATATGTCCGCATCATGTCGTATGAACCTCGCAACCCGCACCACCTGAGATATGTAGCAGATTTTAAACCATCAGCTGAGCGCTTGAAACAAATGACGGATATCGTACTCCGTATCAATAAATACCTGGGATATGATTTCAATACGGTAGAACTGGCGGTAAGAGACAATGTGCCTTTTGCCATTGACTTCTGTAACCCTGCTCCCGATGCGGATAAACCCAGCGTCGGCGAAGAGAATTTTGAATGGGTGGTAGAGACTGCTGCTACTTATGCAATTGAAAAAGCCCTGGAAAATAAAGAAGGACAGGATAATCTTACCTGGGGAGAATATGTAAGACGGGGCGCCAACAAAAGTCCATTAGTATAAATAGTTTATCGTTTATTGTCTATGGTTTATCGTTATCGTGCTATGCTAATAGTTTTATACAAACAGATACGCTGTATATGCTAAGAAATTTTACATTGGCGGAAACCCAACCATAAACTATAAACCAAAAACCATAAACTAAACATGAACTTGAATTATAAAAGCTTTACTCTTGGTGTGGAAGAGGAGTATATGGTCCTGGATCCGAAAACATTCGAGCTCAGGAGCCATGAACAGAAGATCGTACAGGAGGGACAGAAATTAATCAAGGACAAGGTGAAAGCCGAGATGCACCAGGCGGTGGTGGAAGTAGGCACCGATATCTGCGCAGATATAGATGAAGCTTTTACTGATGTATCTATGCTCCGGAAAACTATCGCCGGTATCGCGGGCAGTCTTGGATTCGCCATGGGTGCTTCCGGTACACATCCCTTCAGTCACTGGGAAAGCCAACTGATCACTGAACACATCCGCTACAACGAAATCGTGAACGAATTACAGGAAGCAGCGCGGAGCAACCTGATCTTTGGTCTTCACGTGCACGTTGGTATGGAAAACCGCGAACTGGCCAATCATATCGCCAACAGTACCCGTTATTTTTTACCCCACGTTTTTGCACTCAGTACAAACTCCCCTTTTTGGGAAGGACGGAAGACGGGTTATAAATCTTTCCGCACAAAAGTATTTGATAAGTTTCCCCGTACAGGTATCCCCGATAGTTTTGACAGCATCGAAGCCTATGATAACTATGTAAAGCTGCTGATCAAAACCAACTGTATAGACAATGCGAAAAAGATCTGGTGGGATCTCCGGGTGCATCCATTCTTTAACACGGTAGAATTCCGGATCTGCGATGTGCCGATGACCGTGGATGAAACAACTGCTATCGCAGCGCTATTCCAGGCAATCTGTGCGAGAATCTATATGTTACGATCCAAGAACCTTAATTTCATCCAGTATTCAAGAGCCTTGCTGAATGAGAACAAATGGAGAGCAAGCCGTTATGGTGTGGACGGTCATTTGATCGATTTTGGAAAAGAAGAGGAAGTGAATACCAGGGCCCTGATCTATGAACTGCTTGATTTTCTTGACCCGGTCCTTGATCATCTCGGTAGCCGCCACCGGATAGCTTATGTGCATAAAATGCTGGAGAATGGTACGGGGGCAGACCGTCAATTAGCCGTGTTTGAAAAGACAAAAAATCTCACGGACGTCGCCAAATATATCAACAACCAATACCTGGTAGGTGTATAGTTCAAGCGGCTTAATACTATGATAATTTGTAAGAGAACGGATTCAGCCGACCCGGATTTCCGGGAACTGGTGGCCCTGCTGGATAAGGACCTGGCGATCCGGGATGGGAATGAGCATGCATTTTATGCGCAATTCAACAAGATTGACCTGATCCGGAACGCGATCGTTGGCTACCTCGACGATCAACCCATCGCCTGCGGGGCTTTTAAAGAATACGAACCCGGCAAGGTGGAGATAAAAAGAATGTATGTACTACCTGAACACCGTGGTAAGGGTATTGCAATTTCTGTTCTGAAGGAATTGGAGAACTGGGCTGCTGAATCAAAATACACTGCCTGTGTTCTCGAGACAGGCAAAAAACAACCCGAGGCCATCCGTCTTTACCAGAAAGCCGGTTATTCTCTCATTGAAAATTATGGTCAATACAAAGGAATAGAGAACAGTTTCTGTATGCAGAAAAGTATATAGGTATATAGGTATATAGGGTAAATAGTATATAAGTATATAGGGTAAAGAGTATATAGGGTAAAGAGTTTTTAAAGATTTTAGAGTAATCTAACAGACCGTACCCTTCTAAACATTATACTTAATAAACTTTATATACTTTATTTACATTTACATCCTCCCTCCATCCACATCCTTAATAAACTGAATCACGCCTTTCATGAACACCTGCTGGTCATCCCACATGGACAGGTGACTGCCATTTGGGCAATAGAGGTAACGGCCTTTTTGCACCAGTTTACTTTGCTCTTCCATGGCTTTCGGATCCATGGTATCGTGCTTTGCCCCGATCATCAGGGTCGGTTTTTTAATTTCTTTCAACCTGTTCCTGATATCCCAGTTCGCCAGTCTGCCTGAAATACCAAATTCAGATGGACCCTGCATCATCGTGTATATCACGCCATTCACATGTTTCATCGTGCGGTTAAAACCATCAGGCCATGTTTCGAGGCGGCATAGATGTTCGTGGTAAAAATGCGGTATCAGTAATTCCATGTAACGGGGGTTCCCGAAATCTTTTTTTGCTTCCATTGCCCTGATCTCGGCCAGTACCCCTGGGTCCATTTGTTTTGCCAGAACTTCATAGGCATAATTTCCATACTCGGGCGCACTGGCCACCATATTGGCTACCAGTAATGCTTTCATATTTTGCTGGTATTTGAGCGCATATTCCATTCCCAGTATACCACCCCAGGAATTTCCCAATACATAAAAATTAGTGGAATCGGCGCCAATAGCCTGTCTTACCTGCTCCACTTCTTCCACAAATCTTTCAACGGTCCATAGACTGCTATCTGTTGGCTGGTCACTGTAATAAGAACCCAACTGGTCATACTCGTAGAACTCGAATCCTTCTTTGGGGAAAAAACTTTCAAAACATTCCATATACTCGTGTGTCATGGCCGGGCCGCCATGCAGCAACAATATTTTGATCCGGGGGTTATTTCCAAAGCGTTTGGTCCATACGTTGAAATTACCTACAGGGGTTTTAATGGGGATCATCCTTACCCCGGCGGACTGGACGCCACTGTCACCAAAATTGAAATAATCCGAGACCGGCATCGAAGCGCCGGGCACTTGTTTGTCATTATGTTGACATGAAATACAAAGAATAGAGATCAGGAGGTAAAAGATACTACGCATGGAGATCGATTTAGGCAAAAGGTAAAGAATTTCCTTAATTTCATTGCCTTTAAAACTGTTTGTATGAAAGTGATCTTAACAGCTTTTCTTGGCATGCTACTGCTAAATGCCGTCGCGCAAACCAGGGCTGATACTATCCGGCAGGTAAGCAATACCTTAAAATGGTACGACCTGGATTTTACAGAACCGGAAATTGATTCCCTGGTCGGGAATATCAATAATTACCTGCTCTTATATAAAGGCATGCATAGAACATTGCCGGCAAATGATATCCCCTATCCTTTTGCTTTTCATCCTGCGCCGCCGGAAATGAAGATCCCGACAAAAAAAGAAAAGATAGCCTGGGATATTCCTGCTAAAGTTGAATTGCCTGCCAATAGAAATGAGCTTGCTTTTTACTCTATCCCGCAACTGGCCTCACTGATCATCAATAAAAAGATCAGCTCTGTTGATCTTACAAAATTCTTTATCGGTCGTTTGAAAAAATGGGGTGATACCCTGGAATGTGTTATCACCCTGACCGAAGATCTGGCCCTGCAACAGGCCATGCAGGCCGATGCCGAATTGAAACAGGGTATTTACAGGGGACCCCTGCACGGTATTCCTTATGGATTGAAAGACCTTTTTGCCGTAAAAGGTTATAAGACGACATGGGGCAGCACTCCTTATAAAGACCAGGTGCTGGATGTTGACTCCTATGTCTATACCCAGTTAAAAAAAGCAGGAGCTGTTCTATGCGCCAAACTCTCGCTCGGCGCACTGGCTTTTAATAATAAATGGTTTGGAGGAGAAACAAAGAATCCCTGGAACCTGACGCAGGGATCCAGCGGCTCCTCTGCCGGTTCGGCTTCTGCTACCGTAGCTGGCTTATTGCCATTTGCCATCGGCACAGAAACACTCGGCTCCATCGTCTCCCCTTCGAGCCGATGTGGAGCCACCGGTTTGCGTCCTACATTCGGTACGGTCAGCCGTTCCGGGGCCATGGTGCTTTGCTGGAGCCTGGATAAAGCTGGTCCCATCTGCCGCAGTGCCGAAGATGCCGCGATCGTTTATGCTTTTATTCACGGCACAGATGGAAATGATCCGTCTGCCATCCGCCATACATTTAATTATACCGGCAAAACAGACTGGACAAAGGTCCGGATCGCATATGCGGAGAATTATTTTAAATCCCTGAATAAGGATGCGGCCGAATGGAAAGTGATCGATGTGTATCGTTCGCTTGGAGCAAAGATCAAACCGGTGAATTTCCCTGATTCGGCGATGTACCCGGTGAATCTTATCAGTATTATCCTGAACGCAGAAAGCGCCGCTGCTTTTGATGAACTCACCCGGACCAACCGCGATGACCTGATCGAAAGACAGGACAGGGGTTTCTGGCCCAATAGTTTCCGCGCGGCACGCACTATACCTGCCGTGGAATATATCAATGCCAACCGTTACCGCTCCACTCTCTGCCGGGATATGAACGCGTTCATGAAGGATTATGATGTATTGATTGTTCCCAGTTTTTCCGGCAGGCAATTAAGCATCACCAATCTTACCGGTCATCCCGTGGTTTGTATGCCCATGGGGTTTAACCAAAGCGGCTCCCCCCTGAGTATCACATTGATCGGAAATTTATATGATGAAGCCACTATCTTAGCGGCCGCGAAAGCTTACCAGGATAAAACGGAACACAATAAAAAACATCCTGCAAAGTTTTTGAATTAATAATTAGAGATTAAAAATTAATTATGAGAAAGACATTGCTGATCGCAGTCGTTTCTTCCTGCTTATTTGCCTGCTCACAAAAAAAGAAGGCTGATATTTTAGTTTATAATGCGACCATTTATACAGTAGATTCCTCCTTCTCTACTGCTGAAGCGATGGCCATCAGCGATGGAAAGATCCTCGCTATCGGCAAGACGGCTGATCTTGAAAAGGAATATGATACCAAAGAAAAACTTGATGCGGGCGGAAAATTCATTTACCCCGGTTTTATAGATGCCCATGCGCATTTTGTGGGCTACGGCAACAGTTTACAGCGGGTGAATTTAATGGGAACCGGCAGTTGGGAAGAGGTAATAGAAAAAACAAAACTATTCGCTACTGAAAATCCCGATGGTTGGTTATTGGGCCGGGGCTGGGACCAGAACGACTGGACCATCAAAGAATTTCCCAGCAATGAAAAATTAACTGAGTTATTTCCCGACAGACCGGTGCTGCTGACAAGAGTGGATGGTCATGCTGCGGTTGCCAACCAGAAAGCCCTCGATCTCGCTGGTATAAAAGCCGGGGATACCCTGACCGGTGGCGAGATAGAAGAAATGGAAGGAACACTTACCGGCATATTGGTGGACAACGCTGTTGGACTTGTTTCTGCAAAGATCCCCGCTACAACAGACGAACAGTTCAAAAAAGCCTTGCAGGCAGCAGAGAAGAATTGTTTCGCCATGGGACTTACCACGATCGATGATTGCGGTCTTGGTTCCGTTTCGGTGGAACGAATTAAGCAATTGCAGGCGAACGGCGATCTTAAAATGCGTTTGTACGTGATGCTGAGTGATGAAAAGGAAAATTTTGATTATGCGGATAAAAATGGAATGATCAAAACCGACCGCCTGAATGTAAGAAGTTTTAAAGTGTATGGCGATGGTGCATTGGGGTCAAGAGGGGCTTGTCTGTTACAGCCCTACAGTGATAAACCTGGTCACTACGGTTTCCTTTTAAGCAACCCCGCACATTTTGATTCGGTTGCCGCATATATTTCAAAAAAAGGATGGCAGATGTGTACACATGCCATCGGTGACAGCGGCAACAGGGCCATTCTGAATATCTATGCCAGTTATTTAAAAGGGAAGAATGATCTGCGTTGGAGGATCGAACATGCCCAGGTGATCAATGAAGATGATTTTAATTTATTTGGCACTCATTCCATTATTCCCTCTGTTCAACCCACGCATGCTACTTCTGATATGTATTGGGCGGGCGATCGGCTGGGTACGGAAAGAGTAAAAGGCGCTTATGCCTTTAAACAATTGCTGCAGCAAAACGGCTGGATCCCGCTGGGAACAGATTTCCCGGTAGAGGATATTTCCACTTTCAAAACATTTTATGCTGCCGTGGTAAGAAAGGATGCTAAAGGATGGCCAGGAGCGGGTTATCAAATGGAGAATGCGCTTACCAGGGAAGAAGCATTGCGCGGAATGACCAGCTGGGCCGCCAGGGCCAATTTTGAAGAAAAAGAAAAAGGAAGTTTAGAAAAAGGAAAATTTGCAGATTTTATTATTCTTGATGCCGATATTATGAAAGAATCCCCGGAAAAATTATTGGAAATAACAGTGCTAAAAACTTTCCTGGGGGGTGTAAAAGTGTATGAAAAAAAATAAGTTCGCTGTCTTGTCATAATACAACTACAAATCGTAGATAATTTCACTTAATTTTTATTTAATAATCCACATTTGTGGGGAACTGTGCAATCGTATGTTTCAAAGGGGTATTAAAAAATGATTAATTTTGTTGAATGGACTGGACTGAAAAAAGAACAGTAAAAGTAGCAATCCTGGATCTCTATGAAGGCAAAGCCAACCAGGGCATGCGTTGTATCCGTGATATCCTGAAAGATTTTGCTGAAAGCAATGAGATCGAGGTGATTTCGGAAGAATTTGATGTGCGTTTAAAGAACCAGCTTCCCGATACTTCTTATGATATCTATATTTCGAGTGGTGGTCCCGGGGACCCGCTGGTGAGTCGCTTCGAAGACTGGGATATCGCCTGGTGCCGCTGGCTCGATAAAATGGAAAGATGGAATGCCAACCCCTCCAATAGCCAGAAGAAATACGTTTTCTTTATCTGTCACTCGTTCCAGCTGGCCAGCCGTTATTTCAATGCCGGGCTTGTTTCTAAAAGAAAATCCACCGCTTTTGGTGTATTCCCCATTCATATGCTGGAAACGGGAAAATATGAACCTGTCTTTGATGGTTTACTCGATCCTTTTTACGCGGTTGACAGCCGGGATTACCAGGTGATACAGCCTAACCATGATCATTTGAACAGTATGGGCGCCCGTATACTTTGCATAGAAAAAAGCCGTCCGCATGTTCCTTATGAAAGGGCGATCATGGGAATCCGCTTCAATGAATATATGATCGGGACTCAGTTTCACCCCGAAGCGGATGCGCAGGGTATGAGTCTCCACCTCCAGACAGAAGAAAAAAGAAAAACGGTGATCGAGAGTCATGGGGAGGATAAATTGATCAGCATGCTCAAACAGCTGAATGATCCCGATAAGATTATGTGGACACAGGCGCATATCCTGCCAAATTTCCTGAACCAGGCCGTTGAACAGTTACAGGAAGTCCCCGCTTAAAATCATTCCCAGTTTTTTGCTGCCCGCCGCTCATTCGTTATCTTCCGGTAGATAAAACCGGGAATATGATACCAGCTATCCGCAAAGCCTATAACGAAGCATTCACCAAAGAAAAATACGCCGCATTCTTAGAAGAGCTGAATGCCCCGCATCCCGGCAGTATCGAATTCAGGGTGGCCGAAACACCGATTTTCGTTCCAAGGGATTTCACAAAGATGATGCTTGATGCCTGCGAAAGCATTGTGGATATTATCGTGGACCCGAAATTTAAAGAACTGACAAGAAATGCCATCCCCAAAGGGGTAGAGGTTCCGGGGGAGAACGAGCACACAAATTTTATCGCATTCGATTTTGGTATTTGCATCAATGAATCGGGTGAATATGAACCCCAATTGATCGAGATGCAGGGTTTCCCTACCCTTTTCGCTTATGAAGTGCTATTGGATGATGTTTTCCGCAGGCACTTTCCCGTGCCTGCCAATTTTGACTGTTATCTCAACGGGTTTACCCGCGAATCGTATATCAGCTTGCTCAAAGAGATCATCGTGGCTGGACACGCTCCCGAAAATGTGATCCTGCTGGAAATATTCCCGCAGCAGCAAAAAACACGGATCGATTTTTATTGCACCGAGGAATACATCGGTATCAAAATGGTTTGCCTGACGGAACTGATCAAAGAAGGCGATCAGTTATTCTATATGAACGAGGGGAAGAAAACGCAGGTAAAAAGGATCTACAATCGTGTCATTTTTGATGATCTGCAGCAACAATCCACCGAAGTGCAGGAAAAAGGAAAGATATTATTTGAGCAACTAGACGTGGAATGGTGCCCCCACCCCAATTGGTTCTACCGGATCAGCAAATACACATTACCCTTGATCAGGCATCCTTATGTGCCGCAAACTTTTTTCCTTAACGAGGTAACACAAATACCCCAGGACCTGGAGAATTATGTATTGAAGCCTTTGTTCTCTTTCGCCGGCCAGGGGGTGGTGATCGACCTGACACAAGCCGATATTGATAAGGTAAAAGACCCAGAGAATTGGATCTTGCAGCGCAAAGTAAAGTACGCTGAAGTAATACAAACCCCCGATGTGCCGGCCAAAGCCGAGATCCGGGTATTTTATTTCTGGAAAGATGGCGCTGCCCGGCCGGTTGCTACCAATAATCTCGGGAGATTAAGCAAGGGTAAGATGATCGGTGTGCGGTATAACAAGGACAAGGAATGGGTTGGTGGTAACTTCTGTTATTTTGAAAAGCAATAATGATGTATGTTAAAAATCCCTGTCCTTCTGCTCTTATACTTAACACTAACTCAATGCCGGCCATCTTATAATGTTGACCTGACCGGGATATTAGATCCTGATATGGCCCTGGTCAATATCGAGCAAAGCGACAGGGCTTCTTTGGGTGAGTTGCTAAAAAAAATCGACAGTTGTAAGCCTGCTGTTATTGCCATCAATGTCTATTTCACATTGGAAAAGGACCGGGCAGGTGATTCAATATTGATGTCTTCCTTAAGATCAATTAATAACGACTTACTGATATACTGGATTAACCCGGAAGATGGAAAGCTGATGGATTCCTCCCACACAAAATTCTCCGGGCTGGCAACTGAATGCAGGACGGGTTACGAAGTAGTAATGGGGCTAAAAAGTTATATGGTACCGGTTGAAACAATTGAAGGAACAACACATGAATTATTGCCATTAAAGATCGTTCAGCTATGGAAGCCGGGATTTAAACACGATCTCAAAAATAATGAATGGATCGCCATACATTTTACACGAACACTTGACCAATATTATCATATTAACGGTTCGGATTTCAACGTAAAGAAATTGGCTGACAAGCTGAAAAATAAAATTATTATTTTAGGTTATACCGGCCCTGGTAAGGAAGATAAATTTTTTACGCCCATACGCCTTGAAAAGAATTACCCCGATAGCGAACCGGACACTTATGGTTCTGTAATATTGGCCAATGCTATCCGTACCATCCTGGAATATGAAATAAAACAGTAAATATGGGACTTATAAAAAGCCTGACGTTAAAAGAGTTTAAAGAAGGCATCACCGGGTATTATGCACACGGCGAGAATATGAGTTTGGGTTATGTGGAACTAAAAGCCGGCAGTAGTGTTCCGCTTCATCAGCATGTGCATGAACAGATCACATATATCATCGAAGGAGAACTGGATATGGTGATCGGTGAACAAGCCTGCCCCCTGACCGCCGGGATGTACCATATAATTCCTTCCAACGTCCCGCATTCGGCCATCGCGAAAACGGATTGCAAGGTCATTGATGCGTTCAGCCCGGTGCGGGAAGATTATAAAAACATATAAAGGGCGCAAAGTTGTTGTGCCCCTACGGGGCACGGATATAAAACCTCCCCGGCTTGTTACCCAGCTTTCGCTCCTGCGGAGCGATGAGGGATTATTGAAGGTCGGGGGCATTAAAAGTATCTCCCTGCTTTACATCTCCTGTCTGGTAGCCTTTTTTGAACCAATACATCCGTTGAACCGAGGTGCCATGTGTGAATGCATCCGGGACCACATGGCCGGTTGATTCTTTTTGCAGCCTGTCATCACCGATCGCGTTAGCGGCGTTCAAAGCTTCGTCTATATCTCCCGGGTCAAGAATATTCTTCATCTTTTGCGCATGGTGCGCCCATACACCGGCGAGAAAATCCGCCTGCAATTCCATCATAACAGAATAACGGTTGTATTCTGCTTCACTTAATTGACCTCTCATGCTTTGCACTTTTTCCGAAGTACCGTTCAGGTTCTGTATATGATGGCCCACTTCATGCGCGACTACGTAGGCCATGGCAAAATCGCCGGGTGCATGGAAACGGTCCTGCAGATCCTGGTAAAAAGAAAGATCGATATACAGCTGGTTGTCACCCGGGCAATAAAAAGGTCCGGTGGCCGAACTCGCATTTCCACAAGCTGAGGCAACGCTACCCCGGAACAATACCAGGGTGGGTTCCCGGTACTGGTTGCCCTGCTCTTTATACAACCTGTTCCAAACATCCTCGGTTTCCGCGAGCACGACCTTTACAAATTCCGCTCTTTCATCCTCCGCGGCTTTTTCCTCCGCCGTCATCGTTGTGGTCTGCGAAGTTGGATCAACGAGCTGTGGCAGCTGAGGTCCATCGGAACCTCCACCACCCAGGAAACTATAAACGAGATAGATAATCAAGCCGATCACGCCTCCGCCTGCGGCAATCCCGCCGCCGGATACCCCCCTGCGGTCATCTACATTTGAACTGGTTCTTCTTCCCCTCCATTGCATAGTGACTGATTTTATTTAATAATTCCTTTAATGCATATTGTGTACCAATCCTCTCGTTACCGGGATTTTCTGTGATTGAAAGGTAACTGTTTTAAAAGTAGGTGGACAACCCGACCTGGAACCCGGCAAGTTTAGCCGCGGGGTTGCCTAAAATATCCTTCTGCCAGTTATACCTGTAATTGAACCGGAAAACGGTTTGAGCCGTTGGCCGCCAGCTGATCGCCGGCACGATGGAAAATAACTCATCTGCTATATTGGTACCGGTGGAGCTGAATTTTCCCTTGTTCCAGTCAACATATTCAAGCCGCAGTGCTGCATTGATCACTGATTTTTCAAACCCGAAAATGCTTTTCTTAATGACCGGCTGAACGAGATCAATAAAGCCTCCCTGTTGTTTCTCCCCGAACTGTTCGGTGTAGGTATCCGGTATATCCACGTTCACCCAGGCCCATTCCCCATTGATAAATGTCTTTACCTTGGGTAGCGTGGTATTAAAATCAATGGCAAACACCTTCAGTCTTCTTTTTTTATCAAGTGTCAGGCCATCGTCCTCGAATTTATTATACACTCCGCCCATATAGGACAGACCCAACTCTCCCACTTTATTGTTCCTTAGCGCAACTTTCCCGGTGAGTAAAGGACTTCCATTAAAGCTTTCTTCAAAACGTTCGGGATTCTCCTTGCTGGCAGGCAAAAAAGTTTTGTTCTCCACATTTGAAATGATCCTGTCATCAAAACCGTTGCTGAGATAGACCTCGTAAGCATAGACCCATTCTTTAGAAAATCTTTTTCCATACAAACCAAAGCCTACATTGCTCCAGGTGGCAGGAAGCAGTTGCGTGGCGGATACAGGCCGATCTACAAATTCCCATTTGGGTCCATCGTGGTTCTGGTTAAAAGACCCGATCGGGTTCAGGATGATCCCTCCCCTGAAATTCAGCAAGGGATCGAATTCAAGATCCAGTGAGGCAAATTCAATACTGATCTCTTTGGCGCCATCCTCGAACTCTATTTCACTCAGGAACCTGATCCTGTTGGCGATCGTAGAAGAGATGAACAGCGATACCCTTCTCATCTGGAACTGGTGTCCTTCCGTCACACCATCCTGTTGCAGGTACTGGTAATTGGCTTCGGCATATCCGCCCAATGCTACCGGCAATTTACCCACTTGCAAAAATGGCCGGCTATACAATGCATCCATATTCAACTGCATACCAGAACTATCTTTCGGGATACGGCGCAGCAGGGTTGGATCTACCTGGGCGGTTGCAAAAAAGGAGATTGTGAAAAGTAAATATAACAGGTATATCTTTTTCATATAGCTCTCAGGTCAATGAATAACTGGTTATTGGTTACCGTAACGGGAAAATTGCGCAGGTTCCTGTCAGCGGGCCCCGTCTTCACCGTGCCTTTGTTGTCAAATTCACTTCCATGAGCTGTGCATTGCAAGTAATCACCCGATGCCTGTAATTCAGTGCCCTGGTGCGTGCAACTCATCCACAAGGCTGAATACTCCTTGTCGCTAACCCGGTACACACAGATAGGATATTGCAATGCTTCATTACGGATAATGATATAGGAGCGATACACCGTTTTGTCCTTTTGTTTTGTCACAAATTCATCCGCATTCACGGTCAATCCATCTTTACCCAGGTTACCCGAAATATATCGTGTCGGACTGCAGGAGGCAAGCATCGATCCCAACGCGGTTGCTGACAAACAGGCCGTACAGCTGTTATGTATGAATTTTCTTCTGTCCATTCTTATAATGATCCCAGGAATTTTACCAGTTGAGTTTTTTCTGCAGCACTTAATTGCTGGAACCTCGTTCTGCTTTGAGCACCCTCTCCTCCGTGCAAAAGTATCGCATCCTCCACGGTCCTCGCCCTTCCATCGTGCAGCAAAAAATACTGGCCACCCTGCGAGTTTTCTGAAAGACCCAATCCCCACAAAGGAGGTGTCCTCCATTCTGCTGTCGTGGCAAAGCCTTCTGTGTATCCATCATCCAATCCCGGTCCCATATCATGCAGTAACATATCTGTGTAGGGAAAAAATATTTTGTTGGACAGTGCCGAGATGGGTGAAATTCCTGTTGTCAACTGGGGGATGTGACAAGCTGCGCAACCAATGCTGAGAAAAAGCTGGCTGCCGCTTTGTACATCCGTGTTATTTTGGCTACGCTGTACTGGCGCTTTCAATGTTTGCAGGTAAAAGACAACATCATTTACCCGTTGCGAAGAAATTTCCGGGTCTATCGGTAAACCAGAGTAGGTATCTACCGGCTCAAAGACCGAAGTAATGCCAATATCCTGGTTATAAGCATTTGCTGTCTGGTGCAGGAGGTTATAAGCAGCTGCTTTTTTTCCAAAGCGACCAATATATTTACCGTTTTGAATAACGGACCCCGGACGGATCACCGCATAAGAAGGGGCATTGATCCAGTTGGGCCGGCCGGAAATACCATCCCCGTTTACATCATACTCATCAGACAACGCCATTAATGTGGCATCAGGTACGGCATCTAAAAAACCAAGACCGGTATTTGCCGGGGGCATAAAACCGGAGAAGGTTGCTCCCGCAGGTAGTTGCTCGGGTTGAAAACCAGGCAGGGCCCTGTGCTGCAACTGCGGTCCGCCGAGCTGAAGGAACTGGTTACCCGCGGGACCTGTTTGTCCAAAACGGGTAAGCATCGTAAACGGGTGACCTTTGCCATCCCCGGCATGACAACTCCCGCAGGATGTGGCGACGAAAAGTGGGCCGAGCCCGGTGGCTGAAGTAAATACCTCATCATTAAAACCGATATCACCCCGCAGGAATAAAGCATTCTGTTCTGTTGTCAACCCTGGTACAGGACCATCCAGTATAGCATCGTTGCCGGGAACGCCGGGAAGCAATTTGCTGCAAGCGGTAATCCCCGCCAGCAATATCAACATGACCAATAGCTTCTTCATTCTTAAGTCTTTCTAAACATTTTTTTAGACAAGGCTAAAAATATATTTAGTCAAATATAATTATTATAACCGGATGGCCAAGAAAAATAACGGAAATCATTTACGCTTCAGCGCATTCAGGAAGGTTCGTTCAAAACTGATCTGCCAGCTGTTGGAAGCCATCCGGCTCATATTTCCGCTAACCTGGAAGCGGTAACCGATATTTAATTTCGAATTACTGTTGAAGATCAGCTGAACAGCTGGCGCCAGGTCAACACAGTATTTCTTTGCATCCAGGGATTGTTCGCCCAGTAATTCCGCGTAAACATTCAGGTTGGTCTGTTTGTAATCCGTGTATTCTTTCGGTAATAACAGGTATCCAGCCGACAGGGTATAATTCATAGCCTGGTAAAGCCGGGTGGGCACATAGATCACTTTGCTGTTCCTCGATTTATCCAGTACCTGTGTATGGGTGAGTGTCCCTGACAAAGCCAGTTTATTCCAGAGTTGTGTGGCAATGATACCTGCTTCGATGCCGCTCTTATCACCCATCAAAGAAATCTCTTCGTAGTGAAAAGGCGCTTTGGTGACAGATGCATCCGCAAAGACAGCCATCCGGAAATGTTTGTGGATCTCGTCCTTTGACAGGAAACGGTATTTCGCGTAGAAATTGACAGACTCGTAGCGGAAATTCGGGGTGTGCATATTGCTGATCGTGCCCCCGATATGAAACATAAATTTCTTGCTGATGCCAAACATGATCTGCGGCATAAGGCGATGGGAAAACCTGCCGTAGGTATTATCGGCAGTAACAAAATGGTCCGTCAGTTTGATACTGATCGAATGCGCCGGCATATTGGAAGCGGGCTCAGAAAAAACATAGAGTTCCTGCCCATTAACATTTAAAGCGATACCAGCCAGCAGTACCAGGAATAGTTGCTTCATCTCTTGATCACTTGTCGATTAGTTCTTTCAATGCTTTTTCGAGATCCTTCCCTTCCAGGTCCATGGCGAGCAGGCGTCCGTCACGGTCGATCAGGTAGGTAGTTGGCAGGGCGACAATGCCCCATTGCAGGGCGGTTGGCGCTTCCCAGCCGCCGGGAGATATGCTTTGCATCCAGCTGATCTTGTCTTTTCTGATTGCCTTTTTCCAATCTTCACTGTCATTGTCCATGGAAACGGAAAATATCTCGAAACCCTTGTCCTTGAATTTGGGATAGAGCTTGATCAGTCCCCTGTTGGCGACACGACAAGGGCCACACCAGGAAGCCCAGAAATCAAGCAATACCACTTTCCCTTTCAGCGAAGAAAGACGGACCGTGTCACCGGTCACAGAAGGCAACGCGATCTCAGCGGCCAGTTGTCCCTGGCGGGGCTGTGCTTTCGCAAGGGAACCCATTAAAAGAAGAAAAGTAAAAATGAACGGAAATTTTCGGTTCATCATAGTTCATAAATTAAAAGCTTCTCCCCGTAAGACAGGGAGAAGCGTTGTTTGCTAGATAGTAACATGGTAAACCCTTTCACCTTCAGCCATCCCATCCTTCATACAGCAGGAAGCGGCTTTACCTGTTTGTATACAGTCCATTTTTGTTGCAGCGCATTGTTTTTTGAATTCTTTGGCTGTCACAAAATTCCTGTCCACTACAGTTATTGTCTTTTCACCCTGCAGCGAATGATCATGCACGCTGACAAAATGAAAATTCTCCTTGCCGATCTTCAGGTGCTGGTCCTTTTCGATCCTTGTATCACTGAAATTACCTGTCAGTTGCAGGCTGCCGATAGAGAATCCCGCATCTTCCACCGCTTCCTTCAATGCATCGATCTCGATATCTGCATCTTTTTTGAAGGCGATATGAAAGGCAGAGTTCTTGATATCCGCTTTTACCGTTTCGATAAAAGGAACCTTTTGCAAGGCCTTGTCAATTGCGTTGCTGCACATTGCACAGGTCAGTCCTGTAGCCTGAAGGGTTGCTTTGGTGAACTGGGCATTCACCGGAACAGTGAATACCGCTATTACCGCGATCAATAACAGTTTTTTCATACGACCGTATTTAGCTGCTATTATTCAGATTTCTTACAGCAGTCCGTGCCGTTATGTCCTTCCTTGCTGCATTTACCATCCTTACAGCAGTCCATTTTTTCACCATCTTTTTTGCAGCAATCCTTGCCATCATGTCCTTCCTTACTGCATTTACCATCCTTGCAGCAATCCATCTTTGCGTCATGGTTTTCACTGCATTTTGCGTCACCACTGCAGCAGGCTGCTTTTGCAGTTCCTTCAGCCCTTTCATACTTACAGCATCCATGAAGTTTGTTGTAAGTATCATCGGTTGCTTTAGCACCTGCATTATCATATCCTACGCCAGCGATCTTTTCCTGGATCTTCGCGGTATTGGTGCTGCTGGTTTTATAAGTAATGGTAAGTTGCTTGCTATCAGCATCCCAGCTGGCTGATTTGGCGCCGGCTTCTTTGGCGGCTTTTTCGATCTTTGATTTGCACATGCCGCAGTTCCCCGACACTTTAAAAGTCTCTGTCGTTGATTGCGCAAGGGCAACCGTTGAAAAAGCGAGTGATAAAGCCGCTATAGAAAATAATTTCGTGAGTTTCATGTTGATTGATTTGAAATTAAGAATAGGTTATTAAAATACATAGAATGATCCGTCATCCCTGTCCCCAGGAATTGAGCATGAACCAGCCCGTCTCAAATCCGGAAAACCTTGTTCTTCAAATAGGTATCCTGTGCAGATAATAAGGGGGGAGAATGATTATGAAAATGGCGTTGCTGGGTGGTATTGACAAAAGAAGCGATGATAAATTCAGAAGGAATACTGACAACCTGGTCGATCGATGGGATACTGTAAATAACGACCGGTATCTTGTTCTGGTCCTGCTGCATCTTGACCACTTTCACTTCGTCACGACAGCATCCTTGCGATTGGTGGGTTTGCATTCCGCAGCGGGCACATTTGTCGACAGAAGATTTGAAAAGATGAACCGAAGACAGCCTGTTCATGCAAAAATGAAAATCCATGATCACCCCGCAGCTGGCGGCGAAATAAGTAACAAGTACTATGGAGGCGATAAGCTTCTTCATGGACAACTACAAAGATAGCAGCAATAATGATCTTTTCTAGTGCAATATTACAAACGGTAAAATGTTGACAATCAATTAACAAAACTCCAGTACACCCCAACTCTTATCTGCAGACCTGGCATGGCATAACCCGGGGCTACCAGGTTATTATTGGTAAAACCAAAGCCGCTGAGGTTACGGCCAGTGTTCAGGTTCTCGGCCCTGATAAATGCTTTGAAAGGTCTGATCCGGAAATGGACATAAGCGGAGATATCCGGTAGCGGGTTGCTGATCGTACTATTCTTCTGGGGGAAGAATTGCCCGAGTACCGGTGAATAATTGTCGGCCTTATAAGGAGTGCGGTAACGGATCTCCATACCCATGGCAATATCGAGATTCCTGAAACCGAGATTGCCTTCATAAGCGATCCTGTTCCGGGTATATATCACGGGAAGATTCACCGGGGCATCACCAATAGCCTGCTGGAAATAAATATCCGCGTGCCAGTTCCAGTGTTTGCCGAGTTGGATCGTTTTCTCCAACGCAATCTGCAGTACATTGAATAAAGCTGACTGCTGTTTGAGCTGATAAAAATCATTTATATAGGTATAGTTCGTAGCAAGATAATAATGGCCTGTAAGGCGAAATTTAAAAGTGGGCAGAAAATAAGAAGCGAAAAGATGCGTGCTGTTCTCTTTCTTAAAACGTTCTACATTCTTTAGCAAATAAAAACTACTCCGGTTATCATAGATAAAAGAAGGCGTGCGGCTGGTATTCTCGAAACCTACCCGGATATAACCGATCTTTTTACCAAGCAGACGTTGCAGACTGATATGAGCCTGGTAATCGCCCACATTCAAACCGGTAAAATAGAGTTTACCATTCGCTTCGATATCCCAGAGCAGGTTGCGGGTCTTGTTCCGGTATTCAGCATGTCCTGCTGTATTGAAAAATTTGGTTTTACCCGTCGAGAATTCACCCCAGATATTCTGGATCAGCAGCCCCAGCCGTATGAACTGCTGCAGGTTTTTTGCATCAGGAAACTGATAGATCGAAAAATCATTGGCGATGATCTTCCATTTATCCCGCAGGATAAAACTATCCAACGGCCGGCGCATACTGGTATCATAATAGGTCTTATAGTACACCGAATCGGCCATGTAATCGAGAAAACTGTATTTATCCTTGTCGTACTGGAAAGTATGTTCGAAACGCAGACGGGGATAAAACAGCGGGACCACCGTAGAGTCAGTTACAATAGAATCTTTTTTACCGAGATCATACTGTTGCCGGAGCAGGGTGGTGAATTCGCTGTATTTATTACCTGTAGTGATCTTTGTACTGAAGAAATTCGAGGAGAAAGGATCATCACCTCCCAGTTTGGTGGGAATATTAAAACGATCCTTATAAAAAGGATGGTCCAGGAAATCTGTCGTATCCTGTATACCACCGTTCTCCGATGCCTGCATTTTATTTCCCAGCAATAAAAAATAATTGGTGTAGCGCAGGTTCTTTGACTGGAACCGTGATGTCAGCAAATAATTATTGTGGTTAGTCTTTTGATTTTTAAAGAAACCGGGCGAATTGATCAGCCGGTATTGGAAAGAGAAATTCCAGTTGGGCTTGATATTCTGTGTGTGCATCAGTTCGATGATCTGCTCCACCCTGCTGCCCAGCAGGTAATTGATCTCCGAATAGGGCCTGGTAGTGCTGAAGAACCTCACTTGTTCCAGCTTCCATTTATATACATCGAAAGCATGAAACCCCGGGTCGAAGCCTGCTTCGAAATTGGGTGAAAAAAGCAGGGAACGCGATGCTGTACCTGTATTGCCCAGGTATATATGGGTGGCAGAAACTGGAAAGCGTCGGGAAAAATCGGTAATGGAGGAGTCCAGTTTATACCCGCGGGCGGAATCGAGGTAGCGGAAACTGATCGTAATGGAATCTTCGAGTTTATCACGGTGACGCAGGCTGTCACCCCCCCCGGCACCCGTTCCTTTGATCTGCTGGATGCGGTTACCGATCTTCCGGATACCCTCATCCTGTGCCATGATGGTCGCGGAGAAAAAGAACAGTGCGGTAAACAGCAGGTATGTACTCTTTTTGACCAGGGAGAATTTGTTTTGTGTATGCCTGTAAAAAAACCTTTGCAAATTAGCCCTGCGAAGGTATAATTCAGCAGCAAAACTGTTAATTATAGCGGTATCAGATAGCAGCTACCAGTTCTTTGAATATCGTTGCCAGTTTGGGCTCAGCTTGATTGGCCGCTTCCAGTACTTCTTCATGCGTGATCACATTGTCTTCTTCCCGGATTCCCACATCGGTCACCACGCTCATGGCAAAAACTTCCATGCCGGCATGGTTGGCGACAATGCTTTCCTGCACCGTGCTCATACCCACCACATCGGCACCAAGAGTATGGATCATTTTATATTCGGCTCTTGTTTCAAAAGTTGGACCTGTTACAGCGAGATACACCCCCTCTTTCACTTCGAAATTGTGTGCAGCCGCTATTGCTTTTGCTTTTTCGATCAAATGCTTTTTGTACGGTTCGCTCATATCGGGAAACCGCGGACCGAATTCCGCCAGATTTTTGCCGATCAGCGGGTTTGGTGTGAACTGGCTGATATGATCTTTGATGATCATGATATCGCCTACTTTATAAGATGGGTTGACCCCACCCGCAGCATTGGATAATAATAAGGTCTCCACTCCCAGCAGTTTCATTACACGAACGGGGAAGACCACATCCTGTGCTTTATAACCTTCATAAAAATGAAACCGTCCGGCCATTGCTATCACCGGTTTGCCGCTCAATTTTCCAAAAATGAGTTTGCCGCCATGTCCTTGTACAGTTGAAACAGGAAAATTGGGAATATCCGCGTAAGCCACTTCTTTTTCAACAGCGATCTCGTTGATAAAATTACCGAGACCACTTCCCAGTACGATACCCACCGTGGGTGTTTCCGGGTATTGTTTTTTCAGGAACTTAACCGTTTCATTGAATTGCTTTAAGGCCTTTTTTCCCATAGACAAATTGTTTAGCGCTGCATGGATATAATATGCCGGGCAAGCTGCAAACGTACATAAAAAAAATCCTGCTTAATAATTATAACGATAGAAATCGCAAAAGGCCTCGTCGCATAAAAGTCGTTGCAGGCGGGGATCCTTTAGTACACTGGTATAATCCATCCATTTACCGTCGACTTTAATTTTCCGGTAGACTAATCTTATCCCCTGGCTATAATCCACCCACCAGTTGATATGCCCGGTATAGAGCGGCTGAATAGCCTTCCCATCTGTTTTGTGCCAGCCATAGATCGCGACGCGATCAGGTTTATTGTTACGCGACAGGCTGCCGCTGATCACCACATCTTTTTTAATACCCGCGATCAATCCTTTTCTTCCTTTTCGCTGCCCTTCGATGATAAGATGATGATGCCACATGGTGGGTGTACTATCCCGGAAAGCATATAGGGGAACAGGTTCCGGTTTTACGTTGGCTGCATTATAAATATCATCCACCATTTTCCGGGTGGGCAGAAAACAATCAAAGCTATCCGCGATCTGTTGCGCAGCCATGGGTGTGATATTGATCCTTGCCCAATCCTTATCAGTACCGATACTTAAATAATCCGGGGAGACATAGTAAGTAGCCCTTGTCGTCTTACCTGTGGATGAATCAGTCACCGAAACATGGACAGCGACAAATTTTTTAAAAAATCCCGGTACATTTCCCGCCAGTATTTCTTTCAGTGCAAAAGAATCGCGGGCCGCCCATTTCATGCCGGCTGCCTGCTGGTAGAAACCGGTTCCCCCAATTGAAGAACTGTTCGTCGGCCAGCTCATTTTCCTGGTCGATTGGCAGGAGAAAAGAAACCAGCAACTAATAAGGAGCCCCCATTTCATAAAGGGAAGATAAGGCATAGATAAAAGATGATAGTTCCGGGAGTCGGAATACGTGATTTACCAACTTTTATCCCTGCCTGTTTGCAGGCAGGTTTTATCTATCTATCTTTTATCTTTCCCCTCTTTCTTATCTTCGCAGCAAACTCCCGCTAATGAATCTTCATGAATACCAGGCCAAGGAATTATTAAAAAAATATAATGTTCCTGTACAGGAAGGCTTTGCCTGCACTACGGTACAGGAAGCCGAAGATGCTTACCGCCAGATCAAAACGCAGACCGGCAGCAAGTTTGCCATTGTAAAAGCGCAGATCCATGCGGGTGGCCGTGGGAAGGGAACCATCAAAGAAAATGGTATCAACGGGGTAAAGGTGGCCAAGTCGCTGGAAGATATCCAGGAATTCGCCCGCAAAATACTGGGGGGCACCCTGGTGACTGTACAAACAGGTCCGGCGGGTAAAGTGGTTCACAAGATATTCGTGGCGGCTGATATGTATTACGATGGACCCAGTGAAAGAAAAGAATTCTATCTCTCCATCCTTCTTGATCGTACCCGGGGAGAGAATGTGATCATGTACAGTACTGAAGGCGGTATGAATATCGAAGATGTGGCGCACGATACACCCGAGAAGATATTTAAGGAATGGGTCCATCCTTCCGGTGGATTGCAGGCATTCCAGGCAAGAAAGATCGCTTTCAATCTCGGCCTTAGCGGAGAAGCCTTTAAGAACTGCGTGAAATTTGTCACCAATCTTTATACTGCCTATACCGGGCTGGATTGTTCCATGCTGGAGATCAACCCGCTTTTCAAAGCATCGGATAATAAGATCATTGCGGTGGATTGTAAAATGGGACTGGATGAGAATTCCCTGATGCGGCATGCGGATCTTGCTTCACTGAGAGATGTAACAGAAGAAGACCCGACCGAAGTGGAAGCCGGTAAATACAATTTGAATTTTGTAAAACTCGATGGCAATGTAGGTTGCATGGTGAACGGCGCAGGTCTTGCGATGGCCACGATGGATATGATCAAATTGAGTGGTGGCGAACCCGCGAATTTTTTGGACGTGGGTGGTACCGCCAATGCGCAAACAGTGGAAGCGGGATTCAAGATCATTCTGAAAGATCCTGCAGTAAAAGCTATTCTTATCAACATCTTTGGCGGCATCGTTCGCTGTGACCGGGTAGCACAGGGTGTGATCGATGCATACAACAACCTCGGCAATATCAAAATCCCCATCATCGTTCGCCTGCAGGGTACCAATGCGGTAGAAGCAAAAAAACTGATCGATGAAAGTGGTTTGAAAGTACAGTCAGCCATTTTATTAAGTGAGGCAGCCGACCTGGTGAAGAAAGCGGTTGCTTAGATAAAAACATTTTAGATAAAGATAAAAGTTAATCCAGGCAAAAAAACTGCCCTACTGCCTGCCCCGACGAAAGTCGGGGAGCTTGTCGAAGGAGCCGGGATTTTTTATTTATGCAATTCTTTAACACATAGCATCCTTTCTTCAAAACCTGGTGTTATGAGAAAACTGTTTATTATCATAGGAGCATTCCTATGCCTTTGTGCCAGCGCACAAACAAAGAAGAGCATTGAGAGCAAGATCGAAAAAGTTACTGTTTTCCTTGAAGGTGCACAAACACAACGCAGCGTAAAAGTCAGCCTGGCTGCGGGAAAGCAGGAGTTGATCTTTACCGGTATCTCCCCTTCTATCGATAAACAAAGCATACAGGTGAAAGCGGATGATAATGTCACGGTCCTTTCAGTAATCCATCAGCAAAATTTTCTGAAAGAACAACAGAAACAGGAGGAGATAAAAGAACTTGAGGCACAAAAAGAATCCCTGCTTGAAAAGATTGCCCTGCAGAAAAACATCGTGAATGTTTATAAGCAGGAGGAGATCATGATGACAAAGAACCAGCAGTTGGCCGGAATGAGTACCGGTTTGAAAGCTTCGGACCTGAAAGAGGCTGCTGATTTTCAACGAAGCAGGTTGACAGAGATCTACCAGAAGCAATTTGAAACAGACAGATTCATTAAAAAACTGGAACTGGAACTGTCTAAAATATCGAGGCAATTGATAGAATTGAATCAGCAGGCAGAAACATCCACCAGTGAGATTCATGTAACGGTGAATACCAAAGTTACGGCCAGCAGTAATTTCATCCTTACTTACCTCGTAAAACAATCCGGTTGGTTCCCCACTTACGATATACGGGTAAAAGATATCAGTAGTCCCATCAGCCTTCAATACAAAGCCAATGTGTTTCAAAGCAGCGGGGAGGACTGGAAAGACGTAAAATTATTCCTCTCTACCGGCAACCCGAATGAGAATGGGACAAGACCTGTTGTCAGTCCCTGGTATTTGAAATATGTATATGCCTACCAGCCAGTGAGCAACACTATCCAGTCGGGTTATGCGAATGCTGTGGTGCAAGGAAAGGTCACTGATGAAAAAGGCGATCCTTTGCCAGGCGCCTCTGTACGTATAAAAGGGACCAGGACCGGTGTTGCTGCGGATAATAACGGTCAATTCAAAATACTTGCAAAACCTGGCGATATTTTCGTGGTAAGCGGTGCTGGTCTTGAAGCAACAGAGATGATATTAGGCAATGGGGTATCAGGAGTAAGTATCCCTGTAAAGAGAACAGTGATCGCCGGAACAGAGGTAGTCGTGACAGCTTTAGGTGTATCCCGGGATGCAAGCGGATGGACTGAAGTTGGTGATTATTCCAGGAGCCGGAAAGAAATGGGTTATTCAGTTTCCAAAGTAAAAGCAAAGGACGCAGAAAGAGATAAGGACCTGATGACTACCATCACCTACCAGCCTACCACCACTGTCTATGAGATCAAGGAACCTTACACCATTCTCAATGACGGCAAAACTTATATGGCCGATATTGATGGTTACGAAATAAAAGCGGTCTATGAATACTATGCTGCACCAAAACTTGAATCCGATGCTTTTCTCACTGCCCGGATCGTAGACTGGCAGGAACTGAACCTGCTCCCTGGTGAAGCCAATCTTTTTTTTGAAGGAACTTTTCTTGGTAAATCTTTACTCGATATGGAGAATGCCGGTGATACACTGAACCTTTCGCTCGGAAAAGACAAGGGAGTTGTGGTGAGAAGAACCTTATTGAAGGATTTTAGCTCCAAGCGTTTTATCGGCAGCAATAAGACCGATACAAGGCAATACGAGATCCTGGTAAGAAATAACAAACAACAGCCTATCAGCATTGTCGTAGAAGACCAATTCCCGTTATCAACACAAAAAGAAATTGAAGTTCAGGACAGAAAATACGAAGGTGCCAGGCTGGATGACGATTCCCAGCGGATCACCTGGCAGTTCAATGTGGACAGCAAGAAAGAAAACAAAGTGAATTTCAAATACGAAGTAAAATATCCCAAGGACAAAGTGTTGCAGTTAAACTAATATATAGAGGTTTTCATAAAGCCTCCCCGGAAATGCCTTACAAGAGCATGAGCGGACAAGTCATTTGACACAACTTGACAGCCCCGATGCATTTAACCCGCTCCTGGATGAATTTATCGGCACTGAGGGAAAAACCGCCAAAAAATAATTTGCCGGCCCCCGTGTGCATTTTTTTAATACGCAGCATCCGGAGTCTATCTGCAGTCAGCAGCGGTTTCATATTTATGGTTTGCCCGTCCCTCTTAAAGAGGGACGGGTTTTTTATTCTTTGCATTTTCTCCCCGATCAATTAACTTAGGATAGCATAACTGCTTATGATACCCGGGAAAAAAACCAGCAAGCCCCAACCGATCGGCCGCCGCCATTTTGTCGGCACCAGTCTTAAATTCATTACACTCGGTACACTCCTGGGGCCGGTCATTGAAAGCTGTAACAATAAAAAATCAACGGAGCAAAGCAGCAAGAGTACCGATTCCACCAACACTAAAAAAAACCAGGCCCATTCCAAAAAATCAAGAAAAAAATGGGGTCATGAATCATTGGTAGTGAACACTAAGTCCAATATCATGCATTTGCCTTCGGCACAGGTCTACCATTATTATGATGAGATAAAAAGCAGTCATGTTAGTGATGTCGGCATGAGTAACTGGTTTTCCCGGCTGCAGGAACCCGTACGGTTGAACAAAGAACAATCCGGGAATATCATTGAGATCCTGACGTTACAAGGATTAAAAGGAACTATAACGGATACGGCTTTGGTCATTGCGATCGATACACTTTCCATGGCTTTTACAAACCTGTATGAAAAAGCGAATACATTGAATTTCCGGCTCCACGAGCTGATGTTACAACTGGTAGCGCTGAACAATAGTATCCCGTCCTCAGAAAAATGGATCACGTTCAGCAGCAAAGTGAAAAAACCTGTCCAATTGCGTAAAAGACAGAAATGGATGGAAACGGAAACAGCTTTTAATGAAAGGGTCAGTTATATACTTACTCGTCAAAATGATTATATAGTCCGGCTATCGAAGCGGGCAGCAAAATATTCTTTTACCTGAATGTCCCGGTAATTGCACGTCTGCATATTAATCAGAAGGTTTAATTCCTTCACCGGCATTTTAAAAAGGTTACCTGTAAAAGGGTGACCTTTTATTATTTTTACCACATGAACCAACCCGAGATCCGTGACATTCAGCCTTCCGATAATCCATTTCTCTCCAGGATCGTAAAAGATACCCTGGCAGAATTCGGGGCCAATCATCCCGGCACTGTTTATTACGACGCCACAACAGATGCATTGTATGAATTGTTCCAAAAAGAAGGAGCGGCCTATTTTGTTGCGGAACTGAACGGGGAGATCGTAGGCGGAGGCGGTATTTATCCAACCGATGGATTGCCTGAAGCTGTCTGCGAACTGGTGAAAATGTACCTGCTGCCACAAGCAAGAGGCAGCGGGCTTGGAAGAACACTCATCGAAAAAAGCCTGGCATTTGCGAAAGACGCGGGCTACACAAAAGTTTATCTTGAAACCATGCCGGAACTCCGTCAGGCATTAAATATCTATGCAAAATTTGGTTTCGAATTCCTGCCCGGACCAATGGGTAACAGCGGGCATACCGGTTGCAGTTTGTGGATGTTGAAAAGCCTGGAGTCCGGAGACGGGAGTCCGAAGTAATCCGCTTACTTCCGTCTCAGGATTCACGATTCACGATTCACGATCTCGACCTCATAAACCGGACTAAACAAATACACTCTCCCCGTTCCCACTTCTTTGCATATGTATCTTTTTCTCAGCTTTTCTCCTTTCTGGAATACCCGTCCATCTTTTGTGCGGAATAATGTATGTGCCAGGACCTCTTCGACCATTTTATGATGTTCTTTTTTCTCATCATACATTCTCAATACCCGGAGCAGTCCATCTTCTGCGCAACTGCTGGCGGCGGGATTTTTTAAAGACCGTAATAATTCTTTCTCTATATCCGCGGGGAAGACCTTGTTTTGTAAAAATTGTTGCAGCAATTGTCCATAGAGCAGTTTCCATTCCTTCCCATGCGCCTGGACTCTTCTTCCATATTGTTCGAAAGTGAGCAGGTGGGCCAGTTCGTGTAATAAAGTAACCAGGAAAGAAAAAGGGTTCAGGTTACCGTTCACGCTGATCCGGTGATTGGTATGATGCGTACGGTGCCGGTAATCACCGAGAATACTTGATCGTTCTCTCGCGATCGTGAGATGTACTTTATACTCTCCCAGGTAGCCCATGACAGGGCCGGCGGTGCCGGGTGGTAAATATTCTTCCAGGTAACTGAGCGGAACTTCTTTTTTAGGCATCCTTTTTCTGCTTCAGCAATTTCTGTAATGAAGATACTTCCAGGAAACTGTATACGAGGTACAAGCCCATGCAGATCATCAGCGCCGGTTTGTTCACATTTTTTTTAGCCACTAGGATATAGATGAAAGCAGCCACAGCGATCACAAAGAATTTTATCATGAAACTACCGTACAGGGATCTTACAGAAGCATTGGGGTTAGTAGATCGCAGGGATCGCATTGACACGATAAAAGACAGAACGGTGGCCGCAAACAATATCAAATTGCCTCCGAGTACCACGGTATACTCAATTCCATTTTTTTCAAAAACATTTATCCTGTCAAGCAAGATGATCGCTAAAAAAGAAAAAGCGAAGAAAAAAGAAAAGGACTGCCTCGCTGCCAATTTATTTATCATCTTTCGGTGGTTTTGCTGTTTCCTTTGCCAGTTTATAAAAGATACCGGCAAGGGTGAGCAAAGGTAAGACACAGGCCAGCAATGGGGAGGTCTTCAGCCATTGATCCGCTTTCAGCCCGAGAAATACAGCCAGCCCTATCGACACAAAGAGTTGTGTGCCAAGACTGGCGTATCGTACCAGGTCGCGGTTGTTGTTATTTGAGGGCGGCTTGCTGGTCATTGTTGTTCATCTCCACAATATTGGCGCCCATATGGCATTGCCCGTTGAATGTAGCCGTGGGTTCTACCTGCAATTTGCCGGCATACAGGTTCCCGGTCACGACGGATTCACCGCGCAATTGCAGCAATTCTTTGGCACGAACATTACCGGACACTTTCCCGACAATATCTGCCTGGTTGCCGGAAATATCGCCTTCCACCACGCCGCTGCTGCCGATGATGATCTTGGCTGAGCTATGAATATTGCCGATCACGGTTCCGTCGATACGCAGGTCGCTGTTACTGCTGAGATCGCCTTTAAGAGTGGTTCCGGAACTGATCAGGGTAGCCCCGTTACCATTGGTTGTTGGTTGTTGCATGTCTGTTTTGTTTTTAGCGTTGAACATAGGTATTGATTAATCGTTAGATATTTCGGTTTTAGGAACATTCAGTTTGGTTGTATCCAACTCCATTTTGGTATCCCCACTCAGCGCTTTTTTGATCCCCTCAATGTATTGTGCTTTGTACGCATTTTGTTTTTCGGCCTCATCCACCCGGTATTTCAGCTGGCGCAATTCCATCGCCGATTTATAATCGGTGCTGGCCCCGGGAATATAATACTTCAAAGGTGTGAAAACGATGAGGGCGACAGTCAACCCGACGAGCAGCACAAAAATTGTGCTCAACATAATATAGACGCTCATTCTGGATAACTTAAACGTTACCACTTCCTCGTAAGTATCATCGTTCATCACCACCAGCCGGTAGCGGTTTCGCAGCCGTTTCAGGGTCGATCCGGCATCTAATTTTACCATAACCAACATTTAGGGAATTAAAGGTAAGCATTGAACGCTGGTTTTGCCAGTCTCCATTCATCAAAAACAGCTCAAAAAAATGGCCTATTTTTATACTAAAATATTTGAAATTCAGTTAATAAGCCTTTAGATTGCGACGGAAAATGCGACTCAACCGATATAGTGTAACTGCCATCCTCCTTTTTCTTTTTTGCCAGGTCAGTATCCCCAGTTTCAGCCAGCTCGGGATACCTATAACTATCAAAAAGCCAGAGGAGTATGATGAAAGGGTGCTACGCTCCGAAAAATCGGATTCGAAGAAATTTTCCCTGCCTACCCGCTTCATCCAGAACACTGTTACACATTACAATTATTACTTCAACGCCAATACCAAACTGAACGAGGTGCTGGAAAGGGCCAAAAGCAATTTCCGGGAAGATTATTCACAACTGATCCCTTTTTACAACTATACACTGGATGCTACCGCCGGGGATTCGATCCAGCTCGACTCGATCACCTACAAATCTTCCACCGGCATCGCCCTGCATGACTTGCGGAACGATTGGGTGGACAATCTCTACCTGCTCTGGGGTGCTTCCTTCTACCTGCAGAAAAAATTCGATTCGGCCTACCTGATGTTCCAGTTCATCAACTATGCTTTTGCACCTAAGGAAAAAGATGGGTATTACCTGACGATCGGGAGCAACCGTGATGGAAACTCGGCTTTCAGTATTGCCACCAAAGAAAAAAAGAGTTTACCCAAAAAGATATTTTCCGAGCCTCCCAGCCGCAACGATGCTTTTATCTGGCAGATCAGGAATTTCCTGGCGCAGGACCAGTTTGCCGAAGCAGCCAGCCTGATCGTGACACTCCGCAATGATCCTGTTTTTCCAAAACGCCTGGTGAACGATCTTCATGAAGTACAAGCCTACTGGTTCTATAAACAAAATATATGGGACAGTTCAGCCGCTCACCTGGTGAGGGCATTGGACAATGCAACAAACAAACAGGAAAAAGCAAGATGGGAATACCTTGCGGCCCAGCTGTTTGAAATGAGCAAACAATACAAGGAAGCGGAAAAATATTACGGTAAGGTCAGCAGTCATACCACCGACCTGGTGATGGATATCTATTCAAGATTGGGAGCGATCCGCGTAAACAAAGATGGCGGAGAAAAGACGATCGATAAGAATGTGTCTACCCTGCTGAAGATGGCGAAGCAGGACCGCTACGAGGAATACCGGGATATTATTTATTACATGGCCGCGCAGATGCAGCTCGAAGGGAATAATATTGAAGCGGCTATCCCACTGTTGCTGAAAAGCACCCAGTTTGCCAGCAACAACCCGGCGCAACGGAACCGGACCTTCCTGCAACTGGCAGAACTCGCTTATGCCCGTAAGCAATACCGGCAGGCCTATAATTTTTATGATAGCCTCAACCTTTCCGATCCCTCCATCCAGAACCCCGATGAAATTAAGGACCGAAAAAGAGCACTGGCGATACTGGCCACTAACAGCGAAATCATTGAAAGACAGGATAGCCTCCAACGGATCGCAACAATGCCGGAAAGCGAGCGGATCGATTTTGTCAAAAAAATAGTTAAGCAACTCCGGAAAGCTCAGGGTATGAAGGATGAACCACCCCTGACCACCGGTTCTCCTTTTGCAAACCAGCCACCCGGCAATCTTTTTCCCACCAATGAACCCAAGGGTGAATGGTATTTCTATAATCCTTCTTCCCGCACCCGCGGTCAGAATGATTTTAAGGTCAAATGGGGTAACCGGCCAAATACTGATAACTGGCGCAGAAGCGCCGTGCTGATTGCCGGGGGACAAAACCCACCGGGACAGCAAAACCAGCCGGGAAATACGCAGGGTCAGCCGGGCAATACACAGGCTGGTGAATTGACCTATGAAAGCCTTTATGCGAACTTACCCCTGACGGAAGAACAGGTAAAAAGATCCAACGATTCCATACAGGAAGCTTTATTCGCCTTGGGGAAAGTGTATGTGCAGGATATCGAGGACTGCCAGGCCGGAACAAGCACTTTCGAGCAATTGCGCACCCGTTTCCCGCAATTCGCTAAAATGGACGAGGTGTTATTCAACCTTTATTATTGCTATACGAAGAATGGCGAGAAATCAAAAGCCGACGCAGTAAAGAAATTGTTGAGCGAGAAATACCCTTCCAGCAATTTCACCACTATTGTTACGACAGGAAAGAACCCGCTATCCACTTCAGCGAATACCGAAGCGACAAAGACCTACGAAAGGATCTATGATCTCTTTATTGAAGGAAATTTTGCCGAAGCGATCGCACAGAAAAAAGCTGCGGACAGTAGCTATGGCAAAAATTACTGGACACCTCAATTGCTCTATATTGAAGCGGTCTATTATATCAAACAAAGAGATGACAGTACCGCAAAAACCGTTTTGAATTCCATCATCAACCAGTTCACTGGAACGCCACTCGCGGACAAAGCAGCAAACATGCTGGATGTACTCAGCCGGAGAAAACAGATCGAAGATGAGCTGAGCAGGATGGTAGTGACAAGAGCAACTGATTCCACCAGTACAAAACCGATCGTAACAACAATGCCCCCAGGAGATACGCTTTCGAACAAACCGCCTGTGGTGATCAACAACCCGCCGCCTGTAAGAGATACTACTAACAAACAACCTCTGCCAAGGATCAACTCACCCTTTACTTATTCCCCGGACCAGCCGCATTATGTTATGCTGATACTGAATAAAGTTGACCCGGTTTTCTCCAACGAGGCCAAGAATGCTTTTGCGCGGTATAACAGGGATACCTATTATAATAAGACCTTCTCGATCGATCTTTTCCAGCTTGACCCGGATAACCGCTTATTGCTGATAGCTCCTTTCGCAACTGCACAGGAAGCGGTGACTTACGTGGAAAAGACCCAGCCGAAAACAGCGTCCGAGATCATTCCCTGGTTAAAAGGCGGGAAATACAGCTTTAGTATTCTGACAGACAGCAATTTTGATCTCCTGAAAGCAAATAAGGATATTGAAACATACAAAGCCTTCCTGAACCAATATTTACCAGGTAAATTCTGAAACTAAAGCTAGCGGAAGCAGCAAAACAGCTTGTTTTGGCAAAAAATTAAATACCCTGCCCTGACTCCCGCGGGGGATTTTCTTAATTTCGTCCTGGGCTTGCACTGAGCGTAGCCGAAGTGTCGAAGGATCAACAAATTTTCCATGTTCCTGGAATTGCCAGATAACCACAACCGTTTCTCATTATGAAAAAAGCTGTCCGCATTTTCTGGCGCATCTTTGCCGGTGGTTTATCCGCATTTATAATACTGGTCCTGCTTGCCAATTTTGGTGTTTTTGGTAAAATGCCTTCCTTGTCTGACCTGGAAAATCCTTCCATCCTCCAGGCCTCGGAAGTCTATGCTGAAGAGGGCACGCTGATGGGAAAATATTACACCGAGAGAGGCAACCGCAGCAATGTAAAATACAAGGATATCTCCCGCCACGTGATCGATGCACTGATTGCGACAGAGGATGAACGTTTTTATAATCACAGTGGTATTGATTTTAAATCCACCGTGCGGGCTGTCAGCAGCTTTGGTAAATCTGGCGGCGGCAGCACCATTACCCAGCAGCTGGCCAAGGCCTTGCTGGACCAGGGCAGTAAGAACAAAGCATGGAGGGTGGTAGAAAAATTAAAGGAATGGATCATCGCGATCAAACTGGAAAAGAATTTTACAAAAGAAGAGATCATCACACTTTACCTGAATGCCGTTCCCTTCGGTGATAATATCTATGGTATCCGCAATGCGGCCCGTACATTCTTTCAGAAAGAACCGGACAGGGTAAGCGTTGAAGAAGCGGCCGTGCTGGTGGGTATGCTGAAAGCCAATTTCACATACAATCCCCGCCGCAACCCGGTGCAATCCCGCGAAAGACGTAACGTCGTTTTACACCAGATGGTGATCAACGGGAAACTTACTCAAGCTGAAGAAGCAAGACTGAAACCGCTGCCCATCAACCTGAAATATAAAAAACTGGATGAGAACACCGGCTATGCTCCCTATTTCAGGGAAGTGCTGAAAGATGAAGTGCGGGCGGCGCTGAAAGATGTAAAGAAATCCAATGGCGACTCGTATGATATTTATGATGACGGATTGAAGATCTATACAACGATCAATCCGCAGATGCAGGAATACGCCGAAGAAGGCATGGCACTCCAAATGACCGCCCTTCAAAAAGGGATCAATGCCAGGGCTTCTATGAAGAACGGAACCATCTGGAAGGAACATGAAAAAATTCTTGAAAGAGCGGTTAAGGAATCGGATCGCTGGAGAAACCTTGAAGAAGATGGGTTAAGCGATAAAGAGATAAGGGCCAGCTTTAATGTAAAAGTGCCAATGAGGATCTTTGCCTGGAATACCCGCCGGGAAAAAGATACGGTGATGACCCCGTATGATTCGATCAAATATCACCGCCAGATGGAACAGGCTTCTTTTATGGCCATGGATCCTGTAACAGGTGAAGTAAGGGCCTGGGTGGGTGGTATCAATTTCAAGACCTATAAATACGATCACGTCAACCTGAAAACAAAAAGACAGGTTGGTTCTACCATCAAACCCTTCCTGTACACACAGGCTATGGAAGAAAGAGGTTTTACCCCGGAAACAGAATGTGAGAATGTTGCCCAGTTCTTTCCTGGCAGCGGCTGGGTACCTGCCGGCCGCAAATGCGGTGGTGGTGTGCTCTCGATGGCGAACGCACTGGCTTATTCAAAAAACTGTGCCACAGCTTATATCATGAAGCAGGTGGGACCCAAACAGTTCAGCGATTTTCTCAGCCGGATCAATATACCTACGCCGGTTAAACCCTACCCTTCGATCGCGCTGGGCACTTGTGACCTTTCCATGTACGAGATGCTCTGGGGCTATACCATCTTCGCCGGTCGCGGATTCTCCACCAAACCCTATTGTATCAGCCGTATCGAGGACCGGAACGGAAATGTGATCAAACGTTTTGATTATAGTGTGAACAGGAAAGAAGCCGTCAGCGAGATAACCGCCTATACTATGGCCCGAATGATGCAGGGAACGGTGGACAAAGGAACAGCACGTGGGATGAGAACCCGGGTTGGTGCGACAGAAATGGGTGGCAAAACCGGGACGACCGATGATAATGCGGACGCCTGGTTCATCGGTTATACTCCACAATTACTGGCGGGCTCCTGGGTGGGTTTTGACGACCGTTTTATCCGCAATGAAGGCGACGGTTCAAGAATAGCCCGTCCTATCTGCGAATATTTTTTCAAAAAAGTGCTGGAAAATAAAAAACTCGGTATCGAGAGAGATGCAAAATTCGTGAAGCCAGCCGAACTGGAGAACGAGATCAACAGCGCAGATATCATGGTCAGTGATACCGATCCAAACCCGGGTGCCGAAGGTGATGACCAGGGCGTAGGTAACGAGCAGGATTATAACAATGATTATTCGAATGACACGATCGGCGCAGAATCAAAGAAATATACGGATGAAGAGGGAAACAAACTACCTAAAAAAGACAGTTCATCGAAGTCACCCGCAAAAAAACCGGAAGACAATAAACCCATCGGGGCTCCCGTAGAAGAAAAGAAAAAAGATGGGCTGCTCAAAAAAATATTCGGGAAAAAAGATAAAGACAACTAAAAACACGATCTGGAACCCGGTCCTACAAGATTTCTAAACAAATGTTCCCGGATAAAAATGCAACTCCAAGTGTTTAGTATCCGCAAAGCTGGTATTGCTGACATCCCGCTGATAAGAGAGCTGACTTTCCAGGTATGGCCACAGACCTATGCTTCGCTGCTTTCGGGAGAGCAGATCGGGTATATGCTGGAAATGATGTACAGCGAAACATCCCTTCAAAAACAAATGGAGGAAGGGGCGAAATTCATTATCGTGTATGAAGGGCAGGAACCGGTGGGCTTTGCTTCCTGGCAGCTGAACAGTCCGGCGGTTTATAAACTTCACAAAATATACGTTCTGCCATTCAAGCAACGAAAAGGTACCGGCCGGTATATCATCGATCAGCTCATACATGAAATAAAAGGAGAAGGAGCTTCAGCATTACAATTGCAGGTAAACAGGAATAACAAGGCAAAGTCCTTTTATGAAAAGCTTGGATTTAAGGTGATAGACGAACTAAAACTGGATATCGGGAACGGCTATTTTATGGATGATTATATTATGCAGCTGGAGCTCTGATCAGGGAGCGAATCCGCGTTTCAGTACATTCTTGCAATCCAGGTATTTAACAGGATCCAGCGGCGTTTCGAATTCATACATCATCAGCTCCACCCGTTCTCCCGAAGCAATGATACCCAGTGGCTGGCCGATCTTTACCACATCATTTCTTTTGACCAGCAGTTTATCCAACCCGGTATACCAGAAATAATAATCCTTGCCTTTTATCTTTACGAAAAGCACTACTCCACCTTTTGATTCTTCCGTGAACTCAGTATTTGTCACCCGGCCATTCCCCACGGATTTCACCAATGTATCCGGTATGCTTTGAAGAACGATACAAAGATCGGGTTCATCATAATGGATCACATTTTGTGGCGGGGGAACGATTGTGGCATTATTGAGCGGACAAATCAGGCGGAAACTATCTGTTTGTGCCATCAGCAAGGCAGGCTGCAACAAGGCGGCCAGCAGGCAGAGTTTTACCAATCTTTTCATGCTACTTTTTATTGATCAGGGTTTTTGGATGCTCAGTTTTTTTGCCATCTCGGCACTCATTCCTTCAGCAGATATACCATACCCGCTTACCAGCACGCCTTTTGTTCCCGATACTGATTCGATCGCATACACCACCGCTTCATCGGAAGGATCGGTATTACCTTCAAAACGATAAACCTCCACGATCTCGAAATCCTTTACGTCGAACTTATCATCCTGACAGACGAGACAATTCTCCGTAAGGTTGAAATCAAGATCATATCCTCTTTTTTTCAGGCCGTTGAGGGCTTCTGATACAGTATCATAGGAAATCATGTTCCGTTATTGTTACGGCTCAAAGTTATCCTTATTTGTTTAAAATCAGTCATTAGGGAACAGTGAGCGTTAAACTAGACCCATTAATGATACACGGTTAAAGGCAGGAAAATTTGTGTAAAACAAGGGCTGGTAAAAGCCTCCTTTTATGCCTTTTTATTCAGGGGTAAACAGTACCTTTGCGGCCTAAATAAATGCTATATAATATGTCAACTGTAACTAAATCCATTGATTTTAGCCTGTCCTACAAAGTGGCCGATATAAGTCTCGCCGAATGGGGACGTAAAGAGATCCGTTTAGCCGAAGCAGAAATGCCCGGACTGATGTCCATCCGCAAAGAATATGGCCCCTCGCAGCCCCTGAAAGGTGCAAGGGTCGCAGGTTGTCTGCACATGACCATTCAAACGGCGGTGCTGATCGAAACACTGGCTGCCCTGGGCGCTGAAGTAAAATGGAGTTCCTGTAATATCTTCTCTACACAGGATCATGCTGCTGCTGCGATTGCGGCCGCAGGTATCGGCGTTTTTGCCTGGAAAGGACAAACACAGGAAGAAGCGGACTGGTGTATAGAACAAACTCTCTTCTTCGGCAGCAAGGAAAAGCCCCTGAACATGATCCTGGATGATGGTGGTGACCTGACCAATATGGTACTGGATACTTATCCCGAACTCGTTCAGCATGTAAAAGGTGTTTCTGAAGAAACAACCACAGGTGTTCACCGTTTATATGAAAGAGTGGCAAAAGGAACCTTACCGATGCCTGCTATCAATGTGAATGATTCGGTTACCAAATCAAAATTCGACAATAAATATGGCTGCAAGGAATCCCTGGTAGATTCTATCCGGCGCGCTACGGATGTGATGCTGGCCGGTAAAATAGCTGTGGTGGGTGGATATGGTGATGTGGGTAAAGGTTCTGCCGCTTCACTCGCGGGTGCGGGCTGCCGCGTGATCGTTACCGAGATCGATCCTATCTGTGCTTTGCAGGCAGCGATGGACGGTTTTGAAGTAAAGAAAATGATCGATGCAGTGAAAGAAGCAGATATCGTTGTTACCGCCAGCGGTTGCCGCGACCTGATCCGCGGAGAGCATTTCAAACTGATGAAAGATAAAGTGATCGTTTGTAATATCGGGCACTTTGATATCGAAATAGATATTGCCTGGCTGAACAAGAACTATGGCGATACAAAAGATACGATCAAGCCACAGGTGGATATCTATAATGTAGATGGACATGATGTGATCATTCTCGCGGAAGGCCGCCTCGTAAACCTGGGATGTGCTACTGGTCACCCTTCTTTTGTAATGAGTAATTCTTTCTCCAACCAGACGCTTGCCCAGATCGAACTCTGGCAAAATCATAAGAACTACGAGAACAAAGTGTATGTGTTACCCAAGCACCTGGATGAGAAAGTAGCTTTCCTTCACCTGTCCAAGATCGGTGTGGTGCTGGATGAACTGACAGACGCACAGGCTGAATACCTGGGTATCAGCAAGAGCGGTCCTTTTAAATCAGATTTATACAGGTATTGAGCAGTTAAAAGTTGGCCAGATAAAAGATGAAAGTTTTCGGCTCAAAACTCGTAGCCTCGTAGATAAAAGATAAAAATCAGGTCCCGTATTTGCGGGGCCTTTTTTTGGGCTGGAATAAAAAAGCAGGATAGATAAAGATATTTAGATGAAAGATGATACCTGGCTATTCACGACTCACAATTCAAGCAGCATACAGCGAAGGAAAACTAAAAGAAACGGTTGTCACTTTTTGTTTTGAACCTTTGATGGAGATATGTCCCCCGATCTTCAACGCATCTGGTTCGAAAGTTCCAATACTGTAAGCGAGTGCATAGCCATTGTAATTATTTCTTTCCTGTATCTCCAGGGTCACCACATCGCGGTAACGATCCGCTGTTATGTGTATCTCCCCGTTGCGGGAATTGATCACAACTGTTGTCAGCAGGTCGCACAGGATACCGGAGATCGTTGACATTTCCGATCCCACTACAACATCTTGCCCTACTTCATTCACCACACTACTTTTGTTATTCATGGCGGCAGGCAGGGAATTACTGACCAGGTTATGTACTAATTGATTTAAGGAGATCGCCTTGTCGGGGACAGGCTTGCCAGCAGTAAGTTGTTTTTCCATTGGTACAGGATTAAGTAGCTTTCTAAGGATATTGGCGTTACCTGGTAAATGTAAATACCTTATCTGTTACTTATCCATTTTTTTGCATAAAATTTAGGAGCATTAGAGGTTTATACGAAGGGTGCTAAGTGTTTTTAAGTAAGCAGTCGTAGTATTACGTTACTTGATCAGCATCTTAGCTTCGTTCACCAGGCAATTGGCCTGGGCGATGATGGCTTGTTGCTCATTCGGGCCGATCTCTACGCGGGTCTCTTTTTTATTATTCCCGGTAAAAATGATATGCGTGATTTTCTGGCTGGTCATCTTTTGTAAAATGGTTGATGTAGAAACAGTGTTCTTGTAAAGAAAATGGAAAAGGCCTTCGCAGTTCATCGTGCCCCCGTTCCGCGAACTCAGTTTTGTTTTGGTTCCTTCAAAAAATACAGCTGCCATGGAATTATTGTCATAACATTTGTCTGCCCCTTCAATGGAAAAAAGTACATCGATTTCCCGGCTGTCGGCATCAAAGGTCACAGAACCGCCATCAAAAAAGATAAACCCCGTTGAAAGTTTTGTCTCCTTTGTATAAGGATCGGTCTCGCGGATCAGTTTGCAGGGGGTTTTGTTGGCGCTGTCCTGCCCAAAGGCAAAAAAGGGAAGTAATACTACGATAGCAAATAGCTGTTTCATAAAATAGAATTGAGCACTAAAATAACTATTAATTGTCCTGTTACACCGAAGAAGATTGTTAAACCAGCTCCCCGGTTGCACGTCTTGTCCCACCCCATTTTTTTAAAGCCACCTCCCCTCCACCCATTCGTTTATATCCGTATCTTTAGAAGACACCCTGCTGGCTAAACGGCTTTTCATGAAACGCATTTTTCTTGGTTGCATATTATTCTTTTTTGTCTCTACAGCGGCCAGGGCAAGTCATATAACCGGCGGGGAAATGTATTACACGTATGTCGGTTTCAGCAACGGGATGCACCAATATAATGTAACCCTGAAATTATTTCAGCGCTGCAACAGCGGACGACAGTTTCCCAATCCCGCCATCATTTCTATTTTTGACAAGACCAATAATGCAAGGGTAACTGACCTGATAGTTTCCATGACCAATTCTGAAACGATCAGCATCACCGACCCCGACCCTTGCATCACCAACCCCCCGACGGTTTGTTATGAAGTAGCTTATTACAGTTTTAATATTTCCCTGCCACCTTCAACGGCCGGTTATGTAATGGCCAGCCAGGTAAATTACCGGATCGCCGGCATCACCAATCTCGCGCCGGGTTATAATAATGTTGGCGCTACTTATACAGCCGATATCCCAGGAACAACAGCTGCTGCAACTGGTCCCCAGAACAACAGTGCGAAATTCGTGGGGAGCGATCTCGTGATCGTTTGCGCCAATAATAATTTCAATTATAGTTTTGCCGCCGCCGACGCAGATAATGATAACCTGTATTATACTTTTTGCGGGGCTTTTGCGAGCACTGCTACAGGAGGTGGAGGCGCTATTCCCACCAACCCTCCTCCTTTCCCGCAAGTGCCTTATGCTTATCCTGATTTCAACGAACTGGCGCCGCTCGGAGCGGATGTACAGATCAATCAATCCACCGGTATGCTGTCGGGCATTGCACCCTCCCAAGGTATCTATGTAATCACGGTTTGCGTGGATGAAATAAGGAATGGAGTGGTCATAGCGCGGCAGCGAAAGGATGTGCAGATCAATATCGCCGATTGCAGTATCGCTTCCGCTTCGCTTCAGCCGGAATATTTGCTTTGCAAAGATCCTGTGATCACTTTGTATAATCAATCGAACAGCCCGCTGATCAATTCCTATGACTGGGAATTAAGGGACAATGCCAATACCCTGGTCGCTACAGGAAATTCTTCCAGTTTTACCTATACTTTCCCTTCTGCCGGGCTCTATAAAATCAAACTCGTGATCAACCGCAACCAACCCTGCAGTGATTCAACTATTTCTGATATCAAAGTATTCCCAGGCTTTTCACCGGATTTTACTTCATCGGGTATATGTGTTACAAAAAATACCCTTTTCACTGATCGCAGCGTTTCTGTGTACGGTACGATCAATTCCTGGAACTGGGATTTTGGTGAACCCCTGACACCGCTTGATGTTTCCATCAACCAGCATCCTGTATATGCTTATCCAACAGCCGGCACTAAGGATGTCAGACTGATCGTTACCGATACAAAGGGATGCAGGGATACTCTTGTCAAACAAGTTACGATCATCAACAAACCGTCTCTATCTGTTTCATTTGCTGATACGCTGATCTGCATAAACGATATCCTGCCACTCCAGGCATTCGGTACGGGCAATTTTACCTGGTCACCGGCAGTGAATATTACCAATGCCAATTCTGCCAATCCCACGGTCTCACCACCGATTACCACCAAATACTATGTTGACCTGGCCGATAATGGCTGCACGAACAGGGATTCGGTGAATGTACGTGTAGTGAATTTTGTAACACTTCAGCCAATGGGGGATACGATCATTTGCAAGGGAGATCCGATACAACTGCGGGTAGTATCGGATGGATTACAATTTTCCTGGACACCTGCATCCCAATTGCTTAATGCAACTGTAAAGAATCCTGTAGCGGTCAGTAATTCCCTGACAGATTATCAGGTAACTGCTGTCATCGGCGGATGTTCGGCTACGAAAACCATCAGGGTGACCACTGTTCCCTACCCGACTGTCTATGCCGGGGAAGATTTTGAAGTTTGTTACAGAAATACAGGCCAGCTCAACGGAACTACTGATGGAAGCTCCTGGGTTTGGACACCAGGGATCTATCTCAACAATCCTTCCTTGTTGAACCCTGTGACCCGTACTATTCAGACAACCAATTATGTTCTTACTGCTTACGATACAAAGGGATGTCCTAAACCAGGAAGGGATACTGTGCGGGTGACGGTATTACCCAAAATGAATGTTTCCGCGGGTAATGATACCGCAGTGGTAGTTGGTCAACCGCTCCAGCTTAGTGCTTCAGGTGGTATTGCTTATACCTGGTTCCCTCCCACCCATCTTTCCGCTACCGATATTCCTAACCCGGTTGCCCTTTTCAGCGACCCCTATCCATCGGTACAATACAAACTGATCGCATTTAGTGATGAGGGCTGTCGTGATTCCGCCTACCTCCTGGTAAAAGTGTTTAAAACGGGTCCCACTGTATTTGTACCTACTGGCTTTACACCGAATAACGACGGAAAAAATGACCTGCTTCGCCCTATTGCGGCGGGTATAAAATATATTGATTATTTCAATATCTATAACCGCTGGGGCGAGCTGCTTTTCTCTACACAACGCAATGGGCATGGCTGGGATGGAAAAATAAAAGGCCAACCACAGTCCACCGGCACTTATGTCTGGATGGTAAAAGCCACCGACTACACCGGTGCTGCCTATTTCCAAAAAGGGGTCGTCACGCTTATCCGCTGACCGGGTCGTTTAATATCCCTGTTTGGGGTCTTTTTTTGTGTACAACTTTTTCCCCAACAAAACACGGGTATAGCATAGAAATTGATGCTAATATGGAAATTTAACCAATGAGCATGCATTTTGTGAAAATGGTACAGTTTACCCGGTTGGTAAAAGCTGAGGGACGCTTGCGGGAATTCAATTTCAGGAAGTTAAAGAACTCCGACGATGAAACCTTTAGTGTGAATGTGTGCAATGAAAGAGGAGACCGTATCCTATTCAATATGCAAAAAAAAGAAAACAGCTGGAGGATCCAGTCTACCGAACTACCCAAATGGATATTGCAGCATGAGAAGAACCTGAACGAAGTGATCGAAGAGGAACTCCGGAACTGGTAATGACGGTTTTTATTTATCGTTCTCCCTGAAACGTTTCCTGATAATTTCCAGCTGGTCTTTTGTAAGTGAAGAAGTCCTTTTGAGTATGTCAATAAAATAATTGACCTCTTTCTCATTGGCGGGGCAACCGGTATTGTCCCCCTTTCCCGGTCCATCGCCTTCTTTCCGCATTTTCGAATCAGCGAGTAAATTACCGTGCTTGTCAAACACGAGCCAGAATGGGATACCCTGCCCGTCACCATTATACCTGGTCCTCATTTCTTTGGCTCCCGGGTTCTCGAGGTAGAGTTTGTCTTTTGATTCATCCACAACGAGATGGCGGATTACGTAATTATCCTGGAAGTATTTCTTACAGGCATTATCGTTCATGCTGTTATCCATCCGGTGGCACCAGCCACACCAGGAGGCATGAAACATAATGAATACATTCTTATTATCCTTCGCGGCCAGCTGGTAGGCTTCCTTCATAATTGCGTCTGCTGTTTCTGCAGCTGGCTGGGCCTTTGCCTTGCAGGCAATTCCCAATAATAACAAGGGGATCAATAATTTTTTCATGGCTTTATATTAAACCAATACAGGTTCATTTGTATACTTTTATACCTTAACTACTTCATATACCCGACTTCAATCCTACAACCTCACCGCCGTTCCGGTAGCGATCACCATCAGCATACTACCGCCGCTGCCGATCGTTTCAAAATCAAGATCAACGCCGAGGATACCATTGGCACCCATGGCCTGTGCTTTCTCAGCAAGTTCGCGAAGCGCATCTTCTTTTGCCTGCTCGAGCACTTTTTCATAGGTCTTGCTTCTTCCGCCGAATACATCGCGTAAACCGGCGAAAATATCCTTGAAGATATTGGCACCGATAATGCTTTGAGCATTGATCACCCCAAGGTATTCCTGGACCGGTCGTCCGTCAACAGTGCTGGTAGTCGTTATTAACATGGTGCATTTTTATTTTAGTTGTTCAAAAATAGCTTTTAGTTGCAAATTCTCCTTTACTACTGCTCCTGCCGATCTTTCCCGGATATAGGCGATCCGTTTATCCACGTCGGGATGACTTCCCAGGAACTCAGGCAAACGACTGGAAGGAGCCGCGGCTTTCAGGTGATCGAACAGGTCTTCGAACCCTTTCGGATCGATATTTCGTTTGGTCAGTATGGCCAATCCATCCATATCCGCTTCTTTTTCCAGGCTCCTGGAATACGTCAATGATTTCAGGTTATCGGCATGATCGACCAGCACCGCTGTCACCGAACCAAAGTGGCCAAACAATAATCCCAGGAAAACTTTCGAACCCAGTCTCCGGAAGATCGATTTGGTGGAGTGTTTATTGTTGATATGAATGAATTCATGACTCAGCATAGCTGCCAGTTCGGGATAAGAGTCTATTTCATCCAGCAGGGCGCTGTAAACTATTATGCGGCCACCCGGCAAAGCAAATGCATTCACGACAGGATCATTCACCACCGAGATCCGCACATCATAAGCTGTTGGTATATCCATCGCAGAGAAAAAATCATTCAGGACAGCAGTTCGTTTACCATCGATCTGTCCTGCCAGTCCCATCGCGTCGTAAACTGCATCGCCCAACTGCTTTTCAGTTTTGATAGAAACCCGGGATGCCAGTTTTTGCGATAACCAGGGAACGACCAGTAAATAAACAAAAAAAAGAAGACCCAGTATTCCCAACAAAAGAAGACCGTTCCGGATCCATTCCCTGCCGCTGCTTTTTTTATGCCAGGGTTTTCTTTGCTCAACCAGCATTTCCCTTATAAAATTCGCCGCATCATTCCCTTTGATACCCAGTACTGCACCCGGTGTTTTTGTATGCAGGATCCTTGTTTGCTGCGAGGGGAAATCAAAGGAAACCTCGACATCACTCAATAACCAATTGATCATGGCATTACTGCCATCGGGATTGCGGAAACCGATAGTAAGATTCTTATCAAACACCAGCACGGTGGATTCCGCGGGTTCGAGGCCGGGAGAAGGGTAATAGCTGCCGAAATAACTTTTCATGTCCTGGTTGATTACCACGTTAAAGATAATTGATAATCATTCGCAGGCATGTTAAAGATGAGGACCGCCCTATAATTTATACTTTGTTATTTCGTGGGAAAGCAAAACCTTTGCGACGAATTTTACGTTAAGCACTCACTATGGTAGAAGCCTATAATTTTCTTGCATCCTGGCAGTTGTTTCCCGAGAAAGGGACTTATGAACAGGGCGAACGCCCTAAAAGCGGGATCTATAAAATAGAGGCGGTAACGGGTAAAAAAGAACTGGCCATCTACCATAACCGGGTAACGCTCGAGAGCCAGGCTTTTTCATCAAGCTACAGGATCATCGCCGATGGAGCGCTTAATGATTTTGAGGATCCGCAACTGGCAGATAAGGTCCAGGCCGTTTTTCCTGATGGGATCAGCTTCGAGATCCACTTTTATAAAAAAGGTGAACCAGTATTACACATCGTACACGAGATCATGCCCAATGGGTACCTGAAGATCATACAACAGGGAATAAAGATAGATGGTACCGCCTATACTAATTCTGAGGTCTACCACAAGCAACTGAGTGTGCTCCCCTACTCCGCATCTGTGGCCGGGGCAGTGATAAAAGCCAACGAAGAAGGGATCATCAAGCACAAAGCCCTGACGGCAATGGAAGAGCAGACCAATATGCAGCTCGAACAGATAAAGAAACAAATTGAATTGCTCGCCCTGCAGGCACATGAGATACAAAAAAGAAAAGAGTTGTCGATGATGATCTATGAAGCCAGGCTTTCCTTCAAACCCAATATCGGCCAGACTTACTACCTCTACCAGAAGAATGATGGCAGCCACATTTTATCACTAATCGCTCCAAAGGAATGGGGCCCAAATGGTCCATTTAAAAAATTTGTCGGAGGGGTCCGTCTCCTGGCCGACCATACCTGGGCTGAAATATAGTGCTGAGATACAACACTTTAAATTTAAAAGTTGAGCCTTCTAAGGGTTTACTATTAAATTTTTGCACAAAAAATACTAAAGGTTTACACTTAACGTTTAGTAAGGGTTAAATCGCCAATATCCATTCCATGAGAAAACTGCTATACCTGGCATTAGCTTTCCTGCTATTTGTCAATTGTTCTGCCCAGTCTCTTCGTTGGGCAAATTCATTCAGCCCCGTCTGGTCAAATGGGAGTGTAAACGGCAATGCCTATAATCTTGGAGGATCCAATATCAACAGCTCGATCAATATCGGTATATCCGGGGGATCATTTGGTCCTGCCAGCGGGAACAATGGTCCACTTTCTCCCACTGTTTTTGATGCTGTTTATACAGATCCTTCTTCCACAGGCCTGATAGAGCTGGCACCAAACTTCAGTAATAATGCGCAATATGCCACTTTAACCATTAATTTCTCCTCACTGGTAAAACTGGTTAGTTTTTATATTGTTGATATTGATAAAAAGAATCCAACTAACGCAAAGCATCTTGATCGTGTAAGTGTTACAGGTGCCAACGGATCGGCTTCGTACAACCCTGTCATCACAAAATTTGATGCGGTAACAGATCCGAATTTCCTGCTGATCAGCGGTAACACGGTGAATGTCAACCCGGCCGACGGACAGGGGGGTGATGCTGCATCAGACATTTTGGATCAGCGGGGCACCATCCTTGTGAGTTTCGGGGCAGCCCTCATCAACGCTATTACAATTATTTATGACAATGCGCCTGGGGCTAATAATAATCCCGGGTCGCAATCGATTGGTATAAGCAATATTTTATTTTCACCGATCACTCTGCCGGTTAATCTTGTTGAATTTAACAGCCATCGCCTGGGGCAGGATATTGTGCTCGGCTGGAAAACGGAACAGGAAATAAATACACAGTCCTTTATTGTTGAAAGAAATAACGGAACTAACTGGGAAGCTATCGGCACGGTAGCTGCTTCGGGCAATACGAATAACCCGACCAGTTACAGCTATACAGATCTGCATCCGCAAGGATCCCTGCTATTGTATCGGCTAAAACAAACAGATATTGATAACAAATTCACTTACTCCGGTATCATCAGGATTATGAACCAGGATTCCAAAGCCAGCCTGCTGAGTTATCCGAATCCTTTTACCCGGCAGGTAAATGTCAGCATCAACTCGGCATACAACCAGCCGGTCACAGCTACGGTTATAGATGCCAGCGGGAAGATCCTCAGGTCAGACAGGAAGGAGTTGTATGCAGGAAATAATAATTTTACCATTACCGGCCTTGAGGCATTTACAAGAGGCGTCTACTATATCCTTATCAGGGATGCATCCGGCAATACTTTGGGGGAAACACAATTACTAAAAAATTAAAGGCTGTTTTTTTCTGGGTCCTGACCCCACGCTCCACTGCGGGGCGGGGTTTTTTGTTTCCCTAACTTTGATAAAAAGTGTAGATGACCAAACTCAGTGTCAATATCAACAAATTTGCTACGCTGCGGAATGCAAGGGGTGGCAATAACCCGGATGTGCTCCAGGCGGCGATCGATGTGCAGCGCTTTGGGGCTGATGGTGTCACTGTCCACCCGCGTCCTGATGAAAGACATATCCGCTATGAAGATGTACGACGGATAAAAAAGATCATCACAACAGAATTCAATATCGAAGGGAATTGTCGCGAACAAAAATTCATTGACCTGGTGCTGGAAACAAACCCCGATCAGGTGACACTGGTACCGGATGAGTTGGGACAACTTACTTCGGATCATGGGTGGGACACCGTAAAGCATAAAAATTATCTCAGAGAAATGATCGCAGTTTTTAAAAAAGCCGGGATCCGCGTATCCATTTTTGTTGACCCGGATATTAAAATGGTGGAGGGAGCTGCAACAACCGGGACAGACAGGATCGAACTCTATACGGAAAATTTTGCAAAAGAATTTGAAAGGGGGAATAAGGAATCAGCTGTGCAGCCGTATATAACAGCTTCGCTCAAAGCAAAGGAACTGGGCCTGGGTATCAACGCCGGGCATGACCTGGATAGGCAGAACCTAAAATTCATTAAGCAACACATACCCTGGCTGGATGAAGTGAGTATTGGGCATGCGCTGATCTGTGATGCGTTATACCTGGGGCTGGAGAATGCCGTGCAATTGTATAAGCGGCAGCTGCAATAAATAATAACGAAAGTAAACCCGATCAAATAATCTATATGCGACAACTCTATATCCGCAGGTATTTATTTGCCCTCTCCTTACTGCTCCTGCTGGCAGCCTGCAGTAATTCCTCCAAAAAAAACAAGGAACAAAAAAGCAGGAATCCTCCGCCTGGAGTTACGGATACCGTGCCGCTGCCTCCAGTAAAAAATCCGGATAATAAGGACTGAGGCCAGTTTATTGTTTCATGTACCTGAACTCCCCACCTTCCAGTAGTGGATGGTTGCCAAAAAGTCCTCCCGGCTCCACTTGCAGGGTGAAATTATCAAAGAAAACCTCCATGATCGAAGGTTCGAACCTAAACATGAACTCTGTGTGATCCTGTTCTTTAACCGGAACTGTAGAGAATCTTTCCGGGCAAAATTCCAGTAACATGGAGATCGTGGTGATCTTTTGTTTCGGAAAATCCACGATACCATCCTGGGTCATTTGCTTCCAGGAATCTTGCTTCCCATTTTCCAAACTGCAAAATACATTTCGTAACAGGGCAGGGTTGCCAGCTTCCATCTTAACTCTAACAAGATCGCCGGGCTTCGCAATACTTTTTACCAACGTAAAATCGCTGGATGGTTTGGGCTTACTGTTTAAAAGTATCCTCCCCTCCTGCAGCTCCCATTTTCCTTCACCGTGCCTGTCCAATGCGCCGTAAGAAAAAAAGAACTGGAAAACCCCACCAGGTTTGAATAAAAAGCCAGACGCCATTTCTCTTTGTCCTTGCAGGTAATATTCTCCTTCCATCAATTCAGAAAATTTATAACTTTAGTTACCCTTTTAGTTCAGATTCCATCCCGGATTTAATCCGGGACCCAATTCACGACTACAGACTTCCGACTCCCGACTCTCTTTCAATTCTCCATCATCACAAAAGCACCCCAATAATAAGGTTCCTTGAATTTTGTCATCAGTTGTAACTGCGCCTCCTTGAAAGCCTTTTGTTTATCACCTGACCGGATCCAGTTTGTATAAAAATTATTCATCAGTTGCTGTGTCGCAGCATCATCCACTTTCCATAGACTCATGACGATGGCCTCTGCACCCGCAACAAGAAATGCACGCTGTAAACCATACACGCCTTCTCCTGCTTTTATTTCACCCAGTCCTGTTTCACAGGCACTAAGCACCACCAGCTGTGTTCCTTTCAGGTCAAGGTTCATGGCTTCGTAAGACGTCATGATACCGTTATTGCTGCTGTCAAGTCCGGTTACGAGTTTATCAGCATCGGAAGCACCGGTAAGCATCAGGCCGGAGCGAAGCAATACATTATCCTTTGCATTATCTGCATGCACACCGATGGGCCAGCTTGTTTTTTCCACATCCTTTAAAAAATAACCATGCGTAGCGATATGCAGGATGGAAACCTGTTTGGCCTGCTTGAGGTTGGTTTCGGTGGCATCCCTTTGCGTCCATTCAGCTACCTGGTAGCCGGATGATTTCAGTACTTTATTTATCCCATCCACCTCTACTTTGGTTCCCGGTAACTGAACGATGATGCCCGAACCATAATCCGGGAACCCGATCAGGGTGGCTTTTTTGTTACCAGGTTTATTGTTTTTATTTTTTTCCAGGAGATCACGGGGATTTCCCACCAGCACAATATCATACTGGTTGATGAGGTAATCAGCTTTTTTTAAGGTGTAAAGATTTACCTGATTATAGACCCCATCGAGTGAAACGAATATCTTTTTTTTGCCCTTTATTTCCGCTTCAAATGGTGCCCAGTATTGATTATAGGATTGTTCGTCATTCAGTTTGTTCTTGATTGAAAGTTTATAGGTCCTGGAAAATTTGTTCTCCAAATCATTGCCGTTATCGAGCAACAGGATTTTGGGTGTTGGATTGCCCTTGGTGATTACCAGGCCGAGATAGCGGGAGCCATCACTGAATACCTGGTCAAAATTTCTGAGCCGGATAATCTCGATAAAAGCTTCGTCTGCTTTCAGCTCCCGTTGCACTTCACTGGGTTTTGTTTTCCCTGTAAAATAGAAATTGGCAAAATCCTTTGAACTCTCGGATAATTTTTTCTCCATCCTGTTCACGGCAGACTCGAGGGAGTCGATATTCACGTTCTGTTCCTTGAGTTCTTCTTTTGAGTAAACGTATAAGGCCGTCAACTGCTCTTTATGATCGATCCAGTCGGTATAATCATTGATCAATTGCTCATTCCCGCCTGACAATATGCTCTCGCTGATCTTGCGGGTAGAACTCAGCAGCAATCCCTTGGTGGCAGCCCTGTATTCAAACAAATCATTGATAATATCTTTATTGACGGCGCTGGCTTCCACTGCGAAATTGTAGAAACGCTGGAACCGGGGCGATAACATGTCCCAGTATTTGGTCTTTTCCGCTTCGCTCATGGGTGGGAAATAGCGGTTGATGAAATCCAGTGTCTTTTCCATCACATCGTGGTAAAGCGGATAAGCTTTGGTAATATCTTTTTTCTTCCACTGGTAAATGGCCATATCTTCCTGCGACTGCACATATAAAGGATGAATGGTGCCCAGTGTTTGCTCCCTTATTTGCAATGCCTGCTGCAGTATTGGTTCAGCTTCTGTATAACGCCCTTTATACCGATAAAAATTTCCCATGTCGCTGAGAACCTTTGCATAGGCCGGGCTATTCTCACCCAATGTAGATTTATATATCTCCGCGGATCGCTTCAGCATGTCTTCCACCCGGTCTTCCCGTTTCATGAGCATGGCAAGGATCGCCACATTATTAAGCATATTGGCGAACTCGGGTTTACCTCTTTCAAGCCTTTTTTCCAGGCCCTGGTAAATTTGTTCAGCTTCGGGGAATTTTTCCATTTGCTGGTACAACAAGGCCAGGTTGGAAAAGAATTTCAAATGATTTCTTGCTTTGCTTACTTCCAGCTTTCCCGCCAGTTGCAGTGCTTCCTTTAACAATTTCACAGCGGACTCATAGCGTCCCATTGACTGGAACAGCATAGCCTGGTTATTCAGCACGATCGCGTAGGGCATTGCTTCCTCCTGCTTGTTTGCGCGGATAACCGCAATAGCCGAGGCGAATTCCTTTTCGGATTCATTGTATTGACCAAGATTATAATGCAGGACAGCGTAATTATTCAGCGAAGCCGCCACCGCCATATTTGTCTTGCCCAGTTTTTCTTCGCGGAGTTTCAGTGCCTGGGAAGTAAATATTTCGGCCTGCCCAAAGCGACCGGTAGTGGTGTACAATAAACCCTCGCTGGCAATAGTTTTCATATAGCCCAGTTCGCTAGTGCGTCCTGATCTTTCAAAGTAACGCTGTGCCGACTGGAATCTTTTTTCAGCGAAAACATATCTCCCCATTGCATAGGACGATTGACCCATCTGGAGATTCATGGTTGCCGTTTCTTCATCATCAAGATTTACATCCCTGTAAAGCGAATTGGCGATACCGCCGAGGCGCAGGAATTTTGCGCCGAATTCACCTTTACCCTGTCCCCCGAATAAACCGGAATTATCACTCAACAGGATAGCGTAATCAATATCAGTTGAATCAAACTCGGCTTTGATACCATCGAGTTCGTTGCGGGCGGTGGTCCTGACCTTATTCTTTGCTTCGTATTTGGCTTGGTTCACTTCCCCCTTTCCCTTGTCCACTACTTTATCTTTTATACGTTTTAGTATCTGCGAGGAGGAATCTGCAGGAAACAGGAGCTGTGAAAATAATAGCAGGCATACAAAGATTTTCATAAAGGAATTTTAGGATGAGCCGGTTTAATTATACTTCTAAATTACTGATTAATTGCAATTTCCCTATGCTTTGCTCTCTCCCTGCCTTATATCCCTGTTTCCGGCAATCCATCCGCTACAGGCATCATTTATAACAATGATTTTCATTGGCTGGAATTCTTAGTAGCTTGGCAATTCTAAATTACTACACATGAAAAAACTGATCTTATTCAGTCTGTTCTTCACTGTTATCAGTGCAACAGCTTTTTCCCAACTGACAACGCCTCCCGACGGTGGTAATAAAAAAGCGATGGTCGGGGAACGTATTGGCATAACGGATGTTACCATTCATTATGACAGACCCGGAGTAAAAGGCCGCGAAGGAAAGATCTGGGGACAATTGGTGCATGCTGGTTTTGCCGACCTGGGATTTGGCAGCAGCAAAGCATCTCCCTGGCGGGCGGGTGCCAATGAAAACACCACGATCGAATTTTCCACGGATGTATCAATAGAAGGGCAACCACTCGCAGCTGGCAAATATGGTTTCTTTATTGCTTTCGATCCTGCCGAATGCACCCTGATCTTTTCAAAGAACAATAGCAGCTGGGGCAGTTATTTTTATATGCCGGCAGAAGATGTATTAAGGGTAAAAGTAAAACCGGTTTCACTTGATAAAAGTGTTGAGCGGCTGAAGTATGAGTTTACCGACCAGTCCGATAATTCCGCCAGGATCGTTTTGCTTTGGGAAAAATTATCCATCCCTTTCAAAGTAGTAGTTGATCTTGATAAACTGCAGTTCGAATCGTTCCGCAGGGAATTACGCGGCGAAAGAAGTTTCTCCCCGGGTTGGCAATCCTACCACCAGGCAGCGAGGTATGCTGCCGACAAGAATTTAAACCTGGAAGAAGGACTGGCCTGGGCCAACCAGGCGATCAGTGATCCTTTTGTGGGTGATGCCAATTTTCAAACCTTATCCACTAAAGCAGATATACTTGTCAAAATGGGGCGACTAACCGAAGCAGACTCGGTGATGAAAAAAGCTATGCCGCTGGGGAATATGCAGCAACTTCACCAGTACGGGAGACAATTACTGCTGATGAAAAAAAATAAAGAGGCGCTGGAAGTATTTAAAATGAACTACCAGAAAAATCCAAACCAGTTCACCACCCTGATGGGAATGACAAGGGGATACGCAGCCAATGCTGATTATAAAAATGCGCTGAAATATGCTAACCTGGCTCTGCCATTGGCACCTGAGGCACAAAAAGCAATGGTGAAGACCGTGATCGATAAATTGAAAGAAGGAAAAGACCCGAATTAATACCGATCATCCCACTTTATTGGTTAAAAGCCGCTCTACCAGGGCGGTTTTTATTTGCCCGAAAATTCCATGTAATTTGTACACAAAACAGGGCCCATGAAAAAGTTGATGTTTGCATTTTTACTGATCATTTCTTTGAAAGGTATTTCACAAAACAACGGGGAAAGAGAGACCAGGTTGCTACAGGCTGTAAATGGTTTTTCAGCAGCTACCCTGTATAATACCTATGGCGTTATTGGCAGTATTGCTGATGCGTATGTAAAAAGCGCCTATAATGGGAAAATGGTGGACCAGTTGATGACAGCACAGAAGAATTTAGCGGAGAACCTGGTGAAACTGTTTGATGCACTTGTAAAGGACAGCATTCTTATTACCCAGGCTGATAAGGACTATGCCGTATCATCTATTGCTATATTGAACGGACTGAAAATCCAGGCACAAATGCTGCAGGAGTTCGCGACGACCAATAGTAATAAAAAACAGGAAGCTTATGAAGAGCAGCGGAAAAAGAACTGGTCAGCCATCTGCCAACTGATGGGAATAAAGGAATAGTTTAATTACAACCAAACAACTCGCATAGTTTAGCCTGCAGGGCCGGTCCCCGTAAATTTTTCGCGATGATCTTTCCATCCGGGTCTACCAGGATATTCTGCGGGATGCTCTGAATATGATAAAGCTGGGCTACGGCATTGCTCCAGAACTGGAGATCACTGACATGTGTCCAGTTAAGATTATCGGCCTTGATCGCGTCTAACCATTTATCTTTTTGCCCCGGTCTGTCCAACGAAACACTCAGCACCGTAAAATTCTTTGAGCTGAACTTGTTGAAATTCTCCACCACGTTTGGATTCTCACTGCGGCAGGGGCCACACCAGCTTGCCCAAAAATCAACCAACACGTATTTGCCACGAAAAGAAGATAATGATACGGGAGTTCCTGTTGTATCCGGTTGTGTGAAATCGAGTGACTGGGTGCCCACCGCGCCGATCTTTTTCTCCGCGATGAATTGTTCCAGCGATTTTCCGGTTTCTGAATTTCTCACAGAAGCATCCAGCAAATTGAACCTTCTTTCCAATACAATTATATCTTCATTGAACTGGTATGTCGCATTCAGTACAAAAGCTGAAACGGGGGATTTTGGTTTGTCCACTACTAATTTATCGATCTCCTTTTGCAGGTTTTCCTGCAGGTTTGTGTAGGTCGTCATCAGCGCATCACGTTCAGCACCGGGCATGGTTGTATTGATACTGTTGGCCAGTGTATTGAGTTGTTGTGCCAGGGGTAAAAAGGTCTTGATGAAACCCGCAAATACTTTGTGCGATGGGGAACCTTCAATATCATAAACAGGAGGCTCAACTTTTTTCCCTTTCACCGATATAACAGTGTTTTCAACAAAGACCTCAACGGGTTTCCGGTCACCGATCATAAGGAAACAAAGCGTCGGTTCGGGCAGGCTGCCTTTTAATACGAATTTTGACTTAAGCAATTTGGCAGAAGTCATTTCGATATTCTCTCCACTCTTGTACAAACGGATTTGCGTACCATCGGCATACCCTTCCATTTTACCCTCGATGGTAAACCCTTTTGCCACTGGCTTAGGTTTGACGGGTTGAGCAAAAACAATAAAAGGGCAGAGCAATAAGAAGAGGACTATTTTTTTCATACTGTCAACAATTTCATGAGTGGTACAGGAACCTTAGCAAAGTACAAATTTATGCAATGGCCGTGGAAATGAAAACCCCGTCATCGTCAAAATATGGAAAGACTGTATTTTAAGGCAGTATTAACATAACAGGTTAATAGCTATGGCGATACATGATGCCAAGGGAGCCAATAAAAAAGTCCTTTTCAATGGTTGACCCCATAAAACCCAGCTGGTCATACACTTTTCGCCTGACCCTGAACTCATACTCTTTTCCCGACGGTGAATCACTAAGCCGGAGATAGTAGGTACGGGTTCTTTTAGCTCCTTTTACAAACCACTTATTTGCTATCCGCCCTTTGATCGTCACCTTTGTCTGTTTTCCCAAATGTGCATTGGTAAATTTAAAAACACCGATGGTCAGGGCAAATGAAAATATCAACAGCAACACAGGGATTAATATTTTTCCACCTTTACGTTGTTGGGCCCATGCCTTAGGATAAACTTTAGTGAAAAAATAAGCAGCCAGCAGGCCAACAAGAACGGAAACTATAAAAAACCATACCCCATGTGTTCTTATCAATTTGTTCCCCGCTCCCTTTTGAATATAGGAATTAACAGCATCACCCATGATACCGATGATGGTATACACCAGTGTAATGACTAAATAAATGATCTTTTTCATTCCAGGAAGGTTTTTAAAAATTTACGGGTGGCCTCTTCAATAGTCATGTTTTTTTCAAGCGCCCTGATATAAGCGCTTCCTATGATCGCTCCTTCCGCCTGCTGGCAAACAACTTCAAAACCGGCTTTGTCGCTGATCCCAAATCCTACCAGCACCGGGTTTTTCAGTTTCATGTTCCGGAGTCGCTGAAGATAGTTTTCCATACCAGTTGGTCTGCCTGCTGAACCGGTAGTGGAGGATGAAGATACAGCGTATAAGAAACCACTGCTCAGGCTGTCGAGTTTTTTCACTCTTTCCGGGGATGTTTCCGGGGTGACCAGGAAGATAAAATCCAACCCATTCTTTTTAATGATCGCGCCATATACTGTTTCAAATTCATATTCCGGCAGGTCGGGTATGATCAGTCCGTCAATGCCAACAGCTGCCGCATCTCTGCAAAATTCTTCAAAGCCGTATTGAAGAACGGGGTTCATATACCCCATCAGAATGACAGGTGCCTCCCCCGCCCCTCCAAAGGAGGGGTCCTTTCGCATATCTTTTAGTTGTTCGAACAGTTTTTTTATCGTCATGCCGTTAGCCAATGCCATCGCGCTGCTTTGCTGTATCACGGGACCGTCGGCCAGGGGGTCACTATATGGCATGCCCAGCTCGATGATATCGGCACCGTTCTCACTCAGGGCTTTGATAACCTCCATTGTCGATTGCAAATGAGGATAGCCTGCGGTGCAGTAGATATTTAGCACATGGCTGGCTTTTTTTTGAAACAGCGTTTTTATCCTGCTCATAATTTAACCTTATCCCTGCCCTTCTCCTCCAGGAGAAGGGTTAGAACATTTAATACTCCCTTTTGTTATTTTACTAATCTTACTTAGCACAAATGCAATCCTTTTCTCTACCTCGCTATTCATAAACCTGATTACTGTAATACCCAGGCCTTCAAGCCCATGTGACCTGGCTTTATCATACTCTTCATTTACTTTTCAAGTATGTACAGAGCCATCCAGCTCTATCACCAATTTCTTTTCATGGCAATAAAAATCGGCTATGTATTTATCCAGCGGGGGTTGTCTACGAAACTTCAGGCCATTCATTCTTTTATCTCGTAAATGCTCCCATAATATTTTTTCAGCCTTTGTCGAAGTCCGCCGCAGTTCTCTCCCATATTCATACAGTTTACCTGTCGCTCCTTTGTGTAAATTATCATTATATGACTCTACCATGGTTTTCTTCCTTTAAAAATTTTTCCTCTCCATAAGGAGAGGGGTTAGGGGTGAGGTCAGATATGCTGCATATAAGTTCCAAGATCCTTATCACCTCTTCCACTCAGGCAGACCACTATTATTGCCCCCTCCCGGCCTCCCCCTGAAGGGGAGGTGAACAAATCCTTTAGTACAGCCAACGCATGTGCACTTTCCAATGCCGGAATGATCCCTTCCAGTTTTGCCAATTCAAATGCCGCTTCCAGTGCTTCATTATCTGTCGCACTTAAAAATTTTGCGCGACCTGTTTTAAAAAGATGGGCATGCAATGGCCCGATACCGGGATAATCAAGTCCCGCCGAAATACTATGCGGCTCCACCACCTGGCCATCGGCTGTCTGCATCAGCAAACTTTTACTCCCATGCAAAATACCTGGTTTACCAAGCTGGGTTGTTGCCGCGCTTCTTCCGCTATCCACCCCTTCCCCAGCAGCTTCCACAGCGATCAATTGTACAGAAGGCTCGTCGAGGAAATGATAAAAGGCCCCGGCAGCATTACTGCCTCCACCCACACAGGCTATAACATGCGTTGGCAACTCCTTACCCGTTTTTTCCTTCAATTGTTTACGCATCTCTTCACTGATCACACTTTGAAACCTTGCTACCATATCGGGGTAAGGATGCGGACCGACCACACTCCCGATGATATAATGTGTATCATCCGGGTGGTTGATCCAATCCCTGATCGCTTCATTCGTGGCATCTTTCAATGTTTTACTGCCACTTAGCGCCGGGACCACGGTGGCTCCCAGCATTTTCATTCTCGCTACATTGGGGGCCTGTCTTTCCATATCCTTTTCTCCCATGTAAACGATACATTCCAATCCTTTCAGTGCGCAAACCGTAGCTGTGGCCACCCCATGCTGACCGGCACCAGTCTCTGCAATGATCCTCTTCTTACCTAACCTTTCTGCCAGTAATATCTGGCCGATCGTATTGTTGATCTTATGTGCGCCGGTATGACAAAGATCTTCCCGTTTCAGGTAGATCGTTGTATTGTATTGCTTACTTAACCTTTCCGCAAAATATAAAGGAGTTGGTCTGCCTACATAATCTTTAAGGAGTAGCTGCATTTCTTTTTGAAAGCTTTCTTCATAGATTATCGACAGGTACTTTGAGCGAAGCTCTTCTACATTACCGTGCAGCATTTCGGGAATATATGCACCACCAAATTCTCCGTAGTAGCCTTGTTCGTTTGGGAGCCCCTCCAAACCTCCCCTGAGGGGAGGCTTAAGGCTGTTTATGTTTGATGACTTCATTACGTGGTTTTTTTTTGATCAGCTCCGGTTTTTCATCGCTTGTTTAAACTGCAGCACCAGTTTCATATTCTTAAGCCCCGGGCTTGCTTCAAAACAACTGTTGATATCCACACCAAAAATATCGGGGTGTTTAAAGGCTTTTAGTCTCGGGGCATCTTCTACCCGGATGCCACCACTCAGGAAGAAAGGTTTTTCAATCTTGGCCCTGGAAAGTATCGTCCAGTCAAACTGCTGACCGGTACCTCCAAAAGCCCCTTCCCGGCCTGCTTCCAGGGGAGAAGTATATTGTGGTTTGGTATCAAAAAGGTAGTAATCACAAACGGCATCATAATCCGCTACCATTTTATCTATCTCCACCCCCTCTTCTACCTGGAACGCCTTTATCACTTCCACTTCGCTGCTCAGGTCCTCGCACATCTCAGGACTTTCTTTGCCATGCAGCTGCACCACTTCCAGTCCATACTCCTCGATGGCATCCAGCACATCGATCATTTCAGGGTTGACGAATACACCGACCTTCTTGACGTCGAGATCAGCTTTCTTTAACTCTTTTCCTGAAAGTTTTTCACCGATATACCGGGGTGAGTCTTTAACAAATATCAAACCTGCAAAATCGATATCGAGTCCATCCAGCTGCTGGAGTTGTTTCATTTCAGTAATGCCACATACTTTTATATTCATAGACAATTTTATTAATGCTCTTTTATACCCCGGACTGAAGGCCGGGCAACCTGATTCATTTATTTATTTGCGCTAACCCAGCCACAAAATCCTGGAATGCTTTTCCTGGTTCTTCTTCTCTCATAAAATTCTCGCCGATCAAAAATCCTTTGAAACCTGCATTCTTCAAAGTTACTATGCTCTCTACTGTGCTGATACCACTTTCAGATATGACCGGCTTGCCTGCAGGTAGCTTATCCACCAGTCTCAATGATGTAGCAATATCCACTTCAAATGTTTCCAGGTTACGGTTGTTTACTCCTACAATGCTCACTTCCTCGCAAAGATGCCCGAGTTCCTCTTCTTTATGTACTTCCAGTATGGTTTCCAGCCCAATACTGGCCGCATACCGGGCAAACTCCTTTACTTCGGCCGGGCGCAGGCAGGCCGCGATCAGCAGGATCACATCGGCACCAAATGCCTTTGATTCCGCGATCTGCCATTGATCAATGATAAAATCCTTGCGCAAGACCGGGATATCCGTTACTATTTTTGTTTGAATCAGGTCATCCAGGTCTCCCCCGAAAAAATCCTTATCCGTCAGCACAGAGATCCCCGCTGCGCTTTTATTATAAGCTGTCACCACCGGCTCCACTTCCAGTTCTTTTGTCTTGAACCAGCCCTTGCTCGGGCTTTTGCGTTTAAATTCAGCAATGATACCTGTACTTCCCGGCAGCATTAAACTCTGAACCAGCGATCGGTTCCCGATCTGCCAGAAAAAACCATCTCTTTCAAACCTTTCAATAGGGCTTTTTGCCTTGAATGGTTCGATCTCTTTTCTTTTGGAAGCTATTATTGTGTCTAAAATATTATTCATTATTCGAATTAAAATCATCTCTGTTTTCCCGGGGTTGAAACCCCGGGCAAATCATCGGGCAAATCATCGGGCAAATCATCGGGCAATTCACCGGGCAATTCACCGGGCAATTCTCGGGGATAAATTATCATTGCATCGAGATCAATTTTGTCAACACCTCATTTGCTCTTCCACTCTCCAAACTATCTACCGCAGCATTATAAGCATCGTTATATGCCTCGAACTTGCCGGTGCAATATAACGCCATCGCAGCATTGGCCAGTACCACCGCATGCTGTGCCCAGGACCCTTCACCCTTCAGTATTGTTGTAAATATTTTCGCTGCTTCTTCCACGCTGTTACCCCCGCTGATATCCTGTGGCGAGACCATCCGCTTTCCCAATTGTTCCGGGGTCATTATTCTTTCGCCTTCATTCGTGATCACTTTTGTATCGTTGGTCAGCGATATCTCATCATAACCATCCAGGCTATGGATGATTGTGAAGGGCTTATCACTTAATTGCAAAAGATAATTGTAGATCCGCGCCATTTCCAGGCTAAACACACCCACCAGCTGGTAGGCCGGGTTGGCAGGATTGGCCATCGGCCCCAGCATATTGAAAAAGGTCCGCACAGCCAGGTTCTTTCTTATTGGACCCACCGTTTTCAATGCCGGGTGAAATAAGGGAGCATGAAGAAAACAAATATTAGCAGCTGATAGTTCTTTCCGCAGCTTATCATTATCGCTACTGAAATGATACCCGAGTTGTTCCATCACGTTACTTGCCCCGCTGATGGAGGAAGCGCCATAATTACCATGTTTGGTCACCTTCTGCCCGGAACCTGCCACGATAAAACAGGCAAGCGTGGAGATATTAAAAGTATTCTTCCCATCGCCCCCTGTACCTACAATATCGATGGTATCCTGTTCATTCAAATCAACAGCAACACATAATTCCAGCAACGCATCACGAAAACCCTGCAATTCTTCGATGGTAATGCTCCGCATCAGGTAGACGGTCATAAAAGCAGTTACCTCGTGCTCGTTATACAGGCCCTTCCCGATCTTCACCAGGACATCCATCGCCGCCTGACGGGACAGTGTTTTATGTTCGAACAGGTATTGCAGCACTTTCTTCATTTGTCTGAACCTTGATTTGGGGGGATTAAAAGATCAGGAGGAATTGAGTTGGCTTTATATTTTGGATTTTGCAATCTCTTAAACTCAAGACTGATGCTTCCAAAATTTATTAACAGCCCTACCTCAAGATTATATGCCTCCAGGTAATTTCTTGCCTGAGCAAAATGAACCGGTTCTAATTTCAACATTGCTTTTATCTCAACAGAGATAATTCCTTCAATTAAAAAATCAACTCTTCTTTCGCCAATCCTTTGCCTTTTATAATAGATGGGCATGGCAAACTCCCTGGCAAAATTTAAACCTGACTCCTGTAGTTCGATTTCAAGCGCTCGCTGATAAATCACTTCCTGGAATCCATTTCCAAGAGCGGCATGAACTCGCATTGAAGCTCCTATTATTTTCTCTGTTATATCTTTATACTTGAGTTCTGACATATATTAATTCCCATTAAATCCTGGTAATCCTACCCAATCCCCGTTCAGACAGCCAACCAGTTCCTCAATATCTTCTCCCCATCCGGTGTCAGCACACTCTCGGGGTGGAACTGCACCCCCTGCACATCATATTTTTTATGCTGAAGTGCCATGATATAATTATTCTCATCCCTTGCTGTCACTTCCAGTTCCACCGGGAAATTTTCATCGCTTACGATCCAGCTGTGATAACGTCCGACTTCGATCTTACCGGGTAGTCCATTAAATAAGGGGCTTTCGATTCCCGATTCACGACTCACGATCTTTATTTCCGTAGCCACCCCGTGGTACACTGTCGAAAGATTGACCAGCTTTCCGCCGAATGCTTCCCCGATCGCCTGGTGACCCAAACAAACTCCCAGTATTGATTTGGATGAAGCATACTCCTTGATCAGGGATAATAACAACCCGGCTTCCTCCGGGATACCCGGACCCGGTGACAGAATGATCTTATCATAGTCCTTTACCTTCTCCAGGGGAATCTGGTCATTACGAAACACTTCCACTTTGCCATGAGTGATCTTCTCCACCAGGTGGACCAGGTTGTACGTAAACGAATCGTAATTATCAAAAACAAGTATTCTCATGTCGTCTTAAACCTTTTAAACTTTTTAAACATCCTAAACCCTTCAAACCTCTTTCGGCAACACAATTGCTTTCTTCAGCGCTCCCAGTTTATTATTCACTTCCTGTAATTCGCTTTCCGGGTCACTGGCAGCTACGATCCCTGCTCCTGCCTGGTAGACCAATGTATTTTGTTTGCTCAAAAATGTCCTGATCATGATCGCATGATTACAGCTTCCATCAAAACCCATGAACCCGATTGCGCCGCCGTAATAATTCCTCGCCGTTGGTTCGTATGTATCGATCAACTCCATGGCTTTGTATTTAGGCGCCCCGCTAAGCGTACCTGCCGGAAAAGTTTTAGCCAGCAGTTCGAAAGGATTACTGTTCTCCCGCAAATTGCCTGTTACTTCACTTACCAGGTGGATCACATGCGAAAAATACTGTACCTGCCTGTATTGCGCTACCGTCACTTCATCGCAAACCCGGCTGAGATCGTTTCTTGCCAGGTCGACCAGCATCACATGCTCGGCATTCTCCTTTGCATCTTTTAATAATCTTTCCGTCGCAGCCTTGTCAATTTCCTCATCGCCTGTCCGCTTGAATGTACCCGCGATCGGGTGAAGTATTGCTTTGCCATCACGGACCACCAGTTGCGCCTCAGGAGATGAACCCATCAGTTTATAATCGCCATAATCAAAAAAGAACAGGTAAGGTGAAGGATTGATACTCCGCAAAGCCCTGTACACATTGAATTCATCACCCGTAAATTGCTGAGTAAATTGCCTGCTCAGCACTACCTGGAAAACATCGCCGCGGCGGCAACCCGCAATCCCCTTTTTTACCATCTCCTTATAAGACTCATCGCTCATATTGGTACGCTCTTCTCCTTTTGCGGCGAAAGGATAAACAGGCAGATCCCTGCTTTTGATCAGCGATTCAACAACTTCCATTTCACTTTCGATGCCCGCTATCCTGTTCTCGCAGATAAATAATTCGTCCCTGAAATGATTGACGGCAATAACATACTGGTACAACCGGTAACGAACCAGGGGGATTGAAAAAGATGATGGCCGGTCCCTCAAATGAATTGTTTCAAAGAACCTAACAGCGTCATAACTGGTATACCCATATAAACCCTGGGCAAACCGGGATTCTTTGATCGTTGGTTTCTTTATTTCGAAACGCTGCATAAAATCCCACAGGAGTTTCGGTACTTCCTGTTGTTTGTCCAGCCCGATCTTTTCCGGTTTTTGTCCTGGCAATTTAAATTCGACACTTTCTTTGGAACTGATCTCGATCCCGGCGATCGCGTTGATACAAATAAAAGAATAACTATTCTCAGCAGCATGATGATCCGTGCTTTCCAGCAAGACCGTATCCCGGAAACGGTCGCGCAGCCGAAGGTAGATGCTGACCGGCGTGAAAATATCCGCCAGCATCTTTTTACAACTTGTAGTTATTTCTATTTTCTTCATTTAATTAAAATCTGTTACTCAGCAATTCCGCCCTCATCCCGATTTACCAGGACTATGGCGGGTAAACCCACTTTTACATGGCTACAGCGGGTAAACCCACCTTCGCTTTGGCTACAGCGTGCAAAAAAAAAGCCCCGAACGTTGTGTCGGGGCTGTATATCGTTGAACAATACGGTTATGGATTTACAGACCCCTTCGAGTTGTATGCCACCACCATGTATTGTTATACTGTCTGCTCATTGCTATACAAATATAAAGGCAAATAGACAAAATGAGCAAATTCTTTTTAGATTTAAGGCATGAAAGTCGTCTCCGCAGTTATTGTTTTATTCTATTCTCTTTTTCTCCAGGCAGAGGCGCCTGATACGACGATCAGGGGTGTACGCATCGGCTTTCATTATGCGTCCAACATTTTTCCCGGATCCTGGCTGGCAGCTCCCATCAGCGCTGAAGGAGAACAAATCGATGCAGCAGAGATCAAACGAAGCAAATCTGTGATCGGGAAAGCGCTGAATAAATATCCTGTCGCAGCATTGAGTAAAGAACTCCGGGCCATCTATTTCCTGCGGTCAATGAAATTCTATGATGTTGGTTATGGCGGTACCAACTCCACCGATGCCCTCTATCTTTCCAACAATGGCGTCTCAAATGGGTATAATGATCTTTACATCGAACAAATCTTTCACCACGAATTCTCCAGCATCATTTACCGCAACCATCCATCCTGGCTGGATAAAGAAGAATGGGAAAATGCGAATATCACCGGTTTTGATTACAATGATCCTGAAAGTGGTGTGGGTGCGATCCGTAATAATGAGTCCTCGCAGGATCTGGACACAGCTCTTTGCAGGAAAGGCTTTCTTACACAATACTCTTTATCGGGGATGGAGAACGATATCAATACTTTTGCACAGAACCTGTTCAGTCCTTCTGCGGGTTTCTGGAAGATCGTTGAACAATACCCACGGATTAAAAGAAAAGTTCAACTGCTGGCCGCTTTTTACAACAGGTTCGATCCTGTTTTCACGGAAGAATATTTTAAACGACTCAACCGCTGATCATGCATATACAACAGGAATACGACGGTAACAAAGGTGCTTTCTTCGTCGCAGAAGAAGGCAAACGGCTGGCAGAAATGACCTATACTCTACCAGGACCTGAAAAAATGATCATTGATCATACTGAAGTGAAGGATGTACTGCGCGGAAAGAATGTAGGTTACCTGCTTTTTGAAACAGCCATTGAATATGCCAAAAAAAATGAGCTGAAGATCATTCCCCTTTGCCCTTTCGCCTCCTCTGTTTTTAAAAAAAGACCGGAACTTGCCTACCTTCTTTTTACTCAAAATAAAAATTGATGAAAAAGCTCTTCCTTCTTCCCTTGCTGCTCGTTTTACTGAATGCCTCCGCACAGGAAAAAGAACAGTATATTTTACTCAAACCCGACAGGGTATTTGATGGGGAGAATATGCAGACAGGCTGGGTGGTTCTTGTAAAGAATAATATGATCGAACAGGCGGGACCAATGATGTTCAAATTACCGGCTGACACAAAGATCATTGAACTAAAAGGAATGACGCTGTTACCGGGACTGATCGAAGGGCATTCACATTTATTCCTTCATCCGTATAATGAAACAAGCTGGGACGATCAGGTATTAAAAGAATCCCGTGCTGAGCGCACCGCAAGAGCCGTTAATCATGCCAAAGCCACCCTATTAGCTGGTTTCACCACGGTAAGAGATCTTGGGACCGAAGGCGCCATGTATGATGATGCAGGTTTGAAGAAAGCGATCGAAAAAGGGGTGATCCCTGGACCAAGAATGATCGTCGCGACAAGAGCGATCGTTGCAAAAGGAACTTATGGACCCCGGTCCCCATCACCCGACGTGGAACTTCCGCAGGGCGCTGAAGAAGTCGCGGGACTGGAAGAACTCAGTAAGGCCATCCGATCTCAGATCGGGCATGGCGCCGACCTGGTAAAAGTGTATGCAGATTACCGCTATGGCCCACACAATGAAACACAACCCACTTTTACTGAATTTGAATTAGGCTGGCTGGTGAACAATGTAACAAGCAGTGGAAGAAAAGCTGTGGCGCATGCAGCCAGCCCCGAAGGCATGAAAAGAGCGATCAATGCGGGTATTTCCACGATCGAACACGGGGATGATGGAACAGAAGAGGTATTTAAGCTGATGAAAGAAAAAGGAGTGGCACTCTGTCCCACCCTTGCAGCTGGTGACGCGATCGAACAATACAGGGGATGGAAAAAAGGAACCGACCCCGAGCCTGCCCGAATTACGAACAAAAAGAAAAGTTTTGCATTGGCCTTAAAAGCAGGTGTTACCATTTGTATGGGTGGTGATGTGGGTGTATACACGCATGGCGATAACGCCCGGGAAATGGAACTGATGGTAGAATATGGTATGAAACCGCTGGATGTATTGCGATCTGCTACTTCTGTCAATGCAGATGTCTTTGGCTATGCAGACAAAATTGGGAGGATCAAAAAAGGAATATATGCGGATATTCTTGCCGTAGAGGGTGATCCCTCAGCAGATATAAAAAACATCCGGAAAATAAAACTGGTGATAAAGGACGGAAAGATTTATAAACAGTAGCAGCTCACTCACGACTCACGACTCTTGGTCCCCGGAATCCCTTCTTCTGACTTTTCCTTAACTTGAATAGCTAAACTTCCCCCATGGCAACCAAACGCATTTATACGATCCTTTGCTTTTTGTTTTTGATGACCAGCTTACACGCCCAGGATGACGCGGGTTACAAACTTCCGCCAAAAGCTATCGCCGACATGCTGCTGGCCAAACCCACACCCGGTGTAAGCGTGGACGATAAAGGCGCATGGATGCTGTTTACGGAAGCGAACAGCTATCCATCGGTAGAAGAACTTGCCCGCCCCGAGTTGCGGATCGCCGGTATGCGGATCAACCCGGCTAATTTTGCGCCCAGCCGGCAGAATTTTATCAATAACCTGGCCCTGAGAAATATTGCCTCCGGGAAAGATTACAAAATCACCGGGCTTCCCGCTACTTTATATGCGGGGAATATCTCCTGGAGCCCTGATGACAAAAAGATCGCCTTTACCAATACAAGCGGCAACCGTGTTGACCTTTACGTGATCGATGTGGCCACCCAGAAAGCGATGAAAATAAATAAGAGCGCCCTGAATATGATTACCGGATCTTATCTCTGGTATGATAATACGACCATCCTCTACCGTACGGCAACAATAGCCCCGGCAGATGCTCCAGTAAAACCCGCCACACCTGCCGGGCCAACCACCCAGGAGAATTATGGCAAAGCCTCTCCCCGCCCCACTTTCCAGGACCTGATCAAAAATCCTTATGATGCGCAGCTTTTCGAGTTTTACGCCACTTCGCAACTGGTAAAGAATATAAATGGCGCTGAAACAAAGATCGGCTCACCGGCAATTTATTATACGATCAATATCTCACCGGATAGAAAATATATGCTCCTGCGGATCTTAAAAAAACCGTTTTCTTATACCGTACCCGCCGGGGGATTCCCTGCTAACCTGGTAATTACTGATATGAACGGGAAGACTGTCAAGCAACTGGCAGAACTTCCTTCTGCGGAAACAGCTCCCAGCGGCAATGATAATGTACAGCTGGTACCCCGTTCATTCGACTGGCGGGATGATGAACCTTCCACGGTTACCTGGTGCATGGCACTGGACAGTGGGTTTATAAAAAAGAATATGGATTACCATGATGCCATTTTCGCACTGGCCGCACCGTTCAATACAGAACCCAAACAATTGTTCAAAACAAAAATGCGCTACCGCAGTACAACCTGGGGGAACGCCACCCTGGCCCTGGTAAATGAAGGACTGACTGGCAAACAGCAAACACAGACGAGCCGTTTCAATCCTTCCACCGGCGAAATGGAAAAACTGATGGAAAGAAATACAACAGATGCGTATTCCAATCCAGGCACCCCTGTTACAGAAAAGAACCAATGGAACCGTGACGTGATCAAATTAGTGGACAACGACAGCAAATTGCTGATGAATAATACGACCGGCAGTTCCCCAAAAGGCGATCTGCCCTTTATTGCCAGTTTTGACCTGGCCACAAAAAAAATGGATATCATCTGGCGCAGCAGCGAAGGTTTTTTTGAGAACGTGGTGAAGGTATTGGATGCGGATAAAATGGAGTTGCTGACCAAAAAAGAAAGTGAATCGGTAGTCCCCAATTACTGGATCAGAACGCTTAAAGCAAAAGGTGAACGCCAGCTCACGCAATTCACGAACCCTTACCCGCAACTCGAGGGGGTGACAAAGGAAAAAATAAAATATAAAAGAGCCGATGGGGTTGATCTCACCGGTGACCTCTACCTCCCAAAAGGATATGATAAGAAAAAAGATGGCAAACTGCCGGTATTTATCTGGGCCTACCCTGCAGAATTTAATTCCGCCGCTGATGCCGCACAGGTAAGGGGAAGCGAACACAAATTCACCCTGCTGAACTGGGGCTCGGCCATTTTTTATGTCACACAGGGTTACGCTGTACTCAACAATGCTGAAATGCCTATCGTAGCCACCAGCAAAGAGAAAAAACCCAATGATAATTTTATTGAACAGCTCACCATGAATGCTGAAGCCGCCATCAATGTGCTGGATGAAATGGGGGTGGGTGATAAGAACAGGGTGGCTGTAGGGGGGCATAGTTATGGCGCATTTATGACGGCCAACCTATTGGCGCATACCAAACTTTTCAAAGCCGGTATAGCAAGAAGCGGTGCTTATAACCGTTCGCTTACTCCTTTTGGTTTCCAGAACGAGGACCGCACGTACTGGCAGGCGCCGGAATTATACAATGCCATGAGCCCGTTCAGTTATGCGGATAAAATAAAAACACCGATACTTTTAGTCCACGGTGAAATGGATAATAATACCGGTACTTTCCCGATCCAGAGCGAAAGAATGTTCAACGCGATAAAAGGGAATGGTGGTACCGTGAAATATGTCAGCCTGCCCTACGAGAGTCATGGTTACCAGGGACGGGAAAATATTTTGCACATGCTGAATGAACAATTCACCTGGCTGGAGAAATATGTGAAGAATGCCGGGAAGAAGGAGGATAAGAAAGGATTTTAACTGTTTTATTAAATCCGGGATTTTGAAATCCCGGGACTGTTGTATAGTCTTTTGTTAGCCACCACTAAACCTCTAACAACATGAAATTAATATTAACATTATCATTATTGATCTTGGTGAACTGTGGCTTACTTGCCCAGGATACTTATTTAAAGCAGGACCAGCTCCCAAATGAAAAAAGAATAGCCCTGGTTATTGGCAATTCGGATTATACTAACGGGAAGCTTAAAAACCCGGTCAATGACGCTAATTTGATTTCCGATTCTTTGCAGAAACTAGGTTTTGTTGTTATTAAACAAATCAATGCAAAAAAAGCGGAGCTGGAAAAAGCGGTTTACGATTTTAGCAAACGGCTGCCTTCGAATAATATAGCCTTATTCTATTATGCAGGTCATGGTATCCAGGCGGACGGGGTAAATTATTTACTCCCGGTTGATGCAGAGCTGACAGAAAGGGGCGATGTTAAATTCCAGGCGATCCCGGTCAATTTCATAACCGAAGAATTTGAAAAATACCCGAATAGCACTAACATCGTAATACTTGACGCCTGCAGGAACAACCCATTTCGTTCATGGATGCGCGGGCTCGAAATTGGCTTTAAAGCCATCTCTAACCAAACAGCAGGAAGTATCATTGCCTATGCTACGCGGGAAAATGCAACGGCTTCGGATGGCTCCGGGAACAATGGATTATACACCCGGCATTTGGTCAGGGAAATGATGAAACCTCAAACGATCAATGATGTATTTATGAACACCCGGATCGCAGTATTGGAAGATAGTAAATATTCGCAGTGCCCGCAGGAATGGAATATGCTTATTAAACAATTCTATTTCAAATTACCGGATAACCAGGAAAAAATTATTTCAGCGATCATTCCACAAAATATAAACAACCTTGTATCGGGGATCTTTTTTTTATACCCTGAAGATCCGGGAACCGAAAATTGTAAAGTTGGGGAATTTGAAATATATGATGTAGTCAGAGATGCTTTTAAAATTCGCGGGATCGGGCAGGATTGGAAAGGCAATGGTATAATACACAATGACAATACCGGGCGTTATGACTGGATTTTTGATGACGGACGTAAGGGCAGTACGTATATAAAAATCAATAGTCATGGGAGTATCAATGGCAGTGTAGTAGGTGCCAATACAGGGGCCGACCCACTCTTGAATTGGGTTTATGTAGCGTACCCGATAAACTAGTACTTCATTGCCAACCCTACGAAAGTCATTACTACCAGGGCCGTGAAAATATTTTGCACATGCTGAATGAACAATTCACCTGGCTGGAGAAATATGTGAAGAATGCCGATAAGAAAGTAAAGGATGAGAAGAAGGGGTTTTGAGTACCACATAGGCAGATAGGACCACATAGAGTCACATAGAAAAAACTGCGACTATGTGCACCTATGTGTAGCTATGTTCCTATGTGGTGAAAAATTATAGAACGACCGCCTGCTTATTGTATTTATTCCGGTACTCAATGGGTGTTAATCCTGTCACTTTTTTGAAGATGGTTCGAAAAGCTTTCGTGTCCGTATACCCCACATCAAACATCACTTCACTGATATTCTTCCGGCTGGATTCAAAACTTCTTTTGGCCGCTTCCATTTTCACCCGTTGTATATATTCCACCACCGTATTGTTGGTGGCTTTTTTGAAACGTCTTTCAAAGCTTCTTCTCCCCACGGCAGAATTACCTGCGAGCTGGTCAACCGTGATCTTCTCTGTATAATTTTTTTCGATAAAATCCTGCGCCTGTTTGATCGCATCATCCTCGTGGCCGCGCTGTCCCCTGAACAACATAAATGCCGCCTGGCTATCCCGGTCAATATCGATCGCGAAGAATTTGGATGCCAGTATAGCCGTTGCGCGGTCCGTATACTTCTCTACCAGGTAGATTAAAAGATTCCAGTAAGAATTGGCGCCACCGCTGGAATACAAACCCTTTTCTTCGGTGATGATACTGCCATCCACGAGTTCCACTTCAGGGAACATGGAACGGAATTCATTGGCAGAATTCCAGTGGGTCGAACATTTTTTTCCATCCAGTAACCCGGTTGAAGCAAGCAGGAAAGCGCCGATACAAAGTGAGGCTACCTCGGCCCCATTGCTGTATTGCTCAACGATCCACGGAATAAAATCCCTGTTCGCTTCCAGCGCTTTTTTCATATCACCGCTTATCGCAGGAATAAAAATAAGATCGGTCTTTTTTATATCCTTCAGCAAAGCATCGGTATGTACCGAGAACAGGCTGCCTTCCAGTTTTACCTCACCCGATAACCCAACTAATTGTACATCGAACAAGGGTTCTTTGCCATCCGCTTGCAGGAACTGGTTTACCGCACTAAACAGGTAACGCGGATCGGCGATCGCTTCCACTACGGCTGTTTCCGGGACCAGGATAGATACATGTTTCATCTATCAAATATAATTAAGTTGCCTGTCGCAATCAACCCTTCGAATTGTCGTTTTTACCATTCCTCATTTGTTTTTACTGGTCGTATGTTTGGTCAGATAATTATAATCCCCTGTATGGAAATTTTCAGGATCGAAAATAAAATAATGCACGATGTATGGTAAAATTATCCGGCAATAAATAAATACACCCAATGACACAAATTAATTCTTATCTCACGTTCAATGGTAATTGCCGCGAAGCCATGAGTTTCTACGCAGATTGCCTGGGCGGAGCGCTCACGCTTCAAACCATTGGTGAATCACCATTATCCGATGCCATGCCTGCCGATATGAAGCAAAGTATCGTGCATTCTACCCTTGTCCGCGATAGTATCATCCTGATGGGCTCTGATATGGTCTGGGAAAAAGGATTGATCCGGGGCAATGCGGTTTCCCTGATGTTGAACTGCAACAGTGAAGAGGAAGCAAGGGACTGCTATGAAAAACTTTCTGCTGGTGGTGAAGCCACCCATCCCCTGCATATTTCTTTCTGGGGAGCTTTATTTGGCGACCTGACGGATAAATACGGCAACCAATGGCTCTTGCATTATGACCGGCTCTCAAAAAAGAAAAATAATTGAGGGTAAAAATTTTACATTTAAATACTGAACCTGGAAAATAATCATTATGGAAAAAATGCAACCAGCCGCTTCGGTGGATGAATATATTAAAAGGCAACCTGCCAAAGTGCAGGGCTTGTTGCAGCAAATGCGGCAAACCATCAAAGCCGCGGCTCCTGCAGCCAAAGAAGTGATCAGTTACAGTATCCCTGGCTACACACAGGAAGGTATGCTGGTATTTTTTGCCGCCTGGGCCAACCATATCAGTTTTTACCCCGCTCCCTGGGAAGCAGAAGCATTGAAAAAGCAGATGTCGCCTTATAAGGGATCAAAAGGAACGATACGATTCCCGCTCGATAAGGCGCTGCCAATCACACTGATCACAAAAATGGTAAAGTACAAGCTGAAACAGAACCTGGAAAAAGCAGGAGCCAAAAAAACAAAGATGCCCCCCGCGAAAAAAACGGCTCTTAAAAAAACTTCGGATGAGGAACAGGTAAAAAACTGGATGAACAAGCTGGAAGCACCAGTAAGAAAAGAAGTTGAAGCTGTTCGCCAGATCATCAAAAAAGCTTCTCCCCTGCTCAATGAAAGGATCAAATGGAACGCCCCGAGCTATTATTATAAAGAGGACATTCTCACTTTCGGGCCTTATAAAAAAGAGAAGATCCTGCTTGTCTTCCACCATCCTGCTGTAGTAAAGATCCAATCAGGCCTGCTGGAAGGAGATTATAAAGACAGGCGGCTTGTTTATTTTAAGAACAAAGCCGAAGCGGAAAAAAACGGAAAAGAATTGTCCCGTATCATCCGCGAGATCGTAAAAATGATCGGTAAATAATAAACCTTTAAATAAAATCATATGGAAAAGATCAATTTCAGCAGCCTCATCAATGCACCCCGCGAAAAAGTCTGGAAAACATTATGGGAAGACGCCAATTACCGGGAATGGACCAGCGCTTTCATGGAAGGGTCATACGCAAAGACCGATAACTGGAAAGAAGGAACCAAAGTGTTGTTCCTGGGCGACAAGGGCAGCGGGATGGTGAGCAGGGTGGCTTCCAACAAACCCAACGAGTACATGTCATTCGAACATCTCGGTGAAGTAAAGGAGGGCGTGGAAGACACGACCAGTGACCGGGTAAAGGCCTGGGCGGGATGCAAAGAGAATTATACCCTGAAAGAAACAAACGGCTCCACTGAATTATTGGTGGAAATGGACATCTCCCCCGAGTTCAAAGATTATTTTGAAAAGACCTGGCCCAAAGCAATGGAAAAAATAAAAGAACTCGCCGAAAAGAATTAACCTTTTAAACCTCTTGAACCTATTGAACCTTTTAAACCTCTTAAACCTTAGTTATGCCAGCAATCAACCCTTATTTGAATTTCCCCGGTAATACTGAAGAAGCATTTAATTTTTACCGATCCATATTTGGCGGTGAATTCGTCATGATCCAACGCTTTAAAGATACCCCTGAAGCGGACAGGGTTCCGGCAGAACACAAAGACAAGATCATGCATATTGCCCTGCCTATCGGCAATGGTAATATCCTGATGGCCACTGATGCCCTCGAATCGATGGGACATAAAGTAACAACAGGAACTAATTTCCATTTATCGGTCAGTGCAGACAGCAAGACCGGGGCCGAAAAAATATTTACCGGTCTTTCCGCCGGCGGCAAGATCACTATGCCGCTTGCAGATACTTTCTGGGGATCCTATTTTGGGATGTGCACAGACAAATTCGATATTCAGTGGATGGTCAGCTACGATGAAAAAAGAAACTAGCATCCAGACCATCAATCAGTCATAAAGTTTTGCCACGTCTTGCGGGATAATTTTTTTTAAAAAAAGTTCCTGGAAATTTTGCGTAACCAAAAGGTTTCCTATATTTGTAACCGATCAGTTACCTAATTTATTCGACAACATGAGAAGAGATGTATTTCAGGCAATCGCGGACCCTACCCGCAGGGCCATTATCCAGATGATCGCTAAGCAATCACTGAACCTGAATGCGGTGGCGGAGAATTTTGATGTTAGCCGTCCCGCCATTTCCAAACATATCAAGATCCTTACCGAATGTGGTTTGATCACTATCAAACAGCAGGGCCGGGAAAGATTCTGCGAGGCAAAGCTGCAAAAACTGAACGAAGTGTCAGATTGGGTTGAGCAGTACAGGGAATTCTGGAACAAAAAACTTGATTCACTGGAAATATACCTGGACAAATTGCAGGCGGTGAATAAATCCGGGCCAAAAAATAAAAAACCAGCCAAAAGAAAATAGCACAGGATAAACCAGTGAAATCATTTACCAATTTAAAAATAAGCTCATGCCAACTGCAACAACCGACACGTCCAACCGGGAACTGGCGATCAGCCGGTTACTCCATGCACCCCGCGAACTGGTCTGGGAGGCCTGGACCAACCCTGAACATGTAAAGAACTGGTGGGGACCCAACGGGTTCACAAATACTATTCATGAAATGGAAGTAAAACCCGGCGGAGTATGGTTGCTCACCATGCATGGCCCAGACGGTAGGGATTATCCAAATAAAATAATTTTCCTGGAAGTGGTAAAACCGGAACGATTAGTGTACAGGCACAGTGATGAAGAAGGTACGGAAGGGGTCAGTTTCCATACTACGGTCACATTCGAAAAACAGGGAAACAAAACCCTGTTGACTATGAAAGGCGTATTCGATACGGCTGCTGAACTGGAAAGGGTAATCAGGGAATATGGCGCCAAAGAAGGAATGGACCAGACCGTCAGCCGTCTGGCAGATTACTTAACCAATTTAAATCCCTGATTCATGAATACTCAGCCAATCGTGATCGAGCGTGTCTACAATGCAGCACTGGATACCGTCTGGAAAGCGATCACCAACCGTGATGATATGAAACAATGGTTTTTTGATATTGCTGCTTTTAAACCTGAAGTGGGTTTTGAATTCGAATTCTATGGTGAAGGAAAGAATGGTGAAAAATACCTGCACTTATGCAAAGTGACCGAAGTGGTTCCCCTCAAAAAACTTTCTTATAGCTGGCGATACCAGGGTATTGAAGGAATTTCCCAGCTCAGTTTCGAATTGTTTTCCGAAGGTGATCAAACCCGGTTAAAACTCACGCATACCGGTGTGGACAGTTTTAAAACAGACAGCCCCGATTTTGCTCCCGGAAGTTTTGTAGAAGGCTGGACCTATATTACAGGGATATCATTAAAAGAATTTCTTGAAAAAAAATAATAGCTATGAAAAGAATACTTGGTACTCAACCCTTCAACACGGATCTTGGCATCCTCCTGCTCAGGTTAATATTGGGTGGATTATTTACCTGGCATGGTTACGATGCCCTGAACCATTATAAGCTATACCTATCCATGTCCACCTCCACGATCGGGTTAGGGGCTCCGCTGGAATTCAACCTTGTTGTATTCTCCCACTTCCTTTGCGGCCTATTCGTAGCCGTAGGATTTCTTACGCGGCTTTCCGTTATTCCTCTCTTCATTACAATGACCGTGGCCTTTTTTATCGCACATAAAGGGCAACCATTTATGACAAAGGAGCTGCCTTTTGTTTATATGCTGTCATGTATACCGGTATTTGTCCTGGGTAGTGGCCGTTTCTCAGTTGACCGGCTGCTATTTAGAAAAAACAACCAGATTTAAATTCAGATTCCGGTTTTCTTTCTTCGGTCTTCTGGTCTTCCGGCCTTCCAGTCTCCTGAGCTTGCCGAAGGACGGACTTTCAGCCTTTCGGACTTCCGGACTTTCGGACTTTCAGACTTCCGGACTTTCAGACTTTCGGACTTTCGGACTTCCGGACTTCCGGACTTTCGGACTTCCGGACTTCCAGACTTTCGGACTAAGTTGCCCGTCTTCCCTACAACCAAAACAGCGGCTTGGCCGTCCTTTGCCTGTAAATAAACTTTCAGTAGATTCGCCCTCAGCCGAACCCGACCGGCAACCTAAATCTATACTCAATATGCGAACTTTATTTTTTCTCTTGGCCATTCTTAGTTGTAGCTCATTATTCGCCCAGCCACCTTCGCCACAATCGTATTCCCTGGATAAGATCGAATTACCCGCCCAGTTCACGAAGCAGGTATGCATTTCCGGGATGAAGTATTACGATAAGTTCCTGTATATGGCATCGGAAAGATGCCCATCAATATTTGTCGTTGATCCCGAAACGGCCAGTATCATTAAAACGATCACTATACAAGTGCCGCAGAACTATGAAATGGAGGGTATGACATCCTACCGTGATAAATTGTACCTGGTATCAGAGAATATTGCGGCAGTCTATGAAGTAAATATGCAAACAGGAGCAATTATGCAATTACCCACTTCCCTCCTGCTCCCTCCCAAATCAAAGGACGGTGATGGAATGGAAGGTATCGCCGCCAATGAAAAAGATGATAAATTTTACCTGCTGAGGGAACGAAATGATAATATGTCCGCATCGCAGATCTATACTTTCTCTATTGTGCAGGGAAAGAACAAGGAGCCCATGTCATTGAAGTATGAATCCATGATCGAACTGCCACTGGAGAACCCGCAGTGGAGGTATTCGGATATCTGTTATGATAGGGTGAATTCGCGGTTGATCTGTCTGAAATCATACGCCAAAGGAAAGTTCCGCCAGCAATACCTCGAATCGGTGGATATCAGCAAAACCGGCAATCTACAATTGGAAACACTTAAGAATATCGAGGTTGAGAATTTTACTGCGGCTTCCAATGCTTATAAGACACAAAAATATAGCATGAACCTGGAAGGTGTAACTGTTGATGATGCCGGCACGATCTATATCATAAGCGATAACACTTCCGGTAAAGCGGAATGCGATCTGGATTCGAAAGAAAAGACCGTACTGTTACAGCTAAAAAAGAAATAAGATATTACCTGCTTTTTCGCCTGGTGAACTGGTATGCCCACCAGATAAGTACCAACTGCAGCGGTAACCGCAGGATCGCGACCCAGAGCAAAGGGTGTTGCACTGCCCGGTAATTCAGCATCATCTGTACATTGGCCGGGAACACTACGATCAGCAAGACAATGATACAACCCGCAGCCAGTTTACGGGTTTGTGACGGAATCAATAATAATGCAAGAAGTATCTCACCGGCACCGCTGGCATAGATCAGCCCATGATGCCAGGGTAACCAGGGCGGCATTATTTTCTTATAAAAACCCGGGTTCACAAAATGATTGATCCCGGCGATCACATAGAAAGCCGCCATACTGTATAATGATGCCCTTCCCCATATGCCCTTAGCCTTCAACATTCTTACAATTTACAGGAAGATTTACATTAAATTCAAAACATCAACTATGCAAAGTTTGCCGGGTTGTAGTAATTGACTTTCAAAGATCCACAAGCGATCAATGCTCTATATGCAAAACAAACCTGGAATTATAAAGCAAGTGGTGATGGGATTCATTGCCGTTATTGCCGGGTTTGCACTGGTGTTACAATTATGGTTAATGTTGAAAAATGGACCTGCCCTGGGTATCAGGCCGGCAGCATCTGTAGTCAATTTCCTGAGTTTCTTTACTGTTCTGTCAAATTTAATTGTTGCAATATCGCTGAGCATTTCCCTGCTAGGTCCTTGGACCCGGGCCGGGCGTTTTTTTTCTGCTCACTCCATTCAGTCGGCTATAATGCTTTATATTTTTATCGTGGGCCTGGTATATAACCTGGTGCTCCGTAACCTGTGGGCGCCAAAAGGGCAACAGTTGCTGGCTGATAACCTGCTGCATGTCGTGGTACCATTATTATATATTGTCTATTGGTCCCTGTTCACTCCCCGATCGGTCCTTCGCTGGAAAGATGGTTTTCCCTGGTTGATCTTTCCCTTCGTTTACCTTGTCTATTCTTTGATCAGAGGTGCCGCGACTGGCTGGTATCCTTATCCCTTCCTGAACGCGGATGCACTGGGATACAGTAAGGTGATCCTGAATATACTGATGATGATCGGGGCCTTTTTCGCTGTTGGGCTGTTATTGATAGCTGTTAACCGTGGCCGTAAACGAAATGGGTGAGTTACAAATTTTTATCGCAGGTATGCATCTTTTTAAACCAGTACGATGAACGTTAAAGGATCCTGAAACCTTTAGTCCCGGCAACCCTTTGGCCCGATTTTCCGACTTTTGTATTGTAATGAAAAAATATTTACTTTTTTGTGTTCTTGCTGCTGCATCCTCTCCTCTTTTTGCCCAAAAAGTGGAAAGTATCCATTTCCACCTTTATACGGACAGCCTTAAGAAAGGCCAGCATAATTATATCAATGTCGATGGCAAACTTTCCAATGGCAGCTGGTTGCCCCTTAGTTCCAAAGAGATCGTATTCTCCTGTGCCAGCGCCAGTTTCGAAGGAAATGAACTGGTGATACCGGAGGGTTTTAAAGAAGAAAAAGTCACCGTAAAAGCTGTTCTTAAAGCCGACCCTTCCCTTTGGATCGAACGAACCATCTGGATCAAACAGCTTCCCGATCCGCCGCTTAAAAAGTATGGCAAAAACGGTTGATCAACCTGATCATCGTTTTTTACTTATTATTTTATTCTTACATCTGTGTAGTGAGCACAACATTCACAGGAGTAATGGGAAAGATCACCCGCCTATTGTAGAATTAACTCCACGTATTTTCTCGAAAAACCGTTGAAAACTTCGATTTTAAACAGGGTTGTTTTTGGTACGTTTTTTCTTATACTGAATGTATTCCTCCCCTCTGAAAACTCCTTACAAATTCCTACATCCCTCGTAAAACTGCCCTTATCCCAGGAAAAACTGATAGTTGAAATCAGATTCATAACCCTTAATTAAACATTTATGAAAACAGTTTTACGCTCAGTACTGCTATTAGCAGCACTGGCTTTCGTTGGTAAAAAAGCCGACGCCCAATGCACCGTATCCGATCTCATTATTCAGAACATCGTACCACAAGGCACTCAAACTGCCGGTAGCTGCACGGCAAGTTTTGATCTTAGTTTCACCATGCAAAACAACAATGGGAACAAGTTCATTTTTATCCATGTCTGGCCCGCTACCACTTATCCCGACTTTTTCGATTGCCAGAATGGGGAGCCCGGAGGGAATGGCGCTATCCACCCACCTGAAAGCGGTGATCTTATTGGTTCCTTTATTAATATTGGTATCAATAATAACGGGGCGTTGCCCGTATTGCTTAGTTCTTATCCGCCAGATGGAGCTGTTGTGTTGAATTCCGCTATTTCTGTAACCAGTTCAACTCAACCAGATGGTTCCGTTGCTTTCGTGGTCCATGGCGTGGTCGCCACTTTTCCTGTTAGCTGTAATACACCGTTCCTGATGACCGCCGATTTGTGGTCAAGCCAATCAGCAGGTGCTCAGGTAGCACAATGCGTAAACTGCCATATTGATTTCGCGATCAATTTTATGAGCCTGACTGGTTTTGCCAATTGTGCCAACCTTACGTATAATGCTACATTAACCAACAGGATTGGATCAGCACTTAGCGGTTATTACCAGGTCTATGCAGATGCAAATTTTGATGGCGTACTATCTCTTTCATCCGACAGCCTGATCCGTGATACAACTGCATTTTCACTGGCAGCAAGTGTGGGTGCCACTTTCCCGATAACCGGTGCGATACCCCCTGTGAATATAAACCAGGATCTTTTTGTGATACTAACTATTACCAGCGGTGTTGGTGACGGCAGTGTAACCGTATTTCGCCTTTTGTCCACCGTTTGCGCCCCCCTGCCTGTTACATTCGGAACATTTACGGCCAAGAGAATAAATAATAGTTCCGTCAACCTGAGATGGGAAACTTATACAGAGATCAATAATAATGGATTTGTGATCGAAAGAAATATGGGTAATGGCTGGGAAATTGTGGGAAATGTTCCAACACAGTCTGCCAACAGTACTTCCCTGCTTGTCTATACATTTACAGATATCAATACCAGCAAGAACGCAACACAATACCGGATCCGGCAGGTAGATATAGATAACAGATCCCGTTACAGCGAGATCAGGATTGTGCGGGGTTTTGGGCAAAACAGCGGGTTGATCGTTTATCCTAATCCAAGCCACAATGGAATGGTGAATGTGGTATTTGATGAAAAGGATATCACCCGGGATGTCAGCTTAACAGATGCCCGCGGAGGCCTGGTAAAACAATGGAAGAGTATTAGCAGTAATACCCTGATCATTTCTGGACTACAGCCCGGGTTCTACAACCTGCGGGTCCAGGAACGTGGCAGTGGTAATCAAACAGTAGCAAAAATAATTATCGCAGGAAGAACCGAATAATACAGATAAGTTTTAAGCTTCAAGATCAAGAATACAGGGCTCAGTTTGAGTCCTGTATTTTTTTTATGCAGGTAGAAGAATAAATTAAAAAGGATTACAATGTTTTCTTTGCGTCTTCGAGGAATTTGGCCAGCCCGATATCTGTAAGCGGGTGTTTCAGCAAGCCCAGGATAGAATCCAGGGGACAAGTACACACATCAGCTCCGGCTTCCGCACATTTTACAATATGCAATGCACTCCGGATTGACGCGGCCAGTATCTGGGTCTTATACCCCTGCAGGGAATAGATATGAGATAGCTGTGAAATCAGTTGTACCCCATCCCAGCTGCTGTCATCGATACGACCGATAAAAGGAGATACGTAAGTGGCCCCGGCTTTGGCGGCAAGGATCGCCTGTCCTGCCGAGAAAACAAGCGTACAATTGGTTTTGATCCCGTTATCAGTAAACCATTTTAATGCTTTTACCCCGTCTTTGATCATAGGGACCTTCACTACTATATTGGGGTGGATCGCGGCCAGTTTTTTTCCTTCTTCCACGATCGCATTGAATTCAGTACTGATCACTTCGGCACTGATATCACCGTCCACCATTTCACAGATGGCCTTATAATGTGCCATCACCGCATCCTGTCCTTTAATGCCTTCTTTGGCCATCAGGGAAGGGTTGGTGGTCACGCCATCGAGGATACCTAGTTCATTGGCTTCTTTGATCTGCGCGAGATTAGCTGTGTCGATGAAAAATTTCATACGTGTTTAATATTTTATATTGAAGATTGAAGATTGAAGATTTATCTGGCACCTCTTTGCTGTGATGTTTTCCTGGAAGAGGCTAATATTCTTGTTAATTCATCCGCTTCCTTTAGTATAAACAAAAGTTGATCCGTCTTAATAAGCTTAACGTCATCAATCGCTTCCAGCCAGAATAAGGATTCATCAATTTCTTCAAAGGCAATACTGAGTTTGGAAGTAAATGCCTTTTTTGATTGTGCTTTGCAGGCTGCCCTGTAATTTGCAGCAGCGGAAAAAGCTGATCTCAGCAACTGCCCTTCAATAACCTGTGAGACTTTCCTGGGCGGTAATAATTCACAAAGCGGTACAATCTTATACGCAAAATCCTTCAACCTTTTCTGAAGTTCATCCGCATTCATAATTAATACTATAAGTCGATGAAAGTATTAATAATCAATACCCCGCCCCGGATGTTTGTCTCCAATCCCGAAGTTTTTTTCCGGGAAAATTTCAATTTTTAATCGAAATCTGCCGTGATTTTCTCCAATTCGAAATCTTCAATCCTCTGCGATTTCCCCAATTCCCGATATTCAATCTTAAATCCACAATATTCAATAAAAAAAATGGCAGGCTTATTACATCGCACCGCTCAACCACCTACTCTTGCTGCCTTCCGGCCCTGGGAGGGTTCAGCAGGAGCTGGTCGTGTAAGACCTGCCGCCGCAAAGATAAGGCAGCAGCGTTTACCGGTAAAACAGAAATGAAAGAATAATCGAAAAAAAGGTCATTGAATAAAAGTCGAATTGATCCGGGTAAAACCGATCAGTTCATCAGCGCGGGCGCCAAAAGGACGAAAATAGACCATGATCATATACCCATTCTCCGTCCCCCAATAATTTCCCTCAGTGTTATCAAGTGAAGGAGTGACACCGGCTTGTTTTTTATCGGTGAGTGTAACGTAGGAATAATTATAATAGCCCTGCTTGAGATAAAGTGTCTTTTCATAAACGCCTTTTTCGGGGTTAAAGACCATTTTAGTAGCGTCATTCTGTTCGTAACTGGTCAGTTCACCAAAAACATAAATGCTTTTGCCTTCAAAAGGCCTGTTGCCGGGCGGAACAAAACTGAAATGCACCCAGGCATAATCACTTTGCCAGAAGGGATTGGAGTTATCCCGGTTCTCCAGGGTGTAAATGCCATTCAGGTCGCGGTAATAAACATATACCTGCTGGCGTCGCTCGGCATCCGGGTGAACATACACATCAATCCGGTTGCTGGTATCCGAGTCAACCAGTTTTTGCATCCGTTCACTCATCAGCCGCAGGCTGCGCAGATCGATCCAGCGCCATTCTTTGCCGGCAGGAAAAGTCGTATTTTCTTCGTCACTGTATTCATAATAATTACCCCGGAAAATAGTTGGACGGTCGATCACAGAGGAAGCCGCCCATACATTGTTCTGCACCACCATGACTTTAATATCCTGTGGTGAAAAAATATTGATCTGCCCTGCCACCGTACTCACCGATACCTGCACCCGCTGGTGGGTCTGTAATAAATTGCCATTATATGGCTGGGTGATCCGCCCTGATACGGATGCTTTATTGTTAACGACCAGGAAACGGCGGGTAAAAGCCAGTTTAGAGGTATCATCATTCAGGAAAACCTTTAGCAGGTAATTACCCCCTTTGGTGGGCGCCGAATTCCTTTCGGGAAGTATGGCCTGGTAATGTGTGTATTTTGTTTGTATGATAGAGGAGTTGCGGTAATTCGTGATCCGGTTGCTCTGGAATCCCCGGATATAATCAAATGCCTGGATATTGGCCGGTGTCCAGTCCGCGTTGCATAACTGGAAACTGTAATAATAGTATTTCACATCACCATCCATATCATCAAAATGCAGTTCCATCTGTTCGCCACCGTTAAGCGTCATCACAGGATAGCTGTACACATCTCCAGCCTTATACAATTTTACGCTGCGGATATTGGAAAAGTAAGTATGATCGGGGAGCTGCGCATAGGCCAGGGAAAAGGCGAACAGGAACAGTATTGTAATGCTTGTTTTCATTTTTTCAGCTACCAGGTTTCCTTCACAAATTGCTTAAAATCCGGTAAAAAGGAGGAGAAATCTTTATAAGCGGCTTATTTTTGGTAAAAGACAAACAAATCAATTTGAAGGTTGCAGGCTTTATAGCAGACCGTATAGCATTTAATCAGCAAAGATCTTTTTCCCGGTTCATTATCCGGTTGTCCGTGGTAGCCACGGTTATCAGTGTAATGGTCATGATCGTGACCCTCTCCCTTGCCAATGGCTTCCAGGAAACTGTGAGCCAGAAGGTCTTTAGTTTCTGGGGACATATCCGTGTGCAGGAAAAACAGCCCGATAAAGCCATTATCTCTGAAGAAACCCCGATCACCCGCAATGATTCCCTGGTCAAAAGCATATTAAAACAGCCGGGTGTACAAAGTATTCATCCTTTTGCCACCCGTTATGCCATCCTCAAGACCAAAGATGAAATGGAAGGTGTGCTGGTAAAAGGTTTTGACAGCACCTACAATTTTGATCACCTCAAAGGATTCATCAAGGAAGGAAGGCCGATCCAGTTCAGGGATAGCGGCTACAGCAGGGAGATCATGATCTCAACGTATACAGCTTCGCGGATGCAGCTCAAACTGAATGACAGTATCATCATCTATTTTATTCTTCCCGGGCAGGACCCGAGACCAAGAAAAATAACGATCACCGGTATCTATAAAACCGGCATTGAAGAATACGACAGGTTATTTGCCATCGGCGATATCAAACTGATCCAGCGGTTGAATGACTGGCAACCCGACCAGGTTGGTGGTTACGAGATATTTTTAAAAGATTACAAGAAGATCGACAAGACCGTTGATGAACTCTATGAACTGGAAAATTTCCCCGATACCTGGGATACGATCAGTGTCCGCAATGTTTCGCCCAATATCTTCGACTGGCTGAACATGCAGGATGTGACCCGTAACGTGCTGATCGGGTTTATGATCATCGTGGCCATTATCAACCTGATCACCTGCCTGATCATACTTGTATTGGAAAGAGTACGCATGGTTGGTATTTTAAAATCACTGGGCGCAACCGATTGGACAGTGCAGAAAATATTTCTTCGTCATTCGCTGATCATCACCATCGCAGGCATTATCACGGGCGCTGCACTGGCACTCGGTCTTCTCTGGCTGCAGCAGGCAACCGGTTTTATCAAACTGAAAGAAGAAGCTTATTACATGAGCACAGCAGCCGTAAAGATCGTCTGGTGGCAGGTTGCGACGATCTGTGTAGGCACTTTGATCGTTTGTTTTCTCGTCATGCTGATACCTTCTTTACTGGTAAGAAAAGTACAACCGGTGAAAGCGATACAATTCAGATGATAGATAATAGATGATAGTTTGTGGCCCGGAGCTCGCAGCTCAAAACTCGTAGCTGGAAAATAGTAGTTGGCTCATAGCTAAAAGCTAATGGCTAGTAGCTTGTTATAAAACGTGCGACAAAATGATCCCCGTCGCAACGGCAGCATTCAATGATTCGGCTTTTCCTTTTTGAGGGATCGTTATTTTAACGTTGACCAGTTCCAGGACATCATCACTGATGCCTTTAGATTCATTCCCGATAACAAGGATTCCTTCGTTTATTTTTTCAAAAGAATTGATATCCTGTCCTTCCAGCATTGCCGCATAAATGCGGGTATCTTTTTGATCACGGAGCCATGATGCCAGGTCAGTATACCACAAGCTTACCCGGGCAATGCTACCCATGGTAGATTGTACTACTTTCGGATTATAAACATCTGCGGTATCCGGGCTGCAAACAATCTGCCCGATACCAAACCAGTCAGCTATCCGGATGATGGTACCGAGATTACCGGGATCCTGGATCGCATCCAACAGCAGGGTGATCTTTCCTTTGCTGTCGATCTTATTTCCCTTACCAAATTGCTGAACGATCGCCAGTACTTTATTGGGTGTGCTTAAACCTGATATCCGCTCAAGTTCAGCGGCCGATATTTCAGTAACCGGGTTTGTACCGAGCAATTGCCTGTTCTCACTGATCCATTCCTCCACCGCAAACAGCTCTTTTATCACAGCACCGGATCGCAGCAGTTCCGCCACAAGTTTTGGCCCTTCCGCGACAAAGACTCCTTCCTCATCCCTGAGTTTTTTCTGGCCTAAAGTTTGGATATATTTGATTTTCAGTTTAACAAGCATATTCCTTCTTTTAATATATGTCAGCCACCAAGTCAACCAGTTGTAATAGAACCCTGCAAGTTTTGGCGGCTGTTTCAATTCTCCTGCTCACTTCCTGTGGTGTGGTGCCAAGGCATTACCCGGTCAAGCGTCCTTTTGTATTCAAATATAACGTGGAGGTGGTTGGAAATATCAGTGCGGGAGAAAAAAGCGAGCTCCAATCCCGCTTACCCAACCAGCTGGACGATAGTATCCGGGTAAGAACGGCCAGGAAATTAATTTACAAAGGGGTCAACAGGCCGGTATTGGACCGACCACCGGTCTATGACAGCGCAAACGCCGGAAAATCCGTGATCTATATGCGGGCCCTGCTCAATGCGATGGGTTATTTCAGGGATACGATCTCTTACAAAGCCACTATTGATACAGTTGGAGACGACCAGTACCGGACTACCGTTAACTTTACAGTCAATCCCGGCAAAGTGGTGCGTATCGACTCCTTCAGCTATAATATCAAACAAGCGGAGCTGCAAAGCCTTGCGGTGGCAAACCAGGCAAATGCCGTGGTAAAAAAAGGAGCGCCTTTTGCCAAAACGGCGATATCGCTGGAGCTGGACAGGTTGGTAGATATTTACCGTAACAACGGGTACATGCGTTTCAGTCGCCAGGAACTGATCGGTCTCTGGGACACACTGGATGTTTCCTTATTAAAACCGACATTCGATCCGATCGAACAATTTCAGATACTGGAGAAACTCCGGGAGCGAAGAGAGAACCCGACAGCTAATCTCGAGATCCGGCTGAAACCCGGCTTCGACAGCAGCAAACTGACTAAATATTATATCGGACAGGTAACTGTTTACCCAGATTTTACGGCAGATACGGCTAATTATACCCGCAGTGAAGACATGGTGAACGGTGTGAAAGTGATCTACTACCGGCCTGTTTTCAAGTCCAGGATATTTCCTTCCAATATTTATTTCAAGCGGGGTGATATGTATGTGTTGAAAAAATACAACAAGACGATCAGTCGTTTTAATTCCATGGGCGGCTGGCGCCTCGTCAATATCGAACCGATCCCTCGGCCCGACCAGGATACCACCGATATGGTGCTGCGGCTTACTCCCGCCAAAAAATATTCTTTCTTTGCCAACCTGGAAGGCAGTCGCAACCAGAATGCTATTTCCGGGAACCTGTTTGGTATTGCGATCAACCTGGGTTTGCAGAACAGGAACTTCGCAAGGGCATCCAACCAGGCCAATACCAATATCCGTTTTGGTGTGGAGACCGGTCGTGATACCGCCACCAATGTCAAATTCATCCAGACCAAACAGGTGAGTCTGAGTCATACGATCTATTTCCCGAAAACGGTACTGATTGGCAGCCTGGTACCCGAACGCTTTAAAGAAAATGCAAGAACTATTCTCTCCTTCAATGCCGCGAATACGGAAAGAAGGACCTTGTATAACCTCACCACGCTGAATGCTTCCTGGGGTTACGAGTTCCAATGGAATAAAAGCAGTTTTTCCTTCCGGCTTCCGAATATTGAATATTCTTATCTCAATCCAAAGCCGTATTTGATCACGCTGTTTGATAACAGCCCGGCGCTGAGAAATATTTTCACCGATGGTTTTATCTCTTCCATTATGACCAGCTATTCAATTACCGGGGAGAAGAAAAAAAATATCAACCTGTTCCGGACCAATATGGAGATCTGCGGTTTGCTTACCGGGATGATCAAAAACAACAGGTTCCTGGATTCTAATCTTTATCGTTTTGTCAAAGTCGATGGAGAATTCATCCGGAAGATCACCATGGGAAGAAATGCTGTAGCGCTACGTGCTTTTGCCGGCGTAGGTTACGAGTTTAGCTCTACCGTTGATGCGGAGAAAAAGAACAACCTTCCCTTCTTCAAACAATATTTCGCAGGTGGACCCAACAGTATGCGGGCATGGGCATTGCGTAAACTTGGCCCCGGCTCTGCGATAAAAGATTTTAAATTATATCCTGAGCGTTATGGCGATGTGCAAGTCGAGTTCAATGCAGAATACCGCTTCCCGCTCGGAAAACCGCTGGGCGTTAAGGTAGACGGGGCTCTTTTCACTGATATCGGTAATATCTGGTTTTTAAAGGATGCTCCGGGCCGTGTGGCTGAAGAGATCTTCAATTTCAGCCGGCTGGGCAAGGATCTTGCCGTCGGTGCAGGTGTTGGCTTCCGTATAGATTTTAATTTCTTCGTAGTGCGGTTTGATGTCGCGCATAAAATAAAGGATCCCAGTCCGCCGAGCGATAAAGTTTACTTACAGAATAAATGGTTTGGCTACGTACAAAAAGATTTCTATAAAGGCACACAATTGCAGCTGGGTATCAGCTACCCGTTCATCTTATAACCTTCTTTTAGTTTTTCTTCAAAACCCCTGACGGACATCGCGTCGGTTAGCAGGTGAGTTCCTATCCTTGTCCTGCAAAGACTGCTGAGGTGGGCGCCGCAACCCATTTCTTCTCCGAGATCATTAGCCAGGCTGCGGATATATGTACCGGTAGTACAAACTACTTTGAAGGAAACAACCGGTGGATCAAATTTTGTAATACTGAATTCTTTGATCGTCACCTTTCTTGGTTCCAGTTTTACTTCCTTTCCCTGTCTTGCCAGTTCATAAACGCGTTGACCACCGACTTTGATAGCAGAATGCGCGGGTGGAACCTGCAAGATATCTCCCGTGAATTTTTTAGTAGCCTCTTCAATATCCGCCAGGCTGATATTTTCTGTGGCTTTAAAATTCGTTGGTTCGGACTCGAGATCATAAGTGGGTGTAGTAGCGCCCAGTGTGATGCTGCCGGTATATTCTTTTTCCTGCGCCATGTATTCATTGATCCTCTTGGTGAATTTTCCCGTGCAGATGATCAGCAAACCCGTTGCCAGCGGATCCAGCGTACCGGCATGTCCGATCTTTTTGATCTTGATGAGATTACGGAGTTTCTGCACTACATCAAAAGAGGTCCATTTCAGTGGTTTATCGATGAGTAAGACCTGGCCTTCTTCGAAGATTGTTTTTAAGTTATCCATTCTGGCAAATGTAATGAGTGATGCTGGAAGATAGTCATCCTGGCGAAAGCCGGGATTGGTTGCCGGGCGTCGTGGTCAGGCCACTTAAGTGG
>JBDSPR010000040.1:0-111777 GCA_039930245.1 Chitinophagaceae bacterium | reverse complement strand
CAATGATATCCCGTTATCCGATAAGTATCTCCGGATACCTCTTTTCTTGATCTTTAATTCCAGAAGCATTGCTTCGCTTTTGGTCAAACATTCAATTTGAGTGACAAGTGTCCAGGGAATACCTGTTGAAGTAAAATTGCCCTTACCGGCGTTATGTTGTCCAATTCTCTTTTGGACCTCTTGTGTATGCCCGACGTAGAATTTTGTGAGAGAAGGGCTATATAGTATGTAAACAAAAAACATGTTCCAAAAATTAAGCCCCTGGCTATCACCAGAGGCTTTTCTGTCTAGTCGGGACGACTAGATTCGAACTAGCGACCCCTTGCACCCCATGCAAGTGCGCTACCGGGCTGCGCTACGTCCCGAACAAATAGGGTAGCAAATGTACGGGTTAATGACGAATTTCTGGTTCTTCGATCACTACTTATTTTGTGTCCTGCACCGGCTTCTTCGGCTTTAGGAATATACCTTTTATTGTTTTCTTGATCGATGGTTTTTGGGATGTGCTGTCGGGTGGGTTATTGTTCTGGGTGGTGTCCTTGCCGAAGATCTGTTCCTTTAGTTTGTCCTTTAATTTATCAGTGATCTGTTGTTTTACCGCCGCCAGGGAATCCTTTGCTTTCTGCTTGGCACTGTCCAGCTTTGCCTGGATAAAGTCCTTTGCCTGCTGCTCCATGTCTTTTACAACATCATCCACCATGCCTTTCAGGTTGATACCAATATTGGGATTACTGATCGTACCCATCATTTTAATGTTCAGGTTGATGGTCTCACCGAGTTTGAAAGGAATACCTGTACTGCTGGCTTTGGCCGCGAGACCATTCACAAAGTCGTTGCCTTTGCTGCCCATCACACTTCTCGGCAGTTTCATAATGATCGCGTAATCAATGGACTGGTCAAAACCATGGAAGCCGCTGATCTGCATTTCTATATTATCGATCTTGATATTAAAAGGTTTTACAAACACTTTCCCGTTGGCGAACTCAATATATTGTTTTACATCTTTTAAACTGATCGATTTCAACCGGTCGATCTGTAAGACAGTAGCTAGTTTTTCCAGGGGAGCAAATTTTTTCAATACTCCTTCGAGCAAAAGCAGGTTGGCCTTGCCGTTCAGGCTGTTCAACTTGGGCATCATACTCCCGTTCAGATTCCCGGTGAGCGATAAGGCGGAACTGAGTTTACCGGAGAGGAATTTGCCGATCGGCATCAGAAACTGGATCGTATTATAAGATAGAAAGGCTTTTTGCACATCCATATTCTTGATATCATAGCTGAAGCTGATATCGGGTTCTTTTTTATTGATTTTAGTCGAATAAGATCCGTTCAGGACAGCGGTCCCATCGAGTACATCTGTTTTAATATTCTGAAAAGTTATTTTCTCTTCACTGATCAGCATTTTTCCATTCACATTGTTGTAATCCACCTTATCATACTTCACATTGCTGGCCGCCGCATTAATGGTAAAGTTTACTCCGTTGGGTACAAGAAATGGATCCGATGTTTTGCTGCTGGTTGTTTCAGAACTCTCTGCTTCCGCTGTTCCCATCCAATCGTTCAGGTTCATCTTATCCGCTTTCACATCGAGATTTCCCGCCAACCCCTGGCCCTGCATGATAAATCCGACAAGATTATTCAGCACCCCTGTTGCGGTAAAATTCGTATTCAGGTATTTGCCGTTGAGGTTACTGAGAGAAACATTTTTTTGATTAAACAGCAGTTGCGTGGCAGCAATACTCACTCCTGCGGGGTAGGCTTTTGACTGGTAAGTCATGTTCGTTAAACCGGCAGTGCCATCTAGCGAGAGCTGATCATATTTTTCCTGGGTGATCATTACTTTGTTTCCTGCAAAACCCAGGTCAGCGTTCAAGACGCCGCCGATACTTGTGCCCGGTTCAAGCGTAGTGAATTGTTTGATATGATCAAGGGTGAAGCGCCCCTTTGCTTTCCCCGAAAAATCCAGTGTAGAAATAGGGTTGCTTAACTGCAGCGAAAAATCAACGGGGTCATTTCCCACTTCAATATGTCCTGTTGAAATATTTACAACGGTATTATCCGCGATCCCGCCGCTGTTCTCCAGTGTAGCTTTCAGGTTGCCGTTTTTGATCGGTTGCGGGAATTTATTATCCGTGTAGAACAAATTCTTTATATCAAAGAAACCGCCGGCTGTAAATGCTCCCGACTGTTGCTGGATCGCTTTCATGGGGCCTTTTACAAAAGCGTCAGCCCAGACCAGTCCGGATATTTTGGTGCCGTTTTGCAGTTTGACGAATTTGGAAAGCTGCGAGAGATCGATCTTGCCTTTTGCAGCCGCGTCGATCAATTGGGTTGTAACAGGATTTTTATAGATAAAACGGAAATCAAAAGGCTCATTGTCCATTTCCAGGTGACCATTGGGAATATCAATAACAGCATGGTCGGGTTGCCCGTCCGGATTGCTCACCGTCATTGATAGCTGTATATTTTTCACCGGTTTGGGAAGATCGGGATATTGGAAAGAACCATCCTTGACGTCAAGCTTTACATTATAGGCTGGCATTTTTTCTGCGCTGGAGATGCCTTTCACAAAACCACTGAAAACTCCCCGGCCGCTGGTCTTTATTTTATCAAAATCCTTTTTATAGATATCCGGTACCATCGAGAGGATGTCCTTGAAATCATTGGAGGGGGAGTTAAATTTGATATCCATATCAAAGGTTTTCGCATCGATCATCCGGACAAATCCTTCCACTGACAGTTTTAAATTATTTAGCAGGATATCTTTTGTATTGAACGTATAAGTATTTGTCTTGTTATCGATCTGGATGATCGCATCAATATCGGTCTTCGCGTCCACGAGATAAGGGATATCATCCTGGGTAAAGCTTGCCGAAGCGGCTTTGGTGGACGTAGTCAGTGTAAATACTTCTGCTGCGAGATTGCCGCTGCCCTCATGATCAAAATCCTTCCATTCGGTATAGGTATTTGCTTTCTCGTCATGGAAAAGCAGGTAACCATTATTGATCTCGTATTTTTTCAGGCTCATCTTAAATTCCGAAATGCTGGTATCCCCATCGTTCGTGGTATCATTTTTTTGACGGAAAATATCCCAGTTGGCCTTACCTTCTTTGTTGACCAATGCATGGATCCGCGGAGCATCAATAGATATACCGGAGATTTTTATATTTTTTCCCCGGAGTACACTAAACAGACCAGCCGATGCATTGAGTTTTTTTGTTGCGATCAATGTGTCATTTACAAATTCATTAATGCCCACAATGGTCAGGTCCTCCACAACGATCGCCACTTTGGGAAAATTACGGAAAAGGGAAAGCTTTACATCCGTAAAATCAACTTTCGCATCGATACTTTTATTGATCTCTTTCTTGACAAGGGCCTTGATCTGCTTCTTGAATACCACGGGGATCAGAAAAGCGATAAGAAGCAATGTTGCCAGGGATATACCGATGATTTTCAGTGTTTTTTTCATGATGGGGTTTATAAATGTATGACCGTTTAGACAAAACAAAGCCAAAGCAATCACAGGGTCAACTGATCAATGATCGATGAGCGGTAATCCTCTTTTCTGCCATTTATTCCGGTCTATTTCGTTTGTTCTTCTTCAAGTTTCGCAATTGTTTTCTTTGCTGCGGCCAATCTAATCTTTATATTTTTTTCAACTAATCTTTTGATGATCCATTTCTCCAGCTTATGATGCAAGGGAATTAATAAAGCTGCAATGCCTACCAAAATAGCCAGCATGAGTAAAGGAGAATGATGGGTAAGTTTACTGAGGTAGGGATGAATGAAAAGATTGATGAACTCAAATACGATCAGCAAAGCCAGTATTCCAAAAAAGTTGATCATTTTTGGATTGGCTGCGATAGAATGACTAAGTAATAAAAACAGAATCACAAAAACGATCAGTCCTAAAGCGATGGAAGCATACTGAAGATTCTGTTTTCTTTCTTCTTTTTCTTTTAAAGTGGCAGCTTCTATTTCCTGTTGACGTAGTTTTTCCTCAAACTTCAGGCTTTGTATCTTGGTTGTTTTTTCATCATTGGATTGATTTTCTTTTATAGTAATTACAAGCTCCTGGAATTTATAGGCACTGTCAAGATTACCTTTCTGCTTGTAAGATTGTGCAAGCAACAAGGCCACCTCCGGTACTCCTGCATTTATTTTTAATTGTTGAAATAAGTTTAGCGACTTGCCGGCATATAATAATGCAGAATCCAGTTCCCCGTTTTTGGAAAAAATAGTAGCTAATTTGAAGTAATTAATTGCTATTGAATTTTTATTGTTAACCTCCATTGATTTTTGAATGCCCATTCGGCAATATTCAATCGCTAAATTCTCGTTGCCTAACATGGAATGGGCTTCTGCAATACCTACGAGCGACAAACTCATGTATAACTGATTCTTTGCATTTCGCCATAGCCGGTACGCTTCTTCTGAATAGGCCAAAGCTGAATCAGGTAAATTTAGTTTCAAAAAAATAGTGCTTACATTAGTAAGATGCAACGCTTTAAAAGAAGGGTCGGAAATATATTGATCATATTCCAATGCTCTTCGGAAATACGCCATGGCTTCCTGCAAATTATTCAGATCACGGGAAATACGGCCTAACCTGTTATTGCTAATGGATAACTCTTCTTTATTGTTTAATTTTTCAAAGACCCGGAGGCATTTTAATCCATACTCAAGTGCTGTAGTATAATTTCCCAACCCGATATTGATATGGCTGATATTGCCGTAACATCTGCCAATGCCCCACTGATAATTTAATTTCTGGGATATTGTTAATGCTTCTTGTGTAAAATACAAAGCTGAATCTAACTTTGTTTCATTGTAATAAATAAAGATCCTTTGCAACAGCCGTACTTTGGCTGTATCATCGGGCGATGACTTTAATACTTGTTTTGCACTGTCAATATTTGTTATCAGTTGCACACTTACCTGGGCTGATATGCCATGAGTAATAATGATAAAAAAAACGAGAGAGATAAGATATTTCATAAATTCTTACATACGAATGATGAGTTTTCCGGTATCTCTTATAATATACTATGAAAAACGCCGGGTTATCAATGATCATTCAGTGGCAATCCTCTTTTCTGCCATTCAACCCAGTTGATATATTCAGGTGCCACCCGGTGCTCTTCCATGGTGATGCATTTATCAACGGGGCAAACCAGCATGCAAAGATTGCAGCCAACGCATTCCTCTTCTTTTATCGTATAAGTATTGTAAGGTTTCCCATATTCCAGGTTGATCGACTGGTGTGATGTGTCTTCGCAGGCGATATAACAAAGACCACAGTGAATGCACTTATCCTGGTTGATCTTAGCGATATGATGATAGTTGATATCCAGGTCTTCCCAATGAGTGATGGTATCCACAGATTTCCCGATAAAATCATCCAGTGTTTTAAATCCCTTTTCGTCCATCCAGTTATTGAGACCCTCGTTCAAATCTTCCACGATCCGAAAGCCATGCTTCATCGCGGCAGTGCAGACCTGTACATTGGAAGCGCCTAGCAGCATGAATTCGACCGCATCTTTCCAGGTGCTGATACCACCGATACCGGAGATGGGGACGGTTTTGGTCAATTCATCCTGTGCGATCGTTGTCAGCATTTTCAAGGCGATCGGTTTTACTGCCGGGCCGCAGTAACCGCCAAATACAGACTTACCCGCCACGTAAGGATTCGGAACAAGTGTATCGAGATCAATACCTGTCACAGACTGGATGGTATTAATTAAGGACAACGCATTGGTACCTGCTTTCACTACCGACCGTCCCGTTGGAACGACAGAGTGAACATTAGGTGTAAGTTTTGTTATAACGGGGATTGTTGCGGCTTCCATTACCCATTCCACTACCATACAAGCGATCCCGGGATCCTGGCCCACGGCAGCGCCCATTCCTCTTTCCGTCATACCATGCGGGCAACCAAAATTCAATTCGAAGCCATGGGCACCGGTGTCTTCTACTTTCTTTATCAGTTCATGCCAGCTCTTCTTATCGTTATCCGCCATCAGGGATACAATCATGGCTCGATCAGAAAATAATTTTACGCATTCCGCGATCTCCTTCAGATTAATATCCAATGGACGATCGGATATCAGTTCGATATTATTAAATCCCATCACCCGGCCACCATTGAAATCAACCGCAGAATACCTCGACGACACATTCTTCACCTGGGAGCCCAGTGTTTTCCATACTACACCACCCCAGCCGGCTTCAAAAGCCCGGAGTACATTGTATTTTTTATCCGTCGGTGGGGCACTGGCCAACCAATAGGGGTTGGGCGATTTGATACCGAGGAAATTTGATGTTATGTCCGCCATAAAATGAATTTTGAAATTTTGGAATTGGGAAATTTCGAAATTCCAAAATTGTCCTTTTGCTAATTATTTTGTAATTCCGAGATATGATAGTATCGAGGCCGCTCCAACTTTTCCTGCCTGCACCGCATCCACGACTTCTTTCCCGCCATTTACCGCATCACCACCGGCAAAAACCCCTTTGATATTTGTTGCGCAATTATTATCAATAATAATCTTTCCGTTCTTATTATTAATCCCGTTGCTATTAATTAATTCTTCAAAAGGAACCTGTCCTGCGGCTTTGATCACCATATCCACTTCTAAAGAAAATGTTTCGCCGGTATCAACAGGGGAGCGGCGGCCACTGGCATCGGGTTCACCCAGTGTCATTTTACTGCAGACCAGTTCAGAAACTTTACCGTTAGTTCCTTTAACTTCCTTTGGGGCTGCCAGCCATATGATCTCGCAGCCATCGAGCCTGGCAATTTCCAGTTCCACCTGTGTACAGGGTTTTTCCGCTTCGGTTCTGCGATAGACCATTGTCACTTCTTTAGAACCCAAACGTTTTGCTTGTGTGGCCGCATCGATCGCCGTCATACCCATCCCGATCACCGCTACTTTATCTCCAACGGGAACAGACCCATAGTACTTATTTCTTAGATCGTAAATAAAAGTAATGGCATCTTCCACACCGGGAAGCTCCTCGCCGGGGATATCAAGTTTGCGGGCAACTCCGACTCCAATACCAAGATAGACGGCATCGTAATTCTTTTGCAGTTCAGCCAGGGAGATATTTTTACCAAGTTCCTGGTTGTATTTTATTTCAATGCCACCGATCGAAGTGATATAATTTACTTCGTTTTCACAGAATTGTGGTGTCACTTTATATGCTGCGATGCCATAGGTCATCAAGCCACCACCCTTGCTTTCTTTTTCGAAGATGGTCACATCAACACCCTCTCTGGATAATACATGGGCACAACTCAATCCAGCCGGACCGGCGCCGACAATAGCTACTTTCTTCCCGATCGACGGATTTCTTTCAAAGAGCTGCCATTTTTTTTCCATGGCTTGCTCTGTAGAATAACGTTGGAGTTTTGCAATAGGAATAGGTTCTTCATCCAGTAAATTATATACACAGGCACCTTCACAAAGTTTTTCTACAGGACAAACCTTGCTGCAACCAGCGCCCATAATGTTTGAGGTAAAAATGGTATGAGCCGAACCTTTAATATTTTCTGTAGCTATTTGTTTGATGAATTTTGGAACGTCAATACTCGTGGGACAACTTTTCATGCAAGGAGCATCATAGCAGAACAGGCAGCGGTTGGCATCCACTTTTGCCGCTGTTATATTTTCATACGGCGGGTGAATGTCACTGAAGTTTTGTTCGTATTGTTCGTTAGTCAACCGATTGTCTATGATCGCCATTAGAAAAACGTTTAAAAATTATTCGCCTTCTACCAAAAAAACATCATATGATGCGAATGATTTGTCTTCTGCCTGTAAAAAACCTTCCGTATTCATAACAAACTCTTTAAAATCACTTATGGAATCAAAATCCTCTGACCATTTAGAAAACGCTTCTATAGTAGTAAAGTCTTCTTTATTATAATATGCCATCAAATGAATAGTTGAATACTTCACCAATGGCTCAATTTCCATCACGTATTGCCTTGCTATATCTACCGTAAAGTTTTCTCCTTTGCCGTCCTGCCAGTCAAAAATCCCATATTCAAATAAGAGCATGTCTTCGTCGGGGTAATCGGTACTCACATTTTCGATCTTGTAATTTTCAAAAAACTCTATTGCCGAATCCAGTAAGTTACCAAGAAGGGGTAGGTCGTGTCGACTCATCACCTCTTTTATTTTTTCTTCAAATGCAGTTTTTACATTGTCCCTGTTAATTTGAGTTATCATGGTCTTATTTATAGCTCAACCAATTTTCCATACGTCTCCGGTCGCCTGTCGCGGAAGAACTGCCAGGTGGCTCTTACCTCTTCGATCATATCCAGGTCAAAATCGGCTACAAGTAATTCATCATTATCTTCCGAAGCCTGCGCGAATATTTGCCCACGAGGATCAACAAAATAAGAGGAGCCATAGAATTTACCAAGGTTCCAGGGTTTTTCTTCACCTACCCGGTTGATACATCCCATGAAATAGCCGTTGGCGGCTGAATGCGCCGGTTGTTCCAATTTCCACAAATATTGTGAGAGACCAGCCACTGTCGCCGAAGGGTTATAGACGATCTCCGCTCCATTCAATCCCAAACACCTTGCGCCGTCTGGGAAATGTCGATCGTAACAGATATACACACCCACTTTGGCATATTTGGTTTGAAAAACAGGATAACCAAGATTACCTGGTTTGAAAAAGAATTTTTCCCAGAAACCAGAAGTATGAGGGATATGATTCTTCCTGTATTTCCCTAAATATGTTCCGTCGGCATCAATTACAGCAGCCGTATTATACAAAACACCTGCCTGTTCTTTCTCATAGACAGGTACGATTATGACCATGCTGTATTTCTTTGCATATTCCTGCATCCGCTCGATCGTGGGGCCGGGTACGGTCTCCGCGCTCTCGTACCAGGCTTTATCCTGGCCCGGACAGAAATAGGGGGTGTTGAAGATCTCCTGGAAACAAAGTATCTGCACGCCTTTTTTCCCTGCTTCTTCGATATAGGGGATATGTTTCTGAACCATGGCTTCCTTGATCTCGGCAATGGTTCCTTCGTCTTCGGTTTTTGGAAGGCTTAGTTGGATCAGTCCTGACTTGATTATTCTGGGCATGTTCTTGAATTATGAGTTTAGAATTAAGAGTTATGAGTTGGACTGAAATATCTTTGTTTTGTTGTTAAAATAATACTACTTAGAATTTTAATTATTTCATCACAGCTAGTGGAGAGACTTAAAAATTCTTCTTTCGAAATGTAATCGCTATCATACAAAAGAGTTAACCAATATAAGGTCTCCCTGGCCTCTTTTAAAGCTATATTTAGTTTGTGTACAAAATCCCGTTTTGATTGTCCTGAAATCGCTTCGTTAACATTTGCACCTATTGAAGTGTCAGCTCTTAATAACTGCTTTGATAAAACAAATTCTTTTTTTGAATCGGTAAGCCGTTTATAACACTTAACTATCTCCAATGCGAATGAATATGCTTTTCTTGAAATAATGCTGTCTTTTTTTACCTCACTACTCATAATTCATAATTCTTAACTCTAAATTATTTGCGACACTTTATTTCTCCTTATAAATTTACCATATCCCTTTTCTATCACACAATTATTATTTTCGATCGCTACCTGGCCCCTGAGTAGAACGGTTTTTACTTTTCCTGTCAGTTCCCGGCCCTCGTAACCCGAGTAGTCCACATTCATGTGATGGGTCTTTGCCGAAAGGGTATGTTTTTCTTCCGGATCAAAAATGACGATATCGGCATCAGATCCAACGGCAATCGTACCCTTGCGGGGAAACATGCCAAAGATCTTTGCGGGGTTGGTACAGGCAACTTCGACATACTTATTCAACGTGATCTTTCCTTTGTTCACACCTTCGCTGTAAAGCAATTCCATCCTGTTCTCGATGGCCGGGTGTCCGTTGGGGATTTTAGAGAAATCATCTTTACCCATCAGCTTTTGTTCCCATTTAAAAGGACAATGATCCGTGGCCACTACCTGCACCAGTCCCTGGTTGATACCGGCCCATAAAGTGGCCTGGTCTTTTTTCTCCCGCAGGGGAGGACTCATCACCCATTTGGCGCCTTCAAAATTTTGTTCATAGAGTGAAGCATCAAGAATTAAATACTGGATACAGGTCTCCACAAATAGTTTCTGGTTTCTCCTTGTAGCATTGCGAACAGCATTCAACGCACCTTCACAGGTCAGGTGAACGATATAACCGGGGCACCCGGTGTAATTGGCCATATCAGCAAAACGTTCACTGGCTTCTGCTTCAGTTACTTCCGGTTGGGATAAATAATGGTAAAGAGGGGATAGTTTTCCTTCTGACCGGTGTTTTTGCGTAAGGTAATCGATCATATCCCCGTTCGTGGCATGCACGTTGATCAGGCCACCATGTTTTTTCACTTCTTCCATCAATCCCACCATCTGCCGGTCATCGATCATTAAAGCGCCTTTGTAAGCCATAAAAGTTTTGAAAGAACTGATCCCTTCTTTTTCGATCATCTCCTGTATCTCTTTCTTTGTATTGTCATTGAAATCCGTCACCGCCATATGGAAACTGTAATCGCCCACACAGTTATTATCGCTTCTGCCTTTCCATTCTTCCAGGGCAGACCTCAGGGAATTACCCTGCTTTTGTAAAATAAAATCGATCACCATCGTGGTGCCACCGTACAAAGCAGCCCGGGTGCCTGTCTCATAGTTATCAGAAGAGAATGTACCCATAAAAGGCATATCGAGATGTACGTGCGGATCGATACCCCCGGGGAACACCAGTTTGCCAGATGCTTCGATCTCTTTATCTGCTTTTACTGCGAGATTTTTACCGATCGCTTTTACGGTTTCTCCCTCAATCAGTATATCCGCAACATAATCATCCGTTGCCGTAATGATTCGCCCGTTTTTAATTAATACGGCCCCCCTGCCTCCCGGTTCTTCGGCAAACTCAGTAGGGTTCTTGGTGTCTGCTGCTTTGAAATTTCCTGTACTCATTCTTTAATTTTTCTTTAGGATGCTAAAGCCCCTCCTTTCGAGGGGTTGGTGAAGCCATCCAATATACAAAACCACTGACAAAAAATCCCACGAACCAGGCATAATGATAGAGCCCGTTGATCCATGGAGGCGCAGCGCCAGCAGATACGACCTTAATGTTCACCAGGAAACCCGGAACATTGGGCAGTATGCCAGCCAGGAGAGCTATGATGGCAACCGGATTGAAGCCATTAGAAAATTTATAGCGCCCATTGTGCTGGTATAGTTCCTCAAGGACCAATTCTTTCTTTCGTATAAAATAGTAATCAACGATCATGATCCCGCCAATAGGACCCAATAAACTCGAGTAAGCGATCAACCAGGTGAAAATATAACCATTTGGATCGGCCATTAATTTCCAGGGGAAGATCAGCACACCGATCACACCAGTGATATAACCCCCAAGTTTGAAATTGATTCTTTTGGGGGAGAGATTTGAGAAATCATTAGCGGGGCTTACAATATTTGCCGCAATATTTGTCGCCAGTGTTGAAATGATGATACCGATCATCGCGAAAGTGACCATCAGCTTACTCTCGAATTTACTGGCCAGTTTTACAGGGTCCCATTCAGGACTGCCATAAATGATGGCCGAAGCAGAAGTAACTACTACACCGACAAACGCAAATAAGGTCATGGAAGGAGGCAATCCGATCGCCTGTCCCCTGATATGAGCCCGCTGGCTTTTTGAATAACGTGTAAAATCCGGAATGTTCAAGGATAGTGTTGCCCAAAATCCAACTACCGCTGTTAATGCCGGGAAAAAGAATTTAAAAAATGAAGCAGCGTCATTGAATTTGGAAGGCTCTCTCAATATCGGCCCCAAACCTTTTGCTGCGATCACAGCCCAGCAGAATAAAGCGATAGCAGCTATTGGTAAAAAGATCGCTTTAAATACCAGCAGTTTCCTGATACTTTCAACTCCTTTATAAATAATGAACATGTTAAGGAGCCAGAACAAAGCGAAACATACCAATGGTAATGCCTGTGGGAATAAGGAAGTGGTATTGATCTCCGCGAGTGAAGGATTCCAGGCTCTTATCAAATGATACAATGATTCGCCACCGATCCAGGTCTGGATACCAAACCAGCCACAGGCAACAATAGCTCTTAGCATCGCGGGGATATTAGCTCCTTTTGTACCAAAACTGGCCCTGGCAAAAACAGGGAAGGGGATACCATATTTAGCGCCGGCATGACCATTCAATAACATCGGCACGAGGACGATCGCATTACCAAGAAAGATCGTCAGCACTGCCTGCCACCAGCTCATGCCATTATTGATCATCGAACTGGCCATGGTATAGGTGGGGATGCAGAGACTCATACTTATCCAGAGCGCTGCATAGTTCCAGGTTCCCCAGGTCCGTTTGGAAGCGGGAACGGGAGCGAGGTCTTCGTTGATAAGAGAAGGCGAAGCACCCGTGCCCCCCAAAGAAGGGTTCTTTGTTTCCGATATGTTGGTATTTTCGTTTGGCATCTGTTTTGTTGTCTCCATAGGAGACAAATCTTTATAGAAATGTAATGTCAGATTTTATCCAACTCCGTAGGAGTTGAATAAGTATCATCAAAGAATTCAAACAAATATTTCTCTTCATATTCTACCATAAAATCTCTCAATAGCTCCGTATATTCTTCTCTAAATGTTTTTTTATGATGATGTGCTTCCTGATTTTGGATGTATTTACATATTTCATCAATATCACGAAGCCGGTAAGAGAAAGCACCATAACCTTCTTGCCAGTTAAATTTTCTCTTTGCCAGTTTTTTTTCATTAATCCATAAACTGCTTGCCACTTTAATATCTTTTATTAAATCAGGAATTGAAATGGAGGGTTTATAACCAACAAAAATGTGTATATGGTCGTGCATGCCATTTATGGCCAGCATCTTGCTTTTGTTATTCTGAACAATGCCGGTAACATATTTATATAATTCATTTTTCCATGCTGGTTGAATCAGGCTTTCCCGCCATTTAACTGCGAATACAAATTGAATATATAATTGTGTGTATGTGTTAGGCATCCTTATACTATTGTTGTTCGACCCTTTACAGGGTCGTCTTCCTTATGTTGACTTATTCTATAAATATTCCACTCCTACGGTGTGATATGCTCATCAGCAATATTTATCGCCTCACTGATGATCGCAAGTCCTTCATCTATCTGTTCTTTAGTAACGATCAGCGGGGGAGCGGTGAAAATATATCCCCAGCGTACAAAAGTGTACATCCCAAGTTCCTTGATCTTCGCTGCCACTTTATTCATCACCGCCATCTCATCCGGCTTTGCATTGAATGGCGCCATCGGTTCTTTTGTTTTCCTGTTCTTGACCAATTCGATACAGCCGAGTAAACCGGTGTTGCGGAAATCACCGATGCTGGGATGTTTTTGTTTTAGTTTTTCCACCTGTTCCTCCATATATCTTCCCATGGCAGCTGCTTTCGCGATCAGGTCATCGTCCTCGTATATCTTCAATGTCTCCAGTGCCGCGGCACAACTTACTGGATGGGCAGAGTAGGTGAGCCCCAATGCCAGCATCTGGTCATCATATTTAGCAGCGATCTTATCACTGACCATCAAACAGCCGAAAGGAAGATAACCGCAGGTCAATCCTTTGGCCATGGCGATCATATCGGGAACGATACCATGGTTCTCGAAACCAAACCATTTGCCCGTTCTGCCAAAGCCACTCATTACTTCATCCATGATCAATAGGATGCCGTTCTTATTACATATTTCACTTACAGCTTTTAAATAACCCACGGGGTATTTCAGGCAACCGGATGAACCTGATTCGCCTTCGAGCAGGATAGCAGCGATATTTGCCGGTCCTTCATAAGCAATCACCCTTTCGAGAGATGCTACTGATTCTTTCAACAGATTTTCTTCGCCATATTCCCAGCGATATAAATAAGGCAGGTCGAAGTGTACAAAATTGGGAGCCTGTTGTGCATCTATCGGCAGTTTGCGGGGATCACCACTGGCAGTCATAGCGCCATAAGAAGCACCATGATACGATTGGTAACGGGTCAGTATTTTGTGGCGGCCTGTATATAATCTGGCCAGCTTTATACCATTCTCGATCGAACTCGCGCCACAAAGTGTAAAGAATGCTTTATTCAGGTCACCGGGACAGATCTCTGCCAGTTTTTTGCCCAACTCACCACGTACTTTTGTTACACAGCCCGGAGTAACATAGGCCACTTCCTGCATTTGTTTTACCACTGCATCTGTTACCCGTTGGTTACCATGACCGATATTTACGTTCATCAGTCCCGATGAGAAATCGATATAGCGTTTCCCGTCGTAGTCGTAGAGGTAAACACCTTCAGCTCGCTGTACGGCGATCGGGGCAATACCTTTTTGTTTACTCCAGCTAAACAAGGTATAATCAAGGTTATCTTGAATTACGGCCTCCCCAAGCCCCTCCGAAGGAGGGGTTTTAGAGTCTGCGGGTTTGGAAATTGTTTTAGTGTTCATAATTTTTTATTTGCTTTTTTAAGCAGTAAGTTAATTCTTCAGGTACATTTTATTCTTTTGGGTAATGATCATCCTTTTCGTGGGTGTTGTTACTAGGGCTTCATTTACCTGGACAGCAGTGATTTTAACGGTTACTGTTACCGGTATGGTCTCATTGTCATTGGACAGGCAGAAAAAAAGGCTACCCTTTCGGGGATCCATTTTGGAATAATCGTTCACCGCTTTCCCCTTTTTAATATAACGGAATTGTGCCCCCGTAGTAAACAGCTCCACATTCTCTCCATCCATGATCCAGTAATTGATGTCTTCACCCGCCTGTAATTTCGGGATCGTCGCGGGCCTTCCCAGGGCTACAGCGGATAAGATGGTATATAGAGGGAATTTGGCAATGACCGATGCCGAAGAGGAGGTAAATTCTTTATTTGCTTTTTCGTACACAGCTGTTCCTTCCTTATCCGCAGTGATATAGTAGCTCCATGCTACTGTATTTTCCGGCAGCAAAAAATTAAATGTGCTTTTATTCCCACCGACAATTTTCAATATCCTGTCCTGGAAATTGCTGATAACCGTATCGGTCTTTGTGAGGATATCCTCCTGGTCGTTCACATAAGTGGTGTCATCTACCAGGTGGGTATACACGATGGGGTTAAAATTCTGCGTGGCGGCACTTGCGGGTATTCTTTGTATTTTGTATTTGCAGATCCGGGGGGTAATACCTGAATTAGTGAACCTGAATCTGTAAATACCTGTTTTATGAACCAGGATCGTTTTATTGGTTATCCTGCTTGTTTTATAATCGATGAATTTAGAAGTACCAGGGAGTTCAACGATCTCCACTTCTTTCAATTCTTTGCCATTGGTTTCTTCAAAATTGAAGATCATTTTATCTCCTTCCGCGAAACCAAAATAAAAAATTTCTTCTCCCAATATATTCACCTTTAAAGTACTTTCAATAACATCTACCTGTGTTTGTGCCGCAAGTTGTGTACTTAACAACTGCAACAGCACCTGAATGAAGAAAATATGTTTCCGGTTCATCGTTGAAAGATTTAAAAATGTCATTACGACATCCAATTTACTTACCCCGCTTCGGGATTCGACTTCCTTGTTGATTTCATCAGCCTGGTCCAGAACCCGATCAGACTATTTTTATTTAAAGCCAATTCTCCGTCTGTCCTGCCAACTTTCTTCTTTTATCTTTTTATTCATCAAATTTTCTATTGCATTGTAGATTTGGTTTAACTGAATATCATGCTCGCCCAATCTTTCTTCCAGTGATTTCAGCTTGTTCGCTATTCTCGTATTCTTCATTACTATTCGCCGGATCTCAACAAAAGCTCTCATGATAGCGATATTCATTTTAATTGCTTTGGTTGAGTTGATAACCCCACTTAACATGGCTACTCCCTGTTCAGTAAAAGCATAGGGCATATATCTTGAACCGCCCCTGTTTGAGGTCACAAATTGTGACCTCAAACTTTCAAATTCTTTTTTATTTAACCGGAACATAAAATCAGCGGGAAAACGGCTTGCATTCCTTTTAACAGCCTGGTTCAGTATTTTCGTTTCTACTTCGTACAATACAGCCAGGTCTGTGTCCAGCATAATTTTATGACCCCGAAGTACAAATATCTTCCCGATAATAGTTTCACCAGGAATAATCTTCCCGGGCTTTTTCTTCTTTGTTGTCATAACGATCAATTTTAGCTCACAAAATGTGTCCTAAAACTGATACGCCCATGGGAAAAACAACTTATTCATCCGGTTTATTCCCGCCCGAGTCCGTATAACCTGTACTTCAACTATATAATATTTCCCGGCAATTAAGTACTTTTCACTTTCAGGCCGGGCCTTTAACTCATCCAATTTACCCCAGCCTCGGCATTCCATTTCGTCGTACTCTTCTTCAGTTTTGTCCAAAACTCGATCGAACTCTTGCCGGTGATATCACCCACGCCAAACTTGCTTTCATTCCAGCCACCAAAGGAGAAGGGCTCTCTTGGTACCGGAACACCCACATTCACACCGATCATCCCGGCACTGGCTCGGTCGATGATATAACGGGCCATGCCACCATTCTGGGTGAATACAGACGCCGCATTGCCATAAGGGCTGGCATTTTCAATAGCCAGGGCTTCGTCTACGGTATTGGTGCGCATTATAGAAATGACAGGTCCGAAGATCTCTTCTGTCGCTACACTCATTTCAGGCGTGACATGATCTATCACGGTTGGACCCACATAAGTCCCGTTTTCTTTGCCTTTTACTTTTGTGTTTCGTCCGTCCACCAAAATTTTCGCGCCATCTCTTTCGGCCTCGCCTATAAATCTTTCTATTCTTTCTTTGGATTCCTGGCTGATCACGGCTCCGAGGTTTTCTCCCGGAATTATTTTTCTTACTTCTTCACATATTCTATCAACGATCGCATCTACATTGCCCACCCCAATCATTGCTGAAGCTGCCATGCATCGTTGACCTGCACAGCCGCTCATAGAAGCGGCAACATTTTGTGCCGTCATACCAGGTATCGCATCCGGTAAAACCATCAAATGATTTTTAGCACCGCCCAGGGCCAATGCTCTTTTATATGTTTTGGTGGCTCTCTGGTAAACGATCTTGGCCACTTTGGTAGAACCAACAAATGAAACTGCTTCGATGCCCGGATGATCGCAGATGGCTTCTACGATCTCTACATCTCCATGTACAATATTGAAAACACCATCCGGCAAGCCGGCTTCTTTTAATAGTTCAGCGAGTCTTCCGCAGCAAAGCGGAACTTTCTCGGATGGTTTCATGATCATACAGTTTCCGAGTGCAATGGCATTAGGGAGTGTCCAGTTAGGAACCATGGCTGGGAAATTAAATGGAACGATACTCGCCACAACACCAAGGGGTACATGCTCGGTCCTGCATTCGACGCCTTTACTTACTTCCAGTATTTCTCCGGTCACTAATTGGGGAAGAGAGGTAGCAAACTCGGTGAGCTCAATACATTTTTCTATTTCGGCTACCGATTCACTGTAAGTCTTTCCATTTTCTTCGCTGCAGAGATTAGCCAGCTCTTCGAGGTGTTTTTCCAACAATGTTTTATAACGGAAGAAAACCTGCACTCTTTCTTTGATCGGCGTTTTGCTCCAGGCCGGGAAAGCAACTTTTGCCGCTTTTACAGCTGTATCAAGATCTTTGCTGGTCGACATCGGTACTTTGGAAAGCAGGTTGCCGTCCAGCGGTGACACAACATCCAATTTCCGCTCAGAATTGGCATTCACAAATTTTCCATTGATATAGTTCTGGACGGGTGCGTATTTCATACAGCATTTTAGTTAGAAGTTATTTTAAAATTTGCCAACTATAAATATACTTAATTTGCTCATTATTGCAAGCTAAAGACTTACTGTTCAATGACCCCGCAAAGAAAACAACGCCTTAGTTCTGTACTCGATAAAAGACAGGGCAATATCACGGTCGTACTGGAGAATGTATTTGATCCGCACAATATTTCTGCGGTGATGCGTACCGCCGACGCGGTAGGCTTACAGGATATTTATATTCTCAATACAAAGATCCCGCCTCATAAAAAATGGGGTGCCAAAAGTTCCTCCAGCGCTGCGAAATGGCTGACCATTCATCAATTTGATAATGCGGAAGAATGCTTCAGTTCCCTGAGAAAACGCTATACAACCATTTTAACAACCCATCTCAGCAGCGATGCGGTAAGTTTACACGAAATAGATCTTACCAAAAACATTGCCCTGGTATTCGGGAACGAGCATAGCGGGGTAAGTGATGAGATCAGGGCCCTGGCCGACGGAAATTTTATTATCCCGCAGGTAGGGATCATCCGGTCGCTCAATATCAGTGTGGCTTGCGCGGTGACCCTGTATGAAGCTTTCCGGCAAAAAATGGTAGCCGGGCATTACAACCAGCGGGGACTGGAGGACGTCAGGTATAATGAATTGCTGAGTGAATGGGGTAACGATCAGACGAACATTAAAACAGATGAACATTAGAACAGATGAACATTACAACAGATGAAAGTAGAACAGATGAACAGTAGAACAGATGAACAGTAGAACAGATGAACAGTAGAACAGATGAACAGTAGAACAGATGAACAATAGAACAGATGAACAGTAGAACAGATGAACAGTAGAACAGATGAACATTGGAACAGATGAACAGTAGAACAGATGAACAGTAGAACAGATGAACATTGGAACAGATGAACAATAGAACAGATGAACAATAGAACAGTTGAAGTGTATGGCTCCGTAGGAGCTAAATGTCGGTAGTAGAAGAACAACGGGAAAATAAAATTCGCCCCATAGGTGCGAAACATGATTTAGGGTAGAAATTAATATGTATAAGATTCATGAAGTTGTATAACTTTTTGCTTGTTGGGTTAATGTCTATTTTCATTAATACCGATGCACAGGAAATAAAAAGCATCAAAGCGACCGACTTGAAAAAGCTCATCGCGGAAAGCAAGACACCGTTGATCATTAATATGTGGGCGACCTGGTGCAAGCCCTGTATTGAAGAGCTCCCTTATTTTATCGAAGAGATAAAGGATCACCGGAAAGACAGCCTGCAACTGATACTCGTCAGCCTCGATTTTAAAGAAGCCTTTCCTGAAGAGATCGCAGCATTTGCCAAAAAAAGAAAGATCGACGCCAGCATTTTCTGGCTCGATGAGACCGATGCGGATTATTTCTGTCCCAAAGTAGATCCGAAATGGTCGGGAGCCATCCCGGCAACCCTTTTTATCAATAATAAAACGGGCTACCGGAATTTTATTGAAGAACAGGTCTCCCATGAAAAACTAAAGAAAGAAATCAAGGCTATACTTGGAAAAAATTAATTCGTCTCTTCGGCTTCCCCGCCTGCCTGGTTTCCGGCAAGCATTTCCTCCCTTACTTTTACCAGGATATACAAAAAATAAATTGCTGCACCGAGACTGACAAGTGCAAGTACGATTCCCCAAAAACTCCCGGTGTAAATAGCTTTGGCAAGGCAGAAGCCGATTAATACCATAAAGCCGAGAATAATGACGCGGTTGAGGGTTTGCCTGGATAGCATAAGCTTTGTTTTATATCCCGTTGGGTGGGACAGGTGAGCCGATCAGGTTTACAAGGCTGAGATGCTTCCATAAAAACATTCCATAAATATTGGCCAAAAAAAAATCCCTCCCGGAATAAGGGGAGGGACTGACTGTTCTCAGTGAATTATTTTAAAGCCGTTTGATCCCGCAGCCAACCGATTTTGACTCTTTTACTGAAATATCCTTACCTGCTTTCATTTCATCCATCGCAGCCACCAGGTGTTTACGGGTGACGGAGGAAGCATCGGCAGGTCTATCATCGATCGCGCCATGGTAAACCAGGTTGCCTTCCCCGTTGAACAGGAAACATTCAGGTGTCTTGTTGGCCCCAAAAGCGTCGGCAAGAGCTGAATTATTGTCAACCAGGTAATACCAGTTGTATCCCTGGTCTTTCGCATAGTTTTTCATCGCTTCGTATGAGTCATCATCACCTCTTTGTCCTTCATTGGAATTCAATATTGCTACGCCAATACCATTGTTCATGGCATGTTTAGCGGCCTCGATCGTGCGTTCCTGGTTCTTGATCACGAAAGGACAGGTATTGCAGCTGAACATTACCAGTAGTCCCTTGCCTGTTTTCGCGTCTTTCAGCGAAACTTCCTTACCAGAAATATCTTTCATTTTCACATCGGGCTTGGGGATCGGGGAACCCAATGGGAGAGGATCGCTCAGCGGGCTTAGCGCCATTATTGCAATGACTGCAACAGGTAAAGCTGAAAAGAATATCTTTTTCATGGTTTAATTTTTTCTTGTCCCAAATTTCGGGAATTATAGCGGTTTTTCAGCGCCGCCTGCGGGGTTATCTTTCCGCTCGTCTGCTATCTTTTTTAATGAGGAGATGCTTACATTTAGCTCAAAACCAATAAGAAGCACAAGAGAATTGACAAAGATCAAAGCCATCAGGATCAGTATGGTGCCAATGGAACCATAGATCTCGTTATAATTCCCAAAACGGCCTACCCACCAGGAGAACAAGATGGTAAAGATCAGCATCAGGAATGTGGCGAGGATGGAACCGGGATTGATCAGGTGCCATTTTTTATGTACTGCCGGCGCATGCCGGTAGATATAGGAGATACTGGCGAAGAACAGGAACACGATCACGATCCAGCGGGCATTGATGATGATCTCTTTTATTAAAGGGTTGGTGACGCCAAACCATTGCAGTACGGAGCCCTGTAAGATCAGCAGGAAGGCCGAAACGAACACAAGTATAAACAAGATCATAGTGATCTTAAGTGCTGCGCCCCTTTTTTGCCAACCTGTCCTCTTCCTGAAACCTATATAATTCTTATCGAAGGAACGCATCACACCCATAATGGCGTTGGAGGAGAACAGCATGGAAAGGATAAAACCAAGGGAAAGCAAACCGCTACGGGGATTATTGATAAAATCTTTCAGGAATTTGATCAGCACCGCATTGTCTTTTTCACCCGGTATTACATCCCTGATAAGACTATACAGTTGTTCCTCCACTTTATCGGAAATTGGAAAAAAGGGGATCAGGGTAAAAAGAAAGATGATGGCAGGAGGGATGGCCATAAAAAAATTATAGGAAATGGCCGAAGCCCTTTCCGTCATACCCACCGTTTTCACCTGCTGGAAAAAAAAATTGATCACATCATAAATTGGAATACCCCGGAAACCCGGTAGTGAAGTGGTCCTGCTTTTGTTGACAATACTGCTAACCAATGGAAGGGCAGCGATCCTGTTTCCTATGTTGGTAAACAGGGGCATTATTTGCTGGCGTTGGCTTTTTTAGACGAATCCATCCGCCGGGTCAGCTCCTGCTGGTATAAGCGTGCGTATTTCATATGATCTTCGTAGTTGCTTGTGAATATGCTTGTCCCATCAAATTTGGAACTGGCCACAAAATAGAGATAATCGGTCCTGGGCGCATCCAATACTGCGTCGATCGATTCGATAGAAGGAGTACAGATAGGTCCGGGTGGAATACCGGCATACATATATGTGTTGAAAGGAGAATTGACAGCAAGGTGCACACCCTGCACCCGCTTGAGGGCAAAATTCTTCAGTGCAAACTTTACCGTAGGGTCTGCCTGTAGTTTCATACCTGTCCTCACGCGGTTCAGGTAGGTGCTGGCGATATTGTACTTATCTGCCTTCTTATTGGTTTCTTCTTCTACGATAGAAGCAAGGGTAACCACTTGTAAAGGGCTAATGTGCAAGCTGTCCGCTTTTGTCTTTCTTTCAGTTGTCCAGAAAACATCATAAGCGTCATATATTTTTTGAAATACCTTGCCTGGCGTACTGTTCCAGTTGATCTTGTATGTATAAGGCATCATTGCCGCCGTGACCGTATTGGTATCCAGCCCGTACTTTTCCAGGGTATCCATATTTTGGAGGTAGCTGATCATCTCCAGCGAATCAAATTCGAAAGCCTCCCCGGTCTTGCGGGCAAAATCTTCTTTTGTTCTGAGCTTGGTTATAACAAAGTTTACCTGGGTCTGGTTTCCGCTGCGCAGCATTCGCACCAGCTTAAAAATGCTCATGTCTTTGCTGAACTTATATCGCCCCGGTTTGATGGTTTTATAGCGGAGCAGTTTGGAAGCCAGGTCGAACCAGGTACTGCTGCTGATATATTTTTTATCTATCAGTTCACGTTTTACACCCGCATAGTCAGCACCTGTCTTGATATAGAAGAATTCCCCATTTGGGGTTGAAATGGCAGGGCCGAGTAATTTCCAGCCGATAAAACCGCCAGTTAAAAGAAGAACAAGGAATATTCCCGCGATGATTTTTTTCTTCATAGCCAGTACTGAAATTAAATAAAAAACCCCGATCCGGGTTAAACGGTGCGGGGTGTAAAATAGCTTTAACCTGCTTTATTTAGGATTCGTCGCAGGTGGGTTTGTTGGTGTTGTTGTTGGCAGGGTCAGGTTACCGGGATTGTTCGAAGGTTGTGAACTCGTGGGAACCGGTGCTTCCGTTGCTTTGTTGGTTGGGCTGCTGCTTTTTGAACCGGAGATAAATAAGACGGAGAGCAGGCAAAGAGCGCCGATCACTCCCGCAAAGATCCAGGTACCTCTTTCCAGCACATCCGTGGTCTGTTTAACACCCATGAACTGGTTGCTAAAACCGGCAATATTACCGGCCAGGCCACCCCCTTTCGGGTTCTGGACCAGTACGATGAAACCCAATACCACAGAGGCTAATACGATCAATATGATGAATAAAATAGTCATGTCAGTTTATTTTCTTTAACGCTTCAATTTTCGCTGCAAAATAAAGGCTTTTAGAGGGATAAAGCAAACTTAATTTGCTGTATACCTCGATGGCTTTGGCGACATTTCCCTGCTTCTCCCATACTTCTGCCATAGTCTCTGTTACGATCTCCCCTTCTTCAAGGGAGTGTTCTGCGAGTTGTTCCACTTTTTCTTCTGCTTTTATTTCTACCTCCTTTGCAATTTCAGTCACCGGCAGTCTTCTCATCACTTTTAACCAGTCAGTAAAACTCTTTAGTTGCTGTCCGAATTTGTCGACAGGCTTTTCCTCTTCTTTATATTTTATTCCCTGTGAAGCGAAATAATCAACTGTATGGTAGGGTTCAAAAAGCAGGTCGGTGGATCCCACCTTTAAAGATTCTGTTTTAAATTCAGGGATTTTGAGGACAGGTTCATTTGGCATCGATACCAATTCTTCTTCCTCTGGAGGAGCAACAGTGATCTGTTCGGTTACTGCTTGTCCGATAACGGGTTCGGAAAGAGGCTCCTGGATGACCGGTTGTTGGGACACTGCCGCTGAAACAAGCGCTTCAGGTTCGATGATCTCCGGTGAAACGATTGGCGGCTCTTCTTTTTTTTCTGTTGCTATAACGCTTCCATTACCGGTATCATTCAGCAGGTGTTCCACCCAAAGCGGGTTATGAAAGAAAAGAAATGTTTTTTGGAGTTGTTCGTCGTACCGCTCAGGACTTTCAGTCTGTAATTTCTTGGTAAGTAATAACTGGGCTGCGCCAAAATAGGGGTGGCGGTCGGCAAATTGCTCGAGTTCCTGCAGGCTGCATTGCTCAATGGTCTCTTTTTGCAGTAGTGACCTCACCAGTTGATTGATCTGCGCATTCATAATTACAAAATAATATAAACTTACCAGTTAGAGAAAAGCTTATTGAATATCTCATCGGTGAGTGTCCGTATCATCTCATCACCCAATGCTGCTTCTGCCTGTTGGAAAGATAAATTGCCTTTGAATTCAAAACTCCGGGTTACATCGTGATCGGTGATCTTATCCTCCTTGCGGTCATTCAATGTAATGTGGACCGAAACGGTGAGCCTGTTGTTAGAGACCTGCTGGCCGGAAATGGCGGATGTGCTGAAAGTATATTCGCTGATAAAACCGCTGATTTCCCAATGGGCGCTGTCGCTGTTTGTCTGTGAAAGCCTTGTTTGGCTCACGATCTTCTGGCGCAATTTGTCCGACAGCCGCTGGCTCAGTTGCGGGTTGATATAGCGGGCCCTGTTCTCGAGTTGCACCAGTTTAACCGTCTTCACATTGGGAGGAATACTGCCAGCCTGGTTAAACTTATAGATATTGCAGCCGCTAATGCTTAGTAAAGCAAGACAAAGAGCACAAGGCGCCAACAGGATAGCTATTTTTCTGAACCGTATCATTTATTCTTCTATATCGTATTCTTTTAATTTCCTGTAAAGGGTTCTTTCACTGATACCCAGGTCCAGGGCCGCGTCTTTTCTTTTGCTTTTATGTTTTTTCAGCGCTTTGATGATCAGTTCTTTTTCTTTGTCAACAATATTCAGGCTTTCTTCCACTTCCTCGTGTTCGTGGATATTATTGCTGAGCAGGACCGGCTGAGAGTTTTGAAGGGCCGGCTGCACGAGAACAGGTTGTAATACTTCATTTCCTTTCAGACGATAACTGTCGGATTCTTTTAGTTCATTGATAATGGCCTGGTGCTGGTTGACCATGCCGGGGTTCTGTAAGATATCGAGGAACATTCTTTTCAGTTCGGTCACATCTTTCTTCATGTCGAAGAAAAGTTTGTAGAGCATCTCCCTTTCGTTGGAGAATTCTGGAGCATTCCCGTTAAGGGAAGAAGCCAGCACCGGCATCCTGTTATTGGAATACGGTTGAAGGAATTTACCCAGCTCCTTAGCCGTTATCATTTTATCCTGGGAAAGAACTGAGATCTGTTCTGCAATATTCTTCAATTCCCGCACATTGCCGGGCCAGGGATAGTTTATTAACAGTTGTTTCGCTTCCTCGTCCAGTTGCACCGGGGAGGTCTTGTATTTATTGGCGAAGTCTGCAGCGAATTTGCGGAAGAGCAGGTGAATATCTTCGGGCCTGTCGTGGAGTGCCGGTACCCGGATGGGTACGGTGCTGAGCCGGTAATAAAGATCTTCGCGGAATTTTCCTGCCTGCACTTGTTGCAACAGATCCTTGTTCGTTGCCGCGATCACCCGTACATCTGTTTTCTGTGTTTTAGAGGAACCAACACGAATGAATTCGCCTGTTTCCAAAACCCTGAGCAACCGGGCCTGTGTACCCAGCGGTAATTCGCCGATCTCATCAAGAAAGATCGTTCCGCCATTCACCGTCTCAAAATATCCTTTCCTTGCATCGGCAGCCCCGGTAAATGAACCTTTTTCATGACCGAATAATTCGGAGTCAATGGTTCCTTCTGGAATAGCGCCACAGTTCACTGCGATGAACGGGTTATGCTTTCTCGGTGATAAGGAATGGATGATTTGCGAAAAAACTTCTTTACCCACGCCGCTTTCACCATTGATCAGTACCGTGAGATCGGTGGCGGCTACCTGGGTGGCTACCTGCAAAGCATAGTTCAGGGCAGGGGAGTTGCCGATGATGCCAAAACGGTTCTTTATTGATATGATGTCCATTAATGCTTTTTAATTTTCAACGATCTTTCCCAGCAACGTGCCCTGTGTACACTCAGTTACTTTTACCATGACATAATCGCCTTTCTTAAGTTCAAAAAGCTCCTTCGGAAATACAACTACCTTGCCATGGGAGCTTCTGCCCATCCAGTCGGCTTCGCTTTTTTTGCTGTCGCCTTCTATTAATACCTGGAATGTCTTTCCAAGATCCTTCCGGTTACTTACCAGCGATAATTTATTCTGAAGTTCCACTACCTCCTGCAATCTTCTTTTTTTAATATCCAGGGGTATATCATCGGTATACCTTCGTTGAGCCAACGTGCCCGGTCGTTCAGAATAAAAAAACATATACGAGTAATCGTATTGCGCATATTCCATGATGCCCAGGGTATCCTGGTGATCTTTTTCTTCTTCCGTGCAGAAACCTGTGATGATGTCCGCGCTGATGCCACAACCCGGAATGATCTCTCTGATCCTGTCGACCTTAGCCATATACCATTCGCGGGTATAGGTCCTGTTCATCAGCTGCAGTATTCTTGTTGAACCGCTTTGTACCGGCAGGTGGATATAGTTGCAGATGTTTTCGTATTTCGCGATCGTATGCAGGACATCATCCGTAATATCTTTCGGGTGAGAAGTTGAGAAGCGGACGCGGAGCAAGGGATTGATCAATGCGACTTTTTCCAGCAGCATGGCAAAGGTTACGGCCCCCTCCAACTCCCCCTTAGGGGGAGGGTTCCAAATAGTTGTATTTTCAGTAAGGCTCCCTTCCCTTTGGGAAGGGCTGGGGATGGGCCAATAATAACTATCCACGTTCTGCCCAAGCAAGGTCACTTCACGGTATCCTTTTTCAAAAAGGTCCGTACATTCTGCAAGAATACTATCCGCACTGCGGCTTCTTTCTCTTCCCCTTGTAAAAGGAACCACACAAAATGAACACATATTATTACAGCCCCGCATAATGCTGACAAATGCACTGATACCATTGCTGTTCAAGCGCACGGGAGAAATATCTCCATAGGTCTCATCACGGCTTAATAAAACATTCACCCCTTTCTGTCCTTCTCCTGCCTCCAGTACCAATGCAGGTAATGAGCGATAGGCATCAGGGCCTACAACAAGATCTACGAGTTTTTCTTCTTCGAGCAATTTGGATTTAAGTCTTTCCGCCATGCAGCCCAATACACCTACCAGCATGCCTTTCTTTTCCTTCTTTAGTTTTTTGAATTCGGTAAGGCGTTTGCGGACAGTTTGTTCGGCTTTTTCCCGGATGGAACAGGTATTGATAAGGATCAGGTCGGCCTCTTCCAGGTTACGGGTGGCTCCAAAACCTTCTTTGTTTAAAATGGAGGCGACTATCTCGCTGTCGGCAAAATTCATAGCACAGCCATAGCTCTCTATAAAAAAGCGTTTTTTATACTGGTTCGGGTCAGCAGCAAAAGGAGCAAATGTCTCTCCCTGCCTGGTTTCATCCTGCACTTTATCTGACACATAGTCAAGCATGGAATAAAAATTAGAACCGCAAATATACATCAAAGACCCGTCATCGCGACAGGATGTCAGAGTCATACCCAGTGCAAATGATGGATCAAACCGTTCAGCGAATTAGCAGCCAATCAGTTAGAAAGCCATGTGGTATATTTGCCGTCTAATTCAATGGTTTGAAAAAATTAATCCTGATCTTAACCTTATTAGCCTGCTGGTTTGCCTGTTTTTCACAGGGAAGCGACCCGGGACTTATCACCGGGAATATCCTGGATGATAAAAAGAAAGCCGTGGAAGGGGCCAGCGTAGAGATGATTTCTTCCAAAGACAGCCTCCTGAAAAAATCAACCCTTACCAATAAGACCGGTGATTTTACTTTCAGTAATATCTCCTTTGGCTACTATAAACTTCGTATCAGTTATGTGGGTATGCAAACCCTGACGATCGACAGTATCAATTTCCGCGCAGAACGGTTTGATTTTAATCTCACTGATATCACCTTGAAATCAAAACAATCGGAGAACCTTGACGAAGTGATCATTTATGCGGAGAAACCATTGATCCAGTCAAAGGACGGGAATATTACTTTCAATGCTGGTGAATCGGCGCTTGCTGCCGGGAGTAATGCCAGCGATCTACTTACCAATGTTCCGCTCGTCGCGAAAGACCCAACTGGCAAAATAACAGTAAGAGGTAAGGAGCCAAAGATCCTGATAGATGATAAACCTGTTGAACTGAACCTACAGCAATTGCAGGACCTGCTGGAATCATTACCCGGGAGTTCGATTGAAAAAATAGAAGTGATGACCAACCCGCCACCACAATATGCCAATGAACAAGGAGGCGTGATCAATATCGTAACCAAGAAAGGAAAAGTTGGCAGAACAGGTCGTATGAATATTTCCGGGGGTACCAGGGGCGAAGCAAGCCTGAACGGGAATTTCAGTTACCGGAAACAGGGATTTTCCATAAGTATCAACGCAGGTGTGGGCTATAACCGACTGCGGGGCGATGGTTATTCGACCCGTAATAATATTTATGCGGATTCATCCAATTTTTTCAACACAATGAATAATTACCTGAATAAAAACTGGCGCCCGAATCTCCGGGTCAACATGGATTACGATATCGATAAAACAAGATCCCTCAATTTCGTGTTGCAGTATAACGGCAACAGCCATCACAACAAGAGCACAACGGAGTACACCAATATCAATCGTTTTGGCAATATATTCCGGCTGAGCGAACGCAGCGTTCTTAGTAACGGAGATAATTACAGTCCCAACCTCAATCTTAGTTATACAAAAAAAGGAAAGATACCCGGTGAAACATTCAAAATTATTACCGGTGCGAATTTTTCAGTCAATCAGACGGACAGGGATTTTTTCCAGCAATATTTTAATCCTGACCATACACCGAATGGTACCGATTCGACACAGGAACAATTGACTGACAACAAGAGTAATGGCTATAATGCCCGGGTGGATTATAACAGGCCGCTGAAGAACAAGAAGACCTTCCTGTCATTCGGTACCTATTACAACCGCAGCAACAATCATATCACCGTTGATGCCAGCTACCTGAAGAAACCGGATATGGTCTATGTAAAATCTGAGTCGCTGAGCAATGAGTTTCGTTTTCACCAGACGATTACCAACCTACGCGGATCGATCCGGCAGATCATCAAGGAAAATTTCAGTATCACCGCCGGAGCTTCTGTCGAGAATACCGCTATTTGGTTTGAACTGTACAAAGATAACCGCGATGTAAAGAATAATTACCTGACATGGCTGCCCTTTGCCAATGTCAACCGCAACTGGAAAGATCTATGGAACCTGACCCTGGCCTACCGTCGCAGTATTCGCCGCCCGGGGATCAATGAACTCAACCCTGCTATCGATTTTGGGGATCCGTACAATGTGCGTTTTGGGAATGAGAAACTGGAAGCTTCCACGGCGCATAATTTTGATCTTGTACTGGGAAAAACAAAGAAGCTCTTCTATATCAACCTGGGACTTGGATATAATATTGTTGAGAATATCTTCAGCCAGGTGAGGACATTGATACCGGGAGAAAAAACACAGATCACCTGGGAGAATATCAGCGGCCGCAAGGAGTATGAAATAAGTACCTGGGGTGGGTTGACGGTCACCAAAAAGTTAAAGGTCAACCTGAGTGCCAGTTATACGCAGAACGAATACAGTGTTTTTGATAAAACGGTGAACCGTTACCGGAATGGAGGATCGTTCACTTCCAATATCAATTCGACTTTCAGTCCAAAGGATATCCAGAATTTTACCGGCAGTTTCACTTTCAACCGCTTTGCCAACCCGCAGGGTTTTGCCCGCTGGAGCTGGAGCATGAACCTCGGTATCCAGCGTAAGTTTTTTGATAAAAAGTTGACGGTAACTGCGAATATTATCGATCCTTTTGTCCAGGAAAGCCGCAATTTTACTTACGGCACCAATTTCAATCTCCAAAGTTTCAACACGGCGCAGACAAGAAATTTCCGGTTGAGCCTGGGATATAATTTTACCAAAGTGTCGAAGAAGCTGGTTTTACCAGTCAAGAAATAAAAAGACATCCAATAAAACTCTTGTGGAGATTTATCCAGGAGATAAATAAATGAGCCCTGCCTGGGGCTTAACACTTGTAGCCAGATTAAAGAGGTAGTGTTTGCTTTGTAGGAATAGTGCAAGCCCGTCGGGGCTAAATGTTGGTACAGAGATGCTTAATACTTGTAGACAGATTAATTAAAGAAGTAGCGGCTGCTCCGTGGGAATATTGCAAGCCCCGTCGGGGCTAAATGTTGGTAGAGAGATGCCCATGATATGTCCATTGCTCCGTAGGAATAGTGCAAGCCCCGTCGGGCTAAATGTTGGTAGAGATGTCAATGAGATGTCCATTTCTCTGAAGGAGCAAAACAAAAAGAGTGGGATATCCCGATTGAATCGGTCTGCCTACAGACAGGGATCCACCAGTTGGTGGACCTCCTGGTAAGCTAATTCCGGGGATGCTGTTCCTGATTTACGAAACGGAACTTGAAAATGAAATTTTCCCCGCCAACCAGCTTTCTTTTACGGGGAGGATCCACCGGGATTCCAATTCGGCTTTTGTTTGCACGAGATTATTGAAATACAAAGTCTTTCCATCGATAAATCCATTGTCAACCGCATATTGTATTTGCGAAAGCGGCAGCAACTGGACCTTGTCTTTTACAATAAATGCAAGGCTGGTCCTGTCAAATAGATTGACGGCAAAACGCTGTTCGATATCTTTGACAAGTCTCACCGAACTGTCGGTGCTGCACCCACTAACACCGGTTGCTGTTTCATCCGCAAGCAGTACAATAAATTGGCCAAAGAAAAGATGGGCTTCCCCTTTGACAGGTGTACCGTGGCTATTCCATTGTACTGTAAATTCCTTCAGCATTTCTTCTATTTCCAGAGCTTCGTTCAGCGTAAAGAGCCGGCTTGACTGGTAGATCCAGACCCTTGAACCGGTATGAAAATTATTATCCAGTAAATGTTTATACTCAAAGTTCATACTGCAAAATTACGACCGCGGGTGGAATGGGATGAAATAATCCCGGAAAGTATTATTGCATGCTGGCGGCAACCAGTTCAGCAATATCCATCACTTTGACGCTATCCTCTTTTTCTTCCAGCTTTACACCATCCGTAAGCATGGTATTACAAAATGGGCAGGCAGCCGCGATCACGGCAGCACCGGTCCCGATCGCTTCGTGACTCCGTTCCATATTGATCCGGGTGATCCCTTTTTCTTCTTCCTTGAACATTTGCGCGCCACCAGCGCCACAACAAAGACCATTACTCCGGCAGCGTTTCATTTCTACGAGTTCGGCATCCAGTGCTTCCAGTACTTTGCGGGGAGCTTCATAGATATCATTGGCACGACCCAGGTAACAGCTGTCGTGGTACGTGATCTTCCGTCCTTTGAACATACCGCCCTCCTGCATTTTTATTTTGCCTTCATCGATCAGTCCCTGCAGAAAAACACTGTGATGGATGACTTCGTAATTGCCACCCAGTTCAGGATATTCATTTTTTATAATATTGAAACAATGCGGGCAGGCAGTTACGATCTTTTTTATCCCATAATTATTCAGCACCTGTATATTCTGGTACGCCATCATCTGGAACATGAATTCATTCCCCGCTCGACGGGCCGGATCGCCTGTACACATCTCTTCTTTTCCCAAAATGGCATAACTGGTACCTACTTTATCCAGGATCGTTACAAAAGCTTTGGTGATCTTTTGCGCACGCTGGTCAAAACTACCGGCGCAGCCTACCCAGAATAACACTTCAGGTGTTTTACCACCCGCAAATAGTTCAGCAACTGTTGGAACATGCATATCTCTCTGATTCGGGAACAATATTACCGAATAATACTAACCGGTGATGCTTCTCCTGTAAATTGCTGCTATCCCCAGCCCCAGGTCCAGCTGCTGAGAAGAATGATCAATAAAGCAATTGCGAGTATTATGATTCCAATCGTGACCCAGCCCAGGATGACACCTGTCATTGCCTTTGAATCCTTTGGATTCACTTTCCGGGCCTGGTTGCCAAAGATGATCGCTAAAATAGCACAGGGAAGGGAGGCAATATTTGCGTAAGGAATGAAAAGGGTGGCAATGCTAACGATTCCGAGAATCATCGCCGTTTTGCCCTTATCTCCTTTTGTTTCTTCTTTTCGAAAAGCTACTCCCTTTTTTATCTTCCACTGGTAAACTTTGACGGCTATTTTTTCTTTGAACTTTAATTTTCTTCCCAGCAACTTTTCGAGGGTTTTTATCTTAACCGTCGAAAGATCAAATGTGGAGAGCACAGGAGCTTGGGGCGTTATAGTATGGCTACCAGCAGCAGCTGCGGGAATGATTGCGCTTTCTGCTTTGGAACAATACAAACAGATCAGCAACACGACTATGTACTTTCTCATTTGGTTTGATTTTAGGAAAAATAGTGAAACAAAAAAATTGCTATCTTATCAGGAAACTTATTTTTGTTCATCTGCTGCGTGAAGATGAAGAAATTTATTCAAAAAATAACAAACTGGGAACTCTGGAACTTCTATGTTCTTTATTTTCCTATAGGCCCGGTATGGCTATGGTATTGTCTCCGCAGCTGGTCTTTCTGGTTTTTCAGTTCTTCCAACCCCACGCTGACCTTTGGGGGCTTTGAAGGGGAAGGGAAAAAGGAAATGTATGACCAGCTTCCTTCTTATTCTTACCCACGCACTACCTATATCATGCACGACTGGCTGCTGGAGGAGGTAAAAGAGAAAATCGTAACCGCGGGATTCCAATTCCCGTTTATTGTGAAGCCCGATATCGGTATGAAGGGTATTCTTTTCCGTAAGATCGATAACGAAGAGCAGCTCGCCAGATACCATGAACGGATCCCGGTGGAATATATCGTACAGGATCTTGTAATACTCCCCGTTGAAGTAAGTGTATTTTATTATCGTTTCCCCTGGGAAGCAAAAGGAGTGGTCAGCGGCTTCATTGACAAGGAACTTTTACAGGTGAAAGGGGATGGCCGCTCTACCCTGGAAGAACTGGTACAGGCACACCCCCGGGCGAAATTCAGGATGGAAGAAATGCAACAGCGGCATGGTCACCGCTTCGGCAGGATATTACCGGGCGGGGAGATCTTTTACCTTTCTTATGCAGGTAACCATAACCGGGGCGCTCATTTTACCAATCTCCACAGGGAGATCGACGAGGACCTGCACAAAGTGTTTGATGAATTGAGTCATTACACAGACAAATTCTATTATGGCCGCTATGATATCAAGACCACTTCCATCGATGATCTAAAAAAAGGGAAGAATTTTTCGATCCTTGAATTCAACGGCTGCGGTGCCGAGCCCAACCATATTTATGATTGCGGGATGAGCATCTGGAAGGCTTATGCTGTTATCCTGCATCACTGGAAAGTATTGTATAAGATCAGCCGCTACAATCATAAGAATGGCACCCCCTACTGGTCCTTCACGAAGGGATGGAAATACCTGGCAGATGCCAAACGGCATTTCAAGATGTTGGAGAAGTATGATTGATGTTTGAGTAACTTCGCTCTTCAATAATTCCCCGATGCTTTCAGACGAAAAACTTGTGCTCCTCCGCAATTATGATCTCTGGTGCCAGCTAGATGACCAGGAATACGAGGAACTGAATGTCCTGCATCATTTTATCGAAGCAAAAAAAGGGGATTATATCTATTTCGATTCCCACCATCTCAACAAAATTTATTTCGTAAAGGATGGTTATATCAAGATCGGTTACGTGGATGAGGAAGGCAACGAGATCATCAAGGAAATAATAAAGGAAGGGGAGATATTCGGGCAGTTCGCCCTTGAAAAGACCAATCTCAATGGAGAATTTGCCAGGGCTTATAAAGGGAATGTGAGCCTTTGCGCATTTACCGTGGATGATTTTGAAAAACTCCTTATAAAAAAACCGCTGCTGGCAGTTAAGTACAGCAAACAGGTGGGCGAAAAATTGCGGAGAGCCGAGTTCCGGCTGATCAGCATGCTGAACAAGGATGTACGGTCTCGTTTACTGGCTTTCTTCTATCACCTCGCCGTCATGGACGGGTATAACGGGAATGATACCAGCTATACGATCAATAATTTCCTGACTCACGAGGATATTGCAAAGTTGATCGGCAGCGCCAGGCAAACAGTTACTACCATGATCAACCAGCTGGAAACGGAAGGCCTCTTAAAAATATCGAGGAAAAAAATCCACATTCCCGATGCAAAAAGGGTAAAGCAACTGGTGATGGTCACCTGATAAAGAGTTTTTTCCCATTCCTTTCTTATTTTCGTTTTATGCATCCCCTGCTGAAAATTTTCTTTACCGGAATGCTCGTCAGTTTTCTTGGTTCCCTTCCCCTGGGTACGCTGAATATTGCCGCCATGCAGATATCGGTTTCCGATGGAGTATCGGATGCGATGTTGTTTTCAGCTGGCTCCTTACTGGTAGAGATCATCTATGTGCGTATATCCCTGGTAGCGATGGACTGGATACGAAAGCAGGAAAAAGTATTAAAGGCCCTGGAATGGGTTACGTTGGTTATTGTAGTAGCCCTTGCCATATCCAGCTTTTATGCTGCTCTTCATCCCGGGGTCCAAAAAAATATCGTGCTGAGCAGTGCCCTGCCAAAAATTTTACTGGGAATGGTGATGTGCGCGGTAAATCCTGTACAGATCCCTTTCTGGTTCGGGTGGAGCACTGTATTGTTTACCAAGAAAGTATTACTTCCCCGCAATGACCATTATAACTTCTACATTCTCGGAATAGGGGTTGGAACATTTGCCGGCAATTGCATTTTTATTTTTGGGGGATTACTGATCGCCAACAAGATCAGTAATAACCAGCATATCCTGAACTGGGTGATCGGCGGCATCTTTGCCATTACTGCCATTTTACAGCTTTGGCGCATTTTAAAGAAGAAAGATGCGGTACACCAGATCGAACACCCGGAAGAAATGACCGAAAAGATCGAAGGACAAATGGAAAAGATCGAAGAAGGATTTGAAAAGATCGAAGAAGGTTTGGAAAAGATCTCGCACCAGGATAAGGAGGATAAAGAAGGCCCAAAATAAAACTCAATCACCAGGGTATTCAAAGACGCCTGGATACCTCCTGATTACTAATTTCTAATTCCTTATTTTAATTCTTCCGTCCATTTATCTCTCTCATCAGGACTGAACTTCCAGGGAGCAAAATTGTTCTCGATATTGCTGAACATCGCCGCCCATTCCTGCGGCGAATTGCTTTCTTCCATTACCAGGTAACGGCGGAGTTCGAGAATGATGCTAAGTGGGCTGATGCTGACAGGACATTCCTGGACACAGGCATTGCAACTGGTACAGGCGCGGAGTTCTTCTACAGAAATGTAATCATGCAGCAGGCTTTTCCCGTCTTCTTTGAATTCCTTGTTGGTATTGATATTCTTCCCGATCACTTCCATCCTGTCGCGGGTATCCATCATAATCTTTCGCGGGGAGAGCAGTTTGCCGGTCTGCGTGGCTGGACAGGCCGCTGAACAACGGCCACATTCGGTGCAGCTATACGCATCCATCAGGTTTTTCCAGCTCAGGTCCTGTATATCTTTTGCGCCGAATTTTTTTGGAGGAGCTGCATCTCCAGTTGGTGCCAGTTCCGGCTGCATGGCATACAGTACTTCTTGCTGTATGGATTCCATGTTCTCCATCTTTCCCATCGGTTCCAGTCTTGCATAATACGCATTCGGGAATGCGAGTACGATATGCAGGTGCTTGGAGTAGGGGAGATAGTTAAGGAAAGCAAATATACCCACGATATGGAGCCACCAGCAGCCTCGTTCTACCCATTCCAGCCCATCATTCCCAATACCATTCAATAACGGGTGAAGGTATTGGGATAAAATAAAGTTACCGGTCGGGTGTGCAGTATAGTGTTCAACAGCTCTTGCCTGTAATAAGGTATCACTCGCATTCAATGTCAGGAACAATGTCATTAAAACGATCTCGGTGACCAGGATATAATTTGCATCTGATCTCGGCCATCCATCAAGATCCTTGCTGATAAATCGTTTTAATTTGATAATATTTCTCCTGGCCAGGAAAATAACGCAGGATACCAGTACCAGCAATGCCAGCACTTCAAACGCATCGATCAGGAAATGGTACAGCCCTCCCAGCGGGGCGGCAAAAAGCCGGTGTGCCCCGAAAATTCCATCCAACACGATCTCCAGTACTTCGATATTGATGATGATGAAACCTGCGTAAACGAAAAAGTGCATCACGGCTACCAGCGGGTTCCGGAACATCTTCTTTTGCCCGAAAGCAAGCAGAAAAAGATTCCTCCAGCGTTGCGGTTTGTTGTCACTGAGATCTTCATCACGTCCGAGTTTAATATTGCGGCTGATCTCTTTCACTTTTTTTGAGAAAAAGAAAACAGCAATGGCACTGATCAGGATAAATAGTATCTGCTGGACGAGTTGCATAGTGGTCAGTTACAAGCGCTAATTTACGGCTTGCCTGCTTAACGGGTTAAAAATAAAATGCGGTTAGCTCCCGGCAATACTTCCAGGGTTACAGGCAAGTTTAGAAACTAATGGCATGGGCCTTCAACTTTCCATTGGAAAATTCCAACGCGGGTGCAGGGAATTTAAAAGCGCTGAGCACTGTGAAAAGTAAGCGCACCGATTTTTTATTGGTCTTGATACGGGTAAAATCAATATCTGGCGACAAATACCATTGCCGGTAACGTTTGATATCCGGGCGGTTGAAAACGATATTCCCGTTTACGTCTTTCCCAATATTTTCGGTCCCCCCAAACAAACCCTCTGCTCCATAACCTACAGCCACCGATAACCATGGTGGCAGGTTAGATTTTTTGAAAAACGAACGAAGGCTGGCGCTTGCCCAGTAAGTTTGTCCGTTATAATCTTTCAGCAAACGTTCGGCCCCGCTTTTACCGAATAATATATCGCTGCGCTGGTCGAGTGAAGGATCGCTGTAGTTCTTTTTATGAAAAGAGAATTTCAGTTTAATGCGCTGTTCGTTCCAGGCGAGTTCCTGCGCCACCAGGGTGCTGCTGCCCAAAATATTGGCACCGAAATCCGCCCAGCTCCATCCCCAGCCGGAGCTGAAACCGTCGAGTACTTCGATCGCCGTTTGATAGACCGCACCGCTCATCCCGCCTATCCAGATCCTTTTTTTTCTTCCCAGTCCCGCCCATCGCCACATTTCCATGCTGCCCCGACTTTCGATATAAGCTGAATATATATGTCCAACCTTATCTACCTGTTTCCATTCGGGATAGTCATTGAATACATGGAAACGGGATTTCTCATATTGACTGTACCAGGCAGAGGATAAAGCAATCATAGTGCTGCCATAGCCTACAACGTTTGCTCCTGCTACCATCCAGGTTCTTTTCTTCTTTTGTTGCGGCGTGAGAAAGAGTGTTTTCTTGTATAAAGAAGAATCGGGTATTTTTTTTGTTATTTCAGCGATATCTATTATTTCTATTGACTCAATGTGAAAAGTATCTTTTTGTGCTTTTGCAGAGTTGCTGAAAACAAGAAGGAGTCCTATTAAAATAGTAGGTAGCGGAGGTTTTAGGCAGCGGAGGCGGAGGGCAACGTACACGGCGTCGCTGCTTCGTGGCGAGCGCTGCGAGAAATAACCTGGTAGCGAATGCTGCATAAACAACAAATTTACGTTTCTCTGTTCTTTTCAGTTTCAAAAAGCTAAAATTCAATAACTTCAGGCTTAAACATCAAATTAGCGGAACGATGGATAAAGCGATACAAGCAAAGATCGATGCCTGGGTCAATGGCAGTTTTGACCAGCAAACAAAGGATGCTATTAAAGCCTTACAGGCAAGCAATGAGAATGAACTGGCCGATGCTTTTTACCAGAATCTTGAATTCGGCACTGGTGGTTTGCGGGGTATTATGGGCGTAGGCACCAACCGGATGAACAAATACACCGTGGGAATGGCGACACAGGGCTATGCGAATTACCTGAAACAATGTTTCCCGGAAGGAGTGAAAGTTGCCATTGCACATGATAGCCGTAATAACAGTCGCTTCTTCGCTGAAACAGTCGCCAATGTTTTTGCCGCGAACGGTGTAAAGGTTTTTTTGTTTGAAGATCTGCGCCCGACACCTGAATTATCTTTTGCGATCCGGCAGCTGGGTTGCCAGGGTGGGGTGGTTTGTACGGCTTCGCATAATCCCAAAGAATACAATGGCTATAAAGCTTACTGGAACGATGGCTCGCAGCTGGTACCGCCACATGATAAGAATGTGATCAAAGAAGTGGATAAGATCGCTTCTGTGGATGATGTAAAATGGGGTGGTGGGGAGAAGAACCTGCCTGCCGGACAGGCAGGTATCACGATCATCGGGAAAGAACTCGACGAGCAGTATATTGAAATGGTAAAGGGTTTGAGTGTGTATCCCGAGATCATTGCAAAGCATAAGGACCTGAAGATCGTTTACACGCCGATACACGGCACGGGTATTAAAATGGTGCCGCCAGTGCTGGAGAGATTTGGGTTTACCAATGTTCATATTGTAAAAGAGCAAAGCGAACCCGATGGAAATTTTCCCACCGTGGCCTATCCCAATCCGGAAGAAAGTGAAGCCATGAGTTTTGGGTTGAAACTCGCAGAGAAACTGGATGCAGATATTCTTTGCGGTACTGATCCTGATGCAGACCGGCTTGCTATTGGAATAAAAGATAGCAATGGGAAATGGGTACTGATGAATGGCAACCAGACCGCAGTACTGGCTTTTAATTACCTGATCGAAGCCAGGAAAGCAAGAGGTATTTCCAAACCCAATGATATGGTGATCACCACCATCGTAACAACACCCATGATCGATGCCATTGCCGCAAGGAACCAGGTTAATTGTTACCGGGTGTTGACGGGTTTTAAATGGATCGCTGAGATGATAAGACAGAAAGAAGGCAAAGAGAATTATATCATTGGCGGGGAGGAAAGCTTTGGCCTGATGATAGGAGACAAGATCAGGGACAAAGATGGAATTAGCGCAGTGGCGTTGCTTTGCGAGATGGCGGCTTATGAAAAAGAAAAAGGAAGAAACCTCTATGAAAAGATGATCGATCTTTACGTGGAGTATGGATTTTATAAAGAGCACCTGGTCTCCATTACCAAAAAAGGAATGGATGGACAGGCACAGATCGCGGCAATGATGGAGACTTACCGCAAGGATCCTCCCACCATGATCAATGGCTCGCCCGTAGTGATGTTGCGGGATTATGAATTGCAGACGGAGAAAAACCTGCTGACAGGGGAAGAGTGGAAATTAGATCTGCCCAAATCCAATGTGCTCCAATTCGTGCTGGATGATATGAGCAGTATTTCCGCCCGGCCCAGCGGGACGGAGCCGAAGATCAAATTCTATTTCAGTGTGAACGACCGCCTGGAAAATGCAGCTGATTTCGAAAAAGTGAATAAACGACTGGATGAAAAGATCAAAGCGATCATTACAGATATGAAATTGGCCTAAAAGCTATTGGCTAAAGGCTAATGGCTTACGGCTGGCTTCCGTTATTCTTTATAAAACATATATTTCTCCAGCCGCCCGATATTTTTTCCCTTTGCTTTTTCTTCATGGTATTTTTCCATTCCCTTCTGCATGGCGTCGCCCAATCTTTTGGTTTCATTCTCCAGCTCAAGGGGGTGGAATACTTCAGGGGTCTTTTTACCCATCAGTTTCATTATACGGCTCATCGCTTTACCATCGGTCGAGGGATCCACAGGCTTTAGTTCGATCGAGGCTTTCATTGCACCCATCCGGGGCTCCACTTCTATAAAATATATTTTCCCGGGCTCGAGTTCCGCTTCTATATAATCCCGGTTCTCCGACCGACCCCAGAATATATGTTTCCCGGGTTCGCATTCATAACGGAAAAAATTGGCGCCCTTGCATTTTGCAATTAATGCCGTGCTGTCGAAATAGGTGAAATTGATGGCAAACCCGAGAGTCGAGGTCCTGGCGAAATAAACAACGGCCATATTATCCGGTGCGGGTGGGATGGTCTGTGCCAGGCTCATATGACTGACGAGGAGAAACAGGAGCGCTATCCGGATAGCTTTTTTCATGTAGACTAATATCGGGAATTTTTTAGGAATTTGGTAAAAATTAATTACCAGGTGTTTCCTAGCCGCAATTGATAGCAACACGAAGGTGAGATTATATTCTTCAACCTGCATACCCGGAAAGTCCCTTGATAGCGGTTTTTTGTCACCTTGATTTAATAAACACTATTTGAAATCTATCCAATCTTTTAGTTTTTATCTTTTATCTCCTTCCTCGCTTATCTTGCGGCAACTTATGAGACCCGTTGAAGATACATACCGCCACAAAGGCCTTCGCAAAAAATTGGTACAGAGCATACATGCCAAAGGCATCACCGACGACCGGGTGCTGGATGCCGTGCTGGAAGTCCCCCGCCATTTTTTCCTGGATTCAGCATTTGATGAGAAAGCTTACGAAGACAAAGCCTTTCCCATCGGGGAGGGACAGACCATTTCACAACCCTATACGGTGGCTTATCAATCCCAATTGCTCGAAGTAACTCCCTTCATGAAAGTACTGGAGATCGGAACGGGCAGCGCTTACCAGGCCGTGGTGCTCGCCGAAATGGGAGCCCAGGTGCACACGATCGAGCGACAGAAAAAATTATTTGACTCCAACAAGTTGTTTGCTTTTCTTAAAAAATATAGCTCCATCAAATTCTTTTACGGCGATGGCTATGAAGGCTTGCCGACTTATGCCCCCTTCGACCGGGTAATCATTACCGCAGCTGCTCCAGAGATACCGCAGAAATTAGTAGACCAGTTAAAGCCTGGCGGCATGATGGTCATACCACTCGGTGCCGGTGACATGCAACAGATGATGCGAATTACCAAATTGGAGAACAGTGCGTTGAAAGAAGAGGTGTTCGATCATTTTTCATTCGTGCCGATGTTAGGAGGAAGAAGCCAATAGCCCAGAGCTAATAGCCCAGAGCCAATAGCCCAGAGCTAATAGCCTAGAGCCATGAGCCAATAGCCCAGAGCCCAGAGCCAATAGCCAATAGCCCAGAGCCTGCAACCAATTGACAAAGGGAATAAAACGATTTTATATTGTTTTTTTCTAGATCGGTAATCGCTATTCCATGCTATTTTGATAGAAATCAAGGTATGAGTGACTACAAAAAATTAAAAGCCTACCAAAAGGGATTCGAACTGGCAATGGATATTTATGTGGTATCTAAAAAGTTCCCGCCTGAGGAGAAATACAGCTTAACTGACCAGGTTCGTAGATCATCAAGATCAGTATGCACAAACCTTGTTGAAGCAATTAAGAGAAGCCGCTATACAAATTATTTTATTGCAAAATTAAATGATTCTGAAACGGAAAATGCCGAAACACAGGTCTGGCTGGATTTTGCATTAGCCTGTAAATATATCTCGGAAGAAATATACAATAAAATGTCAGCTAAAAACGATGAGATTGGGAAGTTAATTTGGTATATGATCAACCACCCGGACAAATTCAATTAGTATTCAATTTTATAGGTTGGGTCCAACGGCTATAGACTATCAGCTATATCGGCTCCCGGCTCCCGGCTAACGGCTAACGGCTAACGGCTAACGGCTAACGGCTAACGGCTAGCGGCTACAGGCTCTCGGCTGGCTAAACAAACTGTTCCAGGAGTTCAATTCGCTTTTCAATAGGCGGATGCGTGGCAAACATATTATCCCAGGAAGCTGATTTGTGGGCGGAGGGTTTGGGGTTATCAATGAATAACTGGGCTACATCACGACTTTCTACTGCTTCGATCAGGGGGTCGCCGGATATCTTTCTCAACGCATTGGCAAGGGCATAAGGTTTCTTCGTCATTTCGGCGCTACCTGCATCAGCCAGGTATTCTCTTCTACGACTGATACCAAAACGAAGAAGGATGGAGATGAAATATGCCACAGCTGTAATGACGATCGCAATTAAAATAATGGCGCCGCTTCCCTTGCTGTCCTTGCTTTTTTTACCCGAACCAACAAAACGCAGGCTGCGGAAGGCCATTTCCGCAAGAAAAGCAAAAATGCCGACGAAAATGATAGATACGATCAGCAGTCTCACATCCCGGTTCTTGATATGTGTGAGTTCATGGGCGATTACTCCCTCGAGTTCGTCGTCATCCAGTTTGTTAATGATGCCCCGCGAAAGAGAGATGGAATAGCTTTTGGCGCTGATGCCGCTGGCAAAGGCGTTCAATGAATCATCTTCAATGATATAGACCTTTGGCATCGTCATCCCCTGGGAGATGCAAAGATTCTCGACAAGATTATAAACCCTTTTGTTTTCTATCCTGTCCAGTGGTTTGCTTCCGGTAGCCATCCGGATAAAGGCAGAATGACCGGCCCAGGCTATAAGGAACCAGATGCCCACTGCTGCCAGGACAAAAGGTGCTGACTGCATAAAAAGGATATTGGGATCTTCTTTGTGTTCGCTCTGAAGAAAATAAACTAAGGCATAACTCATTCCAAGCAACAAGGCCGGGAATGCGATCAATAGCAGCAGGGAGTTGAAATTATTCTTCCGGATTTGTTTATCCAGGCCAATGTATTCCATGGTTTCTTGGTTCCAAATATTATCCTGCCCTTAAAAGGGCAGGGAAAGTACTAAAATTGAATTTTTGGAGGTTCTTCCATTTGTTTGCGGGTATCGGTTCCCAGGTCGAATAAGATCTCTCTTTTAAAACCAAAATTTCTCGCTATAAGATTCCCGGGGAATGCTTCTACTGAATTGTTGTATTCGGTTGTGGCCGCATTGAAGAAACGCCTGGAAGCTGCCAGTTTGTTTTCGATATCGCTGAGTTCTTCCTGCAGTTGCAAGAAGTTCTGGTTGGCTTTCAGGTCGGGGTATGCTTCCACCTGTACTTTTAATCCCTGCAGGGCCGTGCTGAGTTGCTGCTCCGCGGCGATCTTGCCATCAATGGTCGTGGCAGCCATTGCCGCTGTCCGGGCTTCGGTTACCTTGAGCAATAATTCTTTTTCATGAGAAGCATAACCTTTTACGGTTTCGACAAGCTGGGGTATTAGGTCATGCCGCTGCCGCAGCTGTACATCTATATCCGCGAATGCATTCTGTCTCCTGTTCCTTAAACGCACCAGCCCGTTATAAAGACTGATGACCCAGATAACAATAAGTACGAGTATTCCAACAACTATTAAGACTGCCATGGGTTTGGGTTTTTATTGAATATTGAAATTAGCGAAAAAACAGTTGCTGTATTAATTTCTGAACCAAGGAATAGCCGGGAAGACGGGAAGATGGTAAGCTCACGGGAAGATCCTTCTCCATCGTTCCAATCGACGGTTAACCTTTTATTCTTATCTTCCCTCAACATTCCCTGCTTATGCGAATCGTTCCTTTTATTATCTCCACAGTTGTAACTGCCGCCCTTGTTTTTGCGCTCAACAAACAATGGGGAACTATCCCGCCCATGGGTAAATTCCTGAGCCCACAGCACGGTTTCTGGCAGAATGCAGAGCCTTCCGGCCAGAGTTTTGATGCCGAACTGAATTTTCCTGGGCTAAAAGGAAAAGCGGATGTATATTTTGACGAGCGCCTCGTCCCGCATGTATTCGCGGAGAACGATGAAGACCTTTATTTTATACAGGGATACCTGCACGCGAAGTTTCGCCTGTTCCAGATGGACCTGCAGACAAAAGCTGCCGAAGGAAGGGCCAGCGAAATAGCCGGGAAAAAAGCGATCAATTACGATAAAGAGCAAAGAAGACTGGGCATGCGCTTCGCCGCGGAGAACGCGATGCTGGAAATTGAGAAGGACCCCGTTTCTAAATCAATGTTCGATGCGTATACCAATGGAATCAATACCTATATCGGTTCATTAAAAGAAAGCACGCTTCCCTTAGAATATAAACTGCTCAATTTTAAACCGGAAAAATGGACCAATATCCGGACAGCTTTATTATTAAAGATGATGGCCAAAATGCTCTCATCGGGAACGGAAAATGATATCGCGTATACCAATGCAAAATCAGCATTCATACCTGATGAACTAAAGATGATGTATCCACAGGTTCCTGATTCTTTAATGCCCATTGTCCCGAAAGGAACAGTTTTTGACAAACCCGGCATCATACCTATACAACCTGCTACAGCTGATTCTTTATATTTTGGTAAGAAGATGATCATTGCCGACAGCGAGATATCAAAACCCGATATCAATAACGGCAGCAATAACTGGGTAGTAGCCGGTAGCAAAACACAAAGCGGCGCACCCATTCTTTGCAATGACCCGCACCTGGAATTATCCCTGCCTTCGATCTGGTACGAGATGCAGTTAGAAACACCAACAAGCAATGTGTACGGAGTCTCTTTACCCGGGAGCCCATTTATCATAATTGGTTTCAACGACAGCATCGCCTGGGGAGTGACTAATGCACAACGGGATGTAAAAGATTATTACGAGATCAAATTCAAAGACCGCTCAAAGAAAGAATACTGGTTCGATGGTAAATGGCATCCAGCGACACAACGATTCGAAGAAATAAAAGTAAAAGGCAGTCAAACGGTATATGATACTGTTGCCTATACCATTTTTGGCCCCGTGCTGTTCGATGAGAGTTTTACCAATGAAACATTTAAGAAAAAGAACCTGGCAGTACGTTGGACCGCACACGACCCGAGCAACGAGGGCATGACCTTTTACCGGCTGAACCGCGCCAGGAACTATGATGATTATACGGAAGCGATAAAAACATTTCACTGCCCGGGTCAGAATTTTGTGTTTGCTTCCAAATCCGGAGACATCGCTATCTGGCAGCAGGGAAGCTTTCCTGCACGCTGGGACAGGCAGGGCCTTTATGTAATGCCGGGAGAGGACAGCAGTTATCTCTGGCAGGGCTTTATTCCACAAACAGAGAATCCGCACAGCAAAAACCCCGAAAGGGGATTCCTGGAAAGCGCCAACCAGCGACCCGCCGATTCCTCCTACCCATATTTTATTCCCGGTAGTTATATCACTCCAAGAGCCATTACGATCGAAAGAAATCTCAGTTCGATGACCGGTATCACGCCTGGCGATATGATGAAACTGCAGAATAATTATTTCAATTCACTGGGAGAAGATGCACGGGTGATCTTATTGCAATATGTAAGAGAGACTGATTTGAGCGGGACAGAGAAAAAATACCTGGACCTGGTTAGGAACTGGGACCTGGAGGCTTCCCCGGATTCCAAAGGTCAAACGGTCTACCAATGCTGGTGGGATAGTTTGGAGGCGGGTATCTGGGATGATGAATTATCATTGACGAAACCCATGTCACCCCGGCCCGAGGAGCAAACGACCATGGAGTTACTAAAAAAAGATACGACTACATTGAAATTCATTGATAATATAACTACCCCACAAAAAGAAACATTGGAGGATATCGTAACATCGGCGCTTAAGAAAGCTGCAGTGGAACTGGCTAAAAAAGAATCGGAAGGAAAGCTGGAATGGACAAAATTCAAGAACCCCACGGTTTATCATTTGTTGAAAGATGCTTTGCCTGCTTTCGCGAGGAAAGGATTGAAAGTAGGAGGCAATGGTAATATCGTGAATGCGGTTACGCATAGTCATGGCCCCAGCTGGAGAATGATCGTTCAGCTGTCCACGCCTACAGAAGCATATGGCGTTTATCCCGGTGGCCAAAGCGGTAATCCCGGCAGCAAATTCTATGATGATTATATTGACAAATGGGAGGCGGGCACATATAATAAACTCTGGTTCATGAGGGAAGGGGACAGGACGGACAAGAATGTTAAGTGGACGATGAGATTTAATAAAAAATAAAAAATTAGAAATAAGGAATTAGAAAGTGAACACGGGAATAACTAACAGCTAATGACTTAAATCAATATACATGAAATTCTTAGTCGCAATAGTATTGACAGCCCTATTAGCATTTATAAGTGGGTTATTTCTTCCCTGGTGGGGGATCGCTATCACCTCGCTGCTGGTTGCCGTACTGGTGCATCAAAAAGCCGGTAAAGCTTTTCTTGCGGGTCTTCTCGGTGTATTTCTATTGTGGGCCGGGCTTGCCTGGTGGATTGATATGAAAAACAATGGTGTACTATCAAAGAAAATAGCCTTGGTGCTGCCCCTGGGTGGGAATGCGCTTTTACTGATCCTGGTTACCGGTTTGATCGGGGGATTGGTTGCCGGCATGGCAGCCATGAGCGGGAGTTTTCTCCGGGCTTCGGCTAAATGATGTTAAATCTTCTTAAACAAGATGGGTCGTCGCAACTAAAACCGCGCAAGGGAACTTATCTTGTAGTATTGTTATGAGAAAACTCAGCACCATCCTGTCTTTCCTTGTTTTTTCGCTGCCGGTTATATCCCAAAAAATAAAAGGTGTTGTGACGGATAATACCGGGAAATTATTGCCTTATGCCTCGGTTTTTATAAAGGAAAACAATAAAGGCACCAACGCCAACAGCGATGGCAAGTACTCCTTAAAACTAAGCCCCGGGCAATACACGCTGGTTTGCCAGTATGTGGGTTATAAGAGAGAAGAACGAAAAATCACGGTAGCAGGAGAAGATATTGAATTGAATTTCGTACTCAGTATCCAGGAAATGACATTAGGGGAAGTGATCATAAAGAATGGAGAAGACCCGGCCTACCAGATCATCCGGAATGCGATTAAAAAAAGAACTTTCTACGACCAGCAACTGGACAAATTCAGTTGCGAAGTATATACCAAGGGCCAGATGCGTACCCGGGGTTATCCCAATAAATTTTTTGGTAAAAAAGTAGACTTCGAGGACGGCGATACCAGCAAACGCAAGATGCTCTACCTGTCTGAGACAGTTTCCCGCTACCTGGTTGACAAACCCAACAAGGAGAAGATAGAAGTGATCTCTTCCAAGGTAAGCGGGCAAAGCGATGGGTTCGGCTTGAGTGCCCCGCGTTTTTTTTCTTTATACAAGAACAACGTGTTTATCGGGAACAACCTCAATCCCCGGGGATTTGTTTCGCCGATTGCGGCATCGGCGCTGAATTTTTATAAGTATAAACTGGAGGGCACTTATTTTGAAGATGGCCGGGAGATCTCTCATATCAAAGTAACACCTAAAAGAAAATATGAGCCCCTGTTCAGTGGTTATATCGATATTGTAGCAGATGATTGGCGGATACACTCTGCACAGTTGGTGCTTACCAAAGCATCGCAGATGGAATTGCTCGACACATTGCGCATCGAACAAATATATCGTCCGCTCGATAAAGAGGTTTGGTATATCTCCAGCCAGGTGATCTACCCTGCAGCAAAAGTATTTGGCTTTGATATATACGGGAGTTTCATCAATATCTATTCCGATTTCAATATCAACCCGGATTTTGACAAGAAGACCTTTGACAATACTGTTTTGAAATATACCGACAGTTCCAATAAGAAAACCGCGGAATACTGGGAGAAAACAAGACCTGTTCCGCTGATGGAGGAGGAGGTAAAAGATTATAAAAAGAAGGATAGTCTTGAACTGGCAAAGAATGATCCCCGCTATATTGATTCATTGCAGAAGATCCGGAACAAACTTACGGTGATGAATATCCTGTTGACCGGTCAGTCCTTTCAATCGGAAAGAAAAAGAACATCTTTAACGATCCCGTCCCTGCTTGAACTCGTAAATTTCAATCCTGCGGAAGGATGGGTTGCCAACCCTGCCTTCTCCTGGTCAAAGCGGCTTGATACAACTTCCTCCGGCAGGAGAAGCATCCGCATTGCACCAGCATTACGGTATGGATTTTCCAACAAACATTTTAATGCACATCTCACTGTAGGATATACCTATGGGAAAAAATATGCGACTTCCATTCAATTATCCGGGGGTAAAAGAGTTTTCCAGTTCAACAATAACAGCCCGATCGGGCAACGGGGTAATACTTTCTCCTGCCTGCTGAGCGAAAGGAACAGGATCAAAAGTTATGAAGCAGTTTATCTCAGGGGCAGTTTCCGCAAAGGAGCGGGCAGCGGTTTTTCTTTTGTCACGGCTTTCCAGTACCAGGACAGGATGCCACTGGATAATGTTACGGATTATACCTGGCGGGATAAAGCGGACAGGCAATACAGCCCCAACTATCCCAATGAATTGATGACGGAGAATATTAAACGCCACCAGGTTTTTACTGTACTCCTGGGATTTACCTGGCAGCCCGGGGCCCGTTATGTTGAGTTGCCAGAAAGAAAGATCAATATCGGTTCAAAATTTCCCGTGTTCACTGCAGAATATACACAAGCCATCAAAGATGTGTTTGGAGGCGACGAAAGTTTCAGCAAATGGAAGCTCAGTATCAAAGATCACATCAATTTTAAGTTGCAGGGAAGATTTCGTTACCGGGTAGGGATCGGTGGATTCATTGACACGGGCAGTAATGTACAGGTACCTGATTACAATCATTTCAATGGTAATACTTCGAAACTGGCGACAGAATACCTGAATAGTTTCCAGTTACTGCCTATTTACCAGTTCAGCAATAAATCCCGTTTTTACGCCCTTGCACATATCGAACATAACTTCAATGGCTTCCTCACAAATAAAATACCCGGCTTCCGTAAACTAAATCTCTACCTGGTCGCTGGCGCGAATGGATTCTATGTCAACAGGGACAAAAACTACTACGAAGTATTTGCCGGCTTCGATAATATCTTTAAACAGATCCGTATTGATTTTGTACAGTCGTACCTGGATGGCAAACCCTGGCAAAACGGTATCCGCATTGGTTTTAGCAGGCTGGTAGCAGCAAGGGGAGATGATTGGCCCTGATAGATGATAGATAGGTTATTTCTCGTAGCTCATGGATTGGTTAGCAAGTCTATTCTACAGGCTACAGGCTCAAAGCTAACAGCTAGTAATATTTTTTTATCTTTATGCCGCCCAACCTGCAATTGGGATTTAAATCAGATGGCACAACTACACAACCGCGTCTCCCGTAAGGAGCTGAAGGAGCTTATCCAGAACGATCCGACACCGCGGATCACCCTTTCATTCTATTCTTATTTTAAAATTACAGATCCACCCGTTTTCAGAGATGAACTCTACCAACAATTGAAAAATCTCGATGTGCTTGGCAGGATCTACCTGGCGGAAGAGGGGATCAATGCGCAAGTAAGTATTCCAAAACAAAATCTTGATGGTTTCAGGTCATGGCTTGATACGATTGAGCCATTGAAAGGAGTGAGACTGAATATTGCCGTGGATGATGACGGGAAAAGTTTTTATGTGCTGGATGTAAAGCTGAGGAAGAAGATCGTTGCCGATGGGATACAGGATGCTTCTTTTGATATGGCTAATAGGGGACGATATGTGAACGCGGAGGAATTCAACCGGCTTACCAGCGATCCCGGGACTGTCGTGATCGATATGCGTAACCATTATGAATACGAAGTGGGCCATTTTGAGAACGCGGTGGAGATCCCCAGCGATACTTTTCGCGAACAGCTACCCATGGCGGTGGATATGATGAAAGATAAAAAAGACCAGGCGATCATTATGTATTGCACGGGAGGTATCCGCTGCGAGAAAGCATCGGCTTATATGCTGCACCAGGGATTTAAAAATGTGTTTCACCTTGAAGGCGGCATCATCAATTATGTGAACCAGGTAAAAGAAAAAGGACTTGGTAACAAATTTCACGGGAAGAATTTTGTGTTTGATCAGCGGTTGGGAGAACGGGTAACCCAGGAGATCATTTCCTCCTGCCACCAGTGCGGCAAACCGGCCGATACGCATGTAAACTGTGTAAACGACTCCTGTCACCTTTTATTCATCCAATGCGATGCATGCAAAGAAAAAATGGAAGGCACCTGCAGCCAGGAATGCCTTGATTTTATACATCTCCCGGAGGAAACACAAAAAAGTTTACGAAGCGGTATCGATAAAGGGCGAAATGTATTTAATAAAAGTAAAAGCCTTCTCAAAGCAAAAGCGGGAAAAAAATAGTCAAATAGCTTATTCATCAAAGCCGATCTGTACCTCATGATCTTAAATTGTCCAAATGGGATTGGTTCAATCTGCCGGCATCCATTTGATACAAACCGGTTTCCCGACGGATATCCTTTTTCCTGAATCCGTGAGCATCCCGCTACCCGCATCTCTTTTGAACACGACAATTTCGTCGCTGTTCTGGTTCTCCGCCAGCAGGAATTTGCCGGATGGGTCGATACTGAAATTTCGTGGTGTTCTTCCAAGGGTGGATTGGTGACCCAGTAAACTCAGTGTGCCATTCTTGTCGTTCACCTGGTAAATAGCGATATTGTTTGCTTCGGCACGGTTAGAAGCATAAAGGAATTTCCCGTCAGGCGATAGATGAATGTCGGCGCTGCCGGCAAAACTGGTATCTCCTGCGATCATGGTACTGATGCGTTGTTTGGGTTCCAGTTTTCCTTTCCTGTATTTAAAAACCACCACGGTGCCACTTAGTTCTTCTACGATATAAGCAAATTTGTTCGTCGGGTGAAAAGTAAAAAGCCGGGGACCCGAACCAGCCACAGATAATGCAAAAGGTTCTTTAGCGGGACTAAGTTTTCCCGTTGCCGCATCAAAGGAATAGATCATCACTTTATCAATTCCCAGGTCGGTGACAAACAGCCAACGGTTATCTTCTGATATGATGGCGCCATGCGTATGCGGCCCTTTTTGCCGCTGCGGGTGTTTACCCGCGCCGCTGTGCCGGATAGTTGTTGGAGCGCCAAGGCTTCCGTCACTGTTGACCGGCAGAACAGAAAGACTTCCACTGCTGTAATTGGAAACGAATATCCATTTTCCAGTCTTGTCCACTTCCACATGGCAGGGATGATCGCCACCGGAAAGTTGTTTGTTGATAAGGGTTAACGTTCCGTTTTGTTTATTAAATGTGAAAGCTGCAATCTCCCCGCCTTTTCCATCCTGGGGAGCTGTTTCATGAACCGCATACACATGCATTCCATCAGGGGAAACTGCAACAAAGGAAGCGTTGAAAGTCTTGATATGACTGGTTTCCGCGGCACTGCCATCCGATATGGTGAACCGGTAAACATAGATGCCTTCGCTTTTCGGTGAGTCATAAGTACCCACGATCATATAGCGGTCCTGCGCCACTACCGGGACGAAAAAGAGGGATAAAAAAGACAAAAAAATAAGTCTCATCACTGGTTTTAAAAGTGAATATCCTGCTTTCGGCTGATTTTAACAAACCCTCTATCAAGCTGTGGAAATTCTGGCACAATCTTGTCATTAACCGACTACGAACAATTTTTTTAAACAAGTAAAACAAAAGTTATGAAAAGAATATTTACTCTATCTGCAGTGGTATTAACCATTGCTCTTTTTTTAAGCAGTTGTGTCAGGGATTCCATTCCTCCAAACAATGAGAACTACTGGCTTTCCAAGGAGCAGGGTGAAGTAGTTTACAGCGACAGCTACTGTAACTATTTTGTTGTCGAAACTTACTATGGTTACACGATCGTCCGTGCCTATGGAACGTATAAGCCTTATGAAGGTGCCGTTGTGTACGGTAATTTCAGTAGCCAGGGAACAAAAGACATGTATGATTATACATCGCGGTATGTCTTTACCGGAACGGTCACTGATTACTGGCTGTCTTACGCCGAAGCGCAGGATGCCATGGATTATTATTGCCCGCTTTATGGCAAAGGAGCTACCAGGGTTTTTAAGACATCCACCATCAAGCAAAAAGCACCGGCAAGTAAATAATATTACTGGAAAATCATTCATCACCACCCCGAAACGGGTGGTGATTTTTTTTACAGGGACCCGGCATACTCAGCCAGTTTTATTTTCGGCTCGCCCAGCTCTTTCCAGCTCGTATCACTTTCAAATTTTTCAGGATATTTGTTCAGCGCTTCGCAGATATGCCAGGCATAGTTGAACTTTTGCACAAAATTGCCAAGGAATCGCATCAGGCCGATGGGGGCTTTCATCGTTTTCAATTTCGCTTTGCTGTAATGGTCAATAAAAACTCTATTGCCCTCTGCAAAAGTGTAGGGTTCATGACCCTGCATATTGAATTCCCTGTTTTCCTGTTGCAATAAGTGGAAAGAAGCCGCTACCTGTTTCCCATAATCTTCTGCTGCAATGAACCACATAGGAGCTATCGAATTACCCAGCATGGCCAGGCGTTTACCCTGTAACATCTGGAAAGGATAGCATTCCATAAAAGTGGAAGGGTAGAAAATGGTATAGGGGATGCCGGATCCTTTGATCTTTTGAACGGCCTGTTCTTTTAGCTGGAAGCCCCACCAGTGAAAACCGTTCATACCTTCGTATTTATGAACCAGGGAGGACAGGTAGGCGATTCTCTTGATGCCGGTTTGCTGAGCCGCCTCGATAATATTGCTGATCCCCTCTCTTTCGGGCTGCGGATCTTTTTCTTTGGAAGATTGTTCAATTGACAGGTTGCAATAAACAGCATCATTTCCTTTCGTCGCTTCCAGCAGACTTGCCCGGTCGAATACATCTCCTTTCACTATTTTGATCCCCGGGAACAGGCTGCTTGTTTTATTTATATCTCTTGCTAAAAGGGTAATATCAAAACCTGCCCGGATCAGTTCGCGGGCGACTGGTTTCCCAAGCATACCGGTAGCGCCGATAAAAAGTATTTTCATGATCTCAGGCAGTTAGTTTTTGCAGTGAGCTGATCACTCTTTGCTCTGTTTCCTTGTCGCTTAATTTTTCCGGCATGAATTTTTTGCCGATCACTTTTTCATACAGTTCAATATATCTTTTGGAGATCGTATCCACCCATTCGTCACTCATGAATGGCATGGTTTGTCCTTCCTTACCCATAAAATCATTGGCGATCAGCCATTCTCTTACGAATTCTTTACTGAGTTGTTTTTGTCTTTCGCCGGATGATTGTCTTTCTTCGAACCCATGAGCATAAAAATACCGCGAGCTGTCGGGTGTATGGATCTCGTCCATCAGGCAGGTATCCTTACCGATCTTCCCAAACTCATATTTTGTATCGACCAGTATCAAACCTTGTTTGGCCGCAATCTCTTTTCCCCGCCGGAATAAGCGCTGCGTATAATCTTCCAGTATCGCCCATTCGGCTGCCGTGGCAAGACCCCGGGCAATGATCTCTTCCTTACTGATATCCTCATCATGTCCTTCAGATGCTTTGGTGCTCGGGGTAATGATCGGGGAGGGGAAATAGTCGTTTTCCCTCATTCCGTTGGGCATGTTCACTCCGCAAAGCTGTCTTTTACCGGCGGAATAGGTTCGCCAGGCATGACCGGTCAGGTTGCCCCTGATCACCATTTCAATTTTGAAGGGATCACATCGATTTCCGATGGAGACATGGGGCGCGGGAACATCTACCAGCCAGTTCTGGCAAATATCTTTGGTTGCACCGAGCATATAGGCTGCGATTTGGTTCAACACTTGTCCCTTAAAAGGTATTGGACGGGGCAGGATGACATCAAAAGCCGAGATCCGGTCGGAAGCGATCATTACCAGCCAGTGCCCACCGATACCATAAACATCCCGCACTTTGCCCCGGTAAAAAGAAATTTGATCCGGGAAGGAAAAATCAGTCATTCCCGAAAGTAAGCAGGAGGTAAAAATCGGCCAATCCGGACCCCTTTAAGATTTCAACATTTTATCCCTTTCCCCTTAAAAATTAAATTTTTAGATAAAGCTTACAATGCTTATTTTTCCATCAAATTCCAAAACTAAAATCTCCCTATTATGAGAAAAAGCTATAGCTTTTTAGCTGCCTGGCTGATGGCTTGCCTGTTTTCGGTTACGGCTAACGCACAATCAGTTACGGTTTCCGGTACTGTTATGAATGCCATCTCTAAAGAGAATGTTCCCGCCGTTTCAATTCGTGTAAAAGGTACTGACCAGGGCACTTATTCTAACTCCAACGGTATATTTATCATTAAAGTAAGTAAACTGCCTGTGGTACTGGTTTTTACATCGATCGGTTACGAAGACCAGGAAGTGACTGTTTCGGATGCTTCCAAACCCGTCAATGTTGATTTTAAAGTAAATAATACGCTTGGGCAGGAAGTAGTTATCGCCGCAGCCCGTGCTCCGCAGAGGTTATTGGAATCACCTGTTACTGTTGAACGCCTGAACAGGGCCAAATTACTTGCATCTGCTGCTCCAACTGCTTATGAGGCAATGACCAATGAAAAGGGAGTGGATGTACATACGGCCAGTCTTACTTTCCGCACTGTTACAACCCGTGGTTTTGTCAGCAGCGGTAATACACGTCTAAATCAATTGATCGATGGGATGGACAACCAGGCTCCAGGGCTTAATTTTTCTGTGAGCAGCATTGTAGGCCTTACTGATCTTGATGTGGACAATATCGAGATATTGGCCGGAGCTTCTTCTGCCTTGTATGGTTCGGGAGGAATGAACGGAACTGTCCTTATTACCAGCAAAAACCCTTTCAAATACCAGGGACTGAGCTTTAATATCAAACAGGGGATCATGCACGTAGACCGCAAGCAACGTGCTGCTGCTCCTTATTATAACTGGAGTTTCCGTTGGGCCAAATCGATTAAGAACAGGCTCGCTTTTAAACTTGCTGCTGAATTGCTGAAAGGCAGTGATTGGGAAGCTGAAGACTACCGGAATAAACAACAGGTCGGGGTTTTAAGTAAAGTAATTGGTGGTAACCGCCAAAGTGATCCCAATTTTAACGGGGTGAATATCTATGGTGATGAGACCAGTGCTGATATGAATGGATTTGCTCTGTTAGTACAAAGGAAAACACAAGCAGGGATTAAAGCGCTGGCAGGGGGTTTTGATATCATTGAGCATCCGCTACTTGGAACGAATGCCTATTTCAATGCAATCGGCAATCCTGCTTACCCTACGACTGCACAATTGACCAACTATTATAATTTATTAACAGCAAATGGACTCGGTGCTGTCGTACCAACTGTTCAAAGCATGATGCCCTTTTATATTGGGGTAAAGAACAATTATTTCCATGGTGCAAGTATTTCCAGGACAGGATATGAAGAAGACAAACTGGTTGACTACAATACACTCAATGTAAAAGTAACCGGTGCTGTTCACTATAAGATCACTGATAATATCGAAGCTTCTCTCAGTACTTATTTCGGAACGGGTACCACGGTTTATACCGGTGCAGAACGTTATTCGCTCCGTAATTTTAAAATGGCACAGCACAAAGCAGAAGTAAAAGCAAAGAACTGGATGGTACGTGCTTATACTACCCAGGAAAATGCGGGTGATTCATATATTTCCGGTGCATTGGGAGCTTTCCTGAATGAAACATATAATCCCAGTGGAACCTGGTTCCCGACTTATATTACGATATTTTCTGAGACCAGGCGCCTGAATGCCAATGCAGGTAACTTGCTAAGCGATGACTCCCTTCACAGGATCGCCCGTCGCGCGGTAGAAGTGAACAGGTTGCAACCTGGAACTCCTGCTTATGAAGCTGCTGCAAAAAAAATCAAAACCACCTCGGTGAATAAACCCGGTGGCGCCTTATTCCTTGACAAATCTGACCTGTATGCTGCAGAAACCCAATTTAATATTTCAGACATGGCTCATTTCTCCGATAAAGTGGAAGTGATGGCAGGCTTGTCCTGGAAACAATGGGCAATGAATTCACAGGGAACTATTTTCTCTGATACGACACAAGTAATCCGGGTGAACGAATACGGAACCTACTTACAATTAAAAAAGAAATTTCTGAATGACATACTGACCCTAAGTGCTTCCGGTCGTTATGATAAACAAACGAATTTCCAGGGAAAATTCACTCCCAGGCTTACAGCAGTTGTAAAAGTGGCTAAAGAGAATTTTGTACGCTTATCTTACCAGACGGCGTACAGGTTCCCGTCTAACCAAAACCAGTATATCAGCCTCCGGCTGGGTGGTGGTAGCAGCTTCCTGATCGGTTGCTTACCACAATTCCAAAATTATTACAAATTGAATTCTACACAGCCCGGTTATATCGCATCAAGTGTATTCAATACTAATGGCACCGGTTACCGGAACGGAACGAGTGCTGACTCTGGCAGGCTGGTAAAAGCTGTTTATAAAGAAGTAAAGCCCGAATCTGTTACATCATTTGAGTTAGGTTATAAAGGAGTTCTTGGAAAGAAATTACTGTTTGACGCATACGGGTATTATAGTATCTATGATGATTTCCTCGTAAATGAGGCTGTAGTGCAATCACAACCAGGAGGGGCTAAACTTGATATTTACTCACCTTTCAGCAGCAACAACCTGTCCTATACACAAAACTCCACCAGTAAAGTGACATCTTATGGCTGGGGACTGGGCCTTGAATACCAGTTAGTGAAAAAATATGTATTTTATGGTAACGTATTTTCAGATATCATAAGGGATCTTGATCCGGGTGTGATCTCTTTCTTTAATGCCCCAAGATACCGGTTCAATGTCGGGCTCAAGAACGAGAATGTTTGCCATAATATCGGGTTTAATGCGGTGTTCAAATGGCAGGACAATAACTATTATGAAGGAACATTTATATCAGGGACCTTGCCTTATTTCGGATGGTGGGATGGACAGGTTACTTACCGCCCCTCCGGCAGCAAGAGCACCTTCCGTGTAGGCGGCACCAACCTGGGTAATCAATACCAGCGCACTGGTTACGGTAGCCCATCTGTAGGTGGTCTCTACTATGTTAGCTATGGCTACAACCTGAACTAATTTATTACTGAAAATTGAGATTTAAGTATAAAGGTCTCCCGCTTGCCGGGGGACCTTCCTTTTTTAGGGCTGGTCGCTGGTTATTAGATTCTGGTTGCTGTTTTACCGATTCACAACTCATGATTCACGACTCACGCCTAACAGCTAAGAGCTTACTTCAACGTTTTCATCACCTGGCCGATCATATGACCATGATGGTATAATTGCAGGGCATATGTTCCCGTGATATAATCTTCCGGGTTCATGGAGAATATGATTTGCTTGGCTTCGCCCTTGTGGTATTCAAAACGCATTTTTAGGGAATAGCTTTTCCTGCCCCCGTTGTACATATCAAAAGAAGAAGATTCCCAAATATCATTCCGCAGCACCTTTCCATCGGGCTGGGTAACGACGATATATACTTCGGCATTATCAAAATCATTAACATTATTCTGCACGGTAAAGGCAATGACAAGTTTGCTGGCTTTTTTTACCAGGTTGGTCTCTACTTCCTTATCATTTTTTACTGTAACGGGAGAGAATTTTACTTCGGAAGCCACAAAAACAGCAGCCAGGTTAACTTTTTCTGAAAGGACCTTATTCTCTTTATCCAGCTGCTGCACATTTGTTTCAAGATTCTTCACCTGTACATTGACCTTATCCAGCACCTCGCTGATCTGTTTTTTTTCCTCTTCAATGGTCGTATTCTTATTTTGGAGATCGGTTACGAGGAATTGCAATTCAGCCGCTTTCTTGCGGGCCAGGTCGACATCTTCACGTTTGATATTATTCTTTTTCAGGATCGTGGCAATCTCGGCTCTCAGTTTGTTGATCTCGGCTAATTTTGACGAGAGCTCGCCATTCAGCATCCCTGCCGTATTGCGGGTGGAGTCTAATTGTGAATCCAGGTCTGTTATAGCAACGGAATAAAGTTTTTGTAATGAATCGCTGATGCCCTGGGCCACAGCTGTAGAATCCTTAATATATACTTCGGTCCTGCGTTTACTGTACTGTACCTTGTCATAGAGATGATAGACCCAGGTGCCTGTCAAGCCCACCGAAAGCATTGCCAGTAATAAAGTTTTTGTGTCTTTCATCAATCACAATTGAACCATATCCTTTACTCTACCGGAAGAACAGCCATTATTTATCAATGGCCTGGTCAACATATGCGGAGACCCAGCCTACCTGCCCGTTCTTTACCAGGAAGAATTGTTTTGTCTCAAATGCGGAAGCGAACTGCCGCATGATCTTGAGCAATAGCCCGGTTCCAGCCATCAGTGCTTTCTGATCGAATACCTGCTGCACTCTTTTTACTTCTTTTTCTATGGTTTCCTTTTCATCGCTCCTGTTGACATTGAGTGACAGGAGAGAGGGAGAGAAGGCGTCATAGTTTTTGTATAATTTCTCGCTGAACTTTACCAATTCATCATAATTAACGGAGATCACCGTGTTATCCATCAGTTCGGGGTGCGTTAGAGTGGCTACTGCCCAGGCGATACCACCGCTGACGGCAATATTATCACTAACGGGGTAAGCGCCGCTTGAATTTACCGCGTAGATGATCTCTGAGTTTTCGGCGCCGGCCAGCACACGGGCCATTTGTTTATTGTAATTGGCAAGACTTTTATCCTCCACGCAGTTCTTCTCGGTATTGTTGGCGGTGCTCTTGGTACCCCAGTTCAACTGGAAGAGTTTAAAATCGGTGCTGTTGCCATACGGGAAAAATCCTCCTTTGGTATTGCCGCTTCCGATATCTATCAGGAAAGTGGTAAACCTCCTTGTTTCAGGAACGATCCCCAGGTGGGAGAGCAGCGCTTCCTTCATTACATCCACAACTTCTACCTTCCGTTTGGGTTCGTCGATCTTTAAACGGAATGAATCAATAAGACTGTTCACCCATGCATACTTTGTTTCTTTTTCCGCCTGCATTTTTACACCGCTGCTGATCACGGTAAAAACTCTTTTCGGTGGGATCTTGTATTCCCGGGTGGCTGTCGTATAGAAACTGCATAAACCATTGAGTGTTGCCTGGAAAGAGGATTCGGAAAAATTGATAAAATCTGTATTGACAGAAGTGTCTTTTAGAATGTTGAAAGCCCCGTTACTCTGGGCATTCTTTCCGATCTCGATCACACTCATCTTCACACCCTTGGAGCCGACCTCGATACCGGTATACACTGTTGAGTTATTGTACCTGGGTTTGAAATTATTTTGTGCTGACGCCACGGAACCCAGGCTCACAAATACCACTAGGAATGCGGAGAGTCGCAGGTTAATAAGAGACATAGGTGAGTAGGTTTAAACTATTATAAAATTACTAAAATGTGCCAGAGCGACAGCTTTCCCTAAGCCCTCCCGGTCAATATGTGTAAAAAATGTGTTTAAGCCAATGAAAAAAACCGCTCCTGTATGAGAACAGGAACGGTTTTCTTGCAGGAGTTAACTGCTTTTAACCGAATAAACCACCTTTTTTAAGACTTCTCACGCCTTCGCCGATCTTGAAGCCATTATGATAAACTTCAATTTTATAATTACCTGTTGTAAAATCATTTTGCTGGATCGGAAACTGAACTGATTTACGTGTACCCTGCTCATAGTTAACCGGGATCTTCGCCGTAAAGTTCTTGTCACCATCCGTTCTTGTATTCAGAATATTACCTTCCTGGGAAATGATCTTTCCGTCAGGAGCTGTTACGATCAGGTACATATCAGCCGGACCAGATTTGGCGATACGATTCTCCACATCAAAAGAAACTACAAGTTTGTCCACTCTTTTAGCAGTGCTTGTGCTCTTTTCCTTACCACTTTTTCGCTGATCAATGGGAGTGACTTGTATATTGGATGCGCTGAAAGTAGAAGCGACATCCACTGTTTTAGCCAGCTCATCTTTTTCTGAAGCCGTGGTAGCCAGGTTTGTCTGCAGGTCAGTTTTTTCCTGTGACAGCGTCGTATTTGCTACTGTCAACTCCTGGTTTTCACCAGTTAAACGGGCAACTTCTGTTTCAAGACTACTGATCTTTTCATTCAGGTCAGTTATCATAGTCCTGGCTTTTGCGAGCTGTGACTGTGTTGCATTTTTGTCGTTCAGGATCTTGCGGATCTCTGCTTTTTTAGCGTCGATATCTTTTTGGCGGTCACTTAACTGTCCCTGTAAATTGTTGTTGGATCCTGTTACTGAATCCAGTCTTGCCAGGGCATTGTCAAATTCACGCTGGATATCTGTTTTTGCAGAATCCAGGGTAGTGATCTGTGTTTGTTGTGATTCGATCCTTGCACCTGATTGGTTTTTGTCATATAACAAATAACCCCAGGTGCCTAAAAGGCCTGCAGCCAGTAACCCGATCACCAGGTTCTTGTTAGTATTTCTTTTTGGAGGCTGACTTTGGGGAGTCGTAGATGCCGAGGGATAATTAGTGTTTGTCATACAAAAGGATTTGAGATTTGATGTTAAATTAATAAATGTATCGCGGAACAAAAAACGGCCTCAGGGTTTTCATGCTGGTTGCATCCTCTTCGCCTTTATCCTGTTAAACATTCCGTCTGGCCACCAATTTCCGAAAACCGTGCCAGAAAGGCACCCATTCTCCCAACAGGGGTGGATTTCTTTAGCTTTTTTGACAGGTGAAAGCCTGTATCTTAGCGCCTTATGAGTGTGGACAATATCATCTCGGATTGGAAAAAGAAGATATTCAAGCCAGTCTACTGGCTGGAGGGAGAGGAGGAATATTTCATAGATAAAGTGCTGCGGTATGCAGAAGACCATATTCTCAACGAAAACGAGGCGTCCTTTAATTTAAGCGTTTTTTATGGAAAGGACGCCAATTGGGCAGATGTGGTGAATGCCTGCCGCCGTTACCCGATGTTCGCTGAAAGGCAGGTCGTTCTGCTCAAGGAAGCCCAGCAAATGCGGGATGTGGAGAAACTGGAATCCTATTTCGAAAACCCGTTGGGGTCTACTGTCTTCGTTGTCTCTTATAAAGAAAAGAAACTCGATGCCCGCAAGAAATTTGCCAAACTGGTCAAGGAAAAAGGGGTACTTGTCACTACCAAAAAAATGTATGAGAAGGAACTGCCGGGATGGACACAGCAATTGTTGCAATCAAAAGGACTTACTATCACACCCAAAGGACTGGCCCTGCTGGTGGATCATATCGGCAACGACCTGACAAGGATCGAGAACGAGATAGATAAATTATCAGTGAACCTTGGTAAAAGAACATCCATAACAGAAGATGATATTGAACAGTATATTGGTGTTAGTAAGGATTATAATGTGTTTGAATTGCAAGCAGCACTGGGAGCAAAAGATCTTGTCCGTAGCATCCGCATCATCCAGTATTTTGAAGCTAACCCAAAAGCAGGACCTATACAGCTGATCTTGCCATCTCTTTATAGCTTTTTCAGTAAAGTGTTTATGGTCTTTGGTGCCGGCACCCAGGATGAAAAAACAATCGCGGCCAGTATTGGGGTGAACCCGTATTTTATGAAGGACTACCTGCAGGCTGCCCGGCTTTACAGCTATCCCGGGGTGGAAAAAGCCCTGCTCTTATTACACAGTTATAACCTGAAAAGCGTGGGAGTGGGCAGTGTTAATACGACGGATGCCTCCCTGCTCAAGGAACTGGTAGTAAAAATGATGAGCTGACAATTCTATCCCATTTCAACCAAAACCCTTTTCTTTGTGCAACTTTTTGCAATACAGGTTCATCATTTGACAACAATTTTATACATGAAAAAGATCCTCACAGCCCTTTTGATAAGTGGCAGTTTATTACTCGCTGGTTGTTTTGAAACAACCCAGGAAATCACCCTCAACGAAGATGGAAGCGGTATCCTTAGCAATACCAATGACCTCAGTGCATTGATCGGGCTGGCCAAGCAGATGGGTGGCGGTGCAGAAATAGAAAAATCGCCTCAGCAGGTTATGGACTCCACCATTTCCATGGACAAGGGAGCAGATAGCATTCCAAATCTGACAGCAGAAGAAAGAGAAATGGCCCGGAAAGGAACACTCAAAGTAAAAATGAATCTGAAAGAGGATAAATTCATGACCAATATGAGTTTTCCCTTTTCTAAGCCGGCTGATATTCCTGTTTACAACAAATTGTCCGGCAAAATCATGGTCGAGACCCTGAAAGGCAAAACAGGGGAGATGACAGGTGGTGCTGGTGCCGACCAGATGCCTGAACCCTCCTCCTTTGATGATTATTACACATACGAATATTCAAATGGCGAGTTGAAAAGAAAACTCAACAAAGAAAAATATGCCGGTGTGGAAAGTGATGAATACCTGAAAAGCATGAAGGAAGCTGCCGGTATGGGTCTTAATATGAAAGCCACTTATGTGATCAACCTGCCCCGTCCCGTGAAAGAAGTGGAAGGGAAGGGAGTAAAAGTATCCGAAGACAAAAAGAAAGTTACTATCACAGCCGGAATCGATGATTTTTTTGAGAATCCATCCTTGCTCGAATTCAAGATAAAGTATTAAGAACAGTTAATCGTTCATGGTTGATAGTTCATAGCAAGTACTATGGATTGTCAACCATGTTTCTTTTACAGGACATCCAGGCTGTCGATCTTATCCTGGTCGATCTGTTTTACCAGCGATTCCAGCCCATCAAACTTGATCTCTTCGCGGAGATATTTTTTTACAAATACTTTCAGCGTCTCCCCATATATCTCCTTGTCAAAATTAAAGATATTCACTTCGACGACTCTTTTTTTTCCATCTACGGTAGGCCGGAAGCCTATGCTCATCATGCCCTTTAGTTTTTCAGTATACCCTTCCGGTTGCGCATACACGGCATAGATACCATTCCCGGGAATGATCTTTTCCTCATCGGTGATCTTCAGGTTGGCCGTAGGGTAGCCGAGCCGGCGACCCAGTTTATCTCCATGCACGACTATACCTGAAAAAAAGAATTCATAGCCGAGGAGTTTACCGGCTGTTGCAATATCGCTGTGCAGGATCGCTTCACGGATCTTGGTGGAACTGATGGAGATATTTTCGAGCAGGTGTTTGGGTATCTCTTTAAGCTGGTAATTGTATTTCTCCGCATCCTTTTCCAGCAGCCGGTAATCGCCCAGCCGGTCGCGGCCAAAATGATGGTCATATCCAATGATGATCGTATGCGGGTGAAATTTTTCTACGAGGAAATTTTTGATATAATCTTCTGCGGGCTGGTTGGCAAAAGCATCGGTAAAAGGAACGACGACAGTATGGTCGATATCCAATTCTTCCAGCAATTCTATTTTTTCTGCCAGAGTATTGAGCAGGCGGATGCCGAGAATGGTGGAGGAAACCACTTTCCGGGGATGCGGGTGAAAAGTAATCAGGACAGATTCGCCATCCACCTCCTTCGTTTCCTGCTTCAGCTTATCGATGACCTGCCGGTGACCACTATGAACACCATCAAATGTACCGATTGTGATAACGGCATTGCGGAAGGAGGGGAGCTCTTCAATATTGTAGTGAACCTGCATAAAACTGGTGCAAAACTAAGTGATAATTGAGAATCGGATTGGTTAGTTTTGCTGCTCAATTTTCACTATGAGCCTTTATTCCAAAAGAGGTGTCTCCGCCCAGAAAGATGAAGTGCATGCCGCTACTAAAGATCTTGACAAGGGACTTTATCCGAATGCCTTTTGTAAGATATACCCCGACGTGATCGGGGGGGATGCGAATTGGGTGAACGTGATGCATGCGGATGGGGCGGGCACCAAAAGCATACTGGCTTATTTATACTGGAAAGAAACCGGTGATGTATCCGTATGGAAGGGCATTGCACAGGACGCGATCGTGATGAACCTTGATGACCTGCTTTGCACGGGTATTTATGATAATTTACTTTTCTCCTCGACGATCGACAGGAATAAAAAACTGATTCCCGTAGAAGTGCTCGAAGCGCTGATCAACGGCAGCCAGGAATTCTTTGACTCCATGAAAAAATTCGGGGTGAACATCAGTTATATGGGTGGGGAAACGGCCGATGTGGGAGATGTGGTGAGAACGATAGCCGTAAACGGTACGATGATGGCGAGATGGCCCAAAGCAAAACTGGTCACCAACGATAACATAAAACCCGGCGATGTGATCGTAGGGCTGGCAGGTTTCGGACAAGCCAGTTACGAGAAAAATTATAACAGTGGCATCGGCAGTAACGGACTCACTTCTGCCCGGCATGATGTACTGCACAAGACCTATGGCGCAAGATTCCCGGAGAGTTACGACAATTCGCTGGATGAATCCGTGGTTTATATCGGCCCTCACAGGATCATAGATGAAGTGATGGTGAAGTACCGCTCCCCGGTATCAGTGGGACAATTGATCCTGAGCCCGACAAGGACATTTGCTCCCGTACTGAAAGAATTGCTCACCCATCATTTTGAGGCTATCCATGGGTTGATCCATTGCAGCGGGGGTGGCCAGACCAAATGCCTGAAATATTTACCGGGCAATATGCGGGTGGTGAAAGATAATTTATTCGATCCGCCCGTCATTTTTCAGCTAATTCAGTCAGCAAGCAAGGTGGATGCCCGGGAAATGTACCAGGTGTTTAATATGGGGACCAGATTGGAGATATACACAAATGAAAAGGACGCCGACAAATTGATCGCGGTGGCAAATGAATTTACTGTTGATGCCCGGGTGATCGGCAGGGTAGAAGAGAGTGAGAAAAAGGAACTGCTGATCCAACTGCCCGGAGAAACCCTGGAGTTTTAATTTCGTGTATTGTGCTTACCATTTTCTTCCCATCCATACTACCGGGGTTGTTCTTTTTTATCATTCACTTTCTTTATCTTATTTTGCAACAAATCTTAGATGATGACCGAGCCCATTATAGAACTGCATCATGTCAATATTTACCAGGGAAGCAGCCTGATCCTCCAGGAGGTGAACCTGACAGTAAATAAAGGCGAATTTGTTTACCTGGTTGGAAAAACAGGTACCGGTAAATCAAGTCTCCTGAAAACCCTTTATGGTGAACTGGAACTTACCGAAGGTGATGGTACGGTCGCCGGATTCAGCCTGCGTGGTCTCGACTGGAAAAAAGTTCCTTACCTGCGTCGTAACCTCGGGGTAGTGTTCCAGGAGTTTCAATTGCTGACCGACAGGAACGTCAATAATAATCTCAAATTTGTATTAAGAGCCACCGGCTGGACCGATGAGAAACTCATGGATGAAAAAATTATGGATGTGCTCGATAAAGTTGGGCTCAGGTCAAAGGGATTCAAAATGCCTTTTGAATTAAGCGGTGGCGAACAACAAAGGGTGGATGTGGCCCGTGCCCTGCTGAATTCTCCGAAACTGATCCTCGCGGACGAACCGACCGGCAACCTCGACCCTGAAACATCGGATGAGATCATGAGCCTTCTTTTTAGTATCTGCAAAGATTATAATACGGCGATCGTCATGGCTTCGCATGATTACATTGTCGTACAGAAATTCCCGGCGCGGATGATCCGTACAGAAAGAGGAAGGGTGATTGATAACGCTACCATAAGTATCGAATAAGTTCCCGGGTATTTTTTTCATTATTATACGTATCACCGAGTAATCTTTCCCGCAGGCTTATCTCTTCACCTGTAAATGGCTGCTGATAGAGTTGTGCGATCACGGAAGCAAATGCCTGGGCAGTCGTAGCAGTATGACAGGCACCTTCCAGTCCTGTTCCCCTCACCATCGCTTCATTCACGATGCAATGCCGTCCTTCATAAAGTGCATGCAATAGTTTCAGCTTAATACCCGTTACCTGCTCATTAAAACACGGTAATACATTGATATGGGCCTTGCGGATAAGATCATTCAGTTCTGTCTCCGAAGGATCCGCCACCAGGCAGGTATGCTGGCAGAGATGCGCCATTTTCTGCAAGCGGCGGGAAGGGTTCTTACCTGCGATCACAAACGGTTTCCGGATCCGGGTAAAAACTTTCTGTAGCAGCCAGGTGGCCGCTTTTTCATTCTCGGGTACGGAAAGATTGCCATGGTAGAGACAAAGATTCCCGACCCCTTCGTCACTTTTTACCTGCTGCCAGGAGGGATAGATGGGTAATTGACGGACTTTCTCCAGGTGATAATCATTCTTATAACGCTGTACATCTTCCTGGGAAACGCAGGCATACACGCATTCGCCGGGCAGCTGCTGCGAGTATTTTTTGATCAGCCTGCTTTCGCGGAGAAAATACAATTTTTTAAAGAACGAGGATTCCGCTCTCGCCAGTTCCCGGTAATAAACAGCCTCTTCATTGTGCATTCTTACGACCAGCTTTCTTTTGGAAAGATCTAGTTTGGAGAGAATACCCGTGCAATGCAGACCTTCGAGTATAATGGGGTGATCATCTACGGAAAGATTGCGGACAAGTTCTTCGTTGATCCGGCTGGCTACGATATACGGCAACCGGGAAGAAAGCAAGGCAGATTTTTTTTTTCGTTCATAAACATGAATGCTTTCACAGAACTGGTTCAGCTCATTCGGCGTTCCTCTTTCGTTATAACTGAAATAATGAAGGTGAATGGCAATCCCCAGTTGTTTGAAAAGCCTGATGCGGTTCATCATATCGATGGCGCCGCCATAATCGGCCGGCCAGGGCGTATCCAGGCAAACAATATGTAAATGATCACTCACTGTGCAAAAAAGGATTGATAGAAGGCCAATAATTTCTTTTCTTCCTGCTGCCAGTTTAGTTGCAGCCTCGCTGCCAGGCAATTTGCCCGAAGTCTCCCATGTAGAACATCATCCACCAGCAAATTGTTTATCGCATCGGCGATTGTTTTGGGATCAGGGCTGCCGATCAGTACCGCTATTTCAAATTGTTCATTGATCTTTTGGTATTCGGGGTAATTCATCGTTACCTGTGGCAGACCGGCATGTATATAATCAAAGAATTTATTGGGAAGGGCCAGGTATTGATTAAGACCTTCTTTTTCCGGAACTGCTACTCCGATATATGCTTTTTGAGATATGGACCGGAGTTCGCCGGGAACAAGGAGCCCGGTCAATTCAATTTTATCTTCCAGTTGATATTCGCTTATCAATTGTTTTGTCTCCTCCATAAAATTACCATCGCCGCAGATCCGTAGTTTGCAGTTCACCCATTTCATAGCGGGAATAAGGTATTCGAGACCACGACCCTGGTTTACAGCACCCTGGTAAAGAATGAATCTTTCGGGAGCTATAACCGGCCGGCTATCTTGTAAAACAGGGAGATTGCGTATCGTCGCATAATTCACCCCGTAACGCCGCTTGAATTCCTGGGCGATCCCTTCGCTAACCGTATAACCCAATTGAAATTGCGGAACCGCTTTTTGCTCGATCCTCCTCCAGGCCCGCCGGATCGCGGGACGGGTGATCACTTCTTTCAGCTCCGTGAACAATTCATGTGCATCATAGATGCGGGGTATCTTTTTCCATTTGGAGACACGGAGACAGGGCAGGATCGTGTCGAGATCAATGGCGCAGACAGCATCCATTTTTTGGAATAATAAATAGAAGAAAAGCCGGGTATTGTATTCCGCGTAGAACCATTTGCCCTTATTGAACCAACACCGGATCCGTATTTGCCTGAATTTATTTTGCTCCAGTGGGAGGGAAGCAGCCAGCCTTCTGCCGACAAGGGTGACAGCATAGCCATTCTCCGCCAGTGTAGTGCAGATACGGTGCATACGCTGGTCGTAACTCAGATCATTGGTGACAGTAAAATAGATCTTCTTCAAATTGTCTGGAATGCCTGAAAAGAAAAAGGCCTTGCAAATATGCAAAACCCCTTTCTTTTAATCTATTTAATCTTTTTACTGGCCCATATTCACATTATCCATTCCATCAGTTCCCTGGTTCTTATTGTTCTTACGCTTGAAAAGGTTGGCGTCGAATTTACCAAAGCGCCAGTTGAAACTCAGCCTCAGCACCTGTGGATCACGCCGGCGGAATACATCCTGGGTGAAATAAGGTGATTCTGAATGGATATCTGAACGGCGGGTCTTGAAAATATCATTGATATTAAGCGAAATTGAAGCCTGTTTGTTTTTCATGAATTCGTACCGCAGACCGGCATCAACAAAATAGTTAGCCCTTACATATCCCTGGGAAGAGCTGCTCTGGCCAAACATTCCGCCACCACCTCCAAACATGCCCCCGCCACTGCGACCACCGCCACCGCTACCGCCACTTCCACCGGGAGGTAAAATGGTCTTTGACTGGTATTCACCTGATACCTGCATCGTAAAGTTCTTAAACAACTTAAACGTGTTATTCAGCTTGCCAAACCAACTCGCAAACTGGTCCTGTTCGGGCTGACCCGCAATGCCTGTGTTGATCTTTGAAGTAAACAGGTTCATATTGGTGGTCATATCCCACCATTTGGTCATTTTTGTTTTCAGGATCAATTCCATTCCTGTTACATAACTGGAAGCCGCATTGATATAGGTATTGATCAATACGGTATCCGGAACGGTCTCCTGTACCTGGAAACGGGTGATCAGGTCATTCGTGTTCTTGTAATAGATAGAACCGAGGAAACTATCTTTATTCTTCTTGAATGTTTTCTGGTAAGACAATTCTACTGAATTCGTGAATTCCGGTTGCAGGTTAGGATTACCCCGGCTGATGTTCAGGGAGTCCGAATAATCAGTATAGGGATACAACTGGAAGAAATTAGGCCGGTTGATCTTACGGGTATAATTCAATTGCAATTCCTGGTCATTCTTCATTTTATTGGTCAGGAACACGCTGGGGAAAAAACTTACCGGGAAATTGATATTGAATTCCTGTCCCTTGTCTGGCAGCCTGCCCTGGTAATCGGAACTTTCCACTCTCAACCCTAACTGGTAGCCAAATTTTTTCATCTGGTTGGAGTAGGTAGTATAACCGGCATAAACTTTATCCGTGCTGTTGTAATTCACTGAAGAAAGGGGGTTATAGATCGCATTTCCGCCGGAAGTGATAAAATAGAAATCATTTTTGTTATCCACCTGCCTGATAGTTACCCTGGCGCCCATCTCTATCTTGGATTTTTCCGTTATGGGGTTGGTATAATCTGCCTGGAAAACAAAATTCTCATTCGATCCTTTGCCATCCTGGCGTTGCGAAGATGATTTTACTACGCTCTTGGTAGAATAATCCAGCGAGTCGGTCCTGACCAGGTTAGAACTGTTGTTCTTGCTGGTATTGAAAGTGATATCCGCCGTAAATTCTTTACCTGCTTTTGGGAAATTCCTTTTATAACTCAGCATGGTACCGGTATTCCGGAAATTGTTTTTTGAATTAGATAAACGTTCAGCCAGTGAAGAACTGACCGGTGTTCCCAGCAGGTCGGTCTGCATGCTGCTGTAAGTTGAAGGCTTGAAACTTCCTTTCGCGATATTCGCGGATAAGGAAATAGTATTCCTGTTGTCGATAAAATAATCAAATCCTGCACGCCCAAATCCGAAATTACCCAGCATGGTACTTTTATCATTCTGGAATAAATGATTGTCGGGAGTTCCGTAAGTAAGTCGGTCTGTTGTACCCCTGCTGATGGATTTACGTTGGTTAAAATTGCCACTTACAAAGAAGTTGATCTTTTCCTGGCGCACATTGATATCGCCGCCAAGCCCCAATTTTGCTCTTGAATCGATATTCGTACGTATGCTTCCGTTATAACCTACTTTTTTATTTTTTTTCAGCACTACGTTGATGATACCCGAAGTACCACCGGAGGCATCGAATTTTGCCGAAGGATTGGTGATGATCTCCACGCTTTCGATCGCGTCGGCCGGTATCTGGTCAAGACTCATCGTTGTAGGCCGTCCATCCACGAATACCTGCGGGGTATTGTTTCTCATCGTAACATTTCCATCCAGGTCCACGCTTACGGAAGGTACGTTCTTCATAACATCCACTGCCGTACCACCGGCGGAAACGATATTTTTATCAACATTGAAAACTTTGCGATCGATTCCCAGGCGTAAACCGGGGTTAGAGGCTGCCGTGACAGTTACATTTTCAAGTAGCTTTTCGTCCAATTCTACTTTCACATTGCCCAGGTCCTTGTCAAGCGCACTGATCATGGCGCTCATGTCGCCATTATTGGCACCGGGTTTTAAATCAAAGGAAACGGGTTGCTCAAAGGATTTATAACCGACGATGCTGATCTTTAATTTGGACTGCCCCATCACAGGAACATTCTCAAGGCTGAATTCCCCGTTCGCTTTGGTAAGCATCCCCGTGATCACCGTTTCTTTTCTTTTTTTGGTGACCGTGTCCATTTTATTCTGGAGTAATTGCACGGAAGCGTATTCGATGGGTTTGCCGGATTTGGCTTCCACGACCTTCCCGTAAAAACGACCGGTTAAATTCTGGCCGGCACCGGGTCTTCCGCCCTGGGAAAATGATATAACTGACAGTAGGATAAGGGATAAGGCTAAAAAAATCTTAATCATGTACCTTGGTTTAATGCTTTAGACGGGCAAAGGACTTCCAACTTGCTGACAGAACAGTGACAACATGATAAGCGGCAATAAGTTCACCCGTTTTTGGTCAAGTGTAACTGGTAATTAAAAGGAGGATTGCCAGCTGGAAAAGACCAATAATAAGACCAATCAATGCACCGGCAATTGTTGCAAGCCGTAATTCTTTTGACAGGGTCTGTAAAAATTTTTTTTCCATTTTTTCGGCGGGAATATCCGCCAGGTATTTTTCGATGAGTTCGGCCGGTTTGATCTCCTTCCTGAGACCGGCGGCATATTCTTTCATGACCTGGGGAAAGAGCAACTGGATCTCTTTCAGGAAAGCTTCTTTGAGTTTGGCAATGGTCTTATCCCCGATAAACATACTGATCATGGGCATTTCAGCACTTAACCTGTTGCGAAGAAAATCATCGATATGGTTTTCAACAAGGGGCATGATCTTTTCCAGGTTGCCGGGGTTGTTTATTTTTTGTTCAAGTGTATCGAATAAGGAGCCCTGGCTGATAAAGTTGCCGAGTTTGACAGCGATTTGTTTTTGTTGTTTTGGATAAATTCCCTGTACCCGGAATCCCAGGATATTTTTAGGTTGGCGGGGATGAAACAGCATTTTTATCGCCACCCGGATGGTTAACCAGCCCGCAAATGCTGTTGTTGCTGGAAGAAGAATTAAAAGCCAGTAATTCATAATTTTAAAAGAATGGCAAAGAAACTGAAAGGGTGACCGTATTCAAAATCTGCTTTTGGTACAAGCTGTGATTTTCTATATTTTTGCCGACTGTTAAATGGTAGCCATAGCTCAGTTGGTTAGAGCATCAGATTGTGGTTCTGAGGGTCGTGGGTTCGAACCCCATTGGTTACCCGTAAACTCCGTTTCGCCCTCCGGCAGAACGGAGTTTTTATATTTTAATGCCCCCGGCAATTGATTTTGTGCATTATTGACCCCATCCATTCATCAAAAACCCTTGTTAAATGCTCATAAAGGCAAGAAAAACAGGCTTTTTGCGTTATTTTTGGATTATGTCCGATACACTTAAATACCTATTGAATATGAAAAGACTTCCAATTGTGATCATGATGGTGGTAGCAGCTTCTTTCCTGGCTTTCAAGACGATGGGAACCGGGACAAAAAACAATTCCGCACCCCCCTCCAAGTACGAACAGATCCTGAAACTGGTTGGTGAAATGCTCAGCCAGGCGCATTACAGCCCCCAAACGCTCAATGATGCATTCTCCCAAAAGGTCTATAAGAAATTCATGCTTGATCTCGACAGGGAAAAGAACATGTACCTGAAAAGTGACCTGGATGCATTGCAGAAATACGAAACAAGGATTGATGATGAAATAAAAGGCGCGCCGGTGGAATTTTTCCTGGCCGCCGGAAAAGCATTCAATACAAGAATGGAAGAATCTTCCAAAATGTATAACGAGATACTGGCAACGCGTTTTGATTTTACCATTGACGAAGACGTTGTGCTCGATGGCGATAAACTTGACTACCCGAAAACGGATGCTGAGAAAAAGGATCGCTGGAGAAAGAAATTAAAGTTCATGACATTGGAGCGATACAGCGACCTGCTTGAAGTGAGGGAGAAGAATAAAGGGAAAGAAGGCTTTGTTGTCAAGTCGGACGAAGAACTGGAAAAAGATGCCCGCGATAAAGTGAAGCGGATACTTGACCGCACATTCGAACGCTATCGTTTTAAATTCACGGATGATGACAAGTTCAATATTTTCGTGAATGCCATCACCACTACGATGGATCCGCATACCGAATTTTTTCCACCGGTTGATAAAAGATATTTTGACGAAGAGATGAGCGGCCGTTTTTATGGTATCGGCGCTTCACTTCAATATGATGATGGGAATATCAAAGTGGCCAGTGTTCTTACCGGCAGCCCGGCTGCCAAGTCAGGGGAGATTCAGCCCGGGGATATCATCGTGAAAGTGGCCCAGGGTAAAGAAGAGCCGGTAGACCTTACGGGTTATGTAGTAACCGATGCGGTAAAAGTTATCCGTGGTAAAAAAGGAACTGAAGTAAGACTGACCATTAAAAAGAATGATGGAACTATTAAAGTCGTCTCCCTGATCCGGGATGAGATCGTACAGGATGAAACATTTGCCCGCAGCGCCATTGTAAAGAATGGGGGATCCAAGATCGGTTATATCTTCCTCCCGGAATTCTACGCTGATTTTGATCACCCGAACGGCCCCCGCAGCTATATCGATGTAGCTAAAGAAGTAACAAAATTAAAAGAAGAAAAAGTCGACGGCATCGTGATCGACCTCCGCAATAATGGTGGTGGTTCCCTCTATGACGTAGTTCAGATGGCCGGGCTCTTTATTGAAGAAGGCCCGATCGTTCAGGTAAAGGATCGTGATAACAAACCCAGCGTGCTGAAGGATAAAGACCGTTCTGTATTGTATTCAGGACCACTGGCCGTAATGGTCAATGAGTTCAGCGCCTCCGCTTCCGAGATCTTTGCCGCGGCGATCCAGGATTATAACCGTGGTGTGATCATCGGCAGTACATCTACATATGGTAAAGGCACGGTGCAGCGGAATATCGGCCTGGATGAGAATGGTTTCTCCCTGTCTAACTCAGAGCTGGGTACCGTTAAACTTACTCTGCAAAAATTTTATCGCATCAATGGCGGCTCTACCCAGTTAAAAGGTGTTTATTCTGATATCGTTTTACCCGATAACCTTGAATACCTTAAAGTGAGGGAGAAAGATGATCCCGATGCATTGCCCTGGGATGAGCTGAATAAAGCCACCTATTCCAACTGGCGCGCCGGTTATGATCTGAAAACCATCCAGACTCTCAGCAGCCAGCGGCTGGATAATGACAATGCCTTCAAACTGATCAAAGAAAGTACGGAGTGGTTGTCAAAACAAAATGACAAGCAATACTCTCTCAAGCTGGACAAATACAGGGAAGAACAGAAAATGATCCGTACCACGATCAAACAACTTGAATCCCTGTTGAAACTGAGTACGACCAATCAAATCGATGTATCAGCCCTGCCTGCTGAGACCAATCGCTGGGCCGATGATAAAAACAAACAGGACAGGTTCGCCCAATGGCTGAAAGGGTTAAGAGAAGATATTTATCTCGACCAGGCCATTAAAGTGATGAACGATATGATCGGGCAGCAAAACCTGGTAAAAGCTAAAACAGGAGAGGAGCCAGTTAAAAAAGCATTTTAAATTTTTCCCTATAAAAGTAGAAGCCTGTTCATCCTGAACAGGCTTTTTTATTTTACCCAGTTATCTTGTTTTAAAGGTAGCGTTCGGTTAGCACCCGTATATGGTGGTTGATATGTCCCACAAGGATAAAACCTATTCCCAACACATATACCGGTTTTCCGCTGGCCGTTCCAGTACTGTCCAGCTGGGTCTTGTCAAAAGAACCAAACATGATCTCTGTGGAATGTCGTACGGCTTTGAATTCTTCAAGCATTTCGTTCCAGTCTCGTTTGGCGGCTTTCGAATTAGCAGCATATTCATTCTCATCAAAGCTGGGGAGCGGGGCACTCTCCTTACGGGCAAAACAGAGTGCCCGGTAAGAGAAGACTCTTTCTGCATCAATAATGTGCTGGAGCATTTCTTTGATCGTCCACTTGCCTTTGGCGTAACGATAATTCCTTTTCTCAACAGGTATCCTCTTCAGGAATTTCAGGAATGAAATGCTTTGGTCCTGTATGGCTTTTATCAGGTCATTTTCCTTTACCTGGTTAATATATACATGGTACCATTCCGGTACCCGCGAAAGATCCGGTCGTGGCATGGTTATTTTAGATTTTAGATTGAAGATTGAAGATTGAATATTTCAGATTGAAGATTTTCGCTTATTGTTTTGGTAAAGGGGCACCAACAGCAATATCACAACGATGTCCGGGTTGCCCGTGTGATGGATTCATACCGGGAGCAACTGCAGTTGCAGGAGCGGGATTCACTGTAGTTGTAGTGCTTCCTGTTGAACTGGTATTGATCACCGGCACTTTACTGTTTGTTGAAGTTGTGGCTGGAGGAGCAGTAGCATTAATAACAGTTGGTTTGCTGTCCAAAGGAGCACCAACGGATATATCGCAACGGTGACCGGGTTGTCCATGCGCCGGGTTAAGTCCTGCTGTCGTTTTGGACGCAGTGGCCGGTTGTGCTGGCTGGCCGATCACGACAGGAGTTGTTTGGATTGATGGCGTAGTATTGACGGGTAAGCTGGTTTTAGTTTCAGCCGGTTTGCTGTCAAGTGGCGCGCCTACGGCAATATCACAGCGATGTCCCGGTTGGCCATGTGCAGGGTTAAGTCCGGCGGTTGAAGCCGTAGCTTGTACGGAAGCTGCGGTATTTATTGCCGGGTTGGAAACCGGGACAGTACTGGCTGGCACCGTAACCGGGTTTGAATTGGTTGAGGTTGAAGTTGGTGTTAGGGTGACAGGAGTTGTATCTGCTGTCACGTTGTTCTTCTCTTCTGTAGAATTGTTCCCGCAACTACTCACAAGTAAGAGCATCAATCCTGCTGTATAAATATTGTATTTCATCTTTTCAGTTGTTTTAAAATGGATTTGCAAAGTACTTAAATTTTACCAGAGATTCCCTTGGCGTTGGTAAATAAAAACCCCGTCACACCTGGGTGGACGGGGTTTCAATAAGTTCGGCGAAGTATTAGCTTTTTACCTTGGGTTTTACAGTGGTAGCCGGTTTTATCTTTGCGGGGTTTCTTTCGCCTTTCATGGTAGAAGCCAGTTTAATGGCTTCATAAGCATTCACCAAACCGCCTGATTTGCTGAGTTCGGTCAGCGCAACCATATCACCTGTCTCGGGGTTCTTTACTTTTTCTGCCAGTTTCCCGGAAGATCTTTCGATCACCGTTTTTACCTGTGCTGCGCTCAGGTTGGGATAATATTCCATGATAAATGCAGCCAGGCCAGCAACAACAGGAGAAGCCATACTGGTTCCCTGCAGGTTCTGGTAAGTATTACCACCCGGTACGGTAGAATAGATCCTTACACCCGGTGCAAAAACATCCACTTCCTTTTTCCCATAATTAGAAAAATTAGCCGTCAAGCCACCTGCTTTGGGGTCGCCGCTTGCACCCACGGTGATCCAGTTATTGGGTCTTTTATTATCCAGGAAAAGGGGAGTGGGGTAATTGAAACTGGAATCGATATTCTTTGCATCATTACCAGCTGCATGAACAAGCAATACACCTTTGCTTTCGGCGTATCTTACCGCATCATCCACCCATTTTTTCTCGGGAGAAAATCCTTTACCAAAACTCATATTGATCACGCGGGCGCCATTATCTACCGCGTAACGGATCGCCAGTGCGATATCCTTATCATGTTCATCACCATCCGGTACGGCTCTCAGCATCATGATCTTTACATTGTCAGCGATCCCATCCATGCCAACACCGTTATTCCTTGCCGCCCCAATGATGCCAGATACGTGTGTACCGTGGAGAGCAGATTTATTACTCGTCATTACATCAGGATTGCCGTAGAATTTATCGTTGAAATCATTATAATTATCTTTGACAATATTTGCCCGGTATGCTTCCGGGGCCGTATTGGCCGCATCCGCTTTTTTCTCTTCGCCATTCACATAATCCCCAAACCCTTCCAGGAAATCCTGGTTGGTTGACTCGAGAGCATCATTGCCGGACATCAGGGCATAGAGCGTATTCTTCGCCTTTTTTATTTCGGTTTCGGTCGGATTGAATTCACCCAATTCTTTGCCGGTATATTTTTCCTTGCCCATTGCTTTGCGGAGCAGGCTATCGGCTTTCAGGCAATTGGTAAAGGCCCTTTTTAAAAAGACCAGTTCGAGTCCACTTGTTTTGGAATCGCCACCAGCGATCTCTTTCTCGGAACGAAGCCACATCTCGTATTGGAACTTATCCTCCGCAGACATCGTCTTGGGATCGAGTTCCTTTCCGTCGTATTTGGTTTTCAGGTTATGGTAAACACGGGCTGCTTCATAGGAATCCTGTTCTACATTCCTCCCATCGCGTCCACCAAGGAAATTCCAGCCATAGATATCATCTACGTAGCCGTTCTTGTCATCATCGATACCATTGCCGGGTATTTCTTTTGGATTTTTCCAGAGAACAGGCCGCAGGTCTTCATGTGTTGTATCAATACCGGAATCTATTACTGCAACGATAACCGTATTGCTTTTTAATTTTTTAGTTTTGACAAAATCATAGGCTTTATCCACGCTCAGGCCATAATAGCCCGTAGTGGCCTTATCCAACATATGCCACCCTTTGGGTACTTCGTCCTTCTGAGCAAAAATGGCCGATGATAACAAACCGCTAATGGCAAACAGGGAAAATCGTTTCATTGAACTATTCATGTATTTGATTTTATACTACAAAATTGGTATAGGCGTAAAAATACTGATTACCATTCATACATTTTGCATAAGAAATGGGTTTAATACAGTGCTTTTTAGGCTTTTTTTGACGGATGGTAACCCTTATTAGTTGCCTCTGGGGAGTTGATCGATCTTTTTTGTGATTTACACATGGAATTTGATGCCCTGTGCCAGGGGAAGGGAAGTACTGTAATTGATGGTATTGGTCTGCCGGCGCATATAAGCTTTCCATGCATCGCTACCGCTTTCCCGGCCACCGCCTGTTTCCTTTTCACCACCAAATGCCCCGCCAATTTCCGCACCGGATGTCCCGATATTCACATTTGCAATACCACAATCACTGCCCGCATGTGAAAGGAATTGTTCTGCTTCCCGGAGGTTCAGGGTCATTATCGAAGAGGATAATCCCTGCGGCACTTCATTCTGGATGGCAATTGCTTCCTCCAATGTCTTATATTTCAGCAGGTATAAGATCGGGGCGAAGGTTTCGTGCTGAACGATCTTATAACCAGGGTTGGCTTCAGCGATACAGGGTTTTACATAACAACCGCTTTCATATCCATCGCCGGTCAATTCGCCACCTTCCACAATGAATTTGCCGCCTTCTATCTTACATTTTTCGATTGCTTCAAGATACATCCTGACAGCATCTTTATCAATCAACGGCCCTACATGATTGTGCTGGTCCAGCGGATCGCCGATACGCAGTTGTTGGTAGGCCGCAACAAGTTTATTTTTCACCTTCTCATATATATCTTCGTGTATGATCAGCCGGCGGGTGCTCGTGCAACGCTGACCTGCAGTTCCAACTGCACCGAACAGTGAACCAAGCATAGCAATGTCCAGGTCTGCATCCTTTGAAATGATGATGGCGTTATTGCCACCCAGTTCAAGCAGGGATCTACCCAACCTGCCACCGACCATAGCACCCACGGCTTTACCCATCCGGGTAGAACCGGTTGCCGATATAAGCGGTATCCTTGTATCAGCCGCCATCCATTCACCCACTTCACGACCGCCGATCACCAATCCTGAAACGCCTTCGGGAATAGCATTCTTTTTAAAGATATCCGATACGATATGCTGGCAGGCGAGTGCACACAAAGGTGTTTTTTCCGAAGGTTTCCAAATGCAAACATTGCCACAGACCCAGGCAAGCATGCTGTTCCAGCTCCACACGGCAACAGGGAAATTAAAAGCTGAAATGATCCCGACGATCCCCAGTGGATGATATTGTTCATACATCCGGTGCCCGGGTCTTTCACTGTGCATGGTGAGCCCGTGGAGCTGGCGGGAGAGACCCACAGCAAAATCGCAGATATCGATCATTTCCTGCACTTCCCCATATCCTTCCTGCAGACTTTTTCCCATTTCATACGAAACCAGTTTACCCAGCGCTTCTTTATTTTCCCGCAGGGAGTCGCCGATCTGCCGCACGATCTCGCCTCTTTTCGGCGCCGGCATCATTCTCCATTCCTGGAAAGCTTCTTCCGCTTTTTTTACGACCTGGTCATAACTTTTCCTGTCAGCGGAGTTAACCGAACTGATCTTTTTTCCGTCAACAGGTGAAAATGAATCAAGCGTTTCGCCGGTACTATCCAACCATTGTATTCCGGTACTCACTCCTTTATTGATCGATTCAACCCGTAAATTTTTAAGAAGATCCATGAATTTTTATTGAGAGGGCAAAGGTAGATAAAAGATGATAGATGAAAGATGACAGTTGATGGATGAAAGATGATAAGTTACAGTGTGTATCTCTGAATAGAGATGATCGATTTTTAAAAATTGAGGAGACGATAGGATAATCTTTATCTTTTATCTGCTAAATTTTTATCTATCCTAATACTGTTCCGTTTCATTAGGAAAATTCTTCGCCTTTACATCTTTGATATACTGCTGAACCGCCTGGGTGGACTGTTCGTGGATATTCAGGTACTGCCGGAGGAAACGGGGTTTGAATTCTGTATTGATGCCCAGCATATCATGCATTACCAGCACCTGGCCATCGCAACTGCCGCCGGCACCGATGCCAATTGTGGGAATGGTCAGGCTTTCGGATACTTCTTTGGCAAGAGCCGCGGGAATTTTTTCGAGCACGATCGCGAAGCAACCCGCCTCCTCGAGAAGTTTTGCATCTCTTTTGAGTTTATTCGCTTCTACTTCTTCTTTGGCCCTTACTGTATAAGTCCCGAATTTATAAATAGACTGGGGCGTCAATCCCAGGTGTCCCATAACGGGTATGCCAGCGGATACGATCTTGCGGATACTATCCTGCACTTCGGCGCCTCCTTCCAGTTTGATCGAATGCCCGCCCGTTTCTTTCATGATCCTGACCGCGGAAGCAAGGGCGATATCAGAGTTAGATTGATAAGAGCCAAAGGGCATATCAACCACTACAAGACAACGGTCAACGCCACGGATAACTGAAGCCGCATGGTAGATCATTTGGTCTAGGGTGATGGGCAACGTCGTCTCATGTCCTGCCATAACATTGGAAGCGGAATCGCCGACCAGTATCACGTCGATACCTGCGCCGTCAATGATCTTTGCAAAAGAGAAATCGTAGGCGGTCAGCATGCTGATCTTTTCACCAGCGGCCTTCATTTTTTGGAGAGTGTTAGTCGTGATTTTCTTGGTCTCTTTGGTTGTGCTCATTTCGAAATCTCTTTTAAGAAAATGCTTTATTTAATTCGTTCTCCAAGGTCGGACAATTTTTCAATTCCCCTCCCGGAATAAATCCGGGATTACTTTCCCTAATTTTTTCCATTAAATCCCCTTTTCTTTCAGCATTACTTCCTCATAGAGGCTATGGATAAGTCCATCGGCCAGCCCGATCTTGGGAACAAAGATATCTTCAGCTTCGGCCCAGCGCATCACGTTAATATAGATAAGCAGGGCGGGGACGATCACATCGGCCCGGTCTTCGCGGAGTTTGTGCAGGCTGATCCGTTGAGCAAGGGAAAGATTGCTGAACTCCTTGTAATAATCCCGGAGCAGGTCAAGCGTAAGCGGTTTACCTTCTTTTCTTTTAGAAAGCGAGAATATTTTATTGATATTGCCGCCCGAGCCGATCGCGGTTACATGATGATAGCCTTTTGTTTTAGTCCGGATGAATTCTTTCATCTCATCCCAGGTGGCTTCGTTGACCTGGTTCTTTAATAAGCGGATCGTTCCGATATTGAAAGATTCTTTAAATATCGGTTTGTTGTCGCTGAAAAATGTCAGTTCGGTACTGCCGCCACCTACGTCGACATACAAATAGGACTCATCGGCCGTCATGTTCTCGGCAATATGGTTCTCGTAAATAAAGGAAGCTTCCTCCTGCCCGCTGATGATCCCGATCTGGATACCGGTCTCTGCTTTTACTTTTTTAATGATCTCGGTTGAATTCGTGGCATCCCGCATCGCAGAAGTGGCACAGGCCCGGATATGTTTTACTTCGTAAACATCGAGCAGGAGTTTATAGGCTTTGATGGTCTTAATGATCTTTTCCGATTTGGCAGCGGAGATCTCGCCCTTGCCGAATACATCGAAACCCAACCGCAGTGGTACCCTGACCAATACCACCTTGATGAATTCAGGGACCGCCTGGGGGCCGGAAATAACATCTGTTATCAATAATCTTGCTGCGTTACTCCCGATATCAATTGCTGCCAGTCTCACGTTGGGTCTGTGTTTTTTTATGCAGGTAGTTATATGTTTCTACCTGTGACCGGATCTTCTTTTTTGTCGTTCTCACGTATTCATTGCTCAGGTCATTATCCAGCCATCTTGCTTTTACATTATCCTGCAATTGTATATCCAGGATATCGATTAGTTCCTGTTTGAGTTCCTCGTGCCAGATCGGGCAGGTGGCTTCCACGCGGTGCTCGAGGTTTCTTCTCATCCAGTCTGCCGAAGATAAAAAAACTTTCTCTTTGCCCCGGTTATGAAATACCCACACCCTTGCATGTTCCAGGTATTCATCCACGATGCTGATGGCCCGTACGGGTTTTTCAAACTTTTTATGTTCGGAAAACATACAGAAGATACCGCGGATGATCAGTTTTATCTGCACGCCCGCTTTCGCGGCTTCATATAATTTATAGATCATGTCTTCATCACTGAGCGAATTCATCTTTAACGTGATCGCGGCAGGTTTTTTCTTTCTTGCCTGTTTGATCTCCTCGTCGATCAGTTTCAGCATTTCTTTTTTTACAAAGACCGGGCTCGGGATGATGACCTTGCAGTCGCGAAGAAAATGGGAGCCTGTTTTGGGCTGTTCGAGGTAGTTGAACATCCTGTTCACATCCGCCATGATCTTCTGGTTGGACGTCAGCAGGCAATGGTCGGCATATACACGGGATGTTCTTTCATTGAGATTACCAGTGCTCACGAATCCGTAGAGGATACTGTTATTGTCTTTGGTATTTTTCCTGATCACGCATATCTTAGAATGCACTTTCATGTTGGGTATCTCTATCAGGACTTTGGCGCCTTCTTCTTCCAGCCTGTTCTTCCATTCGATATTGGCTTCCTCCTCAAACCGGGCCCTGAGTTCAAGCATCACCGTCACTTGCTTACCATTCCGGACGGCATTGATCAGCGCATTTACGATCTTGGATTGCTGCGCCAGCCGGTAGCAGGTGATCTTGATACTGGTAACATCGGGATCAAATGCTGCTTCCCGTATCAGGTCGATCAGGGGTAAAAAAGAATGGTAAGGGAAATGCAACATGACATCTTTTTCAAGTATCACATCAGATACGCGGCGTTCGGTTAGCAAGGGATGGTCGAAGGGTTTTTTCCGATGGCGCTTCTCCCGGAATACCTGCTCGGGAAAATCCATAAAGTGGCGGAAATTATGGATACGCCCGCCAGGGATAAGATTATCTCTCTTCGAAAGATTCAAACGTCTCACAAGATATTCCAGCAATCCCGGGTCCATTTCCCTGTCGTATACAAAACGAACGGGCTTTCCTTTACGGCGGTTCTTGATCCCTTTTTCTATCTTTTGGATGATATTGGTGGAAATATCTTCGTCGATATCGAACTCAGCGTCCCGGGTTACTTTGAAAATATGGGACTGGTACTGATCATACCCGAAATAAGAAAAGATTTGCGGCAGGTTGAAGCGGATCACATCTTCCAGCAGGATAAGATGGCTCTCATCAGGTTTGGAAGAGGGGAGGATCGTAAAACGGCCCAGTGCGCGGCTCGGTATTTCGATCAAGGCGTATTTTCTTTTCAGGGCGCTTTCTTTTTTCCACATCACCACGGCGAGGTAGATCGACTTGTCGCGCAATACAGGGAATTCGGGAATACTTTCGATCATCAGGGGAATCACATCGGAGCTCACTTCTTCTTCAAAATAATTGCGGACAAAATTCTGTTGCTCCACATTCAGTTCTTTTTCGGTGCGGATATAGATCTTCTGTTCTTTCAGTAATCCCATCACCTCTTCCCAGATCCGGTTGAACTCGCCCTGCTGGTTGAGTACATTCATCTGTATCTCATCGATGATCTGCTGCGGATTGTTTTCGAGGTGCATATTGGCCTTCGTACCGAGTTGGATCATTCTCCGGAGCGTGGCTACCCTTACCCGGAAAAATTCATCCATGTTGTTGGAAAAAATGCCAAGGAAACGGATCCGTTCCCGCAAGGGAACTGAATTGTCGGCTGCTTCCTGCAATACTCTTGCATTGAAAGAAAGCCAGCTGATATCGCGTGCGATCAATTTTCGTTTATCATGGTGATGGGCCATAGTGAAAGATTATAAGGGATAAAAATAATAAACAGACCTTGAAGATGCTATTAAGTTTTGGGTCTTGTTCAGCCTTTTTGAGAACGGGCAATGATAGCAGTCGTGGAAAACCCTTCCAGGATGGGATTGATCACTACACGGCCGCCGCTGGCGATAACTTCTTTTGCGCCGGCAATTTGTTCCACCGAATAATCACCTCCTTTTACCAGTACATCTGGTATGATCGCTTTGATAAGTTCAAGCGGTGTGTCCTCTTCAAACAGGACCACCACATCGACCATGATTAATGACGCAAGCAACAGGGCTCTTGATTGCTGATCATTCACCGGCCGGGCATTTCCTTTTAATCTTTTTACAGAAGTATCGGCATTCAGTCCAACGACGAGGTAATCCGCTTCTTTGGCTGCGGCTATCAACGAATAGATATGACCCTGGTGAAGAATATCAAATACCCCATTGGTAAAAGCAAAACTTTTCCCGGGTAAACGCCATTGCAAGATCCTTTGCTGCAACTCATGAAGGGTAAGTATTTTTTGCGGTATCAGGTCAGCCCGTTTCATCCGGTGGTTTTTTATTAAAATAAGGAATCGCTACAAAGCTAATCAAACCCCCGATGAGAATAACAGAGGTTTGTGCCAGCCACAAGATCCAGCCAAATGCAAGAGCGATACCTTCATTCAGGCGGTATAATTCCATTGTTTGCTGTATCATATAGGCATAGGCCCCGATACCGCCGGGAGTAACGATCATACCGATGCTGCCTGCCGAGAGGACCGTGAAAGCTTCGCGGATTCCATAATGCGATGTTTCCTGGAGGGCAAAGAAACCAATATAGCCGCCCAGCAGGTAAAGTGTCCACAAAAAGACGGTAAGCAGGATGAACAAACCTCTTTTTTTCAGGTGCCGGATGGAGCCAACGCCCTGGAGAATACTAAGCCATATTCTTTTTACCAGTTTCAAAAGATCGCCGACGCTCTTTTTTTTCACGATCATCCAGGTGACGATCAGCAATGCAACTACCCCCAGCAATATCAGCGCGATCACCCAGGTGGCTATTTTTTTCTCTTTTTGAGGGCCGGTGGAACCAAAGAAAGTATCAACGATCTGCGAATAAAGTGCAGGCTGTATGGCCAGCGTGATCCCAAAAATGGTCAGCAGGGTAAGCGCATCGATCAGGCGTTCAAGGATGATGGTACCCACCAGTTTATCAGCAGGTACCTTTTCATAGCGGGCAAGTACCGTGCATTTCAGCACTTCACCTAAACGCGGCACTGCCTGGTTAGCGAGATAGCCGATCATAACCGCAAAAAAAGTATTGGTCCTGGAAGGAAGAAAGCCTAATGGTTCGATCAGCAGCCGCCAGCGTAGTGCCCTTACAAAATGGCTCAGGAACAGGATACCAAACACGGGAATGATCAACCAGTATCTTGCTGTTTGCAGGGAGTTTTTTATTTGTGAACGGTCGCCGGCCGTCAGGTCCTTGATGGACCACCATACCAGGAAAATGCCAAGGCCAAGGAAAAATGTATACTGGAATATGGTTCGAATACGCCTCCTCATAGAATCCGAAAATAATCTAATGGGTCAAATAATTCAAAAAAGTCAAAGAGGTCAAAAAAGTCAAATAGGTCAAAGTGGTCAAATAAGTCAAAGAGGTCAAAAAAGTCAAAGAGGTCAAAAAAGTCAAAAAGTCAAATGGTCAGACAGGTTAATGATGTGCCGTTAATTCAGCAGCATATTATCAATTAAACGTACTTCATGCAAGTATGCTGCGACCAGCGCCACGAGTTCGGTCTTACCATCCCATACCTTAACAGGAGAGAGCGTGGCCGCATCGGCGATCTCTACATAATCAATTTTAAATCCTGCTTTTTCAAGCAGGGTGGAGGCTTGTTGCTGAATAGCGATAATATTTCCCGGCAGAAGACCTTGGCGGATCATCGTAAGGCTTTGACTGATCAGCACCGCTGTTTCTTTTTCTTCTTTACTGAGTCGCATATTACGGCTACTCATGGCCAGTCCACCAGCTTCCCGCAGCGTGGGGCAGATGCGCAGTTTTATTTCCTGCTGTTTACCAATAAGCCCAACCAGTTTTGTGATGACCATGCATTGCTGGTAATCTTTCTGACCAAGATATAAATTAGAGGGCTGTACAATATCGAGCAGGCGATGCACCACCATGCATACCCCCTGGAAATGACCGGGCCGGAATTTTCCTTCGAGTATCGTTTCCAGGAACCCGAGTTCATAATGGTAGCTTTGTTTTGTTCCATTGGGATAGATCTCGCTGAATTCCGGTAAGAAAAGGACATCGCAACCGGCGGCCTCCAGCAGGAGTATATCTTTTTCGATAGTGACAGGATATTTTGTAAAATCCTTCGGGTCGTTGAACTGGGTGGGGTTGACAAATATGCTGCAAACGGTAAATGGGTTCTCCTGCCGGGATGTTTCGACCAGGGAAATGTGACCGCTATGCAGGGCGCCCATTGTGGGTACAAAGCCCGCATAGTTTCCCTCTTCCTGCTGAGCATCAAGCCATTTACGAAACGCTGCTACTTTTTTAAATAAGATCATGCTTTTGACTGGTTAACGGGTACAAACCTTGTGAAACATAGCAATCCGGCCTAAAATAACTACCTTTGCCACCTTTTACCAAAGGGATGTAAATAAACGGGCACTTATGTCAGCAAAGAAAAGAATTTTATTTATCGCTAACGAAATGTCACCTTACCTGGAACTAACTGAGTTCTCAGAAATCGTCAACAGGTTAGCGATCAAGGCCAACGATAATAATTTTGAGGTCCGTTGCATTATGCCCCGTTTTGGCAGCATCAACGAACGGCGGCACAGGTTGCACGAAGTGGTCCGGCTTTCAGGGATAAATGTTTCCGTGGATAACGATGATATGCCTCTCCAGATCAAGGTCGCTTCCCTTCCCAGCGCCCGGCTCCAGGTTTATTTCCTGGATAACGAGGACCTTTTCAAGCGCAAGTATGTTTTCCATGACGAGAACGATAAATGGTATGAGGACAATGATCTCCGTACCGTGTTCTTCTGCAAGGGAGCGCTGGAGACCGTGAAGAAATTCGGCTGGCCGCCCGACATCATTCATTGCAGCGGTTGGATGACAGGATTAATACCCGCATACCTGAAAACACTTTATAAAAAAGAACCGGTCTTCGCTCACAGCAAGATCGTCTTTACCATCGGTCAGAATACTTACAAAGAAAAACTGGGCGCCGGCTTTATTAAGAAAGCGCTGATCCATCCCTCTCTCAAAGAGAAAGACCTTGAAGTATTCAAAGAAGGAACGAATACAGCCATGTTCCGTGGCGGGGCAACCTTCGCAGATGCCATTACAATTGGCGCGGAAAAGATCGAGAAAAAACTGGTGGATGAATTCACTAAAGTGCGGGGTAAGAAGACATTGCCATTCAACCCGGAGGGAGATTTAACAGACTATTTACAACTGTATGGCGACCTTGCAGGCAAATAAATAAACACCTAACCCGTTATAAATTTACTTTGTGAAGTTAAGATCCTTTGTCTCCTTTTCTCTCCTTTGCATAGCCCTTGTTACCCTTGTATTTTCCGCCTGCAAAAAAATAAATGAAACGACAGACGTGGGTGGCGGCCTGATCCCGCCGGTGGATAATATCAACACTTTCGACACTACGCTGGCAGTACATACTTTCAACGGCATTTTCAACCTGGCCGGTGATTCCCAGTATATTTCAAGGGAGGAAGAATTTTTCCTGGGCCGGATCAATAATGATCCATTTTTTGGTAAAACCGACGCACAGTTGTTCCTCGAATTAAAGCCTACTTTTTATAAGTTTGCCTTCGCTAATTCAGACCCCAGTAAATTGCGGATCGACTCCGTGGTGCTGGTCATGAGTTATTTAGAAACCTATGGCGACAGTAGTGTTCCACAAACAATTGATGTTTACGAGCTGGATAACAGTGTTGACTTCAGGGCTGATTCTGCCTACCTGGTCCGGCAGAATAATTTTACCTACAGCAACCTGATCGGATCTGGAAATATATTGCCGAAGAATCTCGATGATTCAGTGAAGGCTTTCAGGGATACCACGAAGAACCAGATGCGGATCAAACTTTTTAATTCATTCGGCACCCGTTTGCTCGGGTATGACTCTTCCGCCACCGGGGCTTATTTCAATGATTCGATCTTCCGGACAAAATTCAAAGGCTTTGCCCTGAAATCAAGAAATACCGGCGAAGCCGTGATGGGGTTTAACCTGCTCAGTAATAATACCAAATTGGCGATCTATTACCGGTTTGACAAAGGCACGGTCGTTGACTCGGCAACTGTTGCTTATTTTGGTTTCAACGGTCTTAGATCCCTGGATCCTGGGGCAAGCGCTGCTGCCAATTATATCCAACGGGATTATTCTGGTACTCCGGTAGCTGCGACATCCGGTGACCTGCTTGAAGACCAGGTAGCGTATATCCAGGCATCTCCGGGGACTTATTCTACACTTAAGATACCGGATCTTACAGGACTCAGTAACCGGTTGGTTCACCGCGCCGAATTGATCATTGAACAGCTTTATCATCCATCGGATACTATTTTCAAAGCCCCTGAATTATTATATGTAGATGCTGCCGATCCCAGTATCACCCGCAGCTATAAGTTCCGCACCATTCCCTATGACCTCGTTTATACGCCATCGGGGTTCGATCTGAATAGTTTTGGCGTTTTAGCTCAAACCAGTCTTGATGCTGCAGGAAATAAGATCAAAGTGTGGAAATTCAATCTTTCAAGATATGTGCAACATGTGCTTACGCATACCCAAACTTTATATGATCTCCGGTTGTCTGCTCCATTCACATTGAATGAGAGTTATGGCATACCACCGGGCACAGACCAGGTATTCCCGTTCTTTGTCAATTCCACTATTGTCAAGGGCCGAATCAGGGTCGGCGGCGGCACCCATCCCACCCAGCGTATGAGGCTGAGGCTGATCTATTCGAAGTTGTAAGCGACCTATTTATCAAGATATTTTTATCTCATAAGGGATTCCCTTGGGAAAAGTCCATCCATTGACCGGGTTGGGCTTTTTTCGTTATGCGTACACCCTTATCTTTGCACCTCAAAATTTTAATACATGCCGTATTTATTTACGTCCGAATCTGTAAGCGAAGGACATCCTGATAAGGTAGCTGACCAGATATCGGATGCGCTGATCGATAATTTTCTTGCCTTTGATCCTCAATCAAAAGTGGCTTGCGAAACATTGGTAACTACGGGGCAGGTTATTCTTGCCGGGGAAGTAAAATCAAAAGCTTACCTCGATGTACAGGATATCGCCCGCGAGGTGATCCGCCGGATCGGTTACACCAAAAGCGAATACATGTTCGAAGCCAGCAGCTGTGGTGTGTTGTCTGCGATACATGAGCAGTCAGCAGATATCAACCAGGGAGTTGACCGGAAGAAAAAAGAAGAACAGGGTGCCGGTGACCAGGGAATGATGTTTGGTTATGCGACCAACGAAACAGAACATTATATGCCGCTTGCCCTTGATCTTGCGCATAACCTGCTTATCGAATTAGCGGCGATCCGCCGGGAGAAGAACTCAAAAATGCCTTATCTGCGTCCCGACGCGAAAAGCCAGGTGACCCTGGAATACAATGACAAAAATCAGCCTGTTCGTATCGATGCGATCGTGATCTCCACCCAGCATGATGATTTTGACAGCGAAATAAAAATGCTGGCCAAGATTAAAAGTGATGTGATCAACATCCTGATCCCCCGGGTAAAAGCCAGGTATAAAAAATATGCGAAGCTGTTCAATACGGATATCAAATACCATGTCAACCCAACCGGGAAATTCGTGATCGGTGGCCCGCATGGGGATACCGGTTTGACGGGCCGTAAGATCATCGTGGATACCTACGGTGGCAAAGGCGCTCACGGCGGTGGCGCTTTCAGTGGTAAGGATCCTTCCAAAGTGGACCGTTCTGCCGCTTACGCGACAAGACATATCGCGAAAAATCTTGTTGCAGCCGGTCTGTGCAGTGAAGTATTGGTGCAGGTGTCCTATGCGATAGGCGTTGCCCAACCCACCAGTATCAATGTAAATACCTATGGTACGGCCAATATAAAAATGAACGATGGCCAGATCAGTAAGATCGTGGAATCGGTTTTCGATATGCGTCCTTATTTTATCGAACAACGGTTGAAACTGCGTAACCCGATCTACAGTGAAACAGCTGCTTACGGTCATATGGGTCGCAAACCGGAAGTGGTGGAGAAAACATTTGTTTCCCCCGATGGAAAGAAAGTGAACAAGAAAGTGGAATTATTTACCTGGGAGAAACTGGATTATGTAGGTAAAGTAAAAAAAGCATTTGGGTTAAAATAAGAAGCCTCCCCTCCATAGGAGTACATTAGACAAACCACTCCCATCCTTCGACAAGCTGAGGAGGGTTTTCGAAAACCCTGAAAGTTCAAATGGCTTTCAGGGTTTTTTGTTACTTAAATTTGTAAAGTGAAAAATTTCAGACATCAGCAAAGGCCGAAGAAAAACACCCTGGTGATCGGCCGCAATTCGGTGATCGAAGCCCTGCGTTCAGGTCAGCAATTGGACAGGATCTATCTCGATACAAGAGCACAGGGGCAGGATATCAATGAAATAAAAGGCCTGGCTACGCAAAATGGGGTGCCGGTCAACTATGTTCCTGTAGCCAAACTGGATGGTTTTAATATATCCGGTCACGAGGGATGTGTGGCACAGATCGCCAAAGTGCAATACCAGAATCTCCAGGATGTGATCTCTTTGGTGATCGAAAGCGGTGAAACGCCTTTATTTCTTATACTGGATGGGATCACCGATATCCGGAATATCGGCGGCATTGCCCGTACCGCATATTGTACGGGTGTGCATGCGATCATTATCCCGGATAAGGGAGTAGGGGCCTTGAATGAAGACGCGATACTTACTTCAGCGGGGGCATTGGAAATGATCGCTATTTGTCGGGTGAATAGTTTAACGAAAGCGGTGGATGATCTCCACATGAATGGTATCAAAGTTTTTGCGAGTGATATGAAAGCATCAAAGACCATTGGCGAAACAGATCTTAAAGAACCTTGCGCCATTGTTATGGGAAGTGAAGACAAAGGGATCTATCCTGCACTGATGAAGATCTGCGATGAAAAAATAAAGATCCCGATGGCAGGTGATTTTGAAAGTTTGAATGTAAGTGTGGCAACGGGGATGATATTGTATGAAGTAATGAGACAAAGAGATTAAACTTTCGTTATGGAAAACGGCAAGAAATTTCGAATTAGGATTCTTTCTTCAAGGTGACAGGGAGTATCCAACTCATCGAATGTCCCCCTGATGCCATGGAGGGATGGAAGACAGCTTCCCTCTATAGGAGTCTTTTGGACAAACCCCTCCGAAGGAGGGCCCCATTGTAGTGTCAGGAATACCAACCAACTTTGCAGTATGAGTTCTGTTAAATTAATTGAATGTCCCAGAGATGCCATGCAGGGCTGGAAAACTTTTATTCCAACAGAGAAGAAGATTGAGTATATCAATTCACTCCTGAAAGTAGGGTTTGATACGATCGATTTCGGAAGTTTTGTTTCCCCCAAAGCCATTCCCCAGTTGGCGGATACGGCGCTTGTTTTAAAAAACCTCAGTACGGCAGATACCCAATCAAAATTACTGGCCATCGTTGCCAACGAACGGGGGGCTCATGAAGCGAGTTTGTTTGAGGAGATCAGTTATCTTGGTTTTCCTTTTTCTGTATCCGAAACGTTCCAGTTACGCAATACCAATTCTTCCATAGAAGGATCATTGGAAAGGGTGGAAAATATCCAGGAGCTCTGTAATAAGACCGGTAAAAAACTGGTGATCTATATTTCCATGGCATTTGGTAATCCGTATGGCGATCGTTATTCCGAAGAGATCGTATTTGAATGGGTGAATAAACTGGTGGGCCTGGATATCGGTATCATCTCGCTGGCCGATACAGTGGGAATGGCCACGGACGAACAGGTCTATGATATGACCAAATACCTGGTGGATTCACTTCCCTCGACTGAGATTGGTGTTCACCTCCATTCCACTCCTGTCAACTGGAAAGAAAAACTCGAAGCCGCAGTAAAAGCAGGTTCAAAAAGATTCGATGGTGCCCTGAAAGGTATCGGCGGATGCCCGATGGCAGACGATGAATTGGTGGGAAATATGAACAGCGAACTCATGATCGGCTATTTTGAAGAAAATCAGTTATTGAATAAGCTGGATAAGGCTGCTTTAGCCGAAAGCCTCCGGATTGCCGGTGAAATTTTTATATAGTAATTTATGGACCTCATCCTGCCAATAGAATTGAAGAAACTGTCGTCTCCCTTGACTTATAAGGATAAATTACTGCTCACCGGTTCCTGTTTTACCGAACATATCGGGAATGCATTGAAGGACCTGAAATTCACCGTGCTACAGAATCCTCATGGTATTTTGTTTGATCCCGCCAGTGTCTGTAAAAACCTGCTCTCTTATATTGAACCCAAAAAATATACAGGAGCAGACCTGTTCCAGTTGAATGAAGTATGGCATAGCTGGGAGCATCATTCCAGGTTTTCGAACATGAACATTGACGATGCGGTTAATAATATCAACGAATCGCAGCAGGCGGCACATGAGTTTTTGAAGAAAGCCAGCTGTATTGTTATTACACTCGGTTCATCTTTTTCTTACCGACTAACAAAGACCTCCCCAAACCCCTCCAAAGGAGGGGCTTTCGGAGAGGTTGCTAACTGTCACCGGGCGCCGGCGCAGTGGTTCAATAAACATTTGCTCGAAATAACAGCAACCAGCAAGATGCTGGAAGATTGTTTACTGCAATTGCTCCGTTTTAATCCCCGGCTGCAATTCATTTTTACGGTCAGCCCGGTACGGCATATCCGCGATGGGGTAGTGGAGAATAACAGGAGCAAGGCAAGGCTGATCGAATCGGTTCATTATATCGTCAGTAAATTTGAACAGGCTTATTATTTCCCGGCTTATGAACTGGTCATCGATGTATTAAGGGATTATCGTTTTTATGACATTGATCTTGTTCATCCAAACTACCCGGCAACAGAATTTGTACTCGAGAAATTCGCCGAAGCCTGTATTGACCCGGAAACACAACAATTGATGCAGGAAGTAAGGAAGATCGTGATCGCGAGAAAGCATAAAGCATTTCAACCAGGTACAAAAGCCCACCAGCAATTTCTTATTTCGCATTTTGAAAAATCGAAAACATTACAGGAAAAATACCCCTTCCTTGATCTGAAGGAAGAGGCGGTATATTTTTCACAAATATAATTTTTTGTGTCAGAGTGCGCTCTGAGCTTGTCGGGGAGTCGAACCCGGCATTCACCCTTCGACAGGCTCAGGGTGACAGTAGAGTTGGAATTACTTTATATACCGTCTTCTGGTAATAAGTTTCCCCGGGTCTTAAGATGGTATTCGGAAAATGCGGGAAGTTGACCGCATTCGGGTGTGTGTGTGTTTCTAAACAAAAACCGAAAAAAGGACCATAGACAGTTCCCATCTTGCCTTTTATCCCAGGGATCCATTTGCCGGAATAAAAATGAACAATGGGTTCTGTCGAATAGATCTGTAAATAAAGACCCGATGCCGCCGATCTTGCTTCGGAGACCAGTTGGGAATCATTCTTGTTTACAACAAAACTCTTGTCATATTCATCCACAAGCGTTAATCCTTCAGAGATCTGGCGAAATTCCCGGAAATCAAATGGCGTGCCTGCTACAGGAAGGATATTCCCGGTTGCGGTTAGATTCTCTTCCTGCTCCAGCATCTCATCAGCATGGATCCTGATCTCGTGTTCATCAATCGTTCCTTCGCCATTGTTCAGGTTAAAATAACTATGATGGGTCAGGTTCACCGGTGTTGGCTGGTCTGTGGTCGCTTTGTATTCGTAGCTTAACTCATTTTCTTCACTGAGCTCAAACCGTATGATCGTTTCAAGGTTTCCGGGAAAACCTTCTTCGCCTTCCCGGCTTAAATAGCGAAGCTCGAGAAAAGAACAGGGAGTTTCATCCCTATTTACCAGCCGCCAGGTTCTTTTACCAAAACCATCCCAACCTCCATGCAATTGCTCTTCACCCCGGTTCTTTGTAAGCGGATATTTTTTACCATCCAGTTCAAATTCACCGTTTTTGATTCGGTTGGCATAGCGGCCTACCGCGCAGCCAAACCAGGGATATTGTGCCAGGTAATCCTCGTCCAGGTATTGAGCGGGATCATCAAAGCCAAGAACGATATCATTGGTACTCCCATCCTTTTTCCGGATGGTGAAAGAGCTGATGATAGCGCCGTAGTTCGTAATAGTGACAGTAGTGCCGGATTGATTTGTCAATGTAAACAAATAAATATCTTCACCTGCAGGATCTTTAAAGCAGAATCGTTGTTGTACCGGCATAAGGAATGAAAATAATGAATTTGGAATGACCAGAGATGAATTGATAGAGGAATTCCGCAATCGTTTCCAGCAGGAACCCAGCGCCATTTTCTTTTGCCCCGGGCGGGTAAATCTTATCGGGGAGCATATTGATTATAATGGTGGACAAGTGCTGCCTTGTGCTATTTCACAAGGAACCTGGCTGGCAGTTGCCAGGAATGCTGATAAACGTTTAAGCTTTCATAGCCTGCGTTTCCCGGAAACAGCAACACTTCATTTGCAATCCTCTTATTCGAGAACGGGGAGTCAATGGTTCAATTATCCATTGGGTATAATTCATGAGTTACTTCAGCAGGACCATAATCTGTCAGGACTCGACCTGCTTTTTGATGGGGATCTCCCTGTTGGCGCAGGTCTTTCCTCTTCAGCATCGATTGAAGTAGTGACAGCGTTTGCGCTCAGCAGCATTTATGGGTTGGATATAAACAGGAAGGATATCGCCTTATTATCAAAAAAAGTGGAGAATGAATTCATCGGGGTAAGTTGCGGCATCATGGACCAGTTTGCAGTAACGATGGGTAAAAAGCAACAGGCGATCCTGCTGGATTGTGATACCCTGGATTTTGAATATATACCTTTTGATATCCCGGATTATTCACTGGTAATCATCAATAGCAAAAAGGAACGCACACTGGCCGATTCAAAATACAATGAGCGTTTCGCCGAATCTGCTATCGCGTTAAGTGAGCTGAAAAAGGTCTTACCGCTTGAAAACCTCTGTGGTCTCGATCCCGCTTCTTTTGAAATCCACCAGCATCTTATCAGCGACCCGGTGATAAGAAAAAGAGCTTTGCACGTGGTCAGTGAAAATGCCCGGGTGAATGATACGGTGATCGCCCTGCAAACAAAAGACTGGGAAGTCTTCGGCAAGTTGCTGTACGCCTCGCACCGATCTTTAAAGGAATTGTACGAGGTATCCTGTACCGAACTGGATACCATTGTTGATTTTTGCAAAGACTACCCCGGTTGTGCCGGCGCCAGAATGACGGGTGCGGGGTTTGGCGGTTGCGCTATCGCATTGGTGAAAAAAATAAGCTTTGACGATTTCGCGTCAAAGCTTAACAAACAATATAAAAAAACAGTTGGTTATGAGCCGGGTATTTTTGTTACCACGATCGGGGAGGGTGTAACAAAATTTAGTTAGCCAGCTTGGTGTTCAGTTCATCGATAAAGCCATCATATTTTTTCAGGATACGGCCAAAAGGTTTGAATTGTTCATCGGAGCTGAAAGATGTTCCCGCTCTTCCTGATTCTTCCGATATCAATTTGATCTTAAAAGCCAGCGGCTCTTCCGAAGAAAGTTTGATGATCGCTCTTGTCCGGATCGTATTGTTGGAACGGGCGAAGACCACACCTACCCAGGCGGTACGCAGGTAACCTGATCTTTCATCGTTATTTTCCAGTACATCGAATTTGCTCAAAACGGTCTGAACGATCGTTTTCCAGGCCTCATCCCTTGATTTGCCTTTTCTTACGCTGAGCAGGATCTCATTATTCGCCACATCCGACTGTATAGAAGATGTATAAGATTCGTCAGCCTGTAATTGGATATAATCTGAATTCGGCGGCTTGGTCATTCCTTTTTTATCACAATAGGTCCTGACCTCCTGTATATATCCTTCCTGTTTTACTTCCAGTCTTACGCAATCATTCTTGCCAACTGTTACAACGATACTGCCTGTACCGGTGAGCACGCCGTTGACATAGATCCTCGCCGTCTGGGGATCTGTGGTCACAGACACTTTTTCTGATCCATCGGGATTGACAGTTATTACCCTGTAATGGGCTATAACTTTTGGTGTTGAAAAAGAAGTATTAATGAGTAAGAAAGCAAGGCTAAAAACAGAGGTGTTTAACAACTTTTTCATGTGGGGGGTAGTTTTGGTAAATTTTCACGAAATATACCATAACTCCGTAAAACAAACAATACCTTTTATTGGGTATATTTCGCTTCTAAAGACCTGTTTGAAAATAAATCATTTATAGTGATTCCGTGGCCAGGAACGCTTCCAACTGTTCCAGCAGCAGGAGCTGGTTTTTTGCCCGGTCGAGGTTTTGCCCCGGATAGTTTGTCTGGTAGTAAACATCCCTGTTCAGGTAATCAGCCAGGAAGCGCAACGCCTGCATATAAATGACAATCAACCCGGCATAGTGAATATGTTCTATTTCCGCAGGGGTAAGCAACCCGTGCATTGACTCCAGATACCCGTTGACAATAGCACTATATAACTCTTTTTTGATATTTATTGCACCCAGATCTGTACTGTTCTCGTCCTCCGGGCAAGTCATAGAGCGGATCATATCCCCGAGATCGGAGAAAAAATATCCCTGCATACAGGTGTCCAGGTCAACCGGGCAGATCACATCCCCGCTAATGGCATCAAAAAGAATATTGGAGATCTTGGCGTCATGGTGCATGACACGCAGTTTGAACTCATCTGAACTTATTATTGTCTCGTAAAATCGGGTATAGCGTTCTCTTTTCTTCAGTTCTTCTGCAGTTGCCCGGGCAGACAGCAGCCGGTCTTTTTCTGCACTGTACAATGCTTGTTGAAATTGTTGGTAGCGTAAGGAAAGATCATGAAAACCCGGGATCACCGGAACAAGGGTAGAAGGATCAAAATCGCTGAACCCGGCGGTAAAATTGCCAAACGCTTCCGCTACTTTTTTTGCCTGGTTGCTGTTGGTCACGTTGTGAAAGGTCTGTGCGCCATCAATGAATTCAACGACTCTCCAGTATCGTTGGTGACTATCACGAAACAGTTGCTTGTTACCCGGAAATTGCAATGGCCTCGGTATTTTTATTGATTTCGTGTTTTTTTTATCCTGTAACCAACTCCAGATCTTTTCATAATTGTCCTGTATATGCTGCGGTTCGGGAAAAACTATATTGTTGATCTGCTGCAATAGAAATCGCTCCCCACTCTTTTCATTGGTGACCTTATAAGTTTGATTGATCAGCCCTTCGCTGATGGGTGTAACAGTTAGATTATGTTGATGAGTGAATGCAGCAAGTGCTTCCTGGTAGGGGGCCGTCTCCATAGTGAACTGAAAATACCCATTCGCCTGCAAAAAATAATGTACAAACGATTGCGGGAAATTTTGGCTCTGAGTTAAAAGGAGAGAGGGAGAAAAAAGAGTTTGGCGAGGTCAAACGGAGTTGACAAAAAACCTCCTTTAGTCTTTTTACTCTTTTATCCTCTTAGCTTAATGGATACGATCCCCGCGAACTTCCAGGTTGCGGATAATCCCGGCTTCAAACTCCAGCCATTCTGCCCAGCGTTGCCTCACGATCTTTTTATCGACATAGGTTTCGGACAGTTCGATAAATAATGTATAGTGACCTGCTTCACTTTCCATGAACCTCCGGTAGAATTTCTGCATGTATTCATCATTCAACCCCTCGCTCAGGCGTTTGAATCTTTCGCAGCTCCGGGCTTCGATCAACGCCATGGTCAGAAGCTGGTCAAGCATGCGATCATTAATATGTCCTCCTTTTCGCTGGAAAGGAAGCAAAGCATTTACATATTCGTCCTTCCGCTGTTTGCCCAATTGGAGCTTTCTTTTATGCAGTTCTGCCAGTACAAGCCGGAAATGACCCCATTCCTCGGTCACGATCGGGGAGAGTTCGCTCACCAGTTTCTCTTTATCACTGTAACGCTGGATAAGGGAAATGCAGGTGGTGGCGGCTTTTTGCTCGCAATAAGCATGGTCCGTGAGGATCTCCGCCAGTGATTTTTCGGCCAGGTTCACCCACCTGGGGTCGGTCGGTAGCTGGAGTCCAAGAATATTCCTTGTATCCTGTGATAGTTCCATGAGCCAAATTTAGAGTTATAGCCTGAGAATCAGCTGAAAGCAGGGCTGTCAAGCCTAAAAAAACTATAGCAAAGCCTTGGCTGATAGCTTTATCCGTCTTACCTTTGCCGTCTTAAAAATAAGATGCAAAAAATCGGATGCCCCAAAGGAATTCTTCGCAGGAAGTCCTTCGGACCTTTGGAAAATTATTAAAAATTAAAAGATGCCATTAACAAAAGAAAAAAAAGCGACTGTTTTGACAACCTATGCCGGTTCTGCTGCAAACACCGGATCAATTGAAGGCCAGATCGCCCTGCTCACTGAAAGGATTAGCCAGATCAGCGGTCACTTACAGGAAAACAAAAAAGATTTCTCTACTCACCGCGGCCTGATGCAACTGGTTGGTAAGCGCAAGCGTTTGCTGAACTACCTGCAAAAGCATAACCTGACAGGTTACCGCCAATTGATCGAGAAACTCGGTATCAGGAAATAAGACACCCCATCCCTTGAGGATGTTAGGAAAAGTCTTTATTGGAAGTTTCTCTCTACAATTTGTAAAGAATAAATGCCTCATAAATGATTATTCCCAACTTCTTCAGACGATGTTGGGAATAACTGTTTTCTGACCTTTCAATTCCAAACTGGTTGAGATGTTTCTAGTGCGACAATTTCAAACCTTGAACATTCAACCTCAAACTTTAAAACATGCTTTCACAACCTTTACAATCAAAATTTACAATAAGTGATGGCCGTGAGGTCATTATTGAAACTGGACGCCTGGCCCGCCAGGCCGATGGTTCGGTTACCGTCCGTCAGGGTAATTGTATCATTCTTGCAACAGTCGTTGCCAATAAAGAACCTAAAGAAGGACAGAGCTTTTTCCCGCTGTCAGTAGACTACCAGGAAAAATTTGCTTCTGCCGGACGGATACCGGGATCTTTTTTCAAAAGAGAAGCCCGCCTCAACGATTACGAGATCCTGACTTCCCGCCTGATCGACAGGGCGCTGCGTCCTTTGTTCCCGGATGATTATTTATGCGAGGTACAGGTATTGGTGACGCTTATTTCCAGCGATCCTGAAGTAATGCCCGATGCACTGGCTTGCCTGGCGGCATCGGCAGCATTAGCAGTTTCCGATATTCCTATCCAGGAGATCATTTCCGAAGTTCGTGTTGCCCGTATTGATGGCAAATATATTGTGAACCCTTTCCGCAGTGAATTAGCGAATGCAGATTTTGAGTTTATCATTGCTGCTACCGACAAAAATATTATGATGGTGGAAGGTGAGGGCAAAGAATGCCAGGAAGAAGACCTTATCAAAGCTATTGAAGTAGGACATGAGGCTATCCGTGTGCAGGTAAAAGCACAGGAAGAACTGCGGGCATTAAAAGGAATTACTTCAAAAAGAGATTATGCAAAGCCATTACATAATGAAGCGGTGAGAGAAAAAGTAAACGCTTTTGCAAAAACAAAAGTTTATGAAGTTGCGAAAGGTGCCCTGGCAAAGCATGACCGTTCAGATAAATTTGCTGCGATCCAGGAAGAACTGATGGAACATTTAAAAGCAGAGTTTAGCGTAGATGATAAACTGGCTGACGATATAAAGAAATGGGGTAAAATTTATTATGCCGACCTCCAATATGATGTGGTTCGCGATATGATCCTGAACGATAAGGTCCGCCTGGATGGCCGTAAACTGGATGAGGTTCGTGGACTGAATATGGAAGTAGACGTATTGCCCTCACCACACGGTGCTGCTTTGTTTACAAGAGGTGAAACACAATCACTTACCACGGTTACCTTAGGAACTCCTTTGGATTCCACGCTGCTGGAAAGTGCGGCTGTTTCTGATTATTCTAAATTTTATTTACACTATAATTTCCCGCCCTTCTCCACCGGTGAGGTGAAGATGATGAGAGGGGTAGGTCGCCGCGAAGTAGGACATGGTAACCTGGCCATGCGTTCATTGAAAAAAATGATGCCGGGTGGTGATTTCCCGTACACGGTTCGTGTGGTAAGTGATATCCTGGAATCAAATGGTTCCTCCTCAATGGCTACTGTTTGTGCCGGTTCGTTGGCATTGATGGATGCCGGAATCGCGATACCCAAACACGTTTCGGGTGTGGCGATGGGATTGATCAGTAAGGAAGGACAATTTGCTGTATTAACAGATATCCTTGGAGATGAAGATCACCTGGGAGATATGGACTTTAAAGTAACCGGTACCCGCGATGGTATCTGCGGGGTACAGATGGATATTAAAGTGGATGGCCTGAGCATGGATGTGATGCGTAAAGCACTCTCACAGGCAAAAGAAGGTCGTTTGCATATCCTTGATGCGATGTATGCAACGATCCCCCAGGCCCGTAGTGATGTGAAACCGCATGCACCAAGAATGGTGAAACTGTTCATCGATAAGGAATTCATCGGCGCTGTGATCGGGCCAGGTGGTAAAGTGATACAGGAGATCCAAAGAGAAACAGGAACAACGATCAACCTGGAAGAAAAGAACAATATGGGTGAGATCAGCGTCTTTGGTACAAAAAAAGAAGGTGTGGACAAAGCGGTTTCGTGGATCAAGGGCATTACGGCCGTACCATCCGTTGGGGATGTGTACGAAGCGACCGTTAAATCGATCATGCCATTCGGAGCATTCGTAGAATTCATGCCGGGCAAACAAGGCCTGGTGCATATCAGCGAAGTGAGTTGGAAACGTTTGGAAACGCTGGAAGGATTGGTACATGAAGGCGATATCATGAAAGTGAAGCTGATCGGTACGGATCCTAAATCCGGAAAGTTCAAATTATCCAGAAAGATCCTCATGCCGAAGCCGGATGGGCAGGGTCAGGGTCAGCGTGAAGAACAGCGACCACCGCAAGGAAATTAACCCTTTTAAGTCCATCGATATTATCGAAGGACAACCGGTGTAAAATAAATACTAAACCCTGGGCGACCGGGGTTTTTGTTATTTTTTCAGTTCATAGATTTAATCGATGGTCAACGGGTTACTTTTTTTTATTTTTTGAGGCATTCTACAGAGAACCATTTTTTTATTTTAGCTATGCAATACATTCAACTGGAATTTATTAGTATTTCACCTGATAGGTCAGACATGCTGATAGCTGAGCTGAGTGAAATTGGTTTTGATGGTTTTGAAGAAAGCGGCGATTCTTTAAAGGCATTCATCCCTGAAAAAGATTTTGATGAATCATTGTTAAAGCAAATAGCAGCGAAGCAGGAGGTCTCATTCGAGAAGACCATCATTAAAGAAACCAACTGGAACGCCGCCTGGGAATCCAGCTTTCAGCCGGTGATCATGGACGATTTCGTAGCGATCCGGGCGGCTTTTCATAAGCCTGTAACAGGAGTGGAGCAGGAGATCATTATTACACCCAAGATGAGTTTTGGCACCGGGCATCACGCTACCACGTTAATGATGCTCCGGCAGATGCGGGAAATTGATTTTACCGGAAAGACCGTTCTTGATTTCGGTACCGGCACCGGTATTCTTGCCATACTTGCCGAACGGTTGGGCGCCGCAAAGATTACAGCTATCGATTATGATGAATGGAGCATCTCCAATGCGAAAGAGAATGTTGAAAGAAACCAGTGCAGGCATATCTTTCTTGAAAAAGCCGATCGCCCCCGGGGAGGTGACTATGATATTATTCTTGCCAATATAAATAAGCAGGTAATTTTTGATAATCTCTACCTGCTGGCCAGGCAGTTGAACAAAACGGGAATTTTGTTAATAAGTGGTTTACTGGCAGTTGATGAAACAGATCTACTAACGGAAACAGGTAAATATTCGCTGATACTCAGCGAAAAAATCAGGGAAAACAACTGGATCGCTCTAAGGTTTAGTCATTAAACCTGCATTAGTTTTAGATTAAATTAAGGTTATCCGTTTTGTTTTTTTCGTATTTTTGCTCTCCCTCTTAGCGGGGTTCTATGAACGAACTTTTATTAATAGTTCTCGCATATCTGATTGGCAGCATTCCCACTTCGGTTTGGGTTAGCCAGCATTTTTTTGACATAGACATACGTGACTATGGCAGTGGTAATGCCGGTGCCACCAATACCTATCGTGTACTGGGTCCCAAATGGGGAACCGTCGTGATGGTAACGGATATGGTGAAAGGTATGATCGCAGTTAAACTGGCCCTTCTCTTACCCGAGTATGCAGAAAGCGCCATCAACTTACAAAATCTACAGACTGGTCTTGGCCTGGCGGCTGTTATAGGTCATATTTTCCCCATCTGGGCTGATTTTCGTGGCGGTAAGGGGGTAGCTACCCTTTTTGGGCTGGTTTTGGGCATTTCGCCCTGGACCGCGTTAAGCTGTGTGGGTATTTTTATTATCGTGCTTTATGTGACAAGGTTCGTTTCCCTGAGTTCCATTCTTGCCAGTATTGCCTTTCCCATCTTTATTCTTGTCATATTCAATGTGGACAATCCCATTTACCGGGTCTTTGCCATCGCGATCGCCCTGATGGTATTGCTCTCGCACCAAAAGAATATCGGGCGATTATTGAAAGGCAGTGAAAGCAAAGTGCCGATCCTCAAAAACCGCGACCGCCGCCGTCAGCGCCGACGTGATGCCTCAGCCGGCCAGCCTGATTAATTATAAAATAACTTAATTTATAGTAGTTAAATTTTCTCTTGTACCGATTTTGGTACAATGATTGGAATCTTATTACCTAAATAATCATTATATGATAAGGAAAATAAGTTCGCTCTTCATTTTATCAGCTTTTGCCATCGCCTGTTCAAAGAACTCGATCACAGGACGCAGCCAGTTCAAACTGCTGCCCGAATCGGAACTTCAGTCCATGGCAACTACCGAGTACCAGAATTTTCTTTCTTCAAACAAGGTTGTCTCCTCCAGCAATAACCGTGATGCGGAAATGGTTCGCAGGGTAGGTCAGCGTATCACCCGTGCAGTAACCGAATATTTTGCAGAAAAAGGGGAGGGTGACCAGCTAAAAAACTACCATTGGGAATACAACCTGGTGGACAACAAGGATGCGAATGCCTGGTGTATGCCCGGTGGAAAGATCGTTGTCTATACCGGTCTTCTTCCTTATACACAAAACGAGGCAGCCCTTGCTGCTGTCGTGGGTCACGAAGTTTCACATGCTGTATTTAATCATGGCAATGAAAGAATGAGCCAGGGACTTGCCCAGCAATTGGGGGGAGTAGCATTGGCGGTTGCGGTTTCTAATAAACCAGCCGAAACACAAAATCTTTTTATGAATGCCTATGGTGTTGGTACGGCAGTAGGTGTTTTATTGCCCTTCTCCAGGAAGCATGAATTGGAAGCTGACCACTACGGATTGATCCTGGCTGCAAAAGCAGGTTACAATCCGCGTGAAGCGATCGCCCTCTGGCAAAGAATGGAACAGGCTGGTGGAGGGGGTCAAAGACCGCCCGAATTTCTCAGTACACACCCTTCGGAAGGCCGCAGGATCCAGCAATTAGAGAAATTTATGCCGGAAGCGCTCACTTATTATAAGCCAATTGGCAATTAATTTATTGATTTTAAACATGAATCCCGTTCCGGCCCGCCCGGGACGGGATTTTTATTGGATTATATGATATAACTACGCCGTAATTTTCATACCTTTGCCGTCCCTACTTTTGAGAACGCTGTTAATAGCCTCACGAACCGGGGTTTATTGGCAGGAACCCAAAAAAAGTTACCAGGTATGTCACAAACGCTGTTTGAAAAATTACAACTGGCAGACGAAAAGAATCTTTTAATCCAGGGTTTGCCTTCTTCGATCGAGAAACAATTCAACAAACTGTCCTTCGCCAAAAACATGACTCCGCTTCTCAAGAACCGGAAGATCGATTTTGCGTTGGTATTCGCCGTTAGCGAAAACCAGTTGAATGGTATCCTTAAAGATGTGATGCCCTCGCTAAAAGACGGTTCTAAATTCTGGGTTGCTTACCCCAAAACCACCTCCAAGATCGTTACCGACCTCAATCGCGACCGTAGCTGGAACAGGCTTACCAACGATGGCTATGAAAGCATCGAAAGGGTAGAGCTCGACCATGTATGGAGCGCTATGCGGTTTGTAAAGGGCGAGGAAAACGTAAGAGATGGCCAGATAGCGCTTTCCCGCAAAAGGGAACAGGCTGTCCTGGCTGATTAAGCCCAGTTTATCCAAAATGTATTTAGGTTTGTTGTGAAAGCAGCAAACCTTTTTTTTCATACCCCGGCTTTAAAGCCGGGGTAAATCAGACAGACATGGCTTTTTTGAATGTTGAGATCAAAGCCCGTTGCAGCGACCCTTCCTTTATCCGGGATTTCCTGGTAAAAAAAGAGGCGGAATTTAAAGGAACCGATGAGCAGACAGATACTTATTTCAACGTGCAGCACGGGCGACTGAAACTTCGCGAAGGGATCATCGAGAACAATCTTATTTATTATGAGCGAAGCAACCAGGCCGGGCCAAAGAATTCCCATTTCCGGCTTGTAAGGGTCGATGATGCAAAAGGATTAAAGGATGCCCTTGCAGCGTCACTTGGTATAAAAGTAGTTGTAGCGAAAAAAAGGGAAATCTATTATATCGGGAATGTGAAATTCCATATTGATGAGGTCGCTGGACTGGGTTCATTTGTTGAAATAGAAGCCGGAAATATTCTCGCCGATCTTTCACAACAACAACTGAAAGAGCAATGTGATTATTATTTAAGGGAGTTATGTATTAAAGAGGAAGACCTGCTGGAGAATTCTTACAGCGATATGCTGATGTGAAGTATGTAGTATGTAAGGTATATACTTAGATACTTTATATACTTACTTATATGTCCAATATGCCAGATACCTAAAAGGTTAGCGTCTGATTACAGACTCCGCTTTTTTCGCGATTTCCATTTCCATTTGCTTAATATGACTATGGACTTGGATCAACTCAATTTCAACTTTAGATAAATGTTTTTGAGTTGTTTTAAGCATCTCATATTCTTCTTTAGTATGTGATTTTTCTAGATCAATTTGGTTTTCGAGCAGCATCCGCTTGATCTTGCGGAGTTTCAGGTAGTTGACAGCCGATTCTACTTCTATATTGGTCTTATCCTCGCCAATTTTCAAGTAGCCCATTAATTTTTCTTCATTATCAGGCGCTACGGTACTGATAAAATCTTCGTAACTCTGTTCAAACAGGTTTTTTTGGTAACCCGTAGACTGGCTGAATTCCCTGCGCCAGCGTTCGCTTTCCTCGTAAGGGAAATTAAGCAGCGAGACGGCCAGTGCGCTAAGTTTGCTGTCGGGGTGATAAATAAAGAAACTGCGGTTGACAGACGCCGGGTTACGCTGTAATAATTCTTTGAAAACGGCGATCAGGCGGATGATATCAGTATTATCCAGCAGGCTTTCATCCACCATCTCTTCGAATATATGTTCTGCTATGAGTTGTTTATCATCCCATTTTTTTATTCCGTATTCAAGTAATATCCGTGCTACTTCGCGTTCCTGCAACTCATCTTTAAACAGCAGGTTAAAAGTTGCCTCGTCATAATTCGTCTCTTCACCCAGTCGTGCATTTTCTTCGGTCTTCTCATCGAGGAAAGGTTGTTTTCTTTCCTGGGTGCTGATACGTTCACGGATGAACTTGTTGACCAGTGCATGCATTCCGCCCTCATCGATCTTCAGGATCTCGGAGCATTGCTTGATATAATCCTGCTGCCGGGTAAAGTCCTCCGCTTTGTTGATCCGCGAGATAGTTTCCGCCATGCGGTTCACGACTTCCGATTTTTTCAGCGAATTGTCGCCTGCATCGCGAAGCGCTATATCCAACTGGAAAAGAATAAAATCCTTCTTGTTCTTCTCCACGAAATCACGGAATGCAACAGCACCCACTTTATTTACATAGCTGTCGGGGTCCTCTTTGTCGGGGATCAATACGAGCTTCACATTCAACCCTTCTTCGAGTGCAAGGTCCAGGCCGCGAAGCGCCGCTTTTATCCCGGCCGCATCACCATCGTAAATGATCGTTAGGTTATTCGAATACTTTTTTACAAGTCGTAACTGGTCAGGTGTTAAGGATGTACCACCGGAGGCCACCACGTTCTCTATTCCCGCCTGGTGAAGCGATACTACGTCCGTATAACCTTCTACCAGTAAACATTCATCGGCTTTGTCAATCGCCTGCCGGGCGAAATAAGAACCATACAGGATCTTACTTTTGATATAGATCTCGTTCTCCGGCGTATTGATATACTTCGGTGCTTTGTCGGATGTCTTTAATATCCTGGCGCCAAAGCCAAGTACTTTTCCACTGTGATTGTGAATAGGAAAAATGATCCTTCCCCGGTAATTGTCGGTTAGTTGTTCATTCCGGTTGGCAACCAGTCCTGCCCTGATCAGTAATTCCGCTGTGTATTGTTTGGCCAGGGCTTCTTTTGTGAAAGCATCTCTTTGCTCGGGAGAATAGCCCAGCTGGAATTTTTTTATGATATCTTCCCGGAACCCTCTTTCTTTCAGGTAGCTGAGACCGATATCTTCGCCTTCACTGGTCTCGAATAATTGTTTAGTAAAGAACTGCTGGGCAAAACCGTTGATGATAAACAAGCTGTCAGCAACCTGCATCTGCTGCCGCTGTTCATCGTTCTGGAAGGTTTCTTCGATTTCGATATCGTATTTCCTGGCCAGCCATTTTAGGGCTTCTACGTAACTGTATTTCTCATGCTCCATCACAAAGCTGATCGTATTACCGCTTTTGCCGCAGCCAAAACATTTATACAGTTCTTTGGCCGGGGAAACGGTGAAGGAGGGAGTTTTTTCGTTATGAAAAGGACAGAGACCAATATAATTTGAACCTCTTTTCTTGAGCTTTACAAATTCGCCGATCACATCAATGATATCAAGCCGGCCAAGTATCTGTTGTATGGTATTTTGGGAGATCACTGTTCACGGTTTCCGGACTGCGAATATAGGTCATCAGTGGTTTTTCTATGCCATCCCTGCGTACTTTTGAAGGATCAAATTTTGAATACGAGCAACCGCAGTTATTTTTCCTGCGTTTAAACTATCAGGTAAACAGAAAGTCTTTTGTGTGCAAAACCAGCTTTATGAGAACGAATAGCTTCCTATTATTATTCCTTTCCCTTTATTTATTTTCCTGTTACCCACAAACCGGCTCCCATTCGGAAATGCGCGAAGCCTGGGTGCCTGTTTACAGTGCGAATAGCATGGCTGTAAAAACGATCGTTGCCGGGCCCTCCCGACCTACGGTCAATGGCGGCAAGATTTATGCCTTGGGGAATATCATTTACCAGGTAGAGCAGGACAGCGGGATACATATTATTAATGTTGCCAATCCATCCCTTCCGCAAAAGATAGGGTTTATTAAATCTTTCCTTTGTAAAGAGGTTTCTGTAAAGAATGGGCTGGTCTATACCAATAATTTGAGTGATCTCGTGGTGATCAACGCGACAGATATTGCCAATATAAGGGAAGTATCACGGACACCCGGAGTATTCCCCGACCTGGCGCTCCAGTACCCGCCCAAACCAGACAGGTCCACGACCGTCTTTTTTGAGTGCCCTGATCCCAATAAAGGAATTGTGATAGCCTGGGAGAAGAAAAACATTGAAAACGCAAAATGCTGGAGGTAATCTTATGAAAACAACTACAATCATCCTGTTATCGTTCATGATCCTGCTGACTAATTGCACCAAGGATAGTGCCAGCGCCGCAAGCCAGTCATCCGGGGCCGGCGGGTCAACCGCCAGGTTCACCATAGTAGGCAACTACCTGTATGTAGTAAATAATACAAATCTTAAAGCTTTTGATATAACTGATCCCGCAGCAGCCCCGGTATTGAAATCTACAACAGATGTGGGGATTAACATAGAAACGATCTTCCCCTACCAGGATAAGCTATTTATTGGTTCTTCGTTTTCCATGCATATTTTTTCTCTCGCCAACCCTGCTAAACCTTCCAGGGTGGCCGAGGCGCAGTATATGATCAGGATGAGCTGTGATCCCGTGGTGGCAAAAGACAGTACTGCTTATGCTACGCTAAATTCAACCGGGCCCTGCGGGGGTGGTGGCAGCCAGCTCGTGGTATATGATATCAAAGACATTACCAGTCCGCAGCTTCGTGGATCAGTGCCACTGACAGGTCCCTATGGACTGGGTATCAGCGACAGTGCCCTGTATGTCTGCGATGGCAGTTACGGGCTGAAGGTGTTTAATATCCGCAATACCTATTCTCCGCAATTGCTTCGTACAATAAACGGCGATACATTTTACGATGTTATTCCGTATGGGAATATGCTTATTTGCCAGGTGAGTGGCGGTCTTGTACTGTATGATATCTCCACCCGTCACCTGCCCGTTTTTCTTTCAAGAATCTCCAACTGACCTATGAAGCATATTTCCCCGTTGCTGACCGGTTTCGCACTGTTCTTTTTATCCTTAAAGTCGCCGGCACAAAGCAATGAGCAGGGAAAGGAATATCGGACATTCAGCCTGCGTACAAGTCTTAGTTCCTGGGCCGAATACGATGCAGGCATCATGCTGGGAATAAACTATCGCTGGCATAAGAATTTTTCAGCGAGCCTGGAGCCAACCTGGATTTTCTTCAGCCCATTTACTAACCAAGGGGAAAGAATTTCGCCATCGGGGGTCAAAATCAGGGCGGATCTGCGTTATCATTTCCCGAAAAAAAGAAAGAATAGCGCGGAAGGTTTCATCGCGCCGGAATTTCACTATAAATACACCAAGACAGAAAAGGAGGACGTCTTTGGTATCAATTGCCAGAATGGCCAGTGTGCCTATTTCCAGGAAGCGGTCTACAGCCAGTTAAAAAATGAGCTGGGCGCCCTGGTCAAAGCAGGGATCATTGCTCCATTGGGCTTTATCAGCAAAAAAGACAGGCTGTTCCTCGAATTGCACCTTGGGCTCGGGGCCAAACAGATGAAGTTCAGGGAAACGGATCTGCCGCCTGGCGGATCCTTTGTGAACCCGCCTTTCAGGGGTGGTTTGGGCATTAACAATGGGACAGACAGGAACCGTTTTGTTGTTCCCATACTCCCTCTTGGGTTCAAACTGGTATTGGCAATTTAGGCGTAATTTTTTTGTAAAATTCCTCTTTTACACGCTAAAAGAGGAGCGGGAGCGGCTGGTCATTTCTGTGTATTTTTTTTTATAAATACCCCTTCAAAATATTTGTTTTTCCCAGAAACATTTTTACCTTACTCGTGCCCATTTGACCCACCTGAGCAAATCCGTTACCCCAGGGAAAATTGATAGGTTCCTTAATTTTTAACCTCTAAATTTTAAATCCCATGGTTCAGGTAGACATCTCACAGCTCTCCCGGGAGTGCAACGGCTGGAGAGAAAAACTTCGTAATTATCGAGAAGAATTTTCCCAGGATGAAACAAAACTCCGCCAGGTAGCCAGCCAACCACTTTCCAAAGAACAACTCCAGGACGTAGAACATCTCCACAACCAGTTTCACATCCAGCTCATCAACATCCACGATCTAAAACAGGCGATCAAAGCACACGACAGGAAAATGAATTTTGAAATGGTAGCTTTTAACGGCACCGCAAACGAGGACAGTCTTTCCCGCCATGAAGCCATGATGGATGAGTACCAATCGCTGGAACAAAAATTAAAGGATCTCCGTAGTGAATTCAACAATTTTTTAAGCCGAACGAAATAGTGGTAAAGTAAATAAGGTAAATAAAGTATATACTGAATTTACTCCAGCTACTTTATAAACCCTATATATTTTATATACTCTATAAACTTTATATACCTAAAACACCCAATAAACCAACCACCAATCTGTGCTTATAAGGATAGTCTTTGCATACCCCATTAAATTCAAAGACAAATCATTTCTCATCTCTAAAACAGATTGCCATGCCTGAATTTGATACCTCACACGTAAAAAATATTGTCTTGCTGGGCCATGCCGGCTCGGGTAAGACCACCCTAGCGGAATGCATGCTATATGAAGCTGGCCTGATCAACCGGAGAGGATCCGTTGCCGAAAGGAACACAACAGGCGATTACCACGAACTGGAACAGGAACGTGGTAATTCTATTTTTAGCAAGCTCCTGCACACCAAATGGAGAGGATATAAAATCAATATACTGGATACGCCGGGTTATGGAGATTTCACAGGTGAAGTGATCTCGGCACTGAAAGTGGCCGATACCGGGGTGATGCTGCTGAATGCGGAAATGGGCGTGGAAGTGGGTACCGATATCATCTGGGAGTATACCGAGAAATTCAAGACCCCGATGATCTTTGCCGTCAATAAACTGGATGATGACAATGCCGACTTTGACAAGACCGTCAGAGAAGCCAAATCGCATTTCGGGAACAAGCTGGTGGTGGTGCAATACCCCATCAAAACGGGTTCCGGCTTCCACGAGATTATTGATGTGTTGAGGATGACTCTTTATAAATTCAAGGATACAGGTGGTAAACCCGAAAAATTACCGATACCCGAAGAACAAAAAGCCAAAGCCGATGAGCTCCACAAAGAACTGATCGAAGCGATCGCCAGCAATGATGAAACATTGATGGAAAAATATTTTGAAAAAGGCGAACTAAGCGAGGATGAAATGAAGGAGGGACTGAAAAAAGCCATGATCAACCACGATCTGTTCCCCTTGTTCTGTCTTTCTTCAGAAAGAAACATGGGCAGCGGAAGACTGATGGGCTTTATTGATAATGTTTGCCCCAGCGCCAACGAAATGCCTCCCCAGGTTACGAAAAGCGGGGAGAAGCTCAACTGTGATGCCAGTGGCCCGGCATGCATCTTCATTTACAAAACTATCTCCGAGCCGCACGTGGGAGAGATGTCTTTCTTTAAAGTCTATTCAGGGACGATCAAAGTGGGGATGGAGCTGGAAAATGAAAGTACAGGCGTTACAGAAAAGATCAACCAGCTGTTCCTGGTGGAAGGGAATAAGCGGGCTGCCATTCATGAACTGGTGGCCGGCGATATCGGCGCTACACTAAAACTGAAAAATACACATGTGAATAATACCCTTCATGCGAAGGGGAAGAATTTTGAGCTGCCCCCGATCGAATTCCCTCCACACAATATGACCGTGGCGATAGAGACATTAAAAAAAGGGGAGGAGGAAAAACTTTCACAGGCCCTGCACCAGCTCCGCGAAGAAGATCCGACACTGCTGGTGGAAGTTTCGCCAGAACTGAAACAAACACTGATCCATTGCCAGGGAGATATGCACCTGGCTGTCGCCAAATGGAAGATCGAACACCAGCATAAACTGGAAGTAAAATTTGTAAAGCCCCGGATCGCTTACCGCGAGACCATCCGCAAGATGGCCGATGCCAATTACCGGCATAAAAAACAAAGTGGCGGTTCCGGTCAATTTGGAGAAGTGTATCTGCGGATCGAACCCTGGTACGAAGGCATGCCCGAGCCAACAGATTTTAATGTAAGAGCCCGTGATACCCATGAACTTGATTGGGGAGGTAAATTGGTTTTTTATAATTGCATTGTTGGTGGTGCCATCGAAGCAAGGTTTCTTCCCTCGGTATTAAAAGGCGTGATGGAAAAAATGCACAATGGACCACTGACAGGATCTTATGCGAGAGATATACGGGTATGTGTATATGATGGAAAGATGCACCCGGTTGACAGCAACGATATTTCCTTCAAGATCGCGGGACTGCAGGCATTCCGCCAGGCATTCCAGCAGGCCGATCCCCAGATACTGGAACCCATGTACCAGGTAGAAGTGCTTTGCCCGGATGATCTTACCGGCGCTGTAATGGGCGACCTGCAAAGCCGCCGTGCGATTGTGGAGGGGATCGACAGTGACGGACATTTCCAAAAAGTGATCGCCAAAGTACCGCTCGCCGAGATGGATGGTTATTCCTCCTCGCTTCGTTCGATCACGCAGGGGAGAGCCAAATTCAAAATGCAGTTAAAAGGATATGAAGCAGTGCCATTCGACCTGCAGCGCAAACTGATCGATGAGTACAGCAAGGCGAACAAAGAAGAATTTGCATAACCCGCCCCGGGTCAAGTCCGGGGTAAGTCAACTAAATTGTAATATGCCCGCAAATAATGCGGGGGTACTCATTTACCGGTTGCTTGTACTCCAAAAAAAGGATTGAAATTATTCCTTGTCAGAGCAACAAAGCCTCCGGGTTTTCAAAACTTTCCGGGAGAACCATTTTTAATGATAAGAAATATTGCATTCCTTCTATTGTTGTTACATGCAGCTATAGCTGGTTTTTCACAGGTACCACAGTATACGGAGGAATTTGTATGTAAACCGACCAAAAGAGAACACATTTCTTATAAAACAAGTTGGCACCCTTACCTTGGTCTGCATATATCCGGCGATGCAGAAATGTTTTACCTGGGCCCATCCTTCCAGGGAGGAGTGGATTTCCAGGTAAGAGAAAGAATTGTGCTGAGCGGTTATGTTCATTATTTTATGAAGAAGAGAGAGAATGTGGAATACGGAGGCTTTTTGGAAAAAGGGAGATTTAAAACATTTACCGGTGCGTTGCTACTCCAACTTAATACCAGTATAAACCCCGCGAAAAGTTGTTTTTTAGCAGGGGGCATAGCCATTCAACGATGGAGAGATAAATACAGTACTGACTATGACAGCTGGGACGATAAGAGAACTACATGGATACCTGCCATCCGGGTAGGCTATTTCTTTCCTATACAGGAAAATAAGCTCAGCATTGAACTGAATGGAACCGGGCCTTATTCTTACACTTATGGTGACCCTCCCACCGGACGGGTACTAGAAATATTGACACAACTTTCGCTGGGTATGCGTTTTATTTTTTGAAATGAAATAAACAACTACCGGACTTTCCGTATGGCGATTTGCTTTTCCCAAAGGGATGTCTTCGGCACAAATTATCGTGTAGCTTAGCTCTTTAACAACCCATTTCTACAAACCGGCTCAGCTCTTTTTGTTGTGATTTGCTTTCAAATTATCGTGTAGCTTAGCTCTTTAACAACTTGATTAAGATTTCACCGGCTCTTCCTTCTGTTGTGATTTGCTTTCAAATTATCGTGTAGCTTAGCTCTTTAACAACGCCCGCTGGAACTATAACCTTTCTGGTAGTGTTGTGATTTGCTTTCAAATTATCGTGTAGCTTAGCTCTTTAACAACACTTCTTTCTGAATAGCCAATAGAGCAGCAGTTGTGATTTGCTTTCAAATTATCGTGTAGCTTAGCTCTTTAACAACAAACAATAGCCGCAGGACGCTGTGATGTTAGTTGTGATTTGCTTTCAAATTATCGTGTAGCTTAGCTCTTTAACAACCTTTATCCCTGCCGGTCCTTTAGGCGTTATGTTGTGATTTGCTTTCAAATTATCGTGTAGCTTAGCTCTTTAACAACGTAAACTAATGGAGGTATCTGCAGCCTCTTGTTGTGATTTGCTTTCAAATTATCGTGTAGCTTAGCTCTTTAACAACGCAAAATAAAGATTGAGAGCAAGGACGATCGTTGTGATTTGCTTTCAAATTATCGTGTAGCTTAGCTCTTTAACAACGTCTTTGAATTTTCTACGTAGCTGCTGTTGTTGTGATTTGCTTTCAAATTATCGTGTAGCTTAGCTCTTTAACAACCTTTATCCCTGCCGGTCCTTTAGGCGTTATGTTGTGATTTGCTTTCAAATTATCGTGTAGC
>JBDSPR010000039.1:0-167662 GCA_039930245.1 Chitinophagaceae bacterium | reverse complement strand
CGATATTGTTTACGGTTCTTTACATCTTTACCGGTTGCCTGGAGATGACCATTCTCCAGCGTACTGATCCAGACATCTTCCCAGGCAGGGGGTAATACCAATGAACGGATACGTTGCAGTTCCGCTTTATCTTTTACCGGTTTATCCCGGAACCTGTAGCTAAATCCCTTTCCCGTCCTCAACCTCCGGATACCTTCTTCAGTTGGATTTACATAAACCAGTTGCACGGCTTTGGCGGTGGCAACGGGGTCACGCACCAGCTTTTTAAGCTTTGATTTTTTTATACTGATCGCCTTTTCATTTTCAGCCATACCGATAATTTTTAGCGCTTGCCGTGGAGCCGGCTTATAAAGGCATAAACTATACCAGCCTGATCCTCTAGCCCCGGCACTTTAATTGAACCCCGATTGCATAAAAACAACTAGATGAAAAATATTCTCCCCGAACTGCTGATATATGAAATAAGAAAGCACCCTGAATTTAAAAAAGATCTCGCTGTTTTTACCCTAAAGACCTCATCGACCTCCAGTCGTTTATCTGGGTGATAAGTTCAGACGAATACCCGTATTAATCCTGATATTATAAAATATAACCGTCTGTACAGCAGTTGATTCCCCCAGCTGTGTAATGGATTACACGCTCTACAAGCAATTGAAGGGTAATTAAAAGAGGCGGAGTTTTTGTATCCCTTATATCATGGAGAAAGTGAAAATGGGTACCCGGATCCAAACCGCAATGATCATAGACGATGATATCGACCTGGGAATAGTGCTGACATCGATCCTGGAAAGAAGGAAAATACCTACGATGGCCGTGCATTCCCTGCCTGAAGCGGAAGAATGCCTGTCCCATATGAAACCAACGGTTATTTTCCTGGATAACAGTTTCCCCGAAGGCCTGGGCGTAAATTTTATCCGTAATATAAAAACGTCCGACAATAAAATAAAAATTGTCATGATCACTGCCGACGAAAACTCCTGGATCGAGAAAAAAGCCACCGAAGAGGGGGTGAATTATTTTTTGAAAAAACCTTTCAGTGTGGAAACCATCAATCATGTCCTGGATGAAATGAATTTCCGGAAAGCGGTTTAGAAATTAAAATAATTTAGATGATGGAAATAAAACACAACGATGCTACCCCTAACCGTCCGCTCGGCGACAGGGTACTGGATGCCCCCTATGTATTTGCCGATCTGCCCGCATTCACCGAACAGGTAAAAGATGAAAAGGCCTGGGAGAAAAATGACCGCAATGCGATCACTGTTTTCAAATCGCGTAATACAACCATCGTACTTTCTGCAATGAAAGGAGGAGCAGTGATAAAGGATAATACCGTGAACGGCTTTTTCACGGTGCAGGTGCTGGAAGGAGATATCCGCGTGGAAACCCTGGGTAGTGATGTTAATATGTGTGATCAGCAACTGATCGTTTTTCACCGGGGTGTCCCGCATACTATCGAAGCAAAAAAAGATTCAGTGCTTTTGCTGACCACCCACGATATCAACGAAGAAAGCAACGACACGAAAACAAGCGGCTAAGAAAAAACCCTGCGATGATGAGGGGTTTTAAGTTACCATCGCTTTCTATTACATTTTCGTTTTTGTACTTCAGCGCATTCCCCTCAATATGCCAGCCCCTTGCCTGGCCTTTTTCATTTTATACACTGCTATTACCGTGGAATGCCCGGCAAAAAACTGTATATAATTATTAAATAAAATATGAACCGTTATGACTTTGAATTATTCAGAACGGATTTGGTGGTAGCCCTGCCTCGGCACCCTCTGTAGGTTTCTATCGGTGCAACATTCTTTAACATTCTCACTTAAAAATATTTTTTCCGGGGTATTGTAAAAACTGGTAATTAATTTTAACTTCCGCTTCCAACGTCCCAGAGTAATGAAACAAGTCACCTTTATTGCAGTATGCTTGGCTGCTGCGCAATTCAGCTTTGCCCGTCCACCGGCAAGTAAAACCCCCGTTTATAATGGCTATAAAGATTCCGTTGTTGTGGCGATACCGTCACCCCAGCAATTATTGCAGGAGATTATGAGTGTGACGGGTCTGCAGGCCGGCTTCGAGTTGAAAGAAGCTGATGTGCCGAATATCCTGGCTTCGATCTCGCGTCATAAAAGACTTATTTTATATAGCTCTTCCTATGTTAACTGGCTGAATAATGTTACCCGGAGCAAATGGCCACTGATGGCTTTGCTGGCACACGAAGTGGGTCACCACCTGAATGGCCACACGATCCGTAAAGGAGGCAGTTCACCCGCAGTGGAACTCGAAGCAGATGAGTTCGCCGGTTTTGTATTATATAAACTGGGGGCTACGCTCGAACAATCCCAGGAAGTGATGAAATACATTGCCGGCCTGAAAGGCTCCGATACGCACCCCGGCAGATTGGCACGTATGCAGGCGATCCAATCCGGCTGGAATAAAGCAGCGGGTACTAGCAGTATCGCTGCTGTAAAAAAAATAAATACGCTTACTTTTTGACCGCTCTTTTGGGATAAGGGGGCCGCTTGGGTTCTTCCTGAGGATTCTTTTCCAATTCTTTTAATGCGATCTCGATCGCTTTCTCCAATTGCGGATCCCGTCCCTTTATGACATCGGCAGGCCATTGCTCCACTTCGATATCCGGTGCCACTCCTTCATTCTCCACGACAAAACCATCTTTTGTCCAGATACCCACATTGGGGGCCGTCACTCCTCCTCCATCAATAAATTCCGGGAAACCTAAAATACCCACCAGTCCACCCCAGGTTCTTTTTCCGACCAGGGTACCCACTTTGAATTTGCGGAACATCCAGGGAAGCATATCACCACCCGAACCAGCAGTCTCATCGATGATCATCACTTTTGGACCCTGTATAGAAGCACTCGGCGATTTCAGGTCTTTGCCATAACGCATATTCCAGTGGGCCTGGTAAGGACGTTGTAAAATATCAATATAATAATCCGCGAGCTGCCCGCCTCCATTGAAACGCTCATCCACGATGATCGCTTTTTTATTCGCCTGCGGGAAAAAATAGCGTTTGAAATATTCATGACCCAAACCTGCTGTATTAGGAACATATACATAAGCTACCTGTCCTTTGGTGGCTTCGTTCACCTTGCGGAGATTTCCTTCCACCCAATCGCGGTTACGCAGGGCGGATTCATTGGCAACGGGAACAACTTTCACTACCCTTGAGCCGGTATTGTCGGGATTGGGGCCAATGGTCAGGTCAACGATCTTACCCGCCGTATTCTCAAAGAAACGATAGAGGTTATCGGAAGTAGTAATATTCACGCCATTTACTGCGAGGATATAATCACCTTCTTTCGCATTGACACCCGGTTCCGTAAGCGGTGATCTTAAATTGGGGTTCCAGTTCAGCCCGCCGTAGATTTTTTTGATACGATACCTGTTCTTATCGGTACTATAGTCCGCACCCAGCAATCCACCACCTATTTTCTCTGGGTTGTTCAGTATCTCGCCACGATCAGTAAGACGGTGGTGCCCTACTGCCAATTCGCTGCACATCCATTGGATCAGTGTATTCAGATCACTGCGGCAGGAAAGATCAGGGAGGAACACTTCATATTTCTTTTTCATGGCTACCCAGTTAGTGCCGTGCATACCGGGATCATAGAAATAATCACGGTTCACCCGCCAGGCTTCATCAAATATCTGAGGCCACTCCGCCTGCGGATCGATCTTTACCTGTATGGCTTCTGTATTCAGCATCCCTTTGCCCGGTTCGTTCTTTTCGCCGGTATTGCTGGTTGCCCAGCTGCCTGCTTTCACAAAGGCCATTTTCTTTCCGTCGGCGGAAATAATATAACCATCCATTTCCATCACTTCACTGTCCTTTCTTTTCTTCATATCATATTTATGCATCATCCCGGCGCCTCCCTGGTCAGGGTAGACCACATATAATAATTCGTCTTCTTTACCCATTCCGAGTGATCCATAATTCCCCGCTTTCACCGGGAGATCGACGATCCTGTTCTGGATTCCTTCCCAATCAATGATCATTGGTTTCTTATCTGCCGCTGTTTCCTTTTTCGCTTTTGACGTATCAGCCGGTTCTTTTATTTTTTCTTCATCGCTTTCTCTGGCAAAAGGAGAAATGGTTTCTTTTTGCAGGGTGACGAGATAGATAGAACTCACTGAACGCATATCATTGTTCGACTGGTCAAACCAATTGATCACGGGGCCGGCATCGGTTGAAGCGAAAAAGTAGAGATATTTGCTCCCCCTGTCAAATATGGGTTCTGAAGCATCACTCAATCCATCTGTGAGTGCAATGCTCTTTTGCTGATCAACTGAATAGAGGTAGACCCGCTTGAACTGCGTCTCCGTCACTTTTGTATAAGCCAGCCATTTTGAATCGGGTGACCAATCGCCATGCATTTCTCGGAAGGGTCCGGGTACATATAACTCATCGCTATCGATCTTACGGATATTGCCACTGGCTACATCCAGTATATAAAGATTTCTGCCGTTATCGGTAAAACTTATTTGCTTGCTGTCCGGTGACCATCTTGGATAGGCATAAAACCCGGTACCATCCAGTTTAAATGTTTTTGCCTCAGGTTTGCCATCCTGCGAGCGGAGGTGCAACTGGTATTCGCCCGAAGCGTCTGAGAAATAAGCGATCGTTTTTGCATCGGGTGACCAGGCCGGATATTTTTCATGCACGGAAACAGTTTGCGTGATATTGCGCGGGTCTCCTTTCTCGGCGGGTATCGAAACGATATCTCCACGGAAATCAAATACAACGCGTTGACCGCTGGGAGAAATCGAAGCGCTTCTGATATAGCGGGTTCCTTTTACAAAACGCGGGCGTAATTCCAACAGGTCGGCGGCGATGCCGATCTTTAATTTTTTAGAGTCCTTTTCTCCCGGTGTATACGTATGCAGGTAACCGCCTTTCTCAAAAACGATCAGTCCATTCCCCGCAGACGCATTGAGTACGGGAAAATCTGAAAAGTTGGTAAGCTGGTCAACTTTTTTAGCGCTCACATCATAGGCAAACAAATTGAATTCACCATTGCGATCGCTCCGGAAATAGATCGTATTTCCTACCCACATCGGGTTCACATCATTACAACCACCGGCAGGCTGTGGAATTTTCACCGTTGCGTGATCAGTAAAGCTATAGATCCAGATATTGGAGATAGACCCTCCGCGATAATGTTTCCATTGACGGAATGCATCACTGATTGGATTATACGCCATTTGTTTACCATCGGGTGAATAAGTTGCCCAGGACGCATTGGGTATTTCCAGTTGCGTGGGCATGGCCCCATTCAGCGGAACCGTGAACAGCTGGCTGTACCGGTTCGTAAAGGTTGCCCGCTGCGAAGAGAACAATACGGATTTTCCATCGCTGGTAAAACCGCGGACGATATCCGGGTAAGGGTGCCAGGTAAGGCGGGTGGGGATACCACCTTCTACGGGTACGGTGAACACGTCTACATTCCCATCGTATTCCGCACTAAAGGCGATCGTTCTTCCATCCGGCGAAAAAAAAGGGTTGCCCTCCAATCCTTCGTCAACAGTAAGCCGTCTTGGCTGCGAACCATCTTTGTTGGCTACCCAAAGATCCTCGGCATAGATAAAGGCGATATGACTGGAACTGACAGCTGGCTGCGCCAGCATTCTTGTATCGGTTGGATCAATGCCTAAAACGCTTGCGCAGGATAATAAAAAGATCACCGGCAGCAGGATCGGTTTGAGATATTTCATAAAAGCAATTGTGTGGTTTGAATTCTATTAAGCGGGCAGAAATGATTGTAATCGTTTCTAAGATAGCTATTTCTTTAATTGTTCGGCCAGGTTGGCAAAAGTGCCGTAAGGACCTTTGTCGGCGAACATATTGGCGATCCAGGCCGGGATGCTTCCTCCCGGGTCCAGTTCCAGGATATAGAAAATGCGGATGCTCCCCGGCGCGGGAGCGGTCACTTTCCAATAGGATTTGTAATGCTTTACCCTGACCTTACCCGGTATCTCTATTACTTCGTTGGATTCATCGTTGCCCGCGATCGTCAAAAAGTTCGGCAGGCTGTCAGTCTTCACCCGCACCCGGATCACCACATCCCGGTTCGCCATGGGCCAGGGCAAATGTGTTTCGGAATAATAGGTGAAATCGTTCGCATTGATCTGCTTTACCATCTTGGTAAGCTTGGTATTATAGATCCAGTCGCTGAAATCGGAAACCCTGCCCAGTATGGTCAACAGTTTGGTATAACTCCCCTTGAGCGTACACTCCACCTTGATGGCTTTAAATGGGGAATGCGCCACATCCGAGGTGAACACTTTGATACCTTCTTTATCTTTTTCCAGTTTCCAGTTGTACTGGCCGGAACAGATAAAAGCGAACAGGAAGAAGAACAGGACAAAACTGGTTCGGTGCATACGAATGGTTGGGTGAATAAATCAAATGTAAGTGTAAAACGCTTCAGGTAGCATGAATATTTGGTAGCTTTAGTTAAACTTCATCACATGAAACATAAATTCCTCCTCTGCGCCATCTTATCCCTGTTTATAGTTAGTGGGACCACTGCACAGGTCAATGCCACTACTAAACAACTGACCAAAGCTGATGTGACAGTTTTCAACAATACAGAAAAAGATTACCAGCAACTTCAAAAAGAACTGCAGCAATTGGAGGAACAGAAAAAACAACTCATTATCCTGATGAAAGCTTATAATGATCAGCAAAAAACTGTGGGCGTAAAAATGGAAAAGCTGGAGAGAAGCTATGACGGGATGGGTGCCTCGGGAGGCGGCCAGGATCAACTGCTGAACGCGACAAAGCAAATGCAGGAAACGCAGATGTCTTTCAACCTTCAGTATCTACAGTTGCAAAGCCAGATGCAGCACGAGAACAGGAGTTATACCGCGGTGAGTAATATCATGAAGACCAAACACGATACGGTAAAGAACAGTATCTCCAATGTACGCTGATGAATGAAACTAATTCTTTTCTTCTTTATGGCGCCAATGGCTATAGCGGCGAACTGATCGCCCGTTATGCTGCTCAATATGGGCTGCAACCTATTCTTGCAGGCCGCAGGAAAGAAGCGATCGAACCGCTTGCGCTGAAATTCGGATATCCTTACAGGATCTTTGATGTGAATGATACACCCGCACTGCTTACCGCACTGAAAGAAGTAAGGGTCGTACTCAATGCGGCTGGTCCTTTCCAGTTTACTGCAAAACAAATGATCGAAGCGTGTTTGCAGACAGGTACTCATTATCTCGATATCAATGGTGATATTTCCCTGTTTGAAATGATGAAACGATATGATGCAGCTGCGAAGCAATCCGGCATCATGCTATTACCCGGTTCCGGCTTTGATGTGGTGCCCACCGATTGTCTTGCTTTACAGTTAAAAAAACAATTACCCGGTGCCGTAAAACTGCGGCTGGCTTTTGCCACTTTGGGTGGAGGACTGTCACACGGTACAGCCACAACCATGGCGAATAAATTGGGTGAAGGCGGCGCTGTAAGAAAAGAAGGGAAGCTGGTCCGGCAGGCACTTGGTAAAAAAGGAATGTGGGTTGATTTCGGGATCAAGAAATTATTCGTGATGACGATTCCCTGGGGGGATATCGCTACCGCATGGTACACAACAGGGATCCCGGATATTGAAAGTTTTACCGGTATGTCCCGGAAAGTATATTATTTATTAAAGGTCCAGTTTCTTTTTAACTGGATTTTGCGGACAGATTTCATCCGAAATATCATTAAGAACAAGATCAATAAACGACCTGCAGGTCCTTCTGATCAACAACGGGACAAAGCTATCAGCCTGGTCTGGGGACAGGCTACTGATGCAGAAGGAAAAACAGTTACCGCGAGACTCAGCGGACCGGAAGGATATACGCTGACTGCCCACAGCGCATTGCTGATTACGCAAAAGGTATTGAAGGGAAATTTTTCTCCGGGCTATCAAACGCCAGGTACTGCTTACGGAGAGAACCTGGTAATGGAAATACCGGGAATGAAAATGCTTGAGGCTGGTTTCTAGTTGCATGTCATCCCGGCGAAAGCCGGGACTGGTTTCTAGTTGCTTGTTTTCAATCTTCAATCAACAACCTGCCTGCCGGTAGGCAGGTATTCAATCTTCAATTTTACCACATAGGATCATAGATACATAGCCGCACATAGAAAATACTATTCTACACCCGAATATCAATCTTCTCCCGATGGCTATCGGGACCATTCTTCAATCCTCAAACGTAATATCGTAAACCGGGTGTATCTCCCAGGCCGATTCGCCTTCTACTTCCCTGCATTTGGCTGGTTTGCTGGCATGATGTGAGTCAAAGAACAAAGATCCGCGGATAGTGATGCGCCGGTTCGCCTGCAGGAAACCGCTGCGCCCGCAAAGCGGAACATCGTTCATAGCGGCTATCGCTTTTTCCCTTAGCTCCATCATATGATTCTTTACTGCCGTAGTTCCGTCAGGGGGTATACCGGATATCTCGGCATTAAAGACACGGGTAGTACCTTCTTTATAGACCGGCGTGTTCCCGATCAGCAGGTGCAGGTCGTTGTCTGCTTCCAGTGTGATCGTATAGAGATAGGCTTTTTGTATGTTGATATTCTTATCCTCCTGCTCTACCCTTTCGTTGCTGTTCCCGATGCTGAGATCCTTCATGAATTGATTGCTTTCCAGTTTACGGTAAAGCGCCGGAATGGTCCTGTATTTTTTATAGGTTTTGGTTGAATAGGTGGTCTTGGGGCTAAGACGTATGCTTCCTTCAAAGGGATCATCGGGATGCACTTTTTTTGCCAGGCTGTCTCCCGCTATCCGTTGTGTGAACCCCGACAGATCTTTTTTCAGCAATACTTTTGTCCCGGATGGATTCACATAATAAACCCATTCCCGGTCACTACGCTCATCCAGCGAATAAACTCTTGCGCTGCTGTCGTTGAATACTTTGTTGCTGTCGGCCCGGCTGATCCTTTTCCCATTGTCGCAGGCGACCAATGCGGGGAACAATAAAATGAATAACCATTTCATAATTGTGCGTTTTGGTTGGATGAGATAGTATAAAGTTCGAACATAGCCGGCAATACCACAATAACCATTTCAGGGTATACTATTGAGGATTAGTCGAAATTTAAACTCAATGCAGGTCAGTACCTACAGAACTTAATACTTCTTTCACTATTTCCGCTGTTGTCTTTCAAACCATTAAAAGTGTAGTGAATTACCGAAGTTGCCTCAATCCCTCTTCTACTGTTTGAAATGCTTCCCGGTGCAGGGCTTTATTTCCCTTTGACATTTTCTCTAATAGTGTCTTGCATTCATGGAGATAGACAGGAGCAAAATCGCTGTCATGCACAACGATCTCTTTGGAGTTGTCCATGATATCTGCATACTTGATCGTCTGCGCAGCTGCGCTCACTTTTTCCATCCGCCCGTATTCTTTTATTTTTCGTTGCTGGCGGGTAAGTTTGGGATAAGCGGTCTTTGTGTAGACATCGGTAAGTTCGATCACCAGTTCTAAAGTTTGTGTGGCTTCCTCCTTATTCATAATGGATAAAAGAAATTCCTGCATTTCTTCCTTAGTGACAGGAGTATCTTCCAGCACATCGTGGAGTAATGCCGCCGCCAGTACCGGTAAGGCATTTGAATATTTTTTACAGGTTTCCATCACCCGCGCGGGGTGAACGATATAACGATCGGGTGTATACTTCCGTCGCTGCTCACCGTGAGCTTTATCCGCAAAATCTCTTACCTGTTCCAGCAGCGTCTCCATACAGTAAGATAATAATTTTCATAGTGGCCCTAGTATAAAAGCAATAACAGGATCCTGGAAAGGACCCTGTTAGTTGTATGTCCGAAAACCTAACGAATACTATTTTTTAGCAGCGCTTTTCTTTGCCGCCTGCCTGCCTGCAGACATGGCTTTCTTTTTAGCAGGAGTTGTTTTGCCACCGGGTTTTTTCCTATGCAGCGCCACTTCTTTCTCCATAGCTTTCATGATCGCGTCGCAGATGGGCAAGAACATACCGAAACTCAGTTGCGTATCGGGAAGTTTTGCTACATCCTTCATCACCACATCCAGTTCGTCCTGGTGCGATTTATCTGCCTTGGGATGGTGCCGCACGATATTGTTGAGTAAAATAAGCAGGCCATGGAGACTGGCTGCCGTATTATTGGGGATCATGCCCACTGCGATCTCGGCCGATTTGATCAATTCCGGGCTGGAAACGATTCCCAGTATCTCGAGGATCTTTACCTGAGCTGCCACCGTGAGCGCCGTATCAGGCGGTACTGTGACCTGCAGCAGGGAAAGAAATTTTTTCTCTTCCGCCATATAAGTTGTTTAATAGTGATCAGAATATTTTTCCGAATAACCCGCCGACACCTGTTACCACATCGCTGAGGATTCCTCCTGCAAGATTAAGTGGTGTTTCCAGTATGGTACCAGCAGCATTCCCGATCGCGCTACCGGTATTGCCCAGCACATTGCCGGCCGAAGTGCCGGGAGCAAAGCCACCCGGATTTTTTACCCCTGTACCAGGACGAACACCGGTGTTGGTACCGGCTGTCACAGGAGGCCCCACGACAACAGCACCCGGAACATGTCCTGTATAATTATTAGCTGGTGGAACAAAGCCCATGGTGACCCACCAGGGCGGCGTGGAGTATTGGCAACAGCAGTTGCAGTTAGAATCACTCATAGAAGAAGGTTTTAATGATTAAGGTTTAATGATTCAAATGTAGCCTTCGGGTAAACGCCGGACAATAACCATTTCGTGGTATTTTTGTGTCCTTTCATCCGACCCCTGGCTACCGAATCCTTACTCACGACTTCCTACTCTCGATTAACGATTCATTACTCCCATTTCAATCCCCGGCCCGAAATTTGATTTTCTGTTATATATAAACTTATATATGGCAAATCAATCAACAGAAGACAAAAAGAAAGACCAGGAAAAAACAACTCTCTCCCCTGACCCGGAAACATTGCATACCACGGACCCGCAGGAGAACATGGAAGGCCCTATTTCATCAGCCATTCAGGGCATTAAAGAAAATGCGGAGAAGAATGATAAGGAATCGAAAGAAGAAGCAGACCGGAAAAAAGATGAGAATACCTGACCCGGCACAACCGGGTGAATTGTTCCTGGGTTTTCTCTTTTAAAGAAATCCTTTGAACTTGATCTCTTTTCTCGCCCGTTCGGGTACACAACCCGTTTTGCGTTGCGAGACGCAGCTCGTATAAATTACGCTTAGAATAAACAGCACAATGGCTGTGTACAGGAATTTTGTTCGCATGTTAGTTATTGACTGGTGGTGAAATGCAGGGGCTGGATCAGCGTTTACAGGGAGGGGGGACCAGGAGGAGGTTTAATGGTTTTCAATGTTACAGGTTTTTTTAATACGAAAAAGAAATATTTATTCCATTATGTGGATTTCGAGGCTATAACTGAAATCTCTTGATAAAGGTCAAGATTTCCGGGAAGCCCGCGACAAATAGCTGTCTGCTCATTTAGCGGGTATCAAAGAGTCCTGGCCCCTATATGATCCCTTCTGTTCAATCCAATACTCAATATTAAACAGAGGCCAAAAATCACCAGCGTAGCCGTCTCTACCAACTGCTGATCGAGCTCCCTTCCTGTCAGTTTCAGGACCAGGAAATGAATATAGGAATCCGACCTGTCGTGGTAACCCAATACTTCCCTAACCTGCCAGTGCAAGTCGGTGCACAAACAATAACCCCAGCCATACCAGATCCCCAGGATAAACCAGGACCCTGCCGTCAGCAGCATGGTGACCAGGTGAAGCTTTCTTGTTTGGGGAAAAGCCCAGCCAATGATATTGAATATCGTAAAAGCAGTGTGAAAGACGAAGAACAAGATATTGAGGAATTGGTACATGCTAAGAAGTAAACTCAGTAAATAAAGTATATAAGGTTGATAGACAAGTAAATTAGTAACAGCAAGGATTTTCCCAAAATTTATCCCTCCTGTATACTTCAAATACCTATATACTTTTCACGGCAGCTCGATCATAGTACCTTCTGTTGCTAATTCACACTCAAAGGAAAATTTGCTTCGCCTTTTCAGGTCATCCAGTAATTCATTAAGCTGGGTATCTGAATGTGCCGGGTCGTGATGTGCCAGCAATAAACGTTTTACCCCCGCGAGTTCGGCAAACCTCGCGGCATCATCCATACTGCTGTGTCCCCACCCACAGCGATACTGGTATTCGAGTGCGGAATACTGCGCGTCATGCCATAAAAGATCGGCATCCTGTGCGAGGTCCATTCCAGATATCCATTTTTTATCCGGGGAAAAAGCTGCCGCACCCAATACAGGCTCATGATCGGGTATATAAGTAAAGACCGAGTTCCGGCCTTTGATTCTGTAACCTACGGTTGGTCCGGGGTGGATCACATAACGGGATTCGATCTGGAAATGCCCGATCGTAAAAGAACTGTTCCCGATATCGTGAAGGGTCAGTTTGCAGGGCAGATCACGCAGCAATACGGGAAATAGCGGCGGTGACAGGTAACGGCTGAGCCGCGCATGCAAGCTGCTGGTGCTGGCAGGGCCCCAGATATTGACTTCCAGTGTTGGATCAAAAAAAGGATTAAAGAAACCAAGCCCCTGTATATGATCAAGGTGAAGATGCGATAAAAGGATATCGATCTTTTTGATCGGCGTATCCCTCAGCAGGTTGAACTTTTGCATGCCCGAGCCACCGTCCAGTACAAGCATGCAATCCCCTTCCTCTACAACCGCACAGGATGTATTGCCACCATAAAAAGCAGTATCGGGACCGGTAGTGGGGATGGAACCACGAACGCCCCTTATCATGATCTTCATGTGTCTTTTGCTTCCCAGAAAATGGCCACGGCGCCCAGGAATTTTCCCGCCCTCCCGATAATGGGATAAGAGGTTACCGAGATCCTTTCTGCTTTCCCCTGCAGGCTTTCGATCCAGAATGTTTTGTGATGAGGAGACTGATTGGAGATCGTCTGGGCCAGGGGCAGGCTTTCCGGTGGTAATGCATTCCCTTCGTCATCCTTTTGCTTAAAGATAGTTCCCCAGCTATCCATTTTCATTTCACCGGTCTCTTCAAAACGGGTACCAAGCAGTTTTTCGGCCGGTTCATTGTAGAAGATCAGGTTGCCCGTTGTATCAGTAATAAATACGGGTACAGAAAGACAATCCGACAGCTGGCGGGTGAGTATGATCTCTATGGGATGGGCTGGCATGCAAATAAATTACCTTAACTAAATATAAGTAATTTATAAATGTAATAATTGCTTTGAGAAGGCATGAGCAAATACACTTTTTCATTTAGGCCGCTGTATACCCGGCAGTCCCTTCTCTTTATTCATCATGCGATAATTCACCAACCGGTATTTTGGATCACGGACCAAAGCCTGGAAAGCAGGGGAAAGCAATCCCGTCAATTCCGCGAAGCGGTGTTTGCTCATTTCTTTAGGGCCAAATACATTAAGATCTTCCATCACGGCCATTTCCGGGCTGTCGAGCCCGACATGGATCACAAATAAATTGGTGCGACCGGGTTGCAGGGTCTTTAATTTCAGCAGCATGGAATCCGGTTTATCGGCGGGAGCAGTAAAGTACCAACCTTCAGCGGGCAGCTCATCGTAATAGCGGGAGATAGAAAGTTTATATTCTGCTGCCAACTTTTCAAGGATCGCTCTTGTTTCCAATGTCTGTACAGCCGCACCCATATGATGATCGAGGTAATCTATTTTAAGTCCGGCGTTGAGTGCTTTCTCGATCTGGGCCCTTAATTCTGTTTCGATCTCGGAGAGTTTGGGATTATTGCCAAAAAGTTTGCTGCGCGACTCAAAGAAATGACCGGAAGAATCTACCAGTGAAGGAACAGCTGAAACGCCAGCCACGGGCCCCCAGCGGTACTGCTTCCATTCTGAGTTGAGGGTGAGATGAATTCCTACTGATACATTCTTATACTGCTTCAGCATTTCGGCCGTTTCGCTGAACCAGGGACAGGGAACCATTACTGACATGGAAACCGTGATCCCCGTTTCCAATACCTGTTTGGCCGCCATATTCACCGAGTGGCACATGCCGATGTCATCGAGGCGGATCAACACATCGGCGGGTTTGTCGTTTTGTGCAAAAGAAAAAAAAGCAGACAATAATAAACTGAGCAGAGATACTAAAACTTTCATATCATGTTTGTTTGGGTCAGATCTGTTTCTCACCTGCCTTAAATTTATTACTAAAATTTCAAACCTGTGCGGTTGTATTACCTATTTGCGGAAGCGTGCGTAAGGGAAGCCGGTAAATGCAGTTTAACCACGGCCGGACCTGCTCCGGCAAACCCGGTGAGCCCAAAAAATGTTATATTGCTTCACTTGTTATGCGGCTTTACTTCAACCCACTGAACATTTTTTTGCTTGCTCTCTGCTTACACACAGGCCGGGTAAGTTTTTGCCAGAACGGCGATCCCTTTAATGCATCCCTCAGTCTTGAACTACGCGGCGGGGCAAAAGCCCAGCCAGGCGGAATACTTTATGATGGTGACCTGGTGACTGGTTTTATGCACTTTGATGAATCGGCCTGGGATGGTAAGACAAAATTTTATTGTTATGTATTTCATTATTCCGACATGGAAGCAGAGCCGTTGCTTGTTTATCCGCTTGGCGATGAAGAGGATGCTATCCGTTTTCCGCAAGTAGGCGCGGGTGGAAAAATAATTACCAGCGTTAATTTGTTCGAAGGCATTATTTCCCCTCCTTTCGGCAAGGATAATTTCGTGTTATTGATGACCGAAAACCCTGTGACAGGTTTGCGTATGCTGCTAATGAAAAATTCAGCCAACGGTTCGAGACGCCAGGAACTGCTGAAACTGGTAAAAGGAAGTAAGCTGTCTGATCTTTATCAGCCGGAATACGGCAGGGTCGTGATCAAAACTATGCAACTTGAATCAAGACCTGCTTCGGAAAAGACGGGACTGGTCAAGAATGCTGCCAAAAAGAATACGATTTTTGCATTCAATGATTCGGCCGAAATATTTTTTACCCCGTCTCCGCAGTATAATATCGTCCGCGACAGTTTCCCCATGATCGAGATCATTGACCCTTTATTCGATACCATAACTACCAAGGGACTAAAAGTATTACCTGCTGCTGATAATAAAAAGATACTGATCCGGGGTATTGCTGTTGATTGGAAAAGAGGGATTGATAAAATAACCATTAATAACCAGCCCGCCACCAGCTTCCGCGAATCCTCCGGTTATTTCGATTATCTCTACGACCTGAAAGAAGGGACGAACACCGCGCTTATCCATGTAAAGAACAAAAGTGGTTTTAGCAAGTCGATCCGTATTCGTTTCGAGTACCAGTCAAAAAAAGAAGCGAAAGTCTCCAAAGGAAAGGACTATTTATTTGTGATCGGTATTAATGACTACAAGGGCTGGCCCCCACTCTACAATGCCTCGCGGGATGCCAGGGATTTTAAAAAACTGATGATGGATGAATACGGTTTTAAAAAGGACCAGGTGGCCGAACTCTTCGATGCGCAAGCCACCCGGGAAAAGATCTACAAACAGTTGAGCAAATTCGTGGATGACCTGCAACCCAATGACAGGCTACTGATCTATTTTTCTGGTCACGGTTATTATAATAAGAAACTCGACATGGGTTTCTGGATACCTTCCGATGCACCACAAAATGCCGAATACCAATATCTCAGCAACCTCGATATAACCCGGATGGTGCAGAAGATGAATGCGAAAAATATATTCGTGATCGCCGATGCCTGTTATTCGGGCCAGCTCCTGCGGGATATGCAGCAGGATAACAGCAAGGATTATAAATCGCGTATGGTGCTTTGTTCCGGTAAACTCCAGCCCGTTTCCGATGGGAAGGCAGGGGGCAACAGCCCCTTTGCCACAGTAGTGCTTGGTTTTTTAAGAAAGCGATCCCAGCAACCCCTGTTGGCCAGTGAACTGATCCAACACGTAAAAACCTCGTTTAAAGAAACACCCACTCAAAAACCTGTGGGTGGAGCGATCGATGAAGTGGGAGATGAGAATGGGGATTTTATTTTTGCAAGAAAAACTGAGTGAGAAATTAATTTTCATTTTCTTTTCTATACACCTGCCTAAGCAATTCCTTGTACAAGTCGTTGCCCTCGTAATCCACTACAAAATTTCCTTTCCAGTGCGTATCATCGTAGCGGTAGATCGTTGCCGTAAAAATCAGGGTGTAATACTTGAGAATCCATTCCGCCCTGACCTTTCTCACAGTTCGCAAACTGGTCTTCGTTGAATCCTTAGGGTCAGTATATGATTCCGTAGTATCTGTAACGCTGCTGGAATCCGGGGTTCCGTTTTTTAATTGGTACTTCACGGTGATATCGTCCAGGTTGGATTCAAATATCCCGCTGCCAGAAAGCTCTAGACGAAATAACCGGTTACGGTAAAATTCTGGTTGCAATTGCACGGGGTAGGTAAAATCCGAAGTTTTGATCGCGGGACCTGAACCGGGGACGGGAGTTGTAAAATCCTTTTCCAGCATGCCAAGGGAGTAATTGCCGATCACCGGAACTTTCACTACCTGGAACCCGGTCTCGGAACCGTTACTACTACCTGCATTTCCAGGCATTGTGCGAGGGGATCCCGTATCACCCTTGGGTGAAGGCGGTGGTGGCGGTGGTGGCGGTTTTTTTTGCCCATAGCTCACGCCCTCTAAGGCAAGGAACAGCATGATAAATAATACAACAACCCGCATAATATTGGTTTGAAATCATCACTAAAATAATGATTAATGAGTAAGCCAACGGTTTTTTCAATACAGCCGTTGGAATGGGCCTGGGCTGAACTTATTTCCTCATCGGCTGTTTTTTCCAGTAGGTAAGCGACCGCCACAACCACTCAAAAGGTCCGAAGCGGAAAAAGCGTAACCAGACGGTGGAAAAAAGGAGCTGGAACAACCATACAGAGAACACCACGTAATAAAGCTGGTGAAAGCGGAGCTTGTTATAATTGCCAAATCCATAACCATAGAAGAACCAGGTGCAGATGATGGACTGCATCAGGTAATTGGTAAACGCCATCTGTCCCACGTTGGCCAGCGCCTTCATCAACCAGGGTACAAGCCGGCTGCGAAAAATCAGCATGACCAGGCTCGCATGCCCGATCGTGATCGGGATCCGCCGGAACTCAGCAAATATTTCGGGTGCAGAACGCCATGCATCGGTAAAAGCGCTGGGTCCTATACTGGCCCAACTCATCCATCCCTTGTCAAACAATATCCATCCCATCGGAATACCGATACCATACCCGGCAAGCAGCCAGAGAGCATAAGTAGAGGTTCGCAATTTATTGGAAAAAAAACCCCATGCAAACAGCGCCATACCCAGGAACATCATCGCAAGCATATCCCATAGGCCATGATACATATATTGAATTTCCCCATTTGCATTCCTGGGAATAAAATAGGTGAAGATCGTTCCATAATCCGAACGCATCTTGCGCAGGTTGTTGTTAGTTGTTGCAGTATCCGGCTTTTGGTTCTTTTCTATTTGCGTCCACTTCGTAATAGCCCCCTGTTGTTCCTCTGTCAGCTTTTTCTTTTCTTTTTTTGCGTCAACCGCTTCGGTATAAGCCGCTCTTTTTGTACGGAATTCATTCCATCCCCACTGATTTTTTACGATACCGATACTGACACAGGCCAATGCAATCACCAACAACCACTTTGGTTTCAGTTTGCGGAAAGCAAATAACAACATTCCGCATAAGCCATAGAAGAATAATATATCGCCCGGCCAAAGCAATACAAAAGCATTGATCAAACCAAACAATACCAGCCAGAGCAGCCGGCGGTAATAATATTCCGCCACGGTGGGCTGACCCGGTATCTCTTTTTTATTCATCATGAACAAAACCATCCCCGCACCGAACAACATGGAAAACAATCCCCGCATGGTGCCTTCAAAAAAAACAAAGACAGTGGCGAATGTATAATAATCCTTTCCGGACCGCTGACTATGGGTTACCGTGTACCAGAAATCCCAGTTGATACCGAACCCGGGGATATTCATCATTAATATACCGAGTAGAGCCACTCCGCGGATCGTATCAATACTTTTGATGCGGTCTGCACCCGAGACCGGTGCAGTCCCGCCAGCCCCGTCTCTTCCTGGTGGCTCATTGGCTTCAAGGGGAATGACGATCGCCTGGGGATTATTGGAATTATTTTCGTCCATAACAAGGATTTAAACAGTTGATTCGGTTTTCTTTTTATTCGGCAGCCATTTGCGGTACACCAGTGAACGCCACAACCATTCCACCGGTCCCAGGTTATAATACCGCTGCCAGAGCACAGAGAAGATCAGTTGTACAATAGCGATCTCGATCACGATAAAATAAAGCTCCCACTGCTGCAGCCTGCCGAAATAACCCAGGCCATATCCATAGAAAATGAAAGTGCAGACCAGGGTTTGCAGAATATAGTTGGTGAATGCCATGCGGCCAATGGCAGCAAATCCCTGCCAGATCCACTTGAATACACTTGCTTTTAACAAGCCCAGTACCAGGGATGCATAACCAATTGCGAGCAGTAACCGCTCAATCGGGAAGAACAGGTCATAGGGCAACGAATGCTTCTCTACGAATTTTGCATAATCGATCAGCCGGGTATTGTTTTGTTGTATCCGCCACCAGGCAAGAAGAAAGCCGATAGCAATACATACCAATGCGATGATCAAATATTTTGAGCCGGCCCACTTACGATGGAAAAAACCCATCCCGAGCAGGGCCATGCCAAGAAACATCATGCCGCCGATATCCCATATTCCGATCCGGTAAAGCCAGGAAGACTCCCGCTGTTGTGAACGCTCCAGCAGGTGATCCCATATTTTTCCGTAATGGTGGTTTCGCATAGCTTTTTTCTCGGCTTTTGCCGATGCCGAATCATACTTCAATCCCTTTACGATCCCCTCCCATTTTCCTTTTTCACCCGCTTGCTTTTTTGTCAGCGTATCATTCTTCTTTGCCAAAGAATCCGCCAGTTTATTTTTCCTTAACGTGTCTTTCAGCAGTATCGTGTCCATTGTCCTGTCGCTGCTGTCCTTCCTGGCCCGGGTCAAACTGTCCGCTTTGAATTTTTTCTCGAGGGATGTTACAGCCAGATATTTTTTGTAATCTTTTTTATCATCCGAGTAGTTCCAGTATTGCTTGCCGCAAAAAACAAGTGTACAAACCAACCCAGCGATGAATAAAGCGCGGGGGGACAATCTCCAGAAAGCAAATAATAAAATGCCTAAGACTCCGTAGTGAAAGAGTATATCACCTGGCCACAGGAAGATGAATGCATTGACCACGCCAAAAATAATCAGCCAGAACTGTCGACGGATATAGGCATCGGCACCACTTATCGGCACCGGGTGTTTCTTCTGCATAAATAAAATAATGCCTGCGCCAAACACCAGGGCAAAAAGGGCCCGCATCTTTCCTTCGAATAAAACCGAAATAAGGGTCAGTAATTTGTAATTTCCTCCATGTGTACCAACCCGGTAAAAATTTTGTTCTGCAACACTGAAGCCGCCGAATTCCTGGATGCTGATCACCAATATGCCCAGCACAGCGAGTCCACGTATTATATCAAGGGAAGGTATCCTGACAGGGGTTACAGTCGCCGATGGAGGGGTAGTTGCGAGGCTCATGATTAGTTGATTTTGCTGTTTCCTTCGGGTAGCTTATAAATAAATATAAGATATCTCTCCACATCTGCTGATATAAAAATATTCAGTTCAACTTACTGAGTATGAAAAATGTAGTGATTTCCGGCTTTATACAAACAATGCCATCAGCGCCCATATTATTACTTATAATCAAGCTATTATAATAAAAATGTGAAAAGTCAATTTGAATATTTCAAAAATAATGTACCTTTTATCTGATAATTCCGGAATTGATAACAACTTAACTGCTTGGTTATGGTAAAAAACTATACTTCTATCGGGAACAAGTCAATCCTTTTGTTAATTAGTTGCTCGCTCTCTTTTTTATTTTCTGCTTCACAAACAACGCTGACCACGTTACCCGCAACCACTTTCAACGGTAATAATGGCCTTACAGGACCGGCGCAGGTTTCTTTTGTATTGCGCAATAACAACGGCAACCCCGTATTGCTTACCGGTATCGGTAACTGGTGCACTGGAGCTGAAATCAATTCGGTCTGGCAATTATATTATACTGCCACTGCATTGACCGGTACGGCAACCAATGTGACTGCCCCGCCCTGGACTTTTATAGCCACTTCAACTCCTACTGCCGTTGGTGCAACTGGCATCACTCCAATTAATTTTCCGGGTTTGAATTTCCCCATTCCAGGGGGTACTCAGTATCGTTTTGCTTTGCGCAACATCGGTCCGGGAGTATGCAGGTACAGTGGTACCGGAGGTATATTAAGCCCCGCCACTTTTTCTGGAGGCGGGGTAGACCTGCTGATCGGCAGTGCACAAATAAGCAGTGTAAATGTTGGTTATTCAGGTAGTGGCACAGCACTCACACTTACTCCAAGGTATTTTACTGGTTTCGTTACTTTTGTTCCGGGTACACAACCTTGTGCCCAGAATTTTGACGGGGTAAGTGCCCCGGCCTTACCAACTGGTTGGTCTGCTTCTTCTCCCACATCATGTATTGGTTCAGTACCCTGGGCTACCACCAATACTGTTTCAAATAGTTCTCCTAATTCAGCATCTACTAATGACCCCAACTGTATCTCTGATGAAATATTGGATTCAAGAGTTTTTGCCATTACTTCTCCAACTGCCCGGCTTAATTTCAGGAATAACTATAATCTCGAGTCTAGTTTTGATGGAATGGTACTTGAAATATCTATAGGCGGTGGACCTTTCACCGATATTCTTACAGCCGGTGGTTCTTTTGTATCGGGTGGGTATAACCAAACGATCAGTTCGAGTTTCGGCAGCCCGATCTCCGGACGGCAGGCCTGGTCGGGAAGCTCTTCAGGTTTTATCCTCAGTTCAGTTGATTTGCCAGCAGCAGCCAATGGACAAAATGTTGTGATCCGCTGGCGAAGAGCAACTGATAACAGTGTAAGTGGATCAGGTGTTTGGATCGATGATATAACCCTTACCGGATCAGATTGTTCCGGAGCATGCACAGTTACCTGCCCCGCTAATATTGTAGTCTCCAATCAAGCTAACCAGTGCGGAGCAGTGGTCAATTACTCTGCGATCACCACGAATGGCGCCTGTGGACCTGTTACCAGTTCCCCTGCTTCAGGTTCTTTCTTCCCGGTCGGTACAACCACAGTTACAGCCAGTACTTTTGCCGGACCTCAATGCACGTTCACTGTAAGAGTGAATGATAACCAGTCTCCCACTATAACCTGCCCGGCAAATATGATAGTCGGCAATAGCCCGGGTCAGTGCGGTGCTACTGTTACCTTCGCACCTGCGGCTTCAGATAATTGTCCTGGCGTGGTCGTTACTTCCGTTCCTGCATCGGGCAGTTTCTTCGCGATAGGAACTACCACGGTTACTTCAACGGCTACCGACGCATCCGGCAACACGGCTACTTGTTCATTCACCGTCAGGGTCAATGATACAGAGAACCCGACCTTCTCATCTCCTGGTCTGTTCCCGGAAAGACTCTATTATAAATTTGATGGGTCGGGAGCTACTGTTCCCAATCTTGCGACAGCTCCACCTCCGGGTACCGGTACCGGTACACTTACCGGGCTTACCCAGGGATCAACCGGCAAATGTGGCGGTGCACTCGTAGGTACAGGTGTTGCCAATCAAAGTATGAATACCAACTGGGCCACCAATATGACCGGTAGCTGGACGATCAGTTTCTGGCTGGGCCCTAACCAGGTTGATAATAATCCTTCTTATTTGTTCGGGGATATCAATGCCGGTTCTTTCCGTTGTTTCTATGGCGGTGCGGCACTTCCCAACAATATTCTCTTAAGGGGAGGAACAGCCGATGTGTTGATCACGGGAGTAAATCCTACTGCCACCCTGATCACGATTGTACATAACGGCGTGAATACCGTTGTCTATAAAAACGGAGGTTCCCCACAAACATATGCTGTTACATTCGCCAATACCGGGGCCGGTCCGTTCAGGGTAGGTGGCTATTCAACGCTTGCTTCTATAAACGGGGCGATGGATGAATTTAGTTTGTATACCCGGGCATTGACGCCTGCTGAGGTGTTATCCCTGTTCAATACCTGCCCAGTCAATGTCAATAATTGTCCCTCGAACATAGTGGTTAGCAATACACCCGGTACCTGTGGTGCGATAGTGAATTATACCACGCCGGTTGGGGTTGATAATTGTCCCGGTGTGACCACGGTACGTACCGCAGGTCTCGCCAGTGGAAGCACTTTCCCCGTAGGTACAACAACGAATACTTACCTGGCAACAGATGCCGCAGGCAATACAGCGACCTGTACATTTACTGTAAGGGTAAATGATACACAGGCTCCCGTCATCACCTGCCCGGCAAATATCACCAGGACAACAGCCATAGGTGCCTGCTCGGCTGTGGTAACATATGCTGTAACTGCAACGGATAATTGTGCCGGTGTAACAGTCGTGACAACTCCGGCTTCCGGAAGTACATTCCCCCTGGGTACTACAACTGTCAACTCAACGGCCACGGATGCATCGGGTAATACATCCACTTGCTCGTTTACAGTAACTGTCATCGATGGTCAATTGCCGGTCATCTCAGCACAACCAACCAACCAGGCTGTTTGTGCGGGTTCAAATGCTGTATTCAGTGTAACAGCTACAAATGTGGTAACCTACCAGTGGCAGCAATGGAATGGAACGGCATGGGTAAATACGGGTACAAATAGTCCAACGCTTACCATTAGTAATGTCAGTTTGAGTCAGAATACAAATACCTTCCGTGTCATATTGAACGGCTTGTGTACGGTGGTAACCTCTAACCCGGCAACACTAAATGTAAATGCATTGCCATCAGTGATCATTTCAGCAAATCCACCGCCATCAATATTGCCAACACAAACCACGACATTGTTTGCCACGGCCAGTTCTTCAGGTGGATCCTATGCCTGGTTCCTGAATGGTACTCTTGTCGCAACGACGACGGTTCCATCTTATGGACCATTGACCATTGACCAACTGGGTACTTACCGGGTGGTGTATACCGATGCCAATGGTTGCGTGGCTACATCCGCCAACCTCGATGTTTCTGGTGCGGCTTCGGATGCATTGTGGGTTTACCCCAACCCGAACCATGGTGACTTCCAGGTAAGGTTCAATAACCAGCCAGGTGAAGATGCCACGATCAATATTTACAATGCCGGTGGACAAAAAGTTTACCAGCGCAGCCTTGTAACCGGAAGTACGACTTATACCCAGATAGATGTCAGTCTTGGTGTGAAGTCAGACGGAGTCTATATCGTACAGGTGGTAAATGGCAGTGGTAAGATTTTGGGGTCAAGACGTATCATTGTTAGAAAAAGGTAAAGGAAGAATAAGAAAAAACTTCCCGATAAAATCCATCCCGGTTCAACACGGGGTGGATTTTTTTTATGTGGCTACTTTTTATTGCTACTTCCGCGAGCAGTCAGCTCCCGATTCGTTATTTTTGACCCTCCTTGTCAATTTATATTACCTCCTTGAACTCCGGCAGCAATGCCAATTGCTATTATGTCGGCAACGACAATGAAGCGGTATTGGTGGATGCCGGGCTGAGTTGCCGCGAGACAGAGAAAAGGATGAAGCAACTCGGCCTTTCCATGGAAAAAGTAAAAGCCATTTTTGTCTCCCATGAACACAATGATCATATAAGCGGGGTTCCAGGTCTGAGCAAAAAATTCCGGTTACCGGTCTATATCACTGCGGCCACACTCCGAAGCGGCCGTTTGCCGGTAGACCCGCAACTGGTTCGCTCTTTTCAAAAGAACAAAGCAGAAAAGATCGGGGCACTGTCAGTAACGGGCTTTCGGAAAAGTCATGATGCCGTCGAACCGCACAGCTTTCTTGTGTCCGGTCATGGCGTCAATGTAGGCATCATCACCGATATTGGTCATGCCTGCAAACAGGTGCTGAAATATTTTGGGCAATGCCATGCCGCTTTTCTCGAAAGTAATTATTGCGATGAGATGCTTACCAACGGCAATTATCCCTGGCACTTGAAAAGGCGTATCAGCGGTGACGAAGGCCATCTTTCCAATGCGCAGGCGCTGGAATTGTTCCGTGATCACCGCCCGGCTGAACTCCAACTCCTGATCCTCTCGCATTTATCAAAAAACAATAATCGGCCGGAGCTGGTAGAAAAATTGTTTGCTCCTCATGCAGGCAAGACAAAGGTCTTTGTAGCCAGCCGTTATGAAGCTTCCCCGGTTTTTTGCATCGAAGGCAATATTGTTTCCGCGATCCGTAAGAACAGGCAGCGTGCTGTTGCTGATAAAAGACAGTTGACCTTGTTCTGATCCCATTTATCCATTCAATCGTCCACTCGTTCATTTTTTTATCCCCCCGCTCAAAAAATCCACTTATTTTCGCCCTTCCTTAAGAAACGAATATGAAGATCTGTTAAGGTTCACCTCCCATTTTTAAGAACCTGTAATTTCCAGCCTGTATTTAAAATAGCAACCTGTGTTGCTGTTCATCTATTACATTTTATTTATTTTCAACAGATTTTCAATCATGTCACAACCAACTTATAATAATAAACGATCGCATTTCTGGGCATTGATCAAACAATCCCTTAAAGGGGGCGAACACGACTATACAAAGGGCAGCATTCGCGGGGCAATTGTATTATTGGCCATTCCGATGATACTTGAACTGAGCCTCGAATCCGTATTTGCCGTCGTGGATATGTTCTTTGTCGGGAAATTAGGCGCCAATGCTATCGCAACGGTGGGCCTGACCGAATCAGCCATCACCATCGTATACTCCATAGCGATTGGATTAAGCACAGCTGCCACAGCAGTAGTAGCAAGGCGTATTGGTGAAAAAGATCCTGATGGAGCTGCTCACGCCGGCATGCAATCTTTATTGATCGCCTTGCTTGTCACCGTGGCCGTCAGTATCTGCGGAATCTTTTTTGCCCCGGATATATTAAGATTGATGGGTGCATCGGACGAGGTAGTAAAAGAAGGCACCATTTTTACCCGCATCATGCTTGGCGGAAGCCTCGCGATCATTTTATTGTTCCTTATCAATGGGATCTTCCGAGGTGCCGGCGATGCAGCGATGGCCATGAAAAGCCTATGGATCGCCAGCCTGCTGAATATTGTTCTATGTCCTTTGCTGATCTATGGATATGGGCCATTTCCTGAATTGGGATTAAAGGGCGCTGCGATAGCTACCGTGATCGGTAGAAGTACTGGTGTACTATACCAGTGCTATCACTTGTTCAAAGGGAAAGGAACGATAAAAGTAAAACGCTGGCATTTTAAATGGGATCCTCCTGTGCTTAAAACACTGGTACAAGTGGCCTGGCCGGCAACATTGCAATTCGTGATACAGTCCGGCAGCTGGATCGTACTGGCAGCTCTGGTAGCGCACACCGGGGGAACCAATGCTTCAGCCGGTTACCAGGTAGCTATACGAAATGTTGTCTTCTTTATTTTACCTGCCTGGGGATTGAGTAATGCTGCCGCAACACTGGTGGGACAGAACCTTGGCGCCAAACAACCTGACAGGGCTGAGCGAAGTGTACTACTCACCACAAAGTACAATGCGATCTTTATGGCGGGAGTAATGGTCCTGTTCCTGTTATTCTCCTCGCCCATCATCAGCATATTCACCAGTGATCCCGAGGTGCATCGCTTTGGTGTACTTTCCCTGCAGATCATTGGAAGCGGGTATATCTTTTATGGTATCGGTATGGTGATGATACAATCTCTGAATGGCGCAGGTGATACAAAAACACCGACCTGGATCAATTTTGCGGGGTTCTGGCTTTTCCAGATCCCGCTGGGATGGCTGCTGGCCAAAACATTCGGTATGGGCCCCGTTGGCGCTTTTATTGCTATCCCGGTTGCCGAATCGGTCATTGCGCTGGTTGCCTGGTACTATTTCAGGAAAGGTAAATGGAAAGAAATAAAGGTGTAGGCAAAAAGGGATTCAGCTAGTAGGGAATGGCGAGTGGGGATACAACTACATTACCCTACTAGCTACTCGCCGAACCCCTTTCACCGGTTCTTGCTAACTTAGTGTCTTATCTATTTATATGGGAGACATCATCAGTCAAAACCGGGTCAGGCAGGTATTCTTTATCATACTGATCTTAATGCTGGCTATCCTGCTCTTTATGGAACTGTCTTCCTTCCTGCCCGCCCTGCTGGGAGCGATCACTTTATATATTCTCCTGCACAACTGGATGTTTTATCTCACAGAAAAGAAAAAATGGTGGAAAGGATCGACAACGCTCCTGCTGATGCTGTTCTCTTTCATTGTTATACTATTACCGGTCGGTTTGCTGGTAAACATGCTTTCTTCGAAGGTCAGTTATGCGATCCAGCATTCTGCTGAACTGACAGAAGCATTGAAAAAAGTAGTAGCTGACCTGGAACAGCGTTTTGATGTGGTTATCGCCAGCAACGAGAACATCAATAAACTGGGCAGCGGCATTACCCAAAGCCTCCCCAAGATATTGGGAGCCACTTTCAATACCCTTACTACTATTTTCTTCATGTACTTCATTCTTTATTTTATGCTGATGAACGGAAGAAAAATGGAGAACACCCTCTTTGAATATATTCCTCTCCGGGACGAGAACGTTCATCAATTGAGTAAGGAGGTACATATAATGGTCAAATCAAATGCCATCGGTATCCCACTGATCGCTTTTGCCCAGGGCGTGATCGCATTGATCGGGTATCTTATTATTGGGGTGAAAGAGCCTTTTTTCTGGTTCGGCGTTACCTGTATCGCGGCTATGCTGCCAGTTGTAGGTGCTGCGCTAGCCTATGTCCCCATAGCGATCATATTCTTTGCCAATGGTCATAGTGGCCAGGGTATTGCGATGCTGATCTTTGGTTTTGGCGTGATCGGTACCGTGGACAATGTACTGCGCTTTACTTTGTTGAAAAAACTGGGCAATGTACATCCGCTTACCACCGTGTTTGGCGTCATCATCGGTTTAAGTCTTTTTGGTTTTATTGGGTTGATATTCGGTCCCCTGCTGATCTCTTTATTTATATTATTACTAAAGATCTATTCCAGCGAATTCATCACCAAACAAAGAGATGTTAACCAGGTGATGGAGAATTAGCCATTAGCTGTTAGCTTATAGCTATAAGGTTGGACATGTACTATAAAGAAACGCACCGATAACTTTTAGCTAATATCTATTCTATTCTAACCAAACACTCAGTATTTACATTTAGTCACGCGTAATTTCCCCCGTAGTTATTTAGCAACTTCGTAGTACTTATTCGCAAAAGATTAAAAAACAACTATTTATTACTTGCACAATTAACAATTGCATAATATTTTGGCACTGCCTTACGTTTAATAACCCAATCCGAAGGTGTAATGACTGAAAAGAAATTGCACCGGAGAAAAACCGTACCCTGAGTGAGAAAACTCGTTATTCCAATATCCCTGGGATTGATGTGTGCTTCGTTTACCATTATCCCTGCTGCAAAAACAGCTCCCAGCCCAGTCGAGGCTGCGGGGGTTTCTCATCCTATCATTACGGATTTTACCAAAAGCACTGTAGCTGCAGGGGCAGAAGTATATGCTGTCGCCAACTTGCAGAGCTATGGTTTATCGGAAGAAGCATTTAATTATGCCTGGAAAGGTTATCAAAAATTATTGGAAGAAAATAAACTGTCGCGGACCAATTATTTAACGATCTGCGATTTTAGCCAGTCATCCCGGCAAAAGCGCTTATATATTATTGATGTGGTAAACCAGCAACTGATCACCAACACTTATGTGGCGCATGGAAAGAATTCGGGAGCGGAATACGCTACAAGTTTTTCCAACAAACCGGAATCATTGCAAAGCAGTCTTGGTTTTTATATCACGGCACAGACCTATATCGGTGAACACGGACTGTCTCTGCGAATAAATGGAGTTGATCCCGGCTATAATGATAAAGCGCTTGCCCGGACGATCGTGATACATGGCGCCGTTTATGTTGATGCTGCAAGGGCAAAAGCAGGAATGTATATGGGACGGAGCTGGGGTTGCCCCGCGGTTCCGCAAAAAGAATCGGGAACGATCATCACAACAATAAAGAATGGAACATGTCTCTTCATATATCATCCAGGTAAGGCTTACCTGTTTGGCTCTAAAATATTAAACGGCTGATTGGACACAATAACAAGGATGGATGATAACAAAAAGCTCAACTTACCCTATGGTTGGGCTTTTTTGTTTTATTTCCGTGGTGGTCGGGACCAGGCTTTTTGCTTTCGTTCCGATAGGAACGTTTGCTGTGATAGATCTTGATAGGGTTTGCACGAAGCGTCCCTTCGGGACGCCTTATGCCTCTTCAGCATTTATTACCTCAAAAGCTCTCTATGGGAGCAGATTGCAATGGAAAAGCTATCTACAATTATTTTAAATCCCTAACCACTTTCGCCACTGTGATCTATATGACATTTTAAAATCGCCTGCTCTTAGCGGGAATTGCTATCAAAACTTCCCGATACTATGCTGAATGGTGAAGAAACCCATATAGGACATGGCGGCGACCACCAGCCAACCGATCACCTGCAATACCAGTGGATGCCTGTATTGCTGAACGATGGACGATTTATTTGCGGCAACCAGGATGATCGCCAATGCAATGGGCAAAATAATTCCATTGACAGCGCCGGCCAGTATCAATAATTTAATGGGATTACCAACAACAACAAAAATTACAGTAGACAGGATGATGAAAATAGTTATGAAGATCTTCTCCTTATTCTTTACTGCTGGTACCAGTGTTTTCCAGAATGAAATGGAAGTAAAGGAAGCGCCTACCACGGAAGTAATAGCCGCACTCCAGATAACGATGCCGAAAAATTTATATCCCAGTTCGCCTGCCGCTGATTGAAACACGGATGCTGCAGGATTAGTGGCCGATAGTTTTATGCCCTGCGAAACAATACCGAGCGCGGCAAAAAATAAAAGAAACCGCATCACCGAAGTGATGAGAATGCCGCTTACTGAACTCCTGGTTACCAGCGGAATGCTTTGCGGTCCTTTAATTCCCGCATCCAATAAGCGGTGCGCCCCCGCAAAGGAAATATAGCCTCCCACCGTACCCCCGACCAGTGTAACGATCTTCATCATATCTATTTTCTCCGGCCACACAGTCCTGTATAATGCTTCGCCCAAAGGCGGGTGAGAAGAAAAAGCAATATAGGCGGTCAATACGATCATGATAAGACCTAGCAGCTTTGCAAAATTGTCGATCAGTTTACCTGCTTCCTTGTACCAGAAAATACCCAGCGAAATAACGCAACTGATGATCGCCCCGGTCTTTACATCAATACCCGTCAGCACATTCAGTCCCAAACCACAGCCTGCTATATTGCCGATATTAAAAACAAGCCCCCCGAACGCGATCAGGGCTGCAAGAAAAAAACCCATCCCCGGGAATACTTTGTTGGCAATATCCTGGCCCCGTTGCCCGCTCACGGTTACGATCCTCCAGATATTAAGTTGTGCCCCTATATCAAGCAGTACAGAAATGAGTATAACAAAGCCAAAACTCGTCAGCAGTTGTTCGGTAAATAAAGAGGTTTGGGTAAGAAAACCGGGACCGATAGCGGAAGTGGCCATCAGGAAAGCAGCACCCAGTATGGCAGAATTTTTTTTCATCCTTTTCTTAGCGCCTCGTGAATAGCCCGGGCGAACTCAACAGCTTGTTTTCCATCTCCGTGTATACAGACGGTCTCTGCATCAATGGGAATAGTTTTTCCTGAAATTGTTGTCACCGTTTTCTTTTGAATCATTTGCAGCACCTGTTCTACTGCTTTGTTTGTAGCTACTATCAATGCTCCCGGTTGTGAACGGGGTGTAAGTGAACCATTATCCTGGTAAGCCCGGTCGGCAAAAACTTCGCTGGCAGTTTTCAGTCCAACAGCTTTTGCCTGTTCGATAGAATGACTCCCGCTTAGTCCAAATAAGATCATTGCTGGATCAACATCTCTTATCGCTTTGGCGATCACATTCGCCGTCAAAGCATCTTTTGCGGACATATTATATAAGGCACCGTGAGGTTTTACATGGTTGATCTTTTGGCCGAGCGAACCCGTGATCTCTTCAAAGAGTAAAAGCTGTTGTGTCACTAGGTCGTAAAGATCATCCACGGGTAATTGCATTTCGTTTCTTCCAAAACCTGCCCGATCAAGAAAAGAAACATGGGCCCCTACGGCTACCTGGTATTTTGCCGCGAGTTCAACGGTCTTCCAGATGGTCTCCGGGTCACCCGCATGATAGCCGCAGGCAATATTGGCGGAGCTGATAAAGGGCATGATCAACTCATCATTACCGATGCCTTCCCCCATATCGCAGTTAATATCAATGCCCATGAAAATATTCTTGCAATCTGAATGTACAGGCATTTTGCAATTGCAGCAAATGTTGCTGTTGTTTTATCCATAATTCTTCTGCTATCGCCTGGCTGGTGAAACGGAATTCGATCCTGTCGCCTGCTTTCAACTGCGCCAACCGGGAATGATGGGCAGAAATAACATGCGCCACCCTCGGGTAACCACCGGTTGTCTGGTGATCTGCCATTAAAATGATCAGGCCTCCATCTGGTAACAATTGAATGGTTCCAAAACTGACACCGGATGAGACTACTTCTTCATTCGTCAAACAACGTAAAGGAATATTGCTGAGCCGGTAACCCATGCGGTCGGATTGGCGGGTAACCACGAAGGAGGTCATCATGAAATTTTCTTTCGATTCGGTGCTTAGCCGGTCCCATTCATTACCGGGAAGAAGAAAGATTTCCTTGCTTTCATTCGTCCAGTTTGTATCTGCCCGCCAGGGCAATACAATGAAATTACCCTTGCCAGGTTTAAAAGAAAATGATTGCCGTAAAGGAATCTCCTCTTCTTTTTGAAAATTCCTTCCCAGGTATCCTCCCGCGGCAGCTTTAAGATGTGTGCTATAACTGTTCATCCATTTTTTTATTCCTAAACCCCCGTGTATCGCGAGGTAAGTCCTGGCGCCGTACTGTGGTTTATGAAAATGAAGCACATCATTCTTGTAAACCACAACCGGGTGCAGGTGAGGAATGGGTTCCCCATTGATGCTTGCGGAAAAATCAGCGCCAGCCATCGCGATCAGGGCCGGGCAGGAAAACATAAAAACGGCGGCGGGAAAATGCATTTCGATCACCGCCTCACCCCGGTCATTGCCGGCAAGTATGTTCGCGACCTGCATAGCATATTTATCCATCGCCCCGGAAGGATTGATCCCGAGTTGCTGGAAGCCATAACGACCCTTGTCCTGGACCGTATCCTGTATTCCTGCTTTAATAATTTTCAAACTCATTTTTACTGATTGAAAAGAATTGAACCGAATCACCCGCTCTCAGCATCGCAGGATCCTCCTCGTTGTTTACCGTGAATAATTTGAGCGGTGTCTGGCCAATGATCTGCCAGCCTCCCGGGGAGGCCAATGGATAGATACCGGTTTGTTTCCCGGCTATACCCACTCCACCAGCGGCGACAGCTTGTGGCTGGGGTTTGCGTGGCATGGCGATCCTGTCATCCACTTCGCCCATATAACTAAAGCCTGGTAGAAAACCCAGCATATATACTTTATAGTTTTTTGATGTATGCAGGCGTATGACCTCCTCCACCTGGATATTTTTTTCGGCTGCGAGGTAATGAATATCCGGGGCATATTCATGTTCGTAACAAACAGGTATCCTCATCAATCTTCCGCTGCTTTCATCATAGGTGACAGCCAGGGCCAATCTTTTTTCCACTTGCTTTTTGACCGATTCAAAAGCGCTGATCGAAGGATCGGAAAGCTTTACGGTCAGTATATCATAATAGACCGTATAAGAACTGTAAGCGGGTAAAGCTTCGATCATGCCTGGGAAGGGTTCTTTCCGCAGTTGGTTGAACCGGGCGATCACTTCCCGGTTGATGGTTTCATTTATTTTATTTCCAAAATCAACAGTCAGGGCGGCATCGCCCAGTGGGTAAATACGGTATGTAAAACCGGTGCTGTTCATGGAAACTCCTTTCAAGATACCAACTTAGTTGGTACTCCGTACCTGCAAACAGGCGAAGCAGTACCTTTACCAACTGATGGCAAGATTCAACCGGAGAGATAGCTTAAACCTTTTATCCAAACTAACACCGCGGCGTGCCTGGAACGGGCTGAAAGTGCTGAGCAGTTTTTATATCAGCAAATGGACAAAACGGCCTGTGCAATGGGGCTATCCCGTTTCCATTTCCTTCGAACCAACCACTTCCTGTAACCTCCGTTGCCCAGAATGTCCCAGCGGTCTCCGGGCATTTACCCGGCCTACCGGCATGCTGAAAAAAGATTTTTTCAGCGAGACCATCGACCAGCTCTCCAGGGAACTGCTTTACCTTGTTTTCTATTTCCAGGGAGAACCTTACCTGAATCCTTCCTTCCTCGACATGGTGGAATATGCTTCGAAGAAAAGGATCTATACAGCGACTTCCACCAATGCGCATTATCTCACAGATGAGAATGCGAAACGAACGGTAGAAAGCGGCCTAGACCGGCTGATCATTTCCATTGATGGAACTACGCAGGATGTATACGAACAATACCGCATCGGGGGACAATTGAAAAAAGTGATCGAGGGGACAAAGAATATCGTGAAATGGAAAAAAGAACTGAAAAGCAAAAAACCTTTTATTGTTTTCCAGTTCCTGGTGGTAAAACCCAATGAACACCAGGTGGAAGATGTGAAAAAACTCGGGAAAGAGATCGGTGTGGATGATGTATGGTTTAAAACAGCGCAGGTCTACGATTACGAGAACGATCCTAATCAATTGATACCAACGATCGACAAATACAGCCGTTACCGCAAAACAGCCAGGGGGAATGAATTCAAGGGAACGCTGGCCAATCATTGCTGGCGGCTTTGGCACGACCCGGTTATAACCTGGGACGGGCTGGTAGCACCCTGTTGTTTTGATAAGGACGCGCAGCATCAATTGGGTGACCTTAAAAAAAAATCATTCAAAGAGATCTGGAAGAACGGGGAATACACTAAATTCAGAAAAAAGATTCTGCAGGGAAGACGCAATATCGACATTTGTTCTAATTGCAGCGAAGGGACGAAAGTATGGGAGAGATGAGCCGTCCTGAGCAAAGTGAAGGATTGTTTCAGTTAAGACCGGGTTAGCGTTAGCAATTATAAAATTGTTTGCTATGCAAATGGCTTCCAGCTTATCAACGCGCCTGCAGTACCAGCACAAAGTCCTGGTAGATATCATTGATGGTTTGACCGATGAACAGATTCGGCGGCAGGTCATCACCGGGAAGTGGTCCATTTTTGAAAATATCGTTCACCTGCAAACCTACCAGCATGTTTTTATCAGCAGGGTCAAACAGGTACTGGAAGAAACAAATCCCAGCTTTCCCCGCTATACAGCTGAGGCCGATCCATTATTCCTGGATAATTGTGGGAGATCCAGCCGGGAGATCATGCAGGATATGATCACCATCCGTAAGGAGATGGCCGCTGGGATGCTATCATTCCCGCCTGCTGACCTTGTCAAAACCGGTACTCATCCCGTTTTCGGGGAGATGACGATCCAGCAATGGCTGAATTTTTTCCTGCTCCACGAAGCACATCATCTCTTTACCATGTTCAAACTGGCGGCAGAACTAAAAAAAGTTCAATAGGTTTAAAATGTTGAATATGTTGAAGAAGCTTTTGCTTTCTTCGGAATTCTGACTCCGGTCTTCAGACTTTACCATTTTTTCATCTCATCGTACAGCGAAGTATAGAAGGAAGCAAAGCCTTCAAGGAAATGGCGGATGGAATCGGATAAAAGCTTCATAGTTGTAAGGTTTAGGCTCGTACTGCAAAGAAATTGAACTCATCGATGTACGGCAATACCACAAAGAGGGATTTTTTGAGGGTTATGCTGCGCGGCAATGTTAATAAATGATTAATCCGGGCTGCTTAAGTCAAATAGATTTGGAAAATCAATGTTGCAACATTAATTTTGTGCTTTCAATTGATTTTTCACTTTTAAAACACTATACCATGAGCGATTTAAGAACAAATGTGGATCAGCTGAACCAGATGATCCTGGAAGGAAAGACCCTGGATGCTTTTGAAAAATTCTATGCCGATGAGGTGGTCATGCAGGATAATGACTACCCCGCCCGGGTGGGTAAGGAGGTAAACAGGCAGTACGAAGAGGCTTTTGTGAACGGGCTGACCGAATTCCGCGGCGCCAAAGTACTGAATACCGTGATCAGCGATGATATTGCGGCTACAGAATGGTGGATGGATTTCACCCACAAGGATTTTGGCACCCGTACTTACCGCCAGCTGGCCGTACAACGCTGGAAAAACGGTAAGATCGTGGAAGAGAAATTCTATTATAATAATTAATCCGGAACAACTTATTCAGCAAAAAGGCCGGTTGATACAAAAAGTTTCGGGCCGGGCCTATGGCTTAGCCTGAAACTTTTTACTTTTAATTCGTAAATTGAACGTATGGGTATCGACCACGACATACAACAAACGAAATTCCGCAACCCCCACCAGAAGGCTGCCATCAATCTCATCTATACATTATCCTGGATCAGGGAGAAAACAAAATCCATCTTCGAGGCAGAGGATATTACGCCGCAACAGTTCAATATCCTCCGCATCTTACGCGGGAGCTTCCCCCAACCACTTTCCACCCTGAAGATAAGGGAGCGCATGCTGGAGAAAATGAGCGATACCAGCCGCATTGTTGACCGCCTGATCGCAAAAGGCCTGGTGAAAAAATTGACCTGTAAAAATGATCGTCGCCTTGTGGATGTGATCATCAGTGACAAAGGGAAAAAATTGCTTGAGCGCCTGGACAGCCGACAGGATGAGATCGACGGAGTGATGGGGAATCTTTCAGAAAAAGATGCTAATATTCTCAGCGACCTCCTCGATAAGATACGGGATGGCGGTGAATGATGTATTTTTGATGAGCAAGTCACATAAGTCAAATGAGGTCAAAGCAGGTCAAATAAAATTCATACCTGGCCCATTTTGACCACTATGACTTTTATAATCCTTTTTGACATTTATGACCTTTTTGACCCTTTGACCACCTTAACTCCGAATCTGAAAACCATGAAGAGATCCGCCACCTTTTTATTGCTCGCCTTTTTTTCTTGCCAGTTTCTCAGCGCACAACCCAAATACGAATTCCGCGGCGTATGGATCGCCACGGTCAATAATATTGACTGGCCCCGGGGCGGGGTTACCGATCCCGAAGCGCAAAAAGCCGATTATATCCGTTTGCTCGAGCTGCACCAGCGCAATGGTCTGAACGCGATGATCGTCCAGGTGCGTCCCTCGGCCGATGCATTCTATCCATCTCCCTATGAACCCTGGAGCGAATGGCTGACGGGTGTGCAGGGACAGGCGCCCTCTCCCTATTGGGATCCCTTACAATTCATGATCTCGGAAACGCATAAAAGAGGAATGGAATTTCACGCCTGGCTGAACCCCTACAGGGCGGTTCATAACCTGGGTACTTCTTCCATCGCTGCCAACCATATCACCCGTATTCATCCTGAATGGTTCCTGGTCTATGGTGATAAAAAATATTTCGATCCGGGTAATAAGGAAGCGCAAGAATTTGTAGAGAATGTTGTCCGTGATATTGTAAAAAGATATGATGTGGATGCCATCCACATGGACGATTATTTTTATCCCTATCGTATTCCTGGTAAAGAATTTCCAGATGAGCAGACTTACCGGAGATCCGGCAGCAAACTAAAGAAAGACGATTGGCGCAGGAGTAATACCGATTCTATCATTGAAGCATTGAGTAAAGCGATCAAACAGGAAAAAAAATTATGTCGTTTCGGAATTTCTCCTTTCAGCGTATGGCGCAACGACAAGGACGACCCGGAAGGAAGTAACACGAAAGCCGGTCAGACCAATTATGATGATCTCTACGCGGATATCCTGCTCTGGTTAAAAAAGGGATGGATCGATTATGTAACTCCCCAGATCTATTTCGAGATCGGGCATGATAAAGTGGCGTATGAAAAAATGCTCGACTGGTGGAGTCGCCACAGTTATGGCCGGCATATTTATATTGGCCATGGCATTTATAAGGCAGAAGAGAATTATCCCAAATGGAAAAAACCGGATGAGCTCCCCAACCAGGTCAAATTATTACGCCGTTACCCCACGGTCCAGGGAAGCATCTATTACAGCAGCCGGGTGATGGAACACAATCCCAATGGCTGGAACGACAGCCTGCGCAATAACTATTACCGTTACCCAGCCCTCCTGCCCCCCATGCGCTGGATCAGCAATGAAAAACCGTGGCCCCCGATCGTGGACCGCAGCCTCACCGATGATTCGGTGATACAGTTGATCGTTAAGCCCGATCCCCGTAACCACATTGATATAAAATACTATGTTGTTTACCAGTATGCTACAGATTCGCACAGCGAGACCTTTGGTAATATCCCAAAATATCTTTCACGGATTGTAACAACACCGGAAGGTTTTACATTGAAGGAACCCCTCTCTTCCCAGCATTTTTCTTATCGTTACGTGGTGACCGCGGTAGGAAAAAATAACAACGAGAGCGACCTGAGCGAAATTGCTATCCTAGTGCAACCGGGAGGGAAATGGAATTTTTATAAGCCCTAGTGCTTACTCTTTCATCACTATTTTCTTCCTGAAATACCAAAAAAAAGAAAACCCGTAAACGCTGTTCCATTCCTTCTCCACCCGCTGGATATTCAGTAAGCTCCTGGAATAATCGAATCGTATCCCATACCGGTTCATGATCTCATAACCCACGCAAAGGTTAATTCCAACCTCCAGTCTCTTGTATTGATCTGTTTCTTTCTGGTGAAGATGTATGGTTGGATCCCGGTTGGAATGAATGATCCGGATCCGGCCATTAAAACCATACCCGATCGTGGGTCCCCCGGACAGGACCAGGCTATTGGCGTTCCCTGGCGACAGCTTATAGGCGATCGTAAGCGGAACTTCAATATAATTTAGCCGGATCGTAAACGAATCAACTCTTCCTGTTGAAAAAGTCCGGCCATGGATGACTCCTTTTCCTGAATAATTAAGCCCCGTATTAAAAGACCAGTTCTCATCAAATGGAATATCCATTGTGAGGCCGGCATTTAGACCGCGCAATAATCTCTTGTGAGGGCTAAAGTCCTGGAAACGGATCGAGGCAAAATTCATTCCTGCCCGTAACCCAATGTTTACCTGGCCCCGTGATAAAATGGGGAATAAAAAGAAAGTTAGTATGAAGATCTTCCTCTTGAATTGCATTTACTTCAAGTTACTCCGAAATCCCGTCTATGGTTGGGTTCCTGTGCGAAAAGATTTATAAATTATCATCGGTGATCTGTTTTTATCTTTGCAAATATTCAATACTACATCTTCAATCATAAATCTTCTCTATGCCTGGTTACGAATTGTGGAGCGATAAAGAACGAAAAGAAGTAAACGATGTCCTGGAAACCGGCATATTGATGCGGTATGGTTTTGATGCGCTGAGAAAGGGAAACTGGAAAAGCAAGGAGCTGGAAGAAGAGATCTGCAAAACTTTCGGCTGCAAATATGCCCAGCTAACTTCGAGCGGTACATCCGCTCTTACGACGGCCATGAGTGCATTGGGTATCGGTTATGGCGATGAAGTGATAACCCCTTCTTTTACTTTCGTGGCAAGCTTTGAAGCAATCTTAAGTGTTGGCGCCGTTCCTGTGCTCGTGGATGTGGACGATACCCTGACCTTAGCTCCCGAAGCCGTACGAAAAGCTATAACCCCTAAAACAAAAGCCATCATGCCCGTGCATATGTGTGGCAGTATGGCCGACCTGGATGCACTGGTCGCTATTTGTAAAGAACATCAACTCATTTTACTCGAAGATGCCTGCCAGAGTATCGGCGCAACTTATAAAGGAAAAACTGTCGGTACGATCGGTGATGCCGGCACTTTCAGTTTTGATTTTGTAAAGACCATGACCTGTGCCGAAGGCGGTGTGGTGATGACCAACAAAGCAGACCTGTACAGTAAGTCGGACGGCTATACCGATCATGGTCATGATCATAAAGGTGCCGACCGGGGCGCTGACTTGCATCCTTTTATCGGTTATAATTACCGGATATCTGAATTGCATGCCGCGGTAGGACTGGCGCAGGTAAGAAGGGTGCCGGAATTTCTTGCGATACAAAAAAAGAATCATGGTCTTTTAAAAAATTTACTGTCACAGTTACCTGAAATTTCTTTTCGCAGAATTCCTGATACAGATGGTGACAGTTGCACCTTTATTAGCTGGTTCCTTCCCACTGAAGCGATCACCAGGGCCGTGGTAAATGAATTAAAGGCACAGAATATTTTAGCCGGCAATTTTTACTGGTACGATAATAACTGGCATTATATCCGCAAATGGGATCACCTGAAAAATTCCACTACCTTAAATGCCCTTCACCCCGATCTTAAAGCAAGAGTAATGGAACAGGCGAACAAGGATTTTTCCGCCAGTGATGCCGTCATGAGCTGTTGCATCTCCACTTCGATCAGTTTGATATGGACCGAAGAACAGATCCGGGACAAAGGAGAAAAAATGGTTACAGTGATTAAGAAGGTGTTGAATGCAGCTGCCGTCAACGCATGATCGGTTAAGAAATAATTACCAGCCGGTTATAATTTATTTGCCTTGGTTCCCTGCTGTGGAATAAGTACCCCGCCTGTAGCGCTCAATTGGGAATTGACAAAAAGCAACTCATTGTCAGCAGACGCATGATCTCCCGACAACCGCAAAAACAAGAAGGATCATAAAAATCAGAAACCGGGTTTAACCGCATTGGGTTTTTGTTCGAGCCAATTGACATAGTCCAATGAACCAAGCCGGAACCGGAAGGGGACCGAACTGATCTTTTCCAACTGGTATTCTTTTTTACAAACAAAGCCGAGTTGGTCAATATAAACGGAGGGAGAAATAGGTCGAAGGCTGATATATTTCCTGTCTGCGGGACGCTGAGCCTCCAATAAAAAACAATAGTTGCTAAGAGACGGTTTGGAGCGAAAAGAAACAGTTCCCGGGAGTTTTTCCAAGCTAATTTGGGGTCGTTCAAATAATTTTTTAACAGCAATTTTTCCCTGTCCAAAGCTCTCTGCCTGAAGCAGTAAGATCAACACAACAATAAAGATTCCGGGGCGTTGCGGTTTCATTTGGTTAATTATATCTAAATTTACGGCATTATTTTTGATGATTGGCCGGATTTTTGAAAAATTAAAGCCCAGCCACTAAAACTCAACAGAACCATGGCCCTTAGCCAGAGCTTACAACAGAAATTACTCCAGAAATTATCGCCACAGCAGATCCAGCTGATGAAGCTGCTGCAGGTACCTACGGCAAATCTCGAAACCCGGATCAAGGAAGAGCTGGAAGAAAACCCTGCCCTGGAACTGGACGAAGAAAAGCACGAGGACGCAGACGAGATCAAGGATGAATTCAGTGAGGCCGGGGAGGAGGAATACGAGGATAAAGACGGGAGTGAAGACGAATACGGCAATATTGATGTCAGTGAATATGTGCACGACGGCGACGATGAAGTGGGTGATTATAAACTACGGGATGATAATTACCCCGAGGAAGACGAAGGCCGCCAGTTACCTTTCAAAACAGAAACCAGTTTTTACGAATCGCTGATCAACCAGCTCGGGATGCTGAAACTGGAAGATAAAGAGCAGGTGATCGCGGAGCAGATCGTGGGAAGTATTGATGAAGATGGTTATCTCCGCAGGGAGACCGCTGCGATTGTAGATGACCTGGCCTTCCGGCAAAATATCAATGCAAGCAATGAAGAAGTGGAAGCAATTATCCGGCGCATCCAGCATTTCGATCCACCGGGTGTTGCTGCCCGTGACCTGCAGGAATGTTTATTGATACAGTTACAACGCCAGAAGGACGAAGGCAAACCGGTGGATATCGCCATGAAAGCCCTCTCCAAATACTTTGACGAGTTCACCAAAAAACATTACGAGAAAATTCAGCGTGGATTAAACCTGGATGACGACCAGCTGCGGGAGGTGATGCAGCAAATCATCCGGCTAAATCCCAAGCCAGGTGGCAATGTCGGCGAGATCAACAAAGCGGAAAGTTATGTGGTACCCGACTTTTTTATCCTCAACAATGCTGGTAAACTCGAACTGACTTTAAACAGCCGCAATGCACCGGAACTCCGCATCAGCGAAGGTTATCGCGATATGCTGAAAGATTATGACCGCGGCGCCAAAAAAGACAAACGCCAGAAAGAGGCCGTGTTATTCATCAAACAAAAGATCGATGCCGCCAAATGGTTTATTGACGCGATCAAACAAAGACAGCATACCCTGCTGAGCACCATGAATGCAATCATGGAACACCAGTACAGTTTCTTCCTGACAGGGGATGAGACAGAACTGAAACCGATGATCCTGAAAGATATCGCTGAAAAGACAGGGCTTGATATTTCCACCGTGAGCCGGGTAGCCAACAGCAAATTCGTGCAGACGGAATTTGGTACGTACCGTCTGAAATTCTTTTTCAGTGAATCACTGAGTACAGATAGCGGTGAAGAGGTTTCAACAAGAGAGGTGAAAAAGATCCTGAGCGATATGATAGAAGCGGAGGACAAAAAAAGGCCGCTAAGTGATGAACGCTTAACCGAACTGCTCCAGGAAAAAGGTTACAATATCGCCCGCCGTACTGTTGCCAAATACCGGGAGCAGTTGAACATACCCGTAGCAAGACTCCGTAAAGAACTTTGACCAAAATATTTTTACTCAAAATCCTCTTCTCCTTTGGAGAGGGGGATTTTGCATATAATGACGCCCTGAAAACAATAGCGGTAGGGGGTGAGGCTTAGAACGGCAGATCATCCCGGTTCTCCTCATCATTGGTAAAGGAAGCATCCTGGTCGATCGGCGTCCCGGGGTTTGATGCGCCTGCTGCTTCCACCTTCCAGGCTTTTACATCAGTATACCATCGGCCATTGTACTCCCTGCTTTCCACGTCAAAAGAGACCGAGAGCATGGCTCCCTCCTTCAGCAGGCTTTCGTTGATCTTATCTCCCCAGATAGAAATACACACTTTCTTGGGGTATTGGCTTTCTGTTTCAACAATAATATCCTGTTTTTTCCATTGACCATTCTTGCCGCTGCCTGTCTGGAGCGGGAGTACCTGTATGAGTTTTGCCGTTAATTGCATGTGAAAATTATTAGGCCGTGAAGGTACTGAATGCCTACTGATAAAACTTTGCGACTACCCGCTGTATGGTATTTTTCAAAAAATCTGTCCTATTCATTTTGAAACAATAGGCAAAGTAGTATTTTACACGGCTAAACATTACCCACCTCAAACTCATGGTATTCGCTGATCTGTTATTCTTCTTTCTCTTTCTTACACTCTGCCTGGCTTTTTATTACGTCACCAAAAATCCAAAGATCAGGAACTGGGTATTGATTGCTTTTTCGCTGATGTTTTATGCATGGGGGGAACCGATCTGGATAGTATTATTGATTCTATCATCGGCCGTGGACTGGGCTAATTCCATATTTATAGAAAAACACCGGGGCACCAAATGGGCCAAAACAGGAGTTGTCTTCACCGTGGTGTTTAACCTCGCTTTACTGGCTACCTTCAAATACGATATGTTTATTGTCGACCAGGTGAATGCTGTGATGGGGACTTCTTTTAAAGCACCCGGTTACGCACTGCCTATTGGTATTTCCTTTTATACTTTTCATACCATCTCTTACGTGGTGGATGTGTACCGGGGTGATATCAAAGCACAACGCTCCTTTCCAAATTTTCTCATGTATGTTTCCTTGTTTTCTTCACTCGTAGCAGGTCCGATTATCCGTTATGCTCACGTAGAACATGAGATTGACAAAAGGAATGAGAATATCAAGGATTTTAGCCTGGGCATTACACGGTTTTGTATCGGCCTATTCAAGAAGGTCATTATCGCGAATATTGCCTCAGAACTGGTTAGAAAATATATGGGAGACCACAGCGACACCCTGACGATGACCGAATTAGGATTATTATCAAGCTGGGAAGCCTGGTTCGGGCTTATTATGTTTGCCATTCAGATCTATTTCGATTTTTCAGGTTATTCGGATATGGCGATAGGCCTTGGCCGGATGTTCGGTTTCCATTTCCGGGAGAATTTCAACTATCCGTATATCTCAAAATCGATCAGTGAATTCTGGCGAAGATGGCATATATCCCTTGGAAGTATTTTCAGAGATTATGTTTATATCCCATTGGGGGGTAATAAAAAACATGTCTATTTCAACTTGTTTGTGGTGTGGTTCCTGACCGGCATGTGGCATGGCGCCAGTTGGAACTTTATTTTCTGGGGCTTGTACTTTTTCATCTTTATTGCCATGGAAAAGGCTTTTTTACAAAAATGGTTAGACAAATCGCCGGCTATTGTAGCACACATATATGCTTTAATTATCATCATTCCAGGCTGGGTCATTTTCTATTTCACAGACACGGCGATGCTTGGTGCTTATGTACAGAAACTATTCTCCTTTAGGGGCAGCGAAACAGGAAATAGTGACCTTATTAATACGATCACAACACACTTATATTGGCTGATCATTGCTATCATCTTATGTATGCCGGTATACCATAAAGTTAAAGCATGGATTGACAAGCGGGCAAATCGCGTGACGGTTTTCGATACAGTAACGATTGGTTTCAATTTATTTCTATTGTTTATTTGTGTGGCACAACTGGTTGGTAAAAGCTATAATCCGTTTATCTATTTCCGGTTCTGACCGGTAAAAAAGGAGTAAAGATCATGAGTGAAACAACAAACAAAAAGATCCACCTGGCAAATGTGATCATCTTCTGCAGCCTGTTGGCAATTGGAGCTGTCGCATCTTTAGCCATGAAAAAACAAGATGTTTCGATAATGGAGAATCGTAAGCTGGCTAAGTTCCCTACCTATTCCGATAGTGGATTCTGGAAAGGAAGATATTTTAAACAAATCAATGCCTGGTATGCAGATAATTTTCCATTCCGTGATTATTGGATCAGCGCTTCGGATAAATTCCGCAATACCCTCGGTTTTACTTCAAGTGAGATAAAAATGTACGATGAGGCGAACAACGCCGAGGCCAATGAAAAAACGGATACTATCAAGAACGAAACTGTCATCAGCGGCCCGCGTCCTGATGATGGCGCTACCGGGGAAGTAAAGAAAAAAGTATTTGTATTTAAGAACAGGGCATTTGAAATGTTTGGTGGAGGACCCGCGATGGGAAAATCCTATGCGGAAGTGATCAATTCTTATAATAAGCTGCTGAGTCCCGGTATACAGGTATACAACCTCATCATACCCGTAGCACTTGAATTCGAGATCACGGAAAAATATGCAAAACTGCAAAAACCCAACCGGCCGGCCATTGAGAATATTTATAACTCGCTTGATTCAAACATTAAAAAAGTATGGGCGATCGATGAAATCAGAAAACATCGCGAAGAATATATTTATTTTAATACCGACCACCACTGGACAAGTCTTGGTGCCTATTATGCTTACCGTGCTTTTTGTCAAACAGCCGGATTTACCCCTGTTTCACTGGATACAGTTGCTTCCAAAACAAAGAACTCCTTTCTCGGCTCCCTGTACCGGCTGACAAGGGATCCGAAGCTCCAAAGCAATCCCGATTCGGTGCGTTATTATCTTTTCAGGGATTCTGTGAATTTTTATATCGGCAGCACCACGATCGGTTACTGGGCAAGATCAAAGATGTATGCAGAAGGTGCCAGCGGACCCAATAGTTATTCTGTATTCCTGCAGGGCGACCTGCCCATTGTAAAAATGGAGACCCAGCATAAGAATGGGAGGAAGATCGCAATCGTAAAAGAATCTTACGGTAACGCTTTTGCTCCATTCCTGATCAATAATTATGAAAAAGTGATCGTGGTAGACCAGCGCTATTATACCGGCGATTTCATCAAGATGCTAAAGGCAGAAGGAATCAACGAATTATTATTCATCAATAACATCTTCGCCGCGCATACACCCTTTCATATTGATAAGATCAAAAATCTCAGAAAATAGTACGTGACCAGGAACATCCTTATAACTAAAGCAGGCTTGCAGAGCTGTTGCCAATAACTAAATACATGGTAAAGCTTAACCATATTCTTTTCTTCGGGTTCTCCACCTTGATATCCTGCGGTCATGCAGCGAAAGGTAAAATTGATATACCAAGGGATACCATAAAAACTATCCCTGTAAAAGAAGTTATTATCCCGGAGGTATTACCGGATGATGGGCAGGTAGGTATAAGAAAAGGAGCCGTTTTTATTTTTAAGAACAGGGGTTTCGAACTGTTCAGCGGCGGACAGGCGATGGGTAAACAATATGCAGCCGTAATTAATATGTACAACCACCTGGAGATCCCGGGTCTGAAGATCTATAATCTTGTTATCCCGAATGGTTTTGAATTTGAAGTAACAGAAAGGTATAAGGATAAGGTGAAGCCAAATAAAAAAGCGATCAATGATATTTATGCGACGGAAGATACGGGCATCATTAAGATAAATGCTGTTGATGAGATCAGGAAGCATCGCACCGAATACATCTATTTTAACACGGATCATCATTGGACCAGTCTGGGGGCTTATTATGCTTATCGTAGTTTTTGTGCAGCTGCGGGCCTGATTCCTGTTTCCCTGGATAGTATTCCGTCGAAAGTAAAACCCGGTTTTTTGGGGTTGTTCTATCGGCTCACCAGGAGCAATATTTTAAAGAATAATCCTGATTCAGTGCGCTATTACTTGTTCCCGGATTCAGTGAATTTCTACATAGGCGCCAGCAGCATTGGCTATTGGGCCAAGTCCCGAATGTATGCTGAACAGGTAAGCGGCGAAAACAGTTACTCTGTATTCCTCCAGGGTGATCTCCCGGTCTGTAAAATGGAAACACAGCATAAGAACGGGAGAAAGATTGCGCTGGTAAAAGAATCCTATGGGAATGCTTTTGCTCCTTTCCTGGTCAATAATTATGAAAAGATCATCGTGGTGGACCAGCGTTCGTATAAAGGTGATTTTATTGCGATGTTAAAGGCTGAAGGCATCAATGAATTGCTTTTTATCAATAATATTTTTGCGGCGCATACACAGTTTCACATTGATGATATCCGCGCACTGTACAAAAGAGAAAAGTAGTATATATAGTATATAGTATGTAAAGTATCTAAGTAAATAGGTCTTAGAAAGCTTCATTATTACTAATACACCTATATACTTTATTTACTTATTTTACACTACTATAATGTAACAACGGCTATAACTGCAAGTTCTTTTGCACCCAGGTCACTTTTGGTTTTAGTTCCCGGGTATATTTATCTCCGGTGGCATAGCCGACCGATTTAAGAAAGTGATAGTAATCCGCCTGGGGATTCTTTTTCCGCCACTTGGGATAGCGTTTATCCTGCCATTTTTTATAATACTCGATACATTCTTCCTCGGAATCGAATTTTTTGCATTTGTTACCTTTTACATAGAAACCAAACAGGTTGTGGTAACGAAGGCAACATTGTTTGCAGGTAAGATTCCCCGTTTCCTGCATACACTGGGCCATGACAAAATCGGGATGCAGGATACCTTCGGCCTTAATGGCATCGTACATGGCCTGCATTTTGGCTTTGTCTATTTTCTGAGAGAACCCGGGGTGGAAAAAAACGATCAGAAGAAGGGCTAACAATAGTTTCTTCATGCAAGTTTTTTTAGTGAACAATGGCAAACTGCTGCAGTAAACTGTAGGGTAAGCGGATCGATCGGGTAAAGATACAAAAACAGTGGCTTTTTACAGATTCCCTTACTTTGCACAAAATAGCGTGGTAATGAGCACAAGACTGATAGTGGATGGGCAAAACAATCTGCACGAAGTGACTGAATCAAAGTTCTCTCTTCACCCGGTCGCGGTAAGGATCGCAGCGAAGATCATTTCATATATTTTTCACCCGGTATTCATCCCGGTTTACATGACATGGTTCCTGCTCTATGTTCATCCCTGGCTTTTTGCCGGTTTCTCCGAAAGGGATAAGCTACTTGTATTGATCCAGGCATTTGTGATGTTTACTTTTTTTCCTGTCGTGACCGTTTTATTATTAAAGGCATTAAAGTTCATTCAATCATTCCATCTTGCCGCGCAGAAAGACCGTATCATCCCGCTGGTAGCCTGCGGCGTCTGGTATTTCTGGATCTGGTATGTGTGGAGAAACCTGCCTGATTACCCCCAACCCGCGATACAACTGGCCCTGGCCATCTGGATCGCTTCTGCGCTCGGGTTGATGGCCAATATAATAATGAAGGTCAGCCTGCATACAATATCGATGGGAGTGATGCTTACTTTTATTGTCTGGCAGGGGCTGTCACAGGAATTGAACTTTGGCGTATATATCTCCCTGACTGTGTTGATCGCAGGACTTGTATCCACCGCCCGCTTTATCGTTTCCGATCATACGCAACAGGAAATATACGGTGGACTGCTGGTCGGTATTGTATCTATGCTGCTTTCATCCTGGCTGGGATAGGTCAATTCTTTGATTGGGTAAGGGGAAGGGCGATGATAAAGGAAGATCCTTCATCGGGTTTGCTTTTCGCTTGTATAAAACCTCCGTGTTGTTCAATGATCTTTTTACAGATGGCCAATCCCACACCGGTGCCTTCATATTCCTGGAAACTGTGCAGGCGTTTGAATACTTTAAAGATATCGTCGCTGTGCTTTTCCTCAAAACCGATCCCGTTATCCGACACAGTGATCTTGTAAAACGGTGTACCATTTACAGGAGAGCTTAGCCCACTGAGTTCGGCCGGATCCATTTTTTCCGAACTGATCGTTACGATCGGGGCTTCTGTTTTTTTTCTGAACTTAAGGGCATTGCTGAGCAGGTTGTAAAATAGCTGTTGCATAAGCCCGGGAACCGCGGCTATCACCGGCAATGGGCCTACGTTCACTTTTCCTCCCTGTTTTTCGATCTCCATCTCCAGTTCGTTCACTGTATCCCGCACCAGCTGGTTAAGATCTGTCCTTTTAAAATCAGAGACCTTCACGGAATGACGGGAAAAGTCGAGCAGGTTGTTGATCAGCGATTGCATGCGACGTGATGCACTGATGATCTTAGAGAAATATTTTTCGGTTTCTTCGTCGTGTTCTTTTTTCAGCAGAATTTTATCGCTAAACATCTGGATTTTCCGCAACGGTTCCTGCAGGTCATGCGAGGCCATATAAGCAAACTGGTCAAGCTCTTCGTTCATCCGTTTCAGGTGAGCGTTGCTCTCTGTAAGTTGCCGGTTAAGCTGCTGCACTTTCTCTTCGGATACCCTCCTTTCCTCGATCTCTTTCTGTAAGGAGCGGTTGGCGGATATCAGTTTTTTTTCCTGTAGTTGTAACTGGTGATTCTTACGGTAGAGCTCTACGAATACGCTGACCTTTACCCGTAAAAGATCGGGGTCGATGGGCTTATAGATATAATCCACACCCCCCATTTTATAACCGCGGAAGATATGGTCTTCATCATTGCTGAAAGCAGTAATAAAGATGATGGGGATACTTTTCAGCTTATCCCTTTCATAAATGATCGTGGCCGTTTCAAAACCATTCAGTTCGGGCATCTGCACATCCATAAGGATGAGGGAGAAATCATGCTCGTTCAGCAGAATTTTCAGCGCTGCCCTTCCTGAATTCGCTTTTACGATCGTGTAGTTATCCTTTTCCAGGATTGCTTCGATCGAGAACAGGTTATCCGGCCTGTCGTCGATCACAAGGATCTTGATATCAGATTTCTCCTCCGTGGTATGTTTAGTGCCGGTCGCCATTCATCTCTTCTTATTTGTACAACCAAACTCTCATCAGCGAAAGTAACTGGTCGATCTTTACCGGCTTGGTGATATAATCGGAAGCGCCTGCTTCCAGGCATTTTTCCCGGTCGCCTTTCATCGCTTTCGCCGTTACGGCAATGATGGGCAAACTGGTGTTCTTATGCTCCCTGCGGATCTTTTGTGTCGTTTCGTAACCATCCATTTCCGGCATCATGATATCCATCAGTACGATGTCAATATCATGTTTCTCCTCGAGTATATTCATCGCCTCCTGGCCGCTTTCTGCTGTGATCGTCTCGATCGAATAGCGCTCAAATGCCGTAGTGAGGGCAAACAGGTTACGGACATCATCATCCACAACCAGCACTTTCTTTTTTGTCAGCACATCGTTCTTCGAACGGAGGTTCTCGATCAGTTTTCTCTTCTCCGGCAGCAGATCTTTATGATCAACATGCAACAATAAGACTACTTCTTCCAGTAAGAGATCCAGCGAATTTACATCCTTCAATAATATCTTATTGGCATATTGTTTCAGGTGGGTCCTTTCCTTGGGTGAGAAATCCCTCGCGGAATAAACGACCACGGGGGTCATGCCTGTCTTTTTCATTTTACCGATCTCTGTCACCAACTCCATACCCCCGATATCGGGCAACATATAATCTACGATGATACAGTCGTAATCATTTTCCCCGATCTTTTCCAGTGCTTTTGTACCGGAGTCAATGATCTCTATATCGATCAGGTCACCGTTATCGATGATCTTGGCTACCTGTGATGAATCCAGTTCGTTATCCTCGATGACCAGGAGTTTCTTCGGCTTCCGCTCATTGTACTGGATGATATCCTTGAAGAGATCGTTCAGTGCGGTCGTCTTCAGCGGTTTGAGACTGAAACTTCTTGCGCCACGATGCATAGCCAGCAGCCTGTTCTCCTCGCCGGAGATCAGGTGTACGGGTATATGACGGAAATTGATATCGTTCTTGAACAGGTCCAGTATCCTCCACCCGCTGGCATCCGGCAGTTTAACATCCAATGTCACCGCGATCGGGCAATACTTATTGACACGGTCAAATACTTCACCAAATGTTGTGGCGATCACAACCTTCAGATCCATCTTATGTGCTTTCTCGATCATGATTTTGCCAAAACGCAGATCATCTTCGATCACCAGTACCACTTTATCCTCGCTGGTGATATTGTTTCGGTCATCACCTACTTCATTGATGATCTCGTTGAGCGCTTCGAGGTCCTTGGTCTCATTTACCTTTACCGTTGGTACAGAATGCAGCATTGCATTCGGGTTATTGCTTTCGGCCAGTTTATATTCGCTCACCTTCAGTGTACTTTGTTTTTCCCGCTTACCAAGCACCGGGTTGTAATCGATCGGGAGGAACAGTGTGAATGCACTTCCCTGGCCTACTTCGCTCGACAATTCGATAGAACCACCCAGCAGGTCGGCCAAGCCGCGGCTGATCGAAAGTCCAAGACCCGTACCACCGTACTTACGGCTGGTAGAACCCTCTGCTTGCTGGAAGGCTTCGAAGATGATATTCTGTTTATCCTTGGAAATACCGATACCCGTGTCTTTGATCTCGAAAGCCACCACGCGATGTGCATTATCCAGGTTATGATTGCTTTGCTTCCAGTTATGATTGGCCTCGTAGATCCTTAGCCTGACCTCTCCTTTTTCCGTGAACTTAAAGGCATTGGAGAGCAGGTTCTTCAGGATCTGGTTCAGCCTTTGTGCATCAGTCTCGAGGCTCTTTGGTAATTTTTCATCCAGTTCGATGTTAAAGCGAAGGTTCTTGTTCTCCGAAATATGTTTGAATGTTGTCTCCACGAATGTAGTGATCTCGTTGAACTGCAGTTTAACGAAGTCGGTTGAAATATAACCTGACTCGATCTTTGACAGGTCAAGAATATCATTGATCAGCTGGATCAGGTCATCCCCGCAACTATGAATGGTTTTTGCATAGCTAACCTGTTTCTCATTCAGGTTACCATCATGGTTCTCGTACAATTGCTGCGCAAGGATCAGGAGCGAGTTCAGCGGTGTACGCAACTCGTGCGACATATTCGCAAGGAACTCCGACTTATACTTGGAAGTCAGCTGCAACTGTTCCGCTTTTTCTTCGAGTGATAACCGGGCTTCTTCCACCTCCCTGTTCTTGTCTTCCACTTCTTCTTTTTGTTTTACAAGCAGGTGTGCTTTATCCTGTAATTCTTCGTTCGTTCTCCTGAGCTCATCTGTCAGTGATTGTGACTGAACAAGCAGGCTCTCCGTTCTTGTATTGGCCTCGATCGTGTTCAACACGATACCGATACTTTCTGTCAGCTGGCTTAAGAAGTCAAGGTGTGTTTCGCTGAACGAATCAAAAGAAGCGAGTTCAATAACCGCCTTGATCTCTTTTTCAAACAATACCGGTAACACGATCAGGTTAAGTGGTGATGCTTTGCCCAATCCCGAAGCGATCTTGATATAGTTCTTGGGAACATTGGAGAGCAATATCCTTTCTTTATCCAGCGCACACTGGCCAACCAATCCTTCGCCAAGAGCAAATTCCTTGGAAACTTTTACTTCTTCCCCAAAAGCGTACGCGGAGAATAATTTGAGCTTTTGATTTTTTAAATTCTCATCCTGTTCAAGGATATAGAACATACCTTTTTGTGCGTTCACTACCTGCGCGAGCTCCGAGAGGATACGGCGCGTTACTGTATTCAGGTCTTTCTGTCCCTGTAACATCTGGGTGAACTTGGCAAGGTTTGATTTCAACCAGTCCTGTTCCTGGTTACGAAGCGTAGTTTGTTTCAGGTTAGCGATCATCTGGTTGATGGTATCTTTCAACTCTTCCACCTCACCTTTTGCTTCCACGCGGATCATCTGTGTAAGGTCGCCCTTGGTTACCGCAGATGCTACTTCAGAGATCGCACGTACCTGCGTGGTGAGGTTTTCCGCGAGCTGGTTTACGTTCTCCGTCAGGTTCTTCCAGATACCGGATGCACCGGGCACACTGGCCTGTCCTCCAAGTCTTCCTTCCACACCTACTTCACGGGCAACGTTTGTTACCTGATCGGCAAACAAGGCCAGTGTATCTGTCATCTCGTTGATTGTATCGATCAGCTGGGCAACTTCACCACGTGACACGATCGATAGTTTTTGTTTGAGGTTACCGGTTGCCACCGCGGTTACTACTTTTGCGATACCCCGCACCTGGTTAGTCAGGTTGGATGCCATCATATTCACGGAGTCGGTCAGGTCTTTCCATGTACCGGCCACACCTTGCACTTCTGCCTGTCCCCCGAGTTTACCATCCGTTCCTACCTCGCGGGCCACACGGGTCACTTCGAAAGCAAAGGAGTTCAGCTGGTCCACCATCGTGTTGATAGTATTCTTCAGGTCGAAGATCTCACCCTTTACGTCGATCGTTACTTTTTTATTCAGGTCACCCGATGCCACGGCTTTTGTAACCTCGGCGATATTACGCACCTGGGAAGTAAGGTTACCCGTCATCTGGTTCACGGAGTCTGTTAAGTCTTTCCAGGTACCAGCCACTCCTGGTACGAATGCCTGTCCCCCGAGTTTACCTTCCGAACCCACCTCGCGGGCTACGCGGGTTACCTCGGACGCGAAGGCGCGGAGCTGGTCCACCATCGTGTTCAGCGTTTCTTTCAATTGAAGGATCTCCCCGCGTACGTCCACCGTAATCTTTCTCGACATATCTCCATTTGCAACCGCGATCGCTACTTCAGCGATATTTCTTACCTGCGCGGTAAGGTTACCGGCCATCTGGTTCACGGAGTCTGTTAAGTCTTTCCAGGTACCACCCACACCGGGAACGTTGGCTTGCCCACCAAGTTTTCCATCGGTACCCACCTCACGTGCCACACGGGTTACTTCCGATGCGAAAGAACGCAACTGTTCCACCATCGTGTTGATCGTATTCTTTAACTCGAGGATCTCGCCTTTTACATCCACTTCGATCTTACGTGAAAGGTCACCATTCGCTACCGCAGTTGTTACCTCGGCGATATTACGCACCTGCGATGTCAGGTTGGATGCCATTTTATTTACCGAGTCAGTAAGGTCTTTCCAAAGACCTTCCACACCGGGCACATCAGCCTGTCCACCCAGCTTACCTTCAGAACCCACTTCACGTGCCACACGGAAAACTTCCGAACCGAAAGAGTTTAACTGGTCCACCAATGTATTGATCGTATTCTTTAATTCAAGAATTTCTCCCTTTACATCCACGGTCATTTTTCTCGACAGGTCTCCTTTCGCAACCGCTGTTGTTACCTCGGCGATATTACGCACCTGCGCTGTAAGGTTGGATCCCATCTGGTTCACGGAGTCAGTCAGGTCCTTCCAGGTACCACCCACACCCTGCACCCTGGCTTGTCCACCGAGTTTACCTTCCGTACCTACTTCCAATGCCACACGGGTTACCTCGGAGGCAAAAGAGTTCAACTGGTCCACCATTGTATTGATCGTATTCTTCAGCTCAAGGATCTCTCCCGCCACGTTCACCGTAATTTTTTTTGAAAGGTCACCATTCGCCACCGCTGTCGTTACATCAGCGATATTACGAACCTGGGCCGTCAGGTTGGAAGCCATCTGGTTTACCGACTCTGTTAAGTCTTTCCAGGTACCACCCACATCCTGCACTTTTGCCTGTCCACCAAGTTTACCTTCCGTACCTACTTCAAGCGCCACACGGGTTACTTCGGAAGCGAAAGAGTTCAACTGGTCCACCATCGTGTTGATCGTATTCTTCAACTCGAGGATCTCACCTTTTACATCCACCGTAATTTTTCTTGAGAGGTCGCCTTTTGCCACCGCTGTCGTTACCTCGGCGATATTACGCACCTGCGCTGTAAGGTTGGATCCCATTTGGTTCACTGAATCCGTCAGATCCTTCCACACACCACCGATACCTTTTACCGTTGCCTGTCCACCGAGTTTACCTTCACTGCCTACCTCCCTTGCCACACGGGTTACCTCGGCAGAGAAAGAGTTCAGCTGGTCCACCATCGTATTGATTGTGTTCTTCAGCTCAAGGATCTCACCTTTTACGTCCACGGTAATTTTTCTTGACAGGTCACCTCGTGCTACCGCCGTTGTTACTTCGGCAATATTTCTTACCTGGCCTGTCAGGTTCGATGCCATTTGGTTCACGGAATCTGTTAAGTCTTTCCAGGTACCACCGATACCTTTTACCTCTGCTTGTCCGCCCAGCTTACCATCCGTACCCACTTCACGGGCTACCCGTGTTACCTCGGAAGAGAAAGAGTTCAACTGGTCCACCAGGTTATTGATCGTATTCTTTAATTCAAGGATCTCTCCCTGTACATCCACCGTAATTTTTTTACGCAGGTCACCCCTGGCGATCGCGGTGGTTACCTCTGCGATATTTCTTACCTGTGCGGTAAGGTTACCGGCCATCTGGTTCACGGAGTCAGTCAGGTCTTTCCATACACCCGCTACACCTTTTACTTTTGCCTGACCACCGAGTTTACCTTCCGATCCCACTTCACGGGCCACACGGGTTACCTCCATAGAGAACAAGTTGAGCTGTTTCACCATATCGTTCACCTCGGCGGCGATCTTGGCAAACTCACCCTGCAGCAAGTGATCCCCGATCTTCAGTGGCATTTCCTGTGAAAGATTTCCTTTTGCTACCGAAGAGATAACGTGAGCGATCTCGATGGTTGGATGCACGAGGTCGGAGATCAGTGTATTGATCGAGTCAACGCCTGAAGCCCATGATCCTTTCGCATAACGCGGGAGGGAAACACGATGATTGAGGTGACCTTGTTTACCGATTGTATTTTTTGCCTGGATGAGTTCATCCATCAGCATTTCATTCAATGATATGATCTGGTTGAGGGTATCGCAGATCTTACCGCTCAATCCCATTTTATCCTCGGGAAGCCGAACAGTGAAATTTCCTTCTTTTACCTGTGAGAGTACATGGTAGAGTTCACGACTGTCTAGCTGGGTAGAATGGCTGACATCAAGATTGATGACACCGTTCCCGTTGCTATTGTTATTCTTTAGGTCTTTTTGATCAGGAAGTTTTTTATCAGTTGCTTTTGACCGGCCATTGCCTGTGCTACCTGTTTTTGGCAGGCCATTGCTTTGACCGGGTAGTTTACTGATTTCATTTACGGGAAACTTATCGGCAACGGCTGCGCCGGAAGACAGCTTTGCAGCTGGTTTTAGTTTTTTCTTCATCTGGACTAATTAAGGAGGTGAAAAACCGTGATCTGGGACAAGTTAACGACTAAAAATCTCCCCTCCCCGCCTATTGCAGCGACTGGGAAAATTCTTATCTTAGAATATCATACCATCAAAATCTTTAAAAAACTGTGCCACAAAAAGTAATATTAGAAGGCGACCAACCGACGAAATTCATCCTCCTGGGAGAGGATGATGCAGATGATCAGGAAATGCTTACAGATGTTTTTTCTTCCATAGATAAATCATTCATACTCTTGTTTGTAAATAATGGAAAAGAGGTTGTTTCCGCCCTTGAAAAACTAAAAGATGAGCAGATGCCCTGCCTGATCGTGTTGGATTATAATATGCCAGGGTTAACTGGGGCAGACATACTCCGGGAGATAGGTCAGAATATGCGGTATAAGGACGTTCCTAAGATCGTTTGGAGCACCTCGGGTTCAGATAAGTTCAAAAAAGTCTGCCTCGAACTGGGAGCCACGGATTATGTGATCAAACCTTCCAATAATACTGATCTGGAGAAAATTGCCCGCTATATGTTGTCAATTTGCAACATAATAACTTAGTAGTCAGCCTAAAATATACTGTTTAAGATCTGCATAGAGATCGGCTTTTCCCAGGCTACAATGTTCCTGCCTGGCTGTTGATTCACTGTGGATTTATTTCTATGGGCGCTGATCAGGTAGACCCTGATTTGGGGAGTTATTTCCACAATGGTATCCAGGACATCCCACCCATCTCCATCGGGTAAATTATTGTCAAGGAATAATATATCCGGTTTTGTTTCTTTTAATAAAGCCAATCCTTCCTTTAATGTATAAGCAAGGGAAACTTCATAATCTTTTTTCATGAAGTAACCCTTCATGATCATACAGAAGTCAGTCTCATCGTCAATTATCAGGATTTTTCTCTTCATGCCTAGTAAAAGTCAACCGGTAAAGATGCAGTGATGGCATTCGTTGCAAATTAGCTGTTTTTTCTTTACAACGAATTATAATGGATTAAGTTGTTCCGTCCATCAAAGAGAAAATTTCCAAAAAAATAAATCGGTTGAATAAAAATTGGGGAAAAAGATCAAAATAATGATTTAGGAACTTTTTTTGTAGCACTATGGAACTGGTAAAAGCCAGCCTGCTATGCAAAGTAATAAACTAGAGGAAGTAATACCGGGTATATTAACCCTGGAAAAAATAAGAATAGCCATTATTGATGATGATGAGGATGATTTTTTCCTGATCAGTGAGTTTATCAGGGGGATCGAAGGAAAGCAGTTCGTCGTGGACTGGTTCAAAGATTATGAATCCGCTATCAGTATCATCCGTTCAAAATCCTATCACCTCTACTTTGTTGATTATTTCCTGGGCAACAAAACCGGGCTTGATCTGCTGGAAGAAGCCGCTAAACTGGCTTTTGATCGTCCCATCGTATTGCTGACAGGATTTGGCAGTAAAGCCATTGATATCCAGGCGATGGAATACGGCGCCACGGATTATCTTGTCAAGTCCGAATTAAATACAGAAAAACTGGAACGTTGCATCCGCTATGCGCTGGAACGGGCCAGTTTCACCGAAGAATTAAAGGCCCGCGAAACAAAATATAGAAACCTGTTCGAGGGTTCGAAGGATGCTGTTTTTATTGCCAATTCCGATCTGCGTTTTATCGAGGTAAATCATTCAGCTCTTCTGTTATTAGAATCAGCGAATGGCATATTGCAGGGAAGAACACTTTATGAATTCATTGATGATGAAGTAACCAAGGCCCGGATCAAGGACCTGGTGAAAACCTCCGGGAATATTGATGACCTGGAAATAAAACTGCGGGGAAATTCAAGGGAAGTAAAAAACTGCCTGCTTTCCCTGTATGTGCAGCATAATAATGAACAACCCTTCGTTATACACGGTATCATTCATGATATCACCAATATTAAAAAGGCAGAACTCAGTAACCTGCAGGCGGAAAAGCTTGCTGCCAACGAAAGGCTGATCCGGATGCTGGCGCACGAGATCAGGAACCCGCTGAATAATATTATTCTTTCGGTGGAACAACTGCTGCCCAATGAAAATGAAATGGAAAAGAATTTCCTGGGTATCATCCAGCGAAACTCGATCCGCATCAACCAGATCATCACTGAGTTGCTGAACCTGGCTAGTCCCGCAGAACTGGTCTTTGAAAAACATACACTACAGGATATCCTGGATGAAAGTCTTGATCGGGCCGCTGACCGGCTGAATCTCCATAAGGTCGAACTGGAAAAGAAATATCATCCTTCCCCGCTGATCGTTTCGGTTGATAAAAATAAACTGGTCATTGCTTTTACCAATATCCTGATCAATGCCATCGAAGCTATGGAGATCAATAAGGGAAAATTAGTTGTGGCGCTGGATAAGGCACAGGGTATGTACCAGATTTCCATCAAGGATAACGGAAGAGGCATCCCGAGAGAATCCCTTTCCAAATTATTTGATCCGTTCTTCACACTGAAAAAGGGGGGGATGGGCCTGGGACTTACCGCCTCTTATTCGATCATTCAATCTCATAAGGCAAATATACAAGTAGAGAGTGCCCCCGATGAAGGGACGAATTTTATTATCAGTTTTAATTCCAATTTATAAGTTTTAATCCCCGGGAAAAATCGGGTTTAGTCCCCGGGATAAATCCCGGGAGAAATTACCAGACATTCCAATCCACCGCGATCGTTTCATTCCTGGAGGTAGGTTTCTGCAACCCTTTGGTTAATTCCTCAACCCGCTTACAAACGATGGTTTTGAGTTCACTTATTTTCATGGTTGGATAGGTCTTCATTGCTTCGAGAATACTATAAGTGAACACGCCATTCTTAAGATCATTTCTTTCTAGTGCGAATTGCGTTCCGGCAGCAGCAGAGATGATCGTAGCGCCGGTGCTTTTCCCCACGTTCACAAAAAGGCTTTGCATCAGCTCAAAACTGTTCTTTAGCCCAAGATGACCTTCCTTTTTATAGGCGACGGGCTTAAATCCTTTTATTAAGGAATCTGAACTGGTATTAAGCGTTACCAGGTCTTCTTTATCTACCTCTCCGCTGTGACAGGCATCAATCAGCATCAGTTTTTTTCGGGCGGGAATACTGTCCAATAAGTTTTCCAATTCATCGTAAGGCAACCCATTTTGTTCAGGCTTGTCAAAATTCACAGAATAAGTGGAGAGGTAATAATCAAAATCTTTGCTCAGCATACCATGACCGGAATAGGCAATGATCACTTTATCATTCTCGTTTGTTTGTAGTAATTTTTGTTTCAATGCTTTTACATTGCTTGCCGTTACCTGCTCGTTGAACAGGGTGTCAATAATGATATCATCACCATATTTCTCTTTTAGCTTTACCGACAGATCCCGGATATCTTTCGCACTATATTGGAGATTGTACTGGCTTTGACTGAACTGGTCAATCCCAATACCAATGAATCGGGTGCTTTCTTTTTGTTTAACAGCCGGAGTGTAATTGACCTGTAAAGGCATCCGGTAGCTTTCGGTTCCATTCACATTCGTAACGGATGTTTCAATACGATTTTCCCCCTGGGACAGTTTAATAATTAAAGTTGTATCAAGGCTGTTTGAGTTCTTTTGTTTCATGCTAACTCCTCTTTGCCCAAATAAAGGTGCTTCATTCACCCATACGTTGAGGCGATCCAATTTATAAGCGCTGTCGATTCCTTTGATATGAAGCTTCACTGTTCCGGCTTTCTGTTCATACTCAATCTCATTCCGGTTAGCAAAATCCGCTTCAGGCACGCTGTAGCCATCCCTGAAGGCTGTTGTATCAATACCCAGCTTCTTGATTCTTTTTTCCCAGGCTTTGCGGTAACTTTTAATTAATGATGTGTCTGTATTGCCGATGGCTTCAAGTACTTTATCGGGGCGGTTGTATTTAACGTCGAGTTGTTCAAACGTAATTACTTTCAAATCTTTGGTTACATAGTGAAGCAATTTGGCAGCATCTCCCGGGCATTGGTAAAAATTGTTATACGCCTGGTTAATATATAATGAATCTTTTAGAGCAAAAAAAGTATACTTTAATGCGCCGGTCTCAGTATCCCATACCTTTACCGTATTATCCTCGGATGAAGTGATTATTTTTTTCCCCCCGATTGGATCATCGGGGCAGGCTGGGCTGAAATTGGCAGAATTAACAGGTAAGCTATGGCCTATGAATTGAGTTAATAACCGCCCGGTTTCCACATCCCATAACTTTGCTGTCCTATCTTCTGATGCTGTGATGACCCTTTTACCATCTGGACTAAAGCTGGCTGAGTTCACGTCATAAACATCCTCGCTAAATGTCAAAAGTAATTTACGGGTCGCCATATCAATAAGCTCCACGGGGTGGAAATACGTTCCGCCCACAATAACTGCTTTTTTCCCATCGGGACTAATACTGGCTGATGAGTAAGAATTATTTTTTTGATTCACCAGGTCATAAAGTGACTTGCCAGTTCGGGCATCCCATATTTTTACCGTATTATCCGAAGATGCCGTGATCACTTGTTTATTATCCGGCGTGAACTGTGCAGAGTTAATAAATTCTTTGTGATCACCAAAGGAGGTAACAGGCTTTCCCGTTTTAACATCCCAGATTATCGCCTGGGTATCCCAGGACGCTGTTACCAATTTTTTGCTATCCGGACTAAATTTAACTGAGCTAACCAGAAAAGTATGACCTATAAGGTCACTCATTAACTTGCCATTCATCACATCCCAAACTTTAACGCTGTTATCTCCTGCTCCTGATCCACTCGCCAGCATTTTACCATCCGGGCTAAAGTCAACCGTCTCTACGGTGGAGACATGCCCTTTTAAATTCTTCATTAATTGCCCATTTTGGGCATCCCATAAGCGTAGTAAATCTACTGAAGCGGTGGCAATCCTCTTTCCATCAGGACTGAATTTTGCATCATTAACCCAATAGGTATCTCCTTTAAAATCAGCTATTTTATCCCCCGATCCCGCATCCCAAATCTTAATGGTTCTATCCAAAGAAGCAGTTACCACCTTTTTTCCATCGGTAGAAAATTCGGCAGAATTGACCCAACCACTATGCCCGGCAAATTTTACTATCGGACTGCCTGTTTCCGCATCCCAGAGGATCGCTGTTTCATCCCACGACGCAGTCAGTATTTTTTTACCATCCGGACTGAATTTAGCCGTTTCAACATTCAACTCGTGCCCGTTGAGCACAAACAGAAGTTCTCCCGTTTGAACATCCCATACTCTTGCTGTACTATCTTTTAATGCAGTTACTACTTTTCTCCCATCGGGACTAAATTGAGCGGAGTTGGGTTCCGTTGAATTGATCCATAGGTTATGCAGCATCTCCCCTGTTTGTACATCCCATATTTTAGCAGACCTGTCCTTGGAAGCAGTTATTATTTTAGATCCATCCGGGCTGCAGGCAACGGAAACAACACCAAAGTCATGCCCTGCCAGGTTAACCAATTGAAGTCCCGTTGAAACGTCCCAAATTTTTGCCGTGTCATCTTCTGAAGCTGTTACGATTTTCTTACCGTCACGAGTAAAGATGACATCATTCAAGCGTGAAGTATGATTTGATAAATCAAAAAGAAGTTTTCCAGTTTGAGTATCCCATATTTTAGCAGTATAGTCTTCCGAGGCGGTTACTATTTTTTTACTATCTGGACTAAATAAGGCCTTCTTCACACTATTACTGTGTCCGGTTAATGTTACTAATAACTCCCCGTTTAATACATCCCATATCTTAGCTGTACTATCATCAGAAGCAGTTATTATTTTCTTTCCATCAGGACTGAAACAGGCATTGTTAACAGAAGCAGTATGTCCTTTCAGATCAGCCAATAACTTTCCCGTACTTACGTCCCATAATTTTGCCGTTTCATCAGTTGAAGCTGATAATACGAGTTTCCCGTCAGGACTGAAATAGGCCGTTTCAACCGATGCAGTATGCCCGATTGGTAACATCAGCTTAGGTTGCTGTGCGTTAAGTAGAGAGCAAGATAAAAACGATAAGAAAATTAATATCCCCCGGCCGTACATAGAATTTCTTTTGAGGAATATACAGGATTTTATTTAATTCAGGAATGCCCATATAGGGGGCATGGGTTTTCTAAATAATGCTGTGAGTCGTTTTTACGTTTACCACAAGCGCCAATCCACCGCGATCGTTTCATTCCGCGAAGTCGGCTTTTGTAACCCCTTTGTCAACTCCTCAACACGCTTACCTACGATGGTTTTGAGTTCACTAATTTTCAAAGTTGGGTATTTATTCATTGCTTCCAGGATGGAATATGTAAATACGCCGTTTTTCAGGTCATTTCTCTCCAATGCAAACTGTGTTCCCGCCGCGGCCGAGATGATCGTGGCGCCGGTGCTCTTGCCAACATTGACAAATAAAGATTGCATCAGTTCGAAACTGTTCTTCAGACCCAACTGTCCTTCCTTTTTATAGGCGACAGGTTTAAATCCTTTGATCAGGGAATCAGATGAAGAATTTAAGGTTATAAGATCTTCTTTATCCACTTCTCCACTATGACAGGCATCGATAAGCATCAGTTTTTTCCGGGCGGGGATGCTGTCCAGCAGGTTTTCCAGTTCATCATAAGGTAATCCATTCTCTTCTGGCTTATCAAAATTCACAGCATAAGTGGAGAGATAATAATCATAGTCTTTGGTCAGCATACCATGCCCTGAATAGGCGATGATCACTTTATCATTCTCATTTGTCTGTTGTAATTTTTGTTTTAATGCTTTTACATTACTGATCGTTACGTTCTCATTGAACAGTGTATCGATGATGATATCACTGCCATATTTTTCCTTAAGCTTTGCAGAAAGGTCACGGATGTCCTTCCTGCTGTATTGCAGGTTGTATTTATTATCCGCAAACTGGTCGATGCCAATGCCGATAAAGCGGAGTGACTCTTTAACAGGATTTGCAAGTGAGTAATTTACCTGCAGCGGCATCCTATAGCTCTCCGTGCCATTTACATTGGTAATACTGGTTTCGATCCGGTTCTCTCCCTGGGAGAGTTTGATAGTAAGGGTTGTATCAAAACTGTTGCTGTTTGTACTCCTGATACTAATTCCCCTCTGGCCAAATAACGGCGTCTCATTCACCCATATATTAAACCGATCGAGTTTATAACTGCTGTCGACCCCAACGATACGCAACCGTACTATACTATTCATTTGTTCATACGCAATGCTATCACGGTTCACAAAATCACATTCCGGTACACTGTATCCTTCCCGGAAAGCGGTTGTGTCGATCCCCAATTTTTTTATTCTTTTCTCCCGGGCCTTGCGGTAACTTTTAATTAAAGCCGTATCTGTATTGCCGATAGCTTCGAGTACTTTATCGGGGCGGTTGTATTTAACGTCAAGTTGTTCGAACGTAATTACTTTCAAATCTTTGGTAACGTAGTGAAGGAGTTTGGCAGCGCTAGAAGAAGATTGATAAAACCCGGAAGGAATTTGAGAAAAATAGTCATTACTGTCAAGTGCAAAAAAACTATGGATCAATTTACCATTTTTCATATCCCACATTTTCATTGTATTATCACCAGAGATGGTCCACAGAAAATCTCCCTTCTTATCCATAGAAGTAAACAAAACGGGAGAATCATGACCGCTTAATTTATAAAGTAGCTTGCCGTTTGTTATTTGCCAGACATATACATTGTTGTCATAGGAGGATGAGATTATCAAATTCCCGTCGGGGCCAGGTTGCATTTCCAATACATTTCCTCCTTGTTTCAGTGTATGCAATAAGGTGCCGTTTTCACTATCCCAAACTCTGATAGTATTATCATAACAAGAAGTAATTATAGATTTTCCATCGCGACTAAACAATGAACCCGAATAATCAAGATTTTCAGGTAGGGCTAACAATAATTTACCGTTTTCTGCATTATATACCATTCGTTGGCTATCCCCTATTTTAGTAAGTATTTTTTCTCCGCTCGGGCTAAACAAAAAACTTCCACCTATTCTTGTTTCACCTTTGACTATAGCAAGGAACTTTCCATTAGTCGCATCAAATATTTCAACAGTCTTTTTCCGATAAACATTAATAAGAATTTTCTTACCGTCAGGACTAAAGCTTGCCGCATACTCATGCTTCGGATATTCGCCAAGTCGGAACAAAACTTCCCCCGTGCCAGCATTTTGAACTTCAACCAGGTTATCCTCCCGTTTATTTATTATCATTTTTTTTCCATCCGGACTTAAAATAAAAAATTGAAACCCTTTTGTGCCTTTAACTTTCCGGGTAGTTCGAAAAAAAATTCCTGAGGTCGCATCCCAGGCGTTGAGTGAGGAATCGGAATATACCGTAATAATTTCCTTTCCATTCGAAGAAAAGGAAGCAGAAACAAGGTCATTAGGATCATCATTAATAATCGTCAACAGTTTGCCGGTTCCGACTTCAAAGATTCTTGTTTTGCGGTCTGATGAAGTTGTCACAATTTTTGATTGATCAGGACTAAAACTGGCTGAATATATTCTCGCATAAATCTGTAAACCGGTTATTAGCGCTCCGGTCATCGTATTCCAGACATAAACCGTTTGGCTTTCACCAGAGAGAGTTAAAAACAGCTTCTCGTCAGGGCTAAACTGTAAAGATGTCACAGTATGCGAATGTCTGGTTAATTTTGCCATAGGCAGCCTTGTGGAAACATCCCATATTTCGGATCCATTAGATTTCGTAATCAGGATTTTTTTGCCGTCAGGACTAAAATTGCCAAACATTCCTGCTCCCGTATTTTCAGGAGCTTGTATTGTGTTTATCAATTCCCCCGTTACGGCATTCCAAACTTTGGGATTTGTTGAAAATGACCCGTAGGTTAAAATCAAATTCCCATCCGGACTAGAAACCGCAAATCCATACTCATTTATTTCAATGATCGATTTACCATCAACCGCATTCCAAACTTTCACCGTTTCGTCGGAGGCGGTGAGTACTTTTTTCCCATCGCTACAGAATACTGCAGAATTCAGGTAACCTTTTTGTTCTCCAAGAGCCAACAATAATTCACCAGTTTCAATATCTCTGATTTCTCCCTCTCCCGCGGTTGTGATAAACTTTGTTCCATCGGGGCTAAAAATAGATGGAGAGGAGCTTAGTCCACCTGAATTCAATTTATACACCAATGATTTGGAAGCAATATCCCAGACCGAAATTGCCCCGTATTTGTAAGTAGTAAATATTTTTTTTGCATCTGGACTGAATAATGCGAATTCCACCAGACTATTATCGTGCTTAAAATCACCCAGTAATTTTCCGGTATTAGCATCCCATATTTTAGCAATGCCATCGTCAGATGCTGTAACGACCATGCTGCCATCGGGACTAAATTCAATTGAATTAACTTGCTCCGAATGTCCCGATAGATCTGCAATTATCCTTGCAGATTGGATATCCAGTATTTTAGCAGTTCGGTCATTTGATGCGGTGCCCACCCTTTTTCCATCCGGACTAAAAGAAGCCTGGTTCACGGCTTGTGCATGATTTTTAAAGTCAAAAAGCAAATTACCGCTTATTGTCTCCCAGAGTTTAACTGTACCATCATTGGAAGCTGTAATAATTTTTTTACCATCTGGACTGAATTGCGATGAATTAATATTTTGCGTATGCCCAATCGGTAACACCAGTCTCGGCTGCTGACTTAAACCAACGATGTTGGTCAGCATAAAAAGGATGAGGAAAAAATATCGTTGCATATTCTTAAAAAACAAATAAGGTATCACTATTCTTCCTCCCGGACAATACCCTCCCCGGTGTATTCACCAGCTTTTTTCCGAAAAAAACACCCTGGTCCCAGAAAAAAATTCCCTAAAATGTTAGTTTTTCATTACTAAATCATTTAGTTTTGATCCCGGACGGGAATATTCCCCGACTTACAGTACGCAAAAAACATAACTTTAACCCATGGCAAAAACAGAAAAAACCAACGAAATGTCCACCAACAACAGTGAAAAACTAAAAGCCCTTAAGCTTACAATGGATAAGCTGGAGAAGGATTACGGCAAGGGAAGTGTGATGATGCTGGGCGATAAAGCAGAAGCCACGCAGGAAGTGATCTCTACCGGTTCCATCGGGTTGGATGTGGCCCTGGGTATCGGCGGTCTCCCCCGCGGAAGGGTCATTGAAATATACGGTCCTGAATCATCTGGTAAAACAACCATTGCTATCCATGTTATCGCCGAAGCACAGAAAAAAGGCGGCATGTGTGCTTTTATTGATGCGGAACATGCATTCGACAGTTCCTATGCAAAAAAATTAGGTGTCGATGTCGACAACCTGCTGATCTCTCAACCCGATTACGGCGAACAGGCACTGGAAATTGCCGACAGGCTGATCCTCTCCGGCGCACTCGATGTAGTAGTGATCGACTCGGTGGCCGCATTGGTTCCCAAAAGCGAACTGGAAGGAGAGATGGGCGACAGTAAAATGGGCCTGCACGCAAGATTGATGAGCCAGGCGCTGCGTAAACTTACAGCTACTATTTCCAAAACAAATACGATCTGCATTTTCATCAACCAGTTGCGCGAAAAGATCGGTGTGATGTTTGGTAACCCTGAAGTAACTACCGGTGGTAATGCCTTAAAATTCTATGCTTCTGTACGTCTCGATATCCGCCGGCAGACACAGATAAAAGATGGCGATGAAGCCATCGGTAACCATGTAAAAGTAAAAGTGGTGAAGAATAAAGTGGCGCCACCTTTCCGTGCAGCCGAATTCGATATCATATTCGGGGAAGGTATCTCCAAGACGGGTGAAATAGTGGATATGGGGACAGAGTTAGGCATTGTTCAAAAAAGCGGTTCCTGGTACAGCTACAATAACGACAAACTTGGCCAGGGCAGGGACGCGGTAAAACAATTAATGACGGATAATCCCGAGCTGGCAAATGAGATCGAAGCAAAGATCCGCGAAAAAATAAAAGAGATGCAAACAACATAAATCATTTGTTGTCAAATATTTACGATGGGTTAGTTCGTAAAACCGTCCTGTTTATATCAGGGCGGTTTTTTTATTATGAAAATTTTATATGCCTCTGTCTGTAGATTCAATGTTTAAACATCATATATTTGTCTGGTGACACCGCAACCAATGATCCCGGAGTCCCGTTATTAGTCTTACATGAATACAACCGCAACACATACAGGAGTATCAAAATGGCTACCGCTCGTCTTTGCGGCGGGTCTGCTGATTTCCTTTTTCCTTCCCTGGGTTTCCTGGGAGGGAATCCCGATCAGCGGTTATTATATGCCGGCAGGAAAATTCTTCCGTATCGCCGAAACGAATTTCGGGCTGGGTAATCCTTTCCCACAATTCAATTTCACCTTCCTGGTATTCTGGCTGGTGCCAGCAGTTTTGGTTTTTTGCTTTATACAGGCATCCCGGAAAAAACCCATTGCATTACCTGGCCTATTAGCAGCTGCGCTTGCACTTTCGCTGGCCACCGTTTTCTACCTGTTTACAAGTGTATTGGTTGACCTGGGTGTGGGCAGCAGCGCATTCAAATCACTTCAACCATCTATTTACTTGTCAGTCATTTCGGCCACAGGACTTATTTTAACAGTATTACCCCGGAAAGCAGGGTTAAAAAAAATCGGTTGGTTACTCGCAGGTCCACTATTTGCACTGATCGGATTTATGCTGGTACAAGGTTATATTAAGAATGAAAAATTCTCCGATACTTCCGGTGCAAAGGCCGACTATACCGTGAATGCACCCGATCTTATCCATGAGTTCACTGCCAACGATAGCAGCGCCAATAACAAGTACCGGGAAAAAATACTTATTGTGAATGGGATCGCGGCCAAAGTAGAAACATCGGCAGATTCCACGACCAATATACAGTTCGCCGATTCGACCGGTTCCTATGCCATCTTTTCTTTCGATAAGGAACAGCTTGAACAGGTAAAAGATATAAAAGCTGGCGATACTGTTTCTGTAAAAGGTTCCTGTAGCGGTAGTATCTATAGCTCCATTCTTGGGACCACCTCCATCAGTTTCAAACGTTCAACCTTAAATAAAAAAAATCAATGATGAAAAAAACATTTGTATTCCTCGCTTTCCTTTGTTTGACAGGCAGTATCTATGCCCAAAAGAAAACAACCACTTCCGCAACTATATCATTTGACGCCACCACGGCAAAAGATGCGTTGCCCAAGGCGGAAAATAAAACCGTTATCGGCTCAATCGATACCCAAACAGGTGCTGTTGCTTTTGAAGCTGCGGTAAAGAATTTTTCCTTTTCTAACCCGATGATGCAGGATCATTTCAATGGTGACAAATGGTTTAACTCCAATAAATACCCTGTCTTCCTCTTTACAGGCAAGATCGAGAATCCGAAAAAAGTAAAGTTCGCAACCAATGGCACCTATAAAGTAAAAGTGAATGGTGAGCTTAAAATAAAAGATATCACAAAAAAAGCAAAGATCAACGGCACCATCACTGTAGTGGACGGGAAGATCAGGATAGCATCTGATTTCTCCATCAGGTTATCAGATTACAATATTAGTGGCACCCCCATTGAGGCTGGCAAGGTCCACAAGGAACCAAAGATCCGCGTTGCTGCCGAATTCTAATTACTATATTCTTTAAACTAAAAACCCCTGGAGCTCGTCCGGGGGTTTTCTTTTCGGTAACCTTTTATTAGTTACCAATTATTTTTTCCTGGTGGATCAGCTTTCCTGCTGCGTCAAACCCTTCGATTACTATTTTAAGCCGCTTGCTGTAATCGTTATTATAAAAATTCAGTTTCACTGACTTTGTTTCCATGTCTGTATACACATTGGGATTCCAGTACAGGGTGCTCCTGTTATCAGCGGTGCTTCTTTTTGCATCGGCCCCTTTGTAATCAGGACTGTAGAATTCCTTTGTGATGGAATAGCCATTGTATTGCACGTATTCCAGTTTATCGGGTTTGTTTTCCACGAATTTTTCCTTGGTATATACAGCGAGTGCGCCACCCGGCGAACCACTGCCCACTCCTACAAATCCTGCTTCATAAAATTTCACCAGCGATATATCATCTGCCCGGAGAATCTTCAACTGTATCATATCCGTAGGTACCTCGTTCAGGAAAAGCCCCACCACCCATTTCTGTCCTGTCATCAGGCTCATATTCTTCCTGTTTACAAAACGCTCACCCTGTATCTCTATCTGCTGGATCCTGTTCTTAATATAATCCACCACGTTCATTGACTTGTCATTGACCGGGTCGTTAATATTGTCGAGGTTTACTTTTCCCATTGTCCTGAATACACCGGTCGTGTATTTTTCATTCACCGCATCGATCGGTTTTTTGCCGGACTTCGCTTCTACCACCACTTTTTCCAGCTCCTTCACATCATCCAATTTGGTTTGCGTATACCTGTACCGCTTATTGATATCATCTTTACCCTGTATCGCCACTGCTGTCTTCGCTATCAGCGTTTGAGTCATACCGGCCGGTATCAGATGTATATTTTTCTCCAGCTCATTATCGTCTAAATGAACCCTGGCCTGCCGCGTTTTTCCTTGTTTATCTGTGTATGCATAAAAAAGTTTTGACTTCCCGACAAATGCCACCGAATCCATTACAAAAACACCATCTGCATTCACATTGGCTTCCAGGTTTTGTGTGGTGGAATCTTCTGCCTCCACGTAAAAACCTACCATGCCGTTTGAAAGAGGCAGTTTGTCATTTTCGTCCATCACTCTTCCCCTTATAGAAATAAGATCAACGTCTTTGAATGTTTTTACCAGCATTGCTCCTGACAGGATCTTTGTCCAGCTGAACCTGCTCCATCCATGGGTGAGCAGGAGGTTATCCAGCGCAAGCTTTGTTGTATCATTCCTGTTCTCAAAATACCAGGCGGGGTTATAGATATACCCCTTCAGGTCGCTGCTGAGTAAAAAACGGGAATAGATATTCTCCCGGTCTTCTGCACCCGATTCCGGGAAATCAATTACTGCGACAGAACAGCTGCGCTGCATATTTTCTGGGAAATTCAACTCGATGCTGTTCTCCGCTCTTTTCTCTGTACTTGTTTTTACCAGCACGATATCCGCAGTGCCCCTGTACTCACCGTTGTCTACAAAGCAAAGGCGTTCTGCCAGCGGGGCGCCATTCTTATCAAAAACAGTAAAGTATAAGATACCGGATGGAAGACTGTCGGTACCAATATGCCCTACTACCGACGGGTAATCCTCAAAACTGATCTCCTGTTCGTATACCAGCTGGTTATTGATCACCGCAATGACCTTTAGTGTTTCAAAATTTTTCTTGTCTTTCTCACTCCTGGATAACTGGAATTTTTTTCCGCCTTTTTCATCCTGTACTTTCAGGTTGATGCCATTCGCTACCACTTCCGGCAAGGGGTAGATCCTTTTTCCCGCAGCAGTCTCAACTTCTGCTTGATATTTTTTTCCAGCCTGTGGCTTAAACTGTACCTTACCAATGCCATCATGATGAGTTTTAAAAGAAGCGATGGTGGTACCATCTTCTGTCCGGATGATCCCGTTCAGTTCTGCCGGCATTCCTGATTGATCAACTGCTTTAAAACCTACTACGCTCAGGATACCATCCACCAGGTTGCCGCTTTCTGGAAAAAATCGCAGGGATATATTGGGCGAAGCGATCCCCGAAGTAGATGTACTACCGGAAGATGGTTTGAAAACAAATATGTTCTTCTTATAAATAAACGATTCATCGTAATTCATCATATCGGGTGTAAGCGCCCGTATATAATAATTACCCTGGGGCAGCGAGTCGGGGAGTTCGATATTGCCTTTCGATACCGCGCCTGTGACAGGGTATTTTTTACTGGTCATGATCTGTCCCTTGCTATCTGTCAGCAGCACATAAAAATTATGGCTGATCCCGCTGGGTTTGCCATCGCTGAAAAAATAGGCTTTGAACCAGATCGTCTCACCGGCAACATAATATTCCTTGTCATAATGAATAAATACTTTCTCGGGTTGAAACTGCGTGGCGATCATGTTCAAGGCCGCATCAACTTTTTGTGCTTTTACCCGAAAACTGATTCCCAGGAGAAAGAACAGGGCTATTACCGTACTAAAACGTCTCACCATACACTGAATTTTTGTCAAATTACAAAATTTGGGATGCCTGCACCCTCCCGTTTACACAGACGGTATTAAAAGAGAGTGGTTGCAGCTCCGGGCTGCCGGATGCTTGTAAATAATGCTCCCCCTAATTGATCAGTGCCGCTTCCCGAATTAAACGTTTTAGGATCGTTTTTCAGGCAACGCATGGTAAATTGCAGTCTTGTTTTAACTGTATATAAATTATGGGATTTAATCTATATAGTCCTTTTCCTCCCGCCGGTGACCAGCCGGATGCGATCCGCCAGTTGACAGAGGGGATCCAGAACGGTGACCGCCACCAGACATTATTGGGTGTAACTGGAAGCGGGAAGACCTTTACCGTCGCCAATGTGATCCAGAACGTACAGCGCCCGACACTGGTGCTGACACATAACAAAACATTGGTAGCACAATTATATGGTGAGTTCCGCCAGTTCTTCCCCGAGAACGCGGTAGAGTATTTTGTTTCCTATTATGACTACTACCAGCCCGAGGCTTATATGCCGGTCAGTGATGTATATATTGAAAAGGATCTTAGCATCAATGACGAACTGGATAAACTCCGGTTAAGAGCGACCTCCAGCCTGCTCAGTGGCCGGAGGGATATTATTGTTGTGGCGAGTGTAAGTTGTATATATGGTATGGGAAACCCTACTGATTACGAGAACGGGATCATCCGGATTGATAAGGGGCAAACGATCTCCCGGCAGGCTTTTCTTCATTCATTGGTTAATTCCACCTACAACAGAACCACTTTAGAATTTAATCGGGGTACTTTCCGGGTAAAAGGAGATACGGTAGATATTAACCTTCCTTATGTTGATTATGGCTACCGCATTACTTTCTTTGGTGATGAGATCGAAGAAATTGAAAGCATTGATGTGGTGACCAGTAAACGGATTGCCAAAATGGAAAATGCTGCCATCTTTCCGGCTAATTTATATGTTGCACCCAAAGATATTCTTCAGCAGGTGTTGTATGAAATGCAGGATGAAATGGCGGCACAGGTAGAATATTTTAAAAAAGAAGGGAAATATATTGAAGCGCAAAGGCTGAGTGAAAGAGTGAATTATGATATTGAAATGATAAGAGAGTTGGGTTATTGTAATGGTATTGAAAACTATTCAAGATTCTTTGACAGGAGGCGCCCCGGCACAAGACCTTTCTGCTTGTTAGATTATTTTCCAAAAGATTATATAACAATAATTGATGAAAGTCACCAGACCATTCCGCAGGTTAGTGGTATGTATGGTGGTGACCGAAGCAGAAAATTAGTGTTAGTTGATTATGGTTTTCGTTTGCCATCTGCATTAGACAACCGGCCGTTAAATTTCCATGAGTTTGAATCACTCACCAATCAAACTATTTTTGTTTCGGCCACACCTGATAATTATGAATTGGAAAAATCGGAAGGTATTGTAGTTGAGCAGGTAGTGCGGCCAACCGGATTGCTGGAGCCACCTATTGAGATCCGTCCTTCGGTCAACCAGATCGATGACCTGCTGGATGAAATTGACAAGCGGATAAAAATGGGCGATCGCGTACTGGTGACAACACTCACCAAGCGTATGGCCGAGGAAATGGATAAATACCTGCACCGGATCAATATAAAATCAAAATATGTACATAGCGAAGTACATACACTCGACCGTATAGAAATTCTCCGGGAATTAAGGTTAGGAACCATTGATGTATTGGTGGGGGTAAATCTATTGCGGGAAGGATTAGACTTGCCCGAGGTATCGCTTGTCGCGATCCTAGATGCGGACAAGGAAGGTTTTCTCCGCAATGAAAAATCATTGACACAGACAGCAGGGCGGGCTGCGAGGAATGTAAGAGGGTTGGTTATTTTTTATGCCGATAAGATGACGGAGAGTATGGAAAAAACAATCAATGAAACCAACCGACGCCGGGAAAAACAAGTGGCTTTTAATATTGAGCATGGCATTACTCCTACAACCGTGATCAAATCGATGAAAGAAATATTCTCACAGACATCCGTACTCGATATCAAAGGCTATGACCCGGCCAATCCTTATGCGATTGCCCCTGACCAGGACCTGGTGACCGTTGCAGCCGAAGAACAAGGGGAGTATACGACCATTCCTCAAACTGAAAAGGCTCTGTCAAAGATTAAAAAGCAAATGGAAAAAGCAGCCCGGGACCTGGATTTTATGGAAGCCGCCAGGCTGAGGGATGAAATGTTCTCTTTACAGAAAAGGTTAGAAGAAATGAAAAAGTGATGAAATGCCTGCCCACCGTAGTCTCGTTGTAAACGAGACGAAGGAGGGTTTATGCTACAGAAGAAGCTGGAAGAGATGAAGAAGTAATTCTTACTACCCCGTTAAGGGTATTGTTTCGCTTGCACTTATAGGTTATCTTGAAAGATAATAGCGATCAGAATGAAATATATTTTATCATTCGTTTTTGTATATTTTTCCAGCACTGCCATTGCACAACAGCCGAAGCTGATGTTGCCGATTGGGCATACTGGTTACATCAACTCAGCCCAATTCAGCCCGGATGGAAAACGAATTGTTACCACTTCTAACGATAATACTGCTAAAATTTGGGACGCTGGATCAGGAATTTTACTTGCAGATTTAAAAGAACATTCTGGAGAGGTGAGGTCAGCAGTCTTCTCCCCGGATGGAAAGAAAATTGTTACCGCTTCTTACGATAATACTGCTAAAATTTGGGACGCCGCATCAGGAGCTTTGCTTGCAGATTTGAGACATTCGAATTTTGTGAACTCAGCCGCCTTCTCTCCGGATGGAAAGAAAATTGTTACTGCTTCTTGGGATAGTACCGCTAAAATTTGGGATACTGGATCAGGAGCTTTGCTTGTAGATTTGAAAGGACATTCAGGTTGGGTGGAGTCAGCCACCTTTTCCCCCGATGGAAAGAAAATTGTTACTACTTCTGACGATACTTCTAAAATTTGGAACGCCGCATCAGGGGCTTTGCTTAGAGATTTGAAGGGACATTCACGTTCAGTGAACTCAGCCGCCTTCTCCCCGGATGGAAAGAAAATTGTTACTGCTTCTTCGGATAACACTGCTAAAATCTGGGACGCCGGATCAGGAGCTTTGCTTGCAGATTTAAAAGGACATTCAGATAGGGTGATCTCAGCAGACTTCTCCCCCGATGGAAAGAAAATTGTTACTGCTTCCTGGGATAGTACCGCTAAAATCTGGGAGGCCGGATCGGGAGCTTTGCATGCAGATTTGATAGGACATTCACATTGGGTTAACTCAGCCGCCTTCTCCTCAGATGGAAAGATAATTGTTACTGCTTCTTTGGATAATGCTGCTAAAATTTGGGACGCCGGATCAGGAGCTTTGAATAGAGATTTGAAAGGACATTCACATTCGGTGAATTCAGCCGCCTTCTCCCCCGATGGAAAGATAATTGTTACTGCTTCTTTGGATAATGCTGCTAAAATTTGGGACGCCGCATCAGGGGCTTTGCTTGCAGATTTGATAGGACATTCACATTCGGTGAATTCAGCGGCCTTTTCCCCCGATGGAAAGAAAATTGTTACTGCTTCTTTGGATAATACTGCTAAAATCTGGGACGCCGGATCGGGAGCTTTACTTGCAGATTTGAAAGGACATTTAGATTGGGTGAACTCAGCCGCCTTCTCCCCTGATGGAAAGAAAATTGTTACTGCTTCTTCGGATAACACTGCTAAAATCTGGGACGCCGGATCGGGAGCTTTGCTTGCAGATTTGATAGGACATTCAGGAAAGGTGATCTCAGCAGATTTTTCGCCCGATGGAAAGAAAATTGTTACTGCTTCCTGGGATAATACTGCTAAAATTTGGGATGCCGGATCAGGAGCTTTGCTTGCAGAGATAGGCCATTCACATTGGGTGAACTCAGCCGCCTTCTCCCCGGATGGAAAGAAAATTGTTACTACTGCTTATAAAGAAATTACTGCTAAAATTTGGGACGCCGGATCAGGAGCTTTGCTTGCAAATTTAAAAAAACATTCAAGAGAGGTGAGGTCAGCAGTCTTCTCCCCCGATGGGAAAAAAATTGTTACTGCTTCTTTGGATAACAGTGCTAAAATTTGGGACGCCGGATCAGGAGCTTTGCTTGCAGATTTGAAAGGACATTTTAGTTACTTGAACTCAGCGGTCTTCTCCCCCGATGGAAAGAAAATTGTTACAGCTTCTTGGGATAACACTGCTAACATTTGGGACGGAGGGTCAGGGACTTTGCTTGTAGATTTGAAAGGACATTCAGGTTGTGTGGAGTCAGCCATCTTTTCCCCCGATGGAAAGAAAATTGTTACTGCTTCCCGGGATAATACTGCTAAAATTTGGAATGGCTTAAATGGTAATTTACTATATACCTTCTTCGCAGTTGATAGTACTGATTATTTAATTGTCGACAAAAACAACCGCTACGACGGTACTGAAGCCGCTCGAAAACTGCTCTACTTCACCTGTGGTACAGAAATAATCGAACTCGACCAGGTAAAAGATCAACTCTGGGTACCTAATCTTGCTGAAAGAATCCTGAATGGCGATAGCATCAATGCCAAAACCCTAGATGAACTGAATATCTGCGGCCTCACACCCGAAATGGAAGATGCAAGTAATAAAGAAAATGAGTATCTCTTTAAAATATTACCCCGCCGCGGTGGACTCGGAGAAACCGTGTTATTTGTAAACGGCATCGAAACAAAAAGGTATAAACGTGCTGACTTAAAAAATAACGGCGGCTTATATGAGTTGCTTGTAAAAAAAGAAGAGCTTAAAAATTATTTTATCCCCGGAAAAGAAAACACTGTTTCCGTAAAAGCTTATACGGCTGACAATGCCATTTCTTCCAGGGGGCTTATAATAACCAGTACTGACACTACCCGAACAAATAGCACAGCTCCCAACCTGTATGCAGTAATGGTCGGCGTCAGTAAATATAAAGGTGATGAGCTGGATCTGAAATATGCTGCCAAAGATGCTACTGATATTTCTAACGCCATAGCTGTAGCCTCCCGCAAACTATTGAATGCAGATGGTAAAGAACATGTTTTCATCTACAACCTCACTACTGCTAAAGAACATTATCAACTACCCGAAAAGAACAGTATTAAAAAGGTACTGGAAGAGATCGGGAAGAAAGCAACTGCCAATGATATATTGCTAATCTTCTTTGCCGGTCACGGAGTGATGCAGGGAAATGAAAATAAAAAACAATTTTACTTTCTAACAGCTGATGCGTCCAAGTCTTCTGCGATTGATGCTACCGCTGAAGTCGGTATCAGCACGGCCGAACTCACCGAATGGATGAAGCCCTCTAACATTAAAGCACAAAAGCGCATCATGATCTTTGATGCCTGTAATAGTGGCCAGGCAATTAAGGATTTTGTGAAACTCGGCGAGCCTGGACAGGGATATGTTGTTGCGAGAAGTGATGAAAAAGGGCAACAAATAAAGGCGATTGAAAAACTGAATAACCAATCCGGCCTTTTCATACTTGCCGCATCCGCCAGCGACCAGAACGCTTATGAAATGGGACGATACTCACAGGGTCTGCTTACTTATGCATTACTGAAAGCTATCAAGCAACAACCCGATATTTTAGAGAATGGAAAATACCTCGATGTGAGTAACTGGCTGAATGCCGCTAAAAAAACGGTGAGTACGCTCGCTGGGGAAACAGGAGCCCGCCAGGAACCACAATTGAATGCCAGTAACAATTTTAATATCGGTATGGTAGATGATGACGTAAGAAGCAAAATTGTGCTTTCTTCCGAAAAACCATTGTTTGCCCGTAGCAATTTCCAGAATGCCGATTCTAAGTTTGACAATATTAAACTCCGCAGCGCTGTCGATAAGGAATTAATGAGTATCAGCAGCCGGGGTGCTGATGGGGACATTACTTACAGCGCTGAATATGAAGGAACAGATGCATATGGATTAACAGGCGAGTATAAAATAGCAGGGGATAGCATCAGCACTTCTATCCTTCTTATCAAAGGCGGCATAGAGATACTGCAACGGTTTGAAATAAAAGGCAATATATCAGATATAAACAGCCTTGCTATTTCTATTACGAACGCAGCAACGGCCTGGCTTAAAACCCGGTAAGCTATTCTCCCTCCTCCTGGCCTCCTATTTAAGAAAAATCAATTGCCGTTCCGAACTATGCTTATTGCCATTCTGAATCCGATATAACAAGTGGCAAAATCATTGGCAGAGAAATATTGATTTACACCGGGTTGCAGGTAAAAATCCCCATCTGTGTGCCACGCCCCTCCTTTTGTTATTATGTATTTTTTGAGGTAGCTATCGATTTCCTTTTCACTCATCTTTATAAAAGGGGAATTAGGAAATTTTTTGAACAAACTGACCAGTTCTTCATTTCTTCCTGCATTATAAACAGGTTTGTATCCTCCGGGTGTGGATGTCCATTCCGCCACATTGCCTATCATATTATACAGGCCGTTCTTATCGGCTTTGTAGCTACTAGCGGGGGCCGTATAAAAATAGCCATCGTTTCCGTAGCTTTTTACTTCTAACCCGGTTGCATCAAAATATCTTCCAATATTATATTTATACCCGTTATCAGGCGTAGTAGTACTCCCATATTGAGATTCACAGGATAATCTTTGCGTAGAATCTTTTATGGAAACGGAATAGGTGGTTTGCGCGGCATATTCCCACTCTTCACTTGATGGAAGCTTTACGAGAAAATGATAATTTTTTTCACCTAAGGTCTGGAGATCTGCGTTCCATTGTTGCGTTAGCCAATCGCAATAGGCAAGGGCTTGTACCTGGCTTACTCCCACAACAGGGTAATTATTGAAAGAGGGATGAGAGAAATATCTTTTGGTCATCGGCTCATTATAAGAATAGGCGAAGTCCCTGATCCAGACCAATGTATCGGGGTAGATCGCGATGTTCTGGCCTGATGAAGTTCTGTAAATGATCTTCGTAACGTCCATTTCCTTTCTGCCCATAATTCTTTCCTCCGGTGATAGGATCATAGGTTCCACCTTTGGATCTTTAAAGTCAATTTTTATAGCCCAATCTATCCTCCCCGGCTTACCAGTAGTTATAAAATGACCTAAGAGCGTGTGCAGGATGGAATCTCTTACATAAACTGTAAAGGAGCGGTAATCTTTATTTCGGACTTCAAATTTGGAAATCAGGAACGGTTGTATTTTTGTTTTTACCGGGTAACCCAGCGTGATGGAATCGGCGCCGTTTCTACGTCCTGAAACAAATTCCCCGCCGGGCATGAGGACACAGTTTTTTAATTCCTGTTTGAATTTAAAAGAGGGTAATACCCGATTCAAAAGGTTGGATACCGTCTCCTCATTTTGTGCAAGCGACGCCAGAGAACAGAAGAGAACTAAAGCAAACAATAGTATCCTCATAACACAGTAAGTTTACCAGGATTTGGGATAAGACCAAAGCTGTCAGTACGGGACCTTATAAGTTAATCCTATTATTCCGAAAGCCAGTAACAATCATACTTATTTTGCTGAAAATATATATTATTTTTAGTAACCCTGTAAAATAACTGTCAAAAAATAAGCCGGGACCTATGCAACTTAAGCACCCAATAATCACCTGGACTTAATGTTCAGTCTTACCATTCAAAAATGCCCGCGATTAGAACCATATTGCTTATTCTTTTTATCGCCACTGCTGGAGCAAGCTATTCTCAACGGCCGAGGCTGATCTTACCGGTTGGGCATGTCGGAGGAGTAGATGTGTCATTTTCTCCCGATGGGAAAAAAATACTGAGCCTGGGTGATGATGGCACTGCCAAAATATGGGATGCATTTACAGGCCTGATGCTCGCGGATCTTGTAGGACATACAGCGAAAATCTATAACGCAAGGTATACGCCAGCCGGCAACAAGATCATTACAACTTCGGGAGACAACACTGTCAAGATTTGGACCGCTACCGGCGAATTGCTGCGTACTTTGGTCCCCAATAGGGGAAATACTGCTTTCTTTAAGTTTCATAATGATGGAAGCCAGCTCATATTAGAGCATAATAACGAGTTGAAATGGGAGCTTACTATTTGGGAAATAGCTTCTGGAAAATTACTCGGTGTAATAGATGAAAGCAGGTCCAGATCAATTGACGGGAAAACAATTGGCTATCCCCCACAACCTTTATTTTTCAGCCCCAACGGGAAATTTATCGCAAGAGCGGATAATTATAAGCTCAGCCAGGATAGCGTGATCATTGTCATAACAGATGTTTTGTCTGGCAAGAAATTAGATACACTGGAAGGGTTTTTTCCAAATTTCAAGTCTGCTCAATACAGTCCCGATGGAAAAACAATTTTAGCTATCGGCGCCCGGACATACACAAGATGGGGAGAAGTAGAAAAAAGTCCTTTTATTGTCAAGTGGGACGTGAGTACCGGTAAACTACTCAATCGATTAATATTAGATGATCAGGAGAGTTATACTTATCGCCTTATTCAACCTGGATATGACGGTAAAACAGTAGTTAGCATAACTTCGGATAGTTCCCGGATCGAAACAGTTAAAGGTTGGGATATTACTTCAGGAGCGCTATTGTACAGCATTATAGCACAAGAAGAGAGTAAAACCACTTACCTGTTTGGCCCCGATAATAAAACTATTCTTATTATAGATAAGGATGATAGTACCGCCAAAATTTGGGACCTGGCTTCGGGGCAGTTATTAAATAATTGGAGCAAGTCTACTCCGTGGAAAAACAATTCTTACTTCCTGGGAAAAGATAAAAAATTTGTTGCTGTCATGGATGATAAGGCTGTGAAGATATGGGATATGATCTCGGGAAAATTACTTCACTCTTTAGCACATGCTGCGAAGGTTAATTCAATTCAATTTGGTGACGGAGATAAAACGCTCACCGTCATCACCGGTGATAATAAGATCAATCTATGGGATATAATCCCTGGAAAACTACTTCGTTCGTCGGTTCAGGGAGATGATAAAGTTAGCGCTATACAAATAAGCCCCGATAAGAAATACCTGGCCATTGTAACAAAACATACTTCTGTGCGTGACGATGAGGAGGAGGATGAGTTAATGGGCATCGTTACTGTGTGGGATATATTTTCCCCTGATAGCAGCTGGTCATTCAAAATAGCAGATAAGGATGTCGGGGTTAAGTTCAGTCCTGATAGTAAAAGCCTGGTGATTAATTATACGGATAAAAAAAATGAGGAGGATATCGTTGAAATACGAGAGGTACAAACAGGAAGAAAACGTACAAATTTCAGGGGAAATGCTGCATATGTCAATTCTGCCGTATTTTCTCCAGACGAAAAAAAGATCCTCACTACCTCTTTTGATAATACAGCTAAAATCTGGAATACGAATACAGGACACTTCTTATTCGCGCTGAAGGGACATAAAGGGATTGTAAATTCTGCTCAATTCAGCCCAGCCTGCCCCGATGATCCAATCGGGGGAAAACATATAATAACTGCTTCGGACGACAGTACTGCCAAAGTCTGGGATGCAGGAGCTGGCGTGCTTTTATTTACACTGGCCGGTCATACTGGTTCTGTATCCTCATCACAATTCAGTGCTGACGGGAAACGGATAGTAACTTCTTCTGATTCCGGGAACAAAATTTGGGATGCATTTACCGGGAAATTATTACGAACATTCGGAGATGACGGGAATGAGCACACCCGGTTTAGCCCCGATGGCAAATATATCCTGGCAAATGCGACTCTATGGGATGCAAAAACGGGAAAACGGCTTTTCGATCTCGACTGGCATAATGGAGCAATAAATTCTACTCGGTTTAGCCCCGATAGTAAATTTATAATCACAGCTTCGGCAGATAAGACGGCGAAATTATGGAGTACGGAATATGGAGATTTAATTTATAGTTTGAATGACCATACCGAAGAAGTAGTCTTTGCTTCCTTTGATGAAACTGGTAAAAAAATTATTACCGCCTCTTTGGATAATACTGTCAAAGTATGGGATGCAAAAACGGGTAGCCAGGAAAGATGCATTGACTTGGGGCCAAATATAATAGCAAAAGATATCCAGTCTAAAGGAGACTTTCTCTTGTGTGTTAGCGGGGGTGCCGAAATCAAGATAATTCAATTCGCTACTGGTGAACCCCTGTACAGTTTTTTTGCGGTTGATAGTACGAATTACCTGGTAGCGGACAAGAACAATCACTACGATGGTACTGAAGGGGCAAGAAAATTATTATATTTTGTTTGTGAAGATGAAGTAATAGAGCTTGACAGGGTAAAAGACCAGCTCTGGGTGCCCAATCTTGCGGAAAGGATCATGAAAGGTGATAGCATCAATGCCAAATCACTGGATGAGCTGGATATCTGCGGTCTTACCCCACTGGTAGAAGATATAAAGGATAATGAAAAAGAATACCATTTCAAAATACTACCCCGCCACGGTGGCCTCGGAGAAACCGTGTTATTTGTAAACGGTATCGAAACAAAAAGGTATAAACGGGCTGACTTAAAAAATAACGGCGGCTTATACGAGCTGCTTGTAAAAAAAGAAGAGCTTAAAAATTATTTCATCCCCGGAAAAGAAAACACTGTTACGGTAAAGGCTTATACGGCAGATAATGCCATTTCATCCAGGGGGATTATAATAACCAGTACGGATACTACCCAAACAAATAGCATAGCTCCCAACCTGTATGCAGTAATGGTCGGCGTCAGCGATTATAAAGGAGATGAACTAGATCTTAAATATGCAGCCAAAGACGCTACGGATATTTCAAACGCCATTGCGGTTGCTTCCAGGAAACTATTAAATGATGACGGGAAAGAGCATGTATTTATGTATGATTTAACTACTGCCACAGAGCATTACCAGTTACCGGAAAAGAATAGTATTAAAAAAACACTGGAAGAAATCGGGAAAAAGGCAATTGCAAACGACATTTTATTGATATTTTTTGCAGGTCATGGCGTAATGCGGGGCAATACGGATAAAAAACAATTTTATTTCTTAACGGCGGATGCTTCAATGTCCTCTTCTATTGATGCAACTGCCGATGTGGGCATCAGTACAGATGAGCTCACCGAGTGGATGAAACCCGCGAATATCAAAGCCCAGAAACGGATACTGATCTTTGATGCCTGTAACAGCGGGCAGGCCGTTAATGACCTGGTAAAGATCGGTAAACCGGAGCAGGGATACCGGGCGGCAAGGAACGATGAAAAAGGACAGCAGGTAAAAGCGATTGAAAGATTGAATAACCAATCCGGCTTATTTATCCTCGCCGCATCCGCCAGCGACCAAAACGCTTACGAAATGGGAAGATATTCACAGGGCCTGCTTACCTATTCCTTACTGAAAGCGATCAAACAGCAACCCGAAATTTTAGAAACCGGAAAATACCTCGATGTAAATAACTGGCTGAATGCCGCTAAGAAAACGGTGAGCAACCTGACCGAAGAAACCGGGGCAAGGCAGGAACCACAAATCAATGCCAGTAATAATTTCAATATCGGTATGGTGGATGATGATGTACGAAGCAAGATCATCCTGTCGTCAGAAAAACCATTGTTTGCCCGGAGTAATTTTCGCAATACAGACACCCGGACCGATAACCTGAAATTTCGCAGCGCCATTGATAAGGAATTAATGAGTATCAGCAGCCGGGGTGCCCATGGTGCCATTACATATAGTGCCGACTATGAGGGAAGTGATGCCTATTCACTAACCGGGGATTATAAGATAAGCGGTGATAAAATTACCGTCTCCGTTCTCCTTACGAAAGGAGGTACCGAAATCCTTTATTCCTTTGAAAAAGCCGGAAACAGCAGCGACTTGAACGCACTGGTCATTTCCATTACAGGTGCTGCGCTTGATTGGCTGAAAACACATTAATAGCTTCATCGTAGTTTTACGAACCGCCATCAAGTATTTGTGCCTGATTTTTTTAAATAGAAAGCTCCCGGCTTGCAGCAAGAAAAGAGCGGATATATCTTGCCTTCGAAAACCAATCGAATCCAATATTTGTAAAACCAATAAATCCAGTATTATGAAAAGACGTGTCCGCAAAATCGCCAATTTCTTTGCATTCAACCTGTTGTTCTTTGCTTTGTACCTGAATTTTATCCATAAGGACAAATCAACTGTTGTTGTTACCGGTGTAGCGCAAACGACTACCCCACAGAATAAAGCCGCTTTCAGCGGAACTGTAACAGCCGGCAACACCCAGGAAATGCAAAAGAACAGCAATACTGCCCTGGGGTCTACTGAAAAAGTGACTCAAAGCAGTACAGCTTTAAAGCTTTCCATTAATTAAGCAAAGCAGCGTTAACATACCTGGAACCCCGGCTCAAAGCCGGGGCTTTCCCGTTTATAAGAATTTCTCTTCCTTCCCTTTGGAGGAGCCCGGGAGCGGCTTACCTTAGGGGGATGGAAAAGAAGGTTTTTTTACTGGATGCCTATGCCCTTGTCTTCCGGGCCTACTATGCATTGATCCGAAGTCCCCGCCTGACTACCAAAGGCAAGAACACCAATGCCCAGTTTGGGTTCACTAATACACTGGTAGAACTGATTACTAAGCAGAAGCCATCCCATATGGCTGTTTGTTTTGATACTTCTGCCCCCACCGAACGCCATAACGATTTTGCCGAATACAAAGCCAACCGCCAGGAAACCCCCGAAGATATCCGCGAAGCAGTACCCGATATTAAAAAGATCATCGAAGGTTTTAATATTCCTGTTATAGCGATCGACGGATACGAAGCGGATGATGTGATCGGCACCCTGAGCAAGCTGGGTGAAAAAGCAGGTTACGAAGTATACATGGTCACCCCAGATAAAGATTACGGCCAGCTTGTTTCTAAAAAAGTAAAGATCTATAAACCCGGTTACCAGGGGAATGATGTGGAGATACTGGGGCCCGAAGAGGTTTGTAAAAAATGGAATATCAAAGATGTCAGCCAGGTGATCGATATACTCGGTATGATGGGTGACGCGGTGGACAACATCCCGGGCATCCCGGGTGTAGGAGAAAAGACCGCCGCGAAGTTTCTCGCCGAGTACGGCTCTTTGGAAAATACACTGGCCAACGCTGACAAGATAAAAGGCGCTATGGGTGAGAAGGTGAAGAAGGGAAAAGAGATGGCCATCCTTTCTAAAAAACTAGCAACGATCATTACAAATGTCCCGGTGGAGTTTCATGAAGAAGATTTCAGGTTAAAGGAATGGAATAAAGAAAAATTAAGAGAGGTCTTCGGGGAACTCGAATTCCGGACACTTGGCAAACGCTTGCTGGGAGAGGATTTTTCCGTTGCAGGTGCTTCAAAGGGAGTTGTAGAAAAAGAAATACCGCAGGGTGTTCAGACAGATCTATTTGGCAATATTATTGAGAGCCGGGAGTCGGGAGTCGGGAGTCGGGAGACAATACAAGACTCCGAAGGATCGCCGCCTGTTTTATTGGCCGATAAAAATATCCATAATACCCCGCATGCATACGAAGCGGTGGAAGGGGATGCTGCAATTAAAAAATTCGTCACAGAATTAAAAAAACACGACGAGATCTGTTTTGATACGGAAACCACCGGCATTGACGCCAATGACACGGAACTTGTTGGATTGAGTTTTTCGGTCAAACCAGGCGAAGCTTATTATATCCCCTGTCCTCCTGATCAAAAAAGAACCCAGGAGATCCTTGCTCATTTTGCACCCTTGTTTACGGATAAGAAAAAAACCTGGATCGGTCAGAATACCAAGTATGACCTGCTTGTGCTGAAATGGTACGGCATCGAGCTGGCAGGAAACTTGTTCGATACCATGCTGGCGCATTACGTGATCGAGCCCGATGGCAAAAGAAGCATGGACTTGCTGAGTGAAAAATTTTTAGGTTACCTGCCAGTACCGATCGAAGAACTGATCGGTAAAAAGGGAAAGACACAGGGCAGTATGCGGGATGTGGAATTGGAAAAAATAAAAGAATACGCCGGTGAGGATGCGGATATTACGCTCCAGTTGAAAAATGTTTTTGTCCCCCTGCTAAAAAGCAAAGAGGTCGAGAAGGTCTTTAACCAGGTGGAGAGCCCGTTAGTAAAAGTATTGGTGGACATGGAATTTGCAGGAATTAAAGTAGACACTGAGTTCCTGGCCGATTATTCAAAGGAACTGGAAAAGGACGCAAAAAAAGCAGAGGAAAGTGTATATAAACAAGCCGGTGTCCGGTTCAACCTGGCTTCGCCCAAACAATTGGGAGAAGTGCTGTTTGACAAACTAAAACTGGATCCTTCCGCCAAAAAAACCAAGACCGGTCAGTACCAGACCGGTGAAGATGTATTGTTGAAGCTGGCCGTGAAAGGTCATCAAATCGTGGATGATATCCTTGCTTTCCGCGAGCTGACCAAGTTAAAATCCACTTACGTGGATGCCCTGCCCCTGCTGATCAACCGGAAAACAGGAAGGGTGCATACTTCTTACGGACAGGCAGTGGCGGTAACGGGACGTTTGCAAAGTAATAATCCCAACCTGCAGAACATACCGGTTAGAACAGATCGCGGTAAAGAAGTAAGAAAAGCATTCATTCCCGCAGATAACAAGCATATTCTTTTATCGGCAGATTATTCGCAGATCGAGTTACGTATCGTTGCTTCTATCAGCGGGGATAAGAATATGTGTAAGGCTTTTAAAGATGGTACCGATATTCACACGGCTACTGCAGCGAGAGTATACAATGTGGATGAAAAGAAAGTGACCAGGGAGATGCGCTACAAAGCAAAAAGTGTGAACTTCGGGATCATTTATGGCCAGGGCGCATTTGGTTTGGCGGATAACCTGGGCATATCAAGATCCGAAGCAAAGGAGATTATTGATAACTATAAAAAAGAGTTTCCGGGAATCCAGCAATACATGGACGACACGATCAATTTCGCCCGGGAGAATGGGTACGTGGAAACGCTGATGGGAAGAAAAAGATGGCTGAGAGATATCAATTCCGCCAATTTCACGGTACGTGGTTTTGCAGAAAGAAACGCCATCAACTCGCCTATACAGGGAACAGCGGCGGATATGATCAAGCTGGCCATGGAGAAAGTGCACAGCGCGATGAAAAAAGAAAAAATGCAGAGCAGGATGCTCTTGCAAGTGCATGATGAGCTGGTCTTTGATGCGTTGAAAACGGAGGCCAAAGAATTAAAACCACTGATCATCGAATGCATGCAATCGGCCATGGTATTACCGCATAAGGTACCAGTGATAGCGGAATGCGGCGAAGGCAAAAACTGGTTAGAAGCACATTGATATGAACTGGTCACTCTATTTTAAAGATGTAATGATCATCGGCACCCGTTATTTAATTATAGCGAGTCTTGCCTTTCTCATCTGTTATATCATCCTGCGCAGGCTGATACACTCAAAAAAGATCCAGCAGCGTTACCCCCGCTTCAATGATTATGCCCGGGAAATCGGTTATTCCCTACTGACCGTTTTCATCATGGCTTTTATACCTGCGCTTGTATTAGGAAGCCCTGCCGTGGCAAAACATACAAAGTTCTATACAGCTATTAACCAGCACGGAACGCTTTATTTTGTACTGGCTTTTCCCATCATGGCCCTGATGCACGATACTTATTTTTACTGGATGCACCGGCTCATGCATCATCCCTCTGTCTTCAGGATCATCCACCTTGTTCATCACAAATCAACCAACCCCAGTCCTTTTGCGGCCTATGCTTTTCACCCGATGGAAGCGATCGTTGAAGCGGGAATCTTTCTTGTTTTTGTCTTCACGATACCAGTACACCTGTATCACTTATTGTTTTTCTTTTTATTTATGATTGTCTACAATGTATATGGTCATCTCGGCTGGGAGCTGTACCCAAAAGGATTTAGCAAACACTGGCTGGGAAAATGGGTCAATACTTCTGTCAATCACAATCTTCATCACCAGTATTTCAAGGGAAATTATGGACTCTATTTCCTGTTCTGGGACAGGCTGATGGGAACGATCCGGCCCGACTATGATGAGGCTTTTGACAAAGCAAAACAAGGGGCAATAAAAACAGGAAGCGCTGTTTCAAGTGAGTAAAAATCAGCCACTTATTCTGTTCCACCCACCCTCGGCCATTTAAATTCCGGTCTTTCTCCTTTTATTTCTTGCTCGCTGGCAGGCAAGTTTGTACCTTATCCGTCTAAAAATAAATTATGAAACGTATAACCTTAACGATCTGCGCCGCAGCTTTTTTATTCGCTGCCTGCAACAGTAAAGCCGATGACAAGAAAACCAGCGACTCCAAAGAAACCTCAAATGAAGGCAAAATGGAAGACAAAGCTGCCTGGATCCCTATTGATTCTGCCATGATGAACAAAGCATGGCAAGAAAATATGACAGTTGGCGAGCATCACAAAATGCTGGCCAAGGCCACCGGTACCTGGGCAGGTGAAACGACCATGTGGATGGGAGAGGGCGTTCCCCCGATGAAATCAACTACGACCAGCGTGACCAAAATGATCTATAACGGTCTTTACCAGCAATCAACTCATTCAGGCAATATGATGGGAATGCCATTTGAAGGAATGAGCACAACGGGATATGACAATATGAAGAAAGAATATTTTTCTACCTGGATAGATAATATGGGAAGTGGCATTTACGTAATGACAGGCCAAATGGATGAAGCCGGCAAAAAACTGACCTATACCGGCACGATGAAATGCATGAACGGGCAGGATGCCACCATGAGAGAGGTTTTCACCTTTATAGATGATAACAATCACCTGATGGAAATGTATGGTCCTGATCCAAAGACAGGGAAAGAATATAAGAACATGGAAATAAAATATACAAGGAAGAAATAAACTATTTCAACTTAAAAAACCCGGATCAGATCCGGGTTTTTTATTGCTACCAATTCATTTCTTATCCTGCCTGGTCATAGGCTTGTTTTATCCAGCTGACCAGGTCTTTATTGATCACCCTTTCATTTTCTACCCGGATTCGGTGTGTACACATAGCGTTCCATTTACTCCCGTCCTCTACATTTCCCGAAGGCGCCATTCCTTTTATATTCAAACCCACATCCAGCCTGTCTTTGGTAGATGGCTGAATGATCGCAAACTGTTTTTTCCTCCCCAAACTCACATAGGCTTTTTTTGGCGCCAGTTCCACATCCTTGCCGAGTTTATTCACTTCTGTCATGATCTTATCATACCAGGGTTTTAGGTTTTCTTTCCCCTTGTACTGGTCTGCCACCAGGTCTTCTTTATTTTCTGCCGCACCGGCATGGCTCTGTTTAGCAAAATGTACGATCGCGTTGGCATTGCCAAATGTAAACCCGTGTTTCTCTTTTAAGAAATTCACCAGTTCGCCGTGTTTAGCAAATCCACTTTTGTTAACGATGGCAATCCAGTGGGCGAGTTTCTTCCCGGTACTCTTTTCAATATTGGCGATTTGGGTCTGGGTAGCTTTTTCAATACTAGCTGAGCTCATACTCTAATTTTTTATCTTTTTATAACTTTTTCATAGGCGGCGATCCATTCATCAGGGTTGATCTTAGAAGCCAGTTCCCCGATCAACTGGTAAGGGATCTTGTCCGTGTTTTTAAATCTTATACAACTCTTGCCCATATCCAGTTTTCCCACGCCGGCTTTTGCATACTCCGCAGTGAACCATTTCAATAATTTGGGATCGGCATAGACTCCCATATGATACACCGCGATAAAGTTTTTCTGTGAAGCGATGCTCATAAAAGGCAGGGGTTGCTTTGGGTCACAATGATAGCCAGCCGGGTATTTACTGTGAGGAATACAATACCCGACCATCCCGTAGCCCATTCCCTCCTGGAATCCTTTGGGAAGATTTTTTTTGATCACCTTGCGTAGTGCTGTCATGGCCTTTTGCCTGTCTTCCGGCAATTCTGCGAAATACTGTTCTGCTGTTGTCGCTTTTGACTGCATAAAAACTAAAAATTTAAAATTCGGAAAAATTCAGGCCATGGTCCCATTTCATCCTTGTATTGCTTTGCCATTACCCTGGTGATCTGTGCGATATGTGTCAGATCGTGCACCACCCAGGTGGCCAGGAGGTTTCTCAGCGTAACTTCCCCCAGTTGTGGATGGATCCCGGTTTTATCCAGGTCCTTTTCAACCAGGTTCAACCCTTTCAACCAGGTTATATTTTCCTTCCGGATTATTTCAAACTCATCCAGCAGTTGCGCCAACGTTTTTCCTTTACTTTCCTCGTACTGAGCAAAACGGTCCCATGTGGCAAATCGTCTTAATGATCCAGGTTCCAGGATGATCCTTGCCCGAACGGTCCAATCAGTTTTTTCCCCATAAACCAGGTGACCAATCACATCATACGGTGAAAATGTTTCGGGGCCTTCATTGTTCAATACCCAGTCCCCGTCAATATTACCAAGTAATGCTTTTAGAACAACCGGAGTTCTTTCAAGGATCTCTCTTGATTTCTCTATGCTAAATTCCATGTCTTTGTTCGGGATTTATTAACCGGGCACAGAATGAAGCCCAATGCGATTACCCTCTGTATCAATGAAAACGGCCATAAACCCATATTCCGGCGATATCTCTGTTTTGGGTACCATGATCTTCCCACCTGCCGCTTCTACTTTATCCAGTACTTTTTGTACATCGGGATTGCCATTCAGGTAGATAAGTGGGCCATCTGTAGCCGAAGGTTTGTGAAAACCTCCGCTGTCAACCAGGGCGCCGCCGATACCTTTCATCATATCATCTATGGGGAACATTCTCATTTTAATATTGGGCAAATCCATGGGTATAAGTGATACCCCAAAAATCGTTTCGTAAAATTTTGTTGCTCTTGCCAGGTCTGTGGTTCCTATTTCAAACCAGCTAATTGCATTATCCATTTTATTTGTTTTTGGTTGTCGAATATTTATCTTTCATCTGTTTAAAAGAAATGGTAAGCAGTTCTTTCAATATTTTTTCATCTACATCACTAAGTTTATTAATATACAGGCAACCGCCACCTGTTTTATGCTTTCCCAGCTTCTTCAAGAGATCGGCATACAGCTTAAAACCCGGCATGATATAAATAGTGAGGTTCTGCTTTCTCGGCGAAAACCCGGTGATATACCACTCTCCTGATCTGCTGGTTGTAGGAGATTTATACGTATACTTTCCAAACCCAACAATGCTGGTTCCCCACATCATCGGTTTTTCTTTGGTGACCTGCTTGAAAATTTTCAGCAGCGTCATACCATCATTGCGTTTTGTTTCGTCTTCTACGCTTAGCAGGAACGCATCAACATCTCCCGTATTTTGTTTTGTCTTTATTTCAACCTTTGCCATGTTTTAATTATTAATGTCTTTTCCTTCTTTCAATTTTGCGATCTGGCCTTCCAGTGTTTTTTTAGTCGCATCACTGGGAGCATTTCCCATGGCTATATCAGCCTGGAGCAGGGCATTCTTATAATCTCCTTTGGCTGAATATGCGAACATCAGTCCGTTGTTCACGGCGAATACATCCCCGAATTTCGCTTTGGCAGCCATCATCATTTCAAGGGCCCTTTCATTTCTTTTTTGGGTGATGAGTGCGCGGCCATAACCGGTATACTGGTTAACGCTCGCCATACTGAGGGCTTCTGTGATTACGGAATCCGCCTCTCTCAGTCTGTTTAGTTTTTCGTAGGCCGAAGCCAATGTGCGCAAGGTGGCATAGCTTTTAAAGCCAGCAGCCCGCTGGCTCCAGCCCAATGCTTCTTCCAGGTTAATATTTTTATTGAGGGCAAAGTTGGCGGCTGCAACAAGGTTCAGCTGGTTAAAACCTTTCTGGCTCGTAACCTGTTCTCTCAACCTGTTCATGACAATATTGTCGACATCCACCTCCACCTTAAAAGGAATGGATAATTTTTCCCATTGCAGGGCGATCACACAGTATTTTTCTTTGTGTTCGATGAATTCATATTTCAGGTATTCCACGCTTTTGTCCAGTGCTACCGGCTTAACCGTCAGGCGTAACACATCATATTTTTCATCGTAATAAAAACTTCCCCATGCTTCCGACTGGTTGGAAAAAATGATCACGGTGCTGTCGGGCCATACAGCCATAAATAAACCATATGTCCCGGCCCGGAGATTTTTTCCTTCCACTTTTACATCGTGTTCAAAACTGATCACGGTATTTTCATTGGCGCCTGCACGCCAGGGCATGTTGTTTTTATTGGTGTTCAGGTTCTGCGAGGTAAAGCCCCAGGTGATCAGTTCGCCCCAGATCTTTCCCTCTCTTTTGTTGACATCGGGCCTTGAATATTTGATCGTAATGCTGGTGATACCCACTTCTTCAGAAATGGTAGCTCTTGGATTGTTTCCGCCTGGCGGGAGGTCCATCTGTGCAAGAGAAGAAAGAACGATCGATAACAATGCAGAAAGCAACGAGATCCGTTTCATATAGCAGTAGTTTGGTGTCGGTTAAAAATAGTATCTACAAAGCAACTTTTGTTTCTTTGAGTCCTTTGCTTTGAAAATAGTCCAGTAATTCTTTTGCTTCATCTCCTCCGCGCTGCGCATGATGCAACAAGGTAAAACCATGTGGTCCTCTTGCTGTAAGGTATTCAGGAAATGCTTCCAGGTAAGGTTTTACGATTGATGTTTTTCCCAGCATGGTCAGTACAAACATATTGGTCCTGGCCCCCAGTTTGATCAGGTGATTGGCGATCTCTTTATTCCCGACATGACCAGCTCCTTCCAGTGCTGTTTCGAAATCACCGCCGCCAAGGTCCCAGGTGGCATACAACAAAGTAGGAAATTCCACTAACAATGACTTGACTTTATCCAGGTTGTTGTGACCAGCGCTCACAAATTCTTTTACTTTTTCTGCTGGCAGGGGGTCCGCTTTGGGTGGCGGTTTAAGTGTTGTTTGGCCGGATAACAAATAAGGGACTGCAAGTATGCCGCCGGTTCCAATTGCTACCTGCTGCAGGAAATTTTTGCGGTTCATGCCAATTGATTTGTCTTAAAGTTGCAACAAGAAACCGGGAAAACCTCCCCGTTCATCATTTCCTCCGCCTGTATTCGAGGTCATATTCCGTGGTCCAGCTAAGGCCATTATCCTTAGAGATCTCGCCATGCTGCCTTAGTTTAAGTGGATTTAGGTTAGTAAACGTCATTTTGCGGATGGCCATCGTGTCCTTGCTGAATGGAAAGGGCGAAGACCTGTAAATGATCTTGTTATCTTCAAATTTTCCCTGGAGGTATTCATTACTGCCCCCGGCATTATCCACCCAGGTTTGTTGCCATTGTTTGGTTGCGGCATTCCAGGTATTGAAACTCTTCCCGGCATAGCGGAGTCCGCGGGCTACGGTTGCGCTGGTCCATTCTTCAAGGATGATACAGCTGTCCAGTATCAAACTAACCTTGCTCTCTCCGGCTTTCTGGCCTTTCGCATCAAAGGCTTCCCATTCTCCGATCCAGAAATCGAATTGACGGTATTCGGGTCTGCTGCAGGGTAGCTGCGACCAAAGTGTGGAACTTATAAATACTGTAAAGCAGAGCAGGAATAATTTTCTCATAATATTATTTTGAAGATAGACAGTTTAACCCTGGTATTAGCTGAAACGTTTATCCTTACTTATTGCCATACAGCAATAAAAAAACCGGGTGTCCGGCTTTCGCCATCAACCCGGAATTTACATTTGTATAGCCAGAAAATTTTTAGCTTAGTTTCCACCGCCGCCAGGAGGCCTTTGCGGGCGCATGGATGGTTCTATCTTTTCTTTCCAGATCACAAACTGCTCTTCAGTGACCATGGCTTTGATCATCTCATCACGGGCATCGGAATATTTCTTTCTTTCCGCCATCATTGTCTCGCGGTCAGGTCTTTCGCTGCCGGAGAACAGTTCCGTCATTCTTTCATCTTGTTTTTTGTACAACACGGTCAGTGCCGTATCAAGGGTGCTTAATTTGGAAGCTTCAAGTTTAAAAGCGCTATCCAGCTTTGCATGGATCGCCGCAACCCTTTGTTCAGGGGTTTGGCGCTGGAAACCGCCGCCCGGCTGCGCTGAAACGGTGATCACGACTGCAAATAAACCCAGCAGGGCCAATGAGATTTTTTTCATTATTGAATTTTTATGATAAATAATAGGGAACCGACTATGAGACGAAGCGGGGAGCCAAAACATTCGGTACGGGGCTGTTAATTTCCGGCCTGCCATTTGCCGGAACTCGAGTATCTTGCAGCTCCTTAATCAGAAAAACGTATGGAATATAGTAAACTAGTTGCCGTGACGGGTCTGCCCGGGTTGTTTGAGTTGATCAATAGTAAAACGGATGGGGCCATTGTCCGCTCCCTGGATGATAAATCCACCCGCTTTGTATCCAGCCGTATCCACAATTTTTCTCACCTGGAAAGCATTGAAATATATACCGTAAGGGATAATGTGAACCTGGTCGATCTTTTCCAGGCCATGGATAAGGATGCTGGAAAATTACCCGACGAGAAAGATGCCGGGGCAGTAAAGAAATATTTCGAAAAAGTATTTCCTGATATGGATTTTGAAAGGGTGTATGCAAGCGATATGAAGAAAATGGTCAAGTGGTATGATGTGTTAAAAAAGAACAATATCGAGATCAAATTGTCCGAACAACCGGAAGACGAAGAGGAAACGGAGGAAATAATAGCAGAACCGGTATCAGAAGAAAAGCCGGCAAAGAAAACAGCCAAGAAAAAAGAGGCCCCGGCAGAAAAAGCAATCGCGGAAAAGCCAAAGAAAACCACCCCAAAGAAAAAAGCCGAATAAGTAAAGAATTAAAAATCTGGACCTGTGAAAATGATCCTGGTCATTGACATATCCACATTTACACATAATGAACTATAGCGCAGATATTAAAAAACTTCCCCGGTTTTTTTTGCCCGCCGATTTTACGATCCATAACTGGGAAGGCCTGGAACCTTATTTTATAGACCTCGAAGAAAGAAAGATCCACTCGCTGGCAGCACTGGAACAATGGTTGAAAGACGCCAGCGAAATAGAAGCAGTACTAAGTGAAGATGCCTGCTGGCGGCAGATCCGGATGACCTGTGATACGGAGAGTAAAGAATACGAGGAAGCTTTCACGTTCTTCATGATGGAGATCCAGCCAAAGATGCAGCCTTATTCAGACCGGCTGAATAAGAAACTGGTTGAAAACCCTTTTACAAAAGATCTGGACCAGGATCTCTATTTTACTTATTTACGCAACGTAAAAAAGAATATTGATCTTTTCCGCGAAGCCAATATCACCCTACAGGCTGAATTGAACGTGATGCAGCAACAATTTGGTGTGATCGCAGGAAAAATGACAGTCATAATAAAAGGGCAGGAATATACTTTGCAGCAGGCGACAAAATTCCTCGAGGACCCGGACCGCAGTCTTCGTGAAGAAGTTTATCACAAGATCAATGCAAGAAGGCTGGAAGATAAAGACGAACTCAACGAGCTTTTTTCTTCCTTACTAAAAAAACGGCACCAGGTTGCAATAAATGCAGATTTTAAGAATTTCCGTGATTACCGTTTTTTGGAGCTGGGGAGGTTTGATTATTCAAAAGAAGATTGTTTCAAGTTCCATGAAGCGGTGAAGTTGCATGTAATGCCACTCGTCAACCAGTTATACGAGCTTAAAAAGAAAAAATTAGGACTAGATACCCTTCGTCCATGGGATGTGGAAGCCGAACCACCCGGTATACAACCACTTCGCCCGTTTAAGAATGGGGAGGAGTTAACGGAAAAGACAATTGCCTGTTTCGATGAGCTTCAATCCTTTTTTGGCGATTGCCTGCGTAAAATGAAAACCATGGGTCATCTTGACCTGGAAAGCCGGAAGGGAAAAGCGCCGGGTGGTTACAATTGCCCGCTGGCTGAAAGTGGCGCCCCTTTTATCTTCATGAATGCGGCGGGGCAATTCGATGATGTAACAACAATGGTGCACGAAGGTGGTCATGCCATCCACTCTTTCCTGGCACATGAACTACCCCTGACCGGTTTTAAAGAATACCCGACCGAAATAGCTGAAGTGGCAAGTATGGCGATGGAGCTTTTCAGCATGGATAAATGGCAGGTGTTCTTTAAAGACGATGAAGAACTGACACGGGCAAAAGAACAACAATTAGAACGCGTTATTACGATCTTCCCCTGGATCGCCACGATCGATAAATTCCAGCATTGGATATATGAAAATCCCGCTCACACAGCGGAAGAAAGAAAAGATCAATGGTTGAACATCCTCACCGAATTTTCTTCCCCGGTAATTGATTTCAGTGGACTTGAAACTTATCGCAGTTATGGATGGCAGCGGCAGTTGCATCTTTACGAAGTGCCTTTCTATTATATTGAATACGGCATCGCCCAGCTTGGCGCCATTGGCCTTTGGCAGCAGTACAAGCAAAATCCTGCAAAAGCTATCACTAACTATATAAACGCTCTGAAGCTGGGGGGTACCCGTACTTTACCTGAACTGTTTCACGCTGCCGGGCTGCAACTTGACCTTTCATCGGCGCATATCAGCCAATTGATGTTATTTGTTAAAAAAGAGATAGATAAGCTGTAAAATAAAAATACCACAAAAGTGGTATAGCCGAAATTCGGAAATATGAAAGCCAGCACCTATTTTTGATTCCAGATTACAAATGCTTTAATGCATTTCACATAGCTACTAATCAGAGCCTTAACCAAAAAGTCCCGCTGTTTCTACACCGGGGCTTTGTTTTTCTTAACCGCCGTAGTCCCGATACATCTAAACGAAGGCGGTCTGCCCGGATAGTAAAACCGATTATTTACAATTTTTACAAACACCTTCCACCACCACTTCCACATGGTTGGCTACATACCCCTTGGGTAATCTTATCTCAGGTGTTACCACATCATCAAGACAATAGGTATTGCCGCAGTTATTGCAAACAAAATGGATATGGTGATCGTGGTGATGACCTTCGGAACATTCATCCTTGCAAAGCGCATAACGGATCGAATTATCGGCAGTGGGAATGGTATGAATGATCCCTTTATCGACAAAAGCTTGCAGGGTACGGTAAACCGTGACGCGGTCAAACTTCTCGCCGGCCTTTTTTTCAATATCTCCATGTGCCAGGGCGCCGGATTGCTGCAGGAAAAGCTGCAGTATCTTTTTGCGGCTCCCTGTTACACTGAGACTGTTCCTCTTTAACAAACCTGTTATCTGGATATCCATTTGCATAAATCAATCTTATACAACAACATATTGGTTTAAATGTTGTCTACTCCTTCAATAGCTTCTGTGCATCCCGTATCAGTTGGTTCACTTCACTTTCTTTGAGCCCGTCGTAGATCTTCCTAACATCGCCATTTTTATCCACCAGGGCCCATAACTGGGAATGCATAAAATCATCGTCCATGTCCACGAGGTTATCGGCAGGGTCATCGATGGTATAACTTACCCTTGCCATATCATACAGGCTATCTTTCCGTCCCGTTAAAAATATCCACTTTCTTGTATCCACGCCAAGTGAATCGGCATACTTTTTCATCTGCGCCACCGAATCTGTTTCAGGATCACAGGTATGGGAAAGGATCAGGAAATCTTTCTCACCCTTCAACTTATCATAGACCAGCTTCATGTTATTATTCATTTTCGGGCAGATGCCTTTGCAAGTGGTAAAAAAGTATTCGACTACATACACTTTACCTGCTACATCCTTATCGGTCAGGGTCTTTCCATCCTGGGTGAGAAAGGAAAAAGGCCGGACATAGCTTACTGGCGCCACGCCTTTTTTTGTAAAGCCAGGGATCACCAGGGACAGGACAAAGTAAAAGACCAGGGCAAGGGCCACGAAAAACCCGATATAGAATAATTTCTTTTTTGACATGCTAAGAATTGGCTGCAAAGTTACGCCGAAGGCCTGTTAAAATTTTGCAACAATGTTGCCTTTTTCTTATCTTTGCACACTAGATGAAACAGAAACTGAACTGGGACGCATTAGGGATCGGAGCCTCGCTGGCCTGTGCCATCCATTGTGCTCTGTTGCCGCTTTTTTTAAGCAGTCTCCCTTTGTTTGGTATCAATATCATTCACCATCCCGGCTTCGAGATCGGGATGATTTTTCTCGCTTTTTGCATCGGTTCTTATTCGCTGTACCACGGTTACCGGAAACATCACCATAGTCTTTTACCTTTATTTCTTTTCCTTTCAGGTCTCGCATTGCTTGTACTGAAACAGTTCTTTATCCAATACGAGACCTGGCTGCTGATACCTGCAGTTGTCCTGATCATCAGTGCGCATTTACTGAATTACCGTTCCTGCAGGGTACATAACCATGCGCATTCCGATGATTGCGATCATTGATCAGCAGCGGTTTTTATTTTTCACTTAACTTGAATAAAAGTATACGATGAAAAAAATACTTATTGTTGTTTTTCTATTTGTAGGATCAACATTGTTTGCACAGTCGAAGGACGAAACAGCTATCCGCCAATTACTGGCTAACCAGAGCGCTGCCTGGAACCGCGGCGACCTCGAATCCTTTATGGTGGGTTATTGGAATAATGACTCACTGATGTTCATTGGAAAAAGCGGCGTGACCTATGGCTGGACCAATACACTCAATAACTACAAGAAAGGCTATCCCGATACCGCTTCGATGGGCAAGCTGAATTTTACCCTGCTCAAAATAGACAGGCTTTCCAAAGAATATTATCATGTTACGGGGAAATGGTACCTCAATCGTTCTATCGGGGACCTGAGCGGACATTTCACCCTGGTATTCCGGAAGATGAGGGGGTCCTGGGTAATTATTGCCGATCATAGCAGTTAGTCATGTTCTTTAAAATCCTTCCAGCTATGGTATAAATATTTTACTAAAACCACGAGCGAGATCAGCATGGCCGTATAAAATAATATCGGATAGATAACAGGCTTCCTGCTTATGTAACCCAATTTGAAATAGATACCCGCAGTGGCACAAGCCATCATCCAAAGCAATCCAAAGGAAACTGAATTAAGGATCTTCAGGAAGAATTTTTTTACCCCGGGATCCCAGTTCCTTTCCATAATGATGATTTCTTATAGCAAGTTACTGTATTTAAGCCCTGCCTATTGACCGATCAGCAGGTTCTTGAATTCGGTGGTATCGCCGTTAAACACATTGAAATCCACTTTTGATACGATTCCGTTTACCCGTCCTTCATCGCTGTGCTGCCAGAAACTCCAACCTCTTGCTATGCGTGGCTGCTGCAACTGGTAATAATGTGCGACCCATAGGGGGTAAGTATCGAATTCGATACCCAGGTTCCTGTTATAAAAATCAACATTGGTATAAATGACCGGTTTGACCCCGTAATGATGCTCCACGATCTCCAGCCATTTTTTTACTCCCTTCCTGAGTTCGGTGGAATTGGCCCCGTTCAGTTGCTCCACATCCAGGACCGGTGGCATATCCCCTGGCTCCAGTTCAACTCTATCTATAAAATTCTCCGCCTGCATACGCCCGTCCTTTGAACCGATAAAAAAATGATAGGCGCCGCGTATGATCGCATTATCCTTTGCTTTTTTCCAGTTGCGTTTGAAATGAGGATCCGTATTACCAATACCTTCGGTGGCTTTGATAAAGGCGAAAGTCAGCCGGATCTCTTTTACTTTCATCGCTTTTACCTCTTCCCAGGCCACCAGGGACTGGTATTTTGATACATCGATACCATGGATGGAATAAGTCTCCGGTATTGCGATCCCGAATTCAGGGTAGCGTACAAATTTTACTTTCTTCGAGTGGAACCATTGAACTAGTACCCAGGTGATGATGGCAAGGATGGAAATGCCGGCCAGGGTAATAACGTAGCGGCGAACTTGTTTTTTTCTTTTGCCCGATAGCATGGAGGTGGCTGCTGTACAGAACAGCACAACAAATATAATCGCGGCCGGACTTGCAAAATGTTAATTCAGGATACTTTTATTAAATATCAAAAACAGTATTTAGCTCCCACCGTAGCATAAAACATATTCCTGCCCCGTTCGGAAAGGTCGGGACGGTTGGGAACCAGGATGAGATTCCGGGGCATTACATAAACAGGGTTTGCGATCAGTTGGTAACTGCCTTTGGCAAATACAATTGGCAGTGAAAACTCATAAGAAAGTATATTGAACTTGCTTACGCTCTCCGTAATTTCCTGCTGGAACCCTGGAAAAAAAAGAAACCCGCTTTTCTTATAGGATGTACTGGTAAACTGCTGGGTGCCGGCATTGATATATGCGGAAGGATCGATCACCAACACCGATTGACCCGTCAATTGAATACGAAAAATATGATCAAGGCCTCCTGTCACTCCATAGTCCAGTTTGTCGCTGAGTTTTATATCTCCCCCTGCGGTAATATTAATGAACCTGTTAAGCCAGCTATACGTTCCTGCTGCCTGCCATTTTAATGCGGATTGCACTAACTGGCTATTGTCCCTGTAAATTGGTTTTACAATGTAAAAATTACTGCTGTATTCATTGTCTTTACTGAAACGAATCCCTGCAGTGAGCACCGAACCTGCATAAGCAAATCCATCCACCTTATTATGTGTAAACACTGGCGCTGCTGTAAGATAAAAATTCCTGCCTGTCCAAAATTCCAACACGGGGAAAATTCCACTACTCCTTAGACTGTCTGTTCTCCCATAATAATTCAACCCGCTATTATAATAAATCCCGATTTTGAATTGTGGTTGTGTTTTCTGCACAACTGTATCTACTTGCGCTGCTGCAAAGCGTGTTAAGATCAATGTAAACAGTAGTGATACTGGATAACAAAATCGTTTCATATTGTCCGATTTTAAAGGATGCCCTCTCTTTTAACGGAGAGGGCATTTTATGATGAAGATTACGGATTACTGCTTCGTTGTGCTCACTTTTGTTTCTGAATTTGCAGTTACGCTGGCCGCTGGTTTTACTGAAGTAGATGCCTGTTTGGCCGACTGTACATCGGTTTTAACTTCCGTGACCGCTTTTCCTTTAACCGCATTGGCTGTTTCAATAGTTGCTGCTGTCTTGTTTTCCGCAGTTACGGCAACTGTTGTGGCAGCAGCTTCGGAATTATCGATCACTTTACTGCCGTGGACCTGTACAGCGGCATCGGCAGCAACTCCGGAGTTTCCACCTGCCTGTACAGAGCCGTTCCCGGATTGAACAGATCCATTTGTTGCCGAAGTACCGTTGACTGCCGCAGCAGCGTTTACATCTGCATTGCTTTTCACTTCATTCTTCATTTTGGTTGCAGAATTCACAGTTTGTTTGGTACCTGCATTCACCTGAGCAGCTGTCGCTGTCTTGATCTCAACAGTCTTACTCAACCCGGCATTGACAGTGGCATTTGTGGCTGAAGTCGCTGCGTTGGTTGTTTGTACAACGGCTGATGTTCCTGCAGTCGCACTCACGGCGGCTTGCGTGGTCGAACTTACCCCAAGACCGAGTTGCCCGAAAGCAAAAGAGGCCGTTAAGGTCGCGATAGAAAGTGCAATTGTTTTTTGAATCGTCTTCATAGCTAATTGTTTTAGATGAATAAATAAACATTTATCTGTACGGGCCATACAGCCGGACATACGGTAAAAACTGGTTCGATAGATTAGTAAATGCAGCCCGGTAAATTCCGGGAACGCTTGTGGTGGATGCTACAGTTTTATTGGTTCAAAAACTGTTGTGCAGCTTCATAGACAATGGCTATTTCCAATGGTTTAACCGGGGTGGAAAAACTCCTCTTCATTTTCCGGGGCTGTATTCTTTATTAAAAATATTTGCAATGGGTAAATATTAAGCATATATTGCTCTACACCAGCTATTTAATTAAACACCCCTTTTATGAGACAGCCACTATTTGCAGGTTATAAACCTGCGCTTGCTATGCTTTCCACTTTCCTGATCATTTCCATTTCACAGGCACAGTATAAAAAGATCGACTGGGCCAACGACACCATTTCAAAGGCGGATGCCGTAGGTATGAAGAATACTTATGTCAATACGGTACGCGGAAGTGGTCAACTCGCCACGGAGAAGATCATCTTGCCGGTTGATAAAATGAAAGAGATCTTTGATGCCTGTGCGGCACACAACATTACAGATGTAAGCGTAATGATTGTTTCCATCCGCCAGAATGATATTGTGCGGCTTCGCAAAACCAACCCGGAGATTACCAGTACCGGCGGACAGATGAAAGGCAGGCAGTTGCTCGTATTTAAAGTTCCGAGAGAAGCATTTGCCGGACAGACCAGTTCTAAAATAAATCTTACCAGCTCGAACCCCTTGATGTTAAGCTTACTGGGGGCTGGCCTTTCGCTGGTGGATATGTCCTTGTTCAAGGCAGCCGCTGCTGCGGGGGATATTTATTTCAGTATTGGTACCATTTGCCCTCCGCCCGCTTCCTGCGATTAAACGGGTTTAACAGGACCAGGAGATTCTTCCGGAAGGTTTGCCTTTGGAAGAATTTTTTTTTGCCTGCCAAATAACTTTGACAGGGACATGCGGCTACGGACAATGATCAGGTGTCTTGACAAAAGATACTTGATCAGTTTATGTTCAAGATAATGATGAACAGGTAAGAGAATGGAAATGATCCCGATCTTGATCAGCCAGACCTTCCAGGGTTCGCCGTGGGTCAGGTGATGGATCCAGTTGTCCAGCAGCAGGATTATAAATTCAAAAAAGAAGATCAGTGAGAGAAACCCCATTAGCCGGATCGTAGTTGTGGCCACTTTGAACATCCCGATCATGATCATTAGCAGGAAAACAGTCGCCACAATGATCGTGATCAGCATATACTGGAGATTGTATTTTCGTCGCTGGGTTTCTTTGGCGAAATCGGCGTCACGCTGTTGCTGTCTTGCCACATTCTCTATTTCAAGCAGGGCAAGGTCCTTTTCTCTTCCCAGTATCTCCACGCTGTCCTTATAATGATCATAAAGCAGACTATAAGAAAACGCTTGTTTATAATCCCCCTGTCGCTGGTAAAGATCCTTCAATTCACCAGCAGCAGATTTCAATGTCCGGAGATCGGCCGCTTCAAGGGAAAGATCAAATGACTGCCGGTAATAAGTAAGCGCCTGGGGGATCATCTTCATTGACTTATAGCAATCAGCCAGTTCGCCAAAAAAATTCTTTCTTACAACGAGGTCGTATCCCACCCTGAAGGATGGTTCCGCCTTTTTAAAATAGAGCAAAGCGCTGTCTGGCATGCCGCCATACAGGTATATTTCTGCCATCATCCAGTCCAGGTAACCCGCACCGGTGTTCAGGTAGACATTCTTCAATTCGGGTTTATTTTCAAGGTAGTCCAGCATAAAGGAAGGCCTTTCCTCCAGGAGCATATGCGAAAACAAAATTTTCTCCGCTTCGATCTTCAGGGCTACATTCTCTACGGAATCTGCGAGCTGAACCGCCTCCTGCAGGTATTCCTTCCCGGCAATATAATTATTGAGTTTAGCAAGAAAAATATTATCGCTGATGCGGCCCGCCAGGTTTTGCATTTTTCTATTGATCACCAAACTCCGGTGGATATATTTTTTGGCAATTTCTCCATTCCCTAATTTTTTATACAGGGCAGCGATAGCATGATATACCGGTGGCAATAAATTCTCTTTCTCCTGTTCAATGGCAATATTCTGCGCCGTTGTAAATGTTTTAAAAGCCATAAGGATATCGGAACGTTGCTGGTAAATATTTCCCAGCTGAACCGCGCAGATCACTTTTGCCGAATCATTATTGGTGTTGAGAGCGGTAGTAAAACCCAGGTTGGCGTTCTTCAGGGCTGCTTCGGTCTTACCATCAGCAAGGTTGATCGCCGCCAGGCTGGAATAAGCCATGGCCACATAATCCACCAGGTCATTGGCTTTGGCATACGCCAGGGCCCGGTTAATATAAATCCCCGTATTCGCGGATCGGTCTTTCGTGGTCACATTCGTAGACTGGTACCCAATATTCCTGAAATAAGCGGCGAGGACCAGGTTTTGGTTCATCGTAGCTTCAGCCAGGATAATTTGTTTCTCGATCAGGCTGTCGCCTTTCCTAAAATTTTTGTTGGCATAATAAAACTGGGAAAGTAAGCCGAGCCTTTCAATCTTCTCCGAATCCGACGGGGCGTTGGTTATATTTTGCTGCAATTTCTCTTCGATACTCCGTTGCGCAGCCAGTGGCAGTAACAGAAAAGCGAACAGGGTAGTCAATGCTACCCGCAGAGGGACCCGTAAGCAGTGGACTACTTTAATCAAAGCCGGTGGTTGTCGCAAGGTGGAAGAATATCCTAAAAGATAATGCTTTTTTAAACATCGTCTTTATTCTACTACCCGGAGCTTGGCATAATTAAGCATGATCTTCTTTTCGCCATTCTGTTCAAACCTTACCGTAGCAATAGGATTATGCGCAGCGCCTTCCATTTTGATGACCTCGCCAAAACCGAATTTCTGGTGTTCCACTTTCTGGCCTTCCTGTAAATTGGACGTATCGCTGGCCACAAAATCCGCTGAAGGAACATGCTCTTTTACTTTTGATGGCAGCCCTTTTGGTGGTAAATAGGCAGGAGCTGAACTTTTAACAGCGGGAGCCGAATTATAATAAGTACCAGATTGCTGGCTGGCTTTCCCTGATTCGCCGTCATCCACGTATTTGCCCCGCATTCTGTCAAACGCGGAACCTTTGCCCCATTTGCTACCACCTATCTGGTTTTTTGCGCCACCGCCGGCGAAGCTGCGATCCATATATTGTTCCGGTATCTCTTCGATAAAACGACTGGGTTCATTTTGGACCAGCTGACCAAAGCGGTAACGGGTATTCGCATAAGTGATCCAAAGCCGTTCCTTTGCTCTTGTTATAACCACATAGAACAGTCTCCGTTCTTCTTCCAGTTCATCCCTGGTATTAATGGCCATCGCATTGGGAAAAAGCATTTCTTCCAGTCCTGCGGCAAAAACGCAATTGAACTCCAGTCCTTTTGCGGCATGTATCGTCATGAGTTTAACCGTATCAGCATCGGCGTCTTTTTCATCCGCATCCGTAAGCAGTGTGATCTGCTGTAAATAAGAAGCCAGGCTTTTATCCACCAATTCCCCATCCTCATTGTCGGGACTCTCTGTCCATTCTTTGATGGAGTTCAATAATTCCTGGATATTCTCATACCGCTGAACCCCTTCGGTACTCTTGTCGTTGAAAAGGTCTTTGATCAGACCAGTTTGTTTACCAACATGAAAAGCAACCTCATAGGCATTTTGCTTACCCAGCATGCTGGTGAAACTTTTTATCATCGTCACAAAATCTTCGAGTGCAGTGAATGTACCGGCGCGAAAACCAAACTCGTTGGCCTTTTCCAGCACCTGCCACATGCTGATATTATTGTTGTTCGCTGAAAGCACCAGTTTATCAATAGTGGTCTTCCCGATACCCCGGGCGGGATAATTGATGATCCTTTTCAGTGCCTCTTCATCACTCGGGTTGACGATGATACGGAGATAGGCTACGATATCCTTTATCTCCTTTCGCTGGTAAAAGCTTATACCACCATAGATCGTATAAGCGAGCCCCATCCTGCGCAAGGCTTCCTCGAAAGCACGGCTTTGGGCATTGGTCCGGTATAAAATAGCAAAATCCTTGTTGCTGTAATGGTTGCGCAATTTTTGTTCCTGGATACTGTCGGCCACAAATTTTCCCTCGTCATTGTCCGTCATAGTCCTAACCAGCCTGATCTTTTCACCTTCAATGTTTTCCGTGAACAAAACTTTTTCAATCTGGCCTTTATTGTTCTTAATTACTTCGTTGGCAACATGGAGTATGCTTTGGGTGCTGCGGTAGTTCTGTTCCAGTTTCACCATCTTCACTTCGTCATAATCTTTCTGGAACTGCAGGATGTTCTGGATCGTAGCGCCACGGAAACTATAAATACTTTGTGCGTCATCGCCCACCACGCAAACATTTTCATGCATAGCGCCGAGCAATTTAATGATCTCGTACTGTGCCGGGTTCGTATCCTGGTACTCGTCAATTAAAATGTACCTGAACTTTCGCTGATACTTCGCCAGGCTTTCAGGAACATTCTTCAGCAGTTCGTAAAACTTCAGCAGCAGGTCATCGAAATCAAGTGCCCCGTTCTTAAAACAACGTTTAGCATAAGCATCATAAATATTGGCGATCGCGGGTCGGTTCGACCGCATATCTTCCTGCTGGATGGCATAATCATTCCTGTATTCTTCCGGTCCTACCAGTGCATTTTTGGCGGAGGATATCCTGTTGTAAACAATATTAGGTTTATAATGCTTATCATCCAGGTTGAGTTCGTTGATGACCGTTTTCAGTACAGACTTGGCATCGTCGGTATCGTAGATGGTAAAGTTGCGGGGATACCCGATCTTCTCCGCCTCAAAGCGGAGTATCCGGGCAAATACTGAGTGAAAAGTCCCGATATAAAGATTTCTCGCTTCCCCATTGCCCAGGATGCGCTCCACCCTTTCCTTCATTTCCTTAGCAGCCTTATTGGTAAACGTGAGAGCGAGAATATTAAAGGCGTCCACCCCGTTGGCCATCAGGTGGATGATCCTTGTTGTAAGCACTTTTGTTTTACCACTGCCTGCCCCTGCCACGATCATGATCGGCCCGTCCATATGCAAGACCGCCTCTTTCTGGCGATCGTTCAGCCCCTGCAAATATTCCATCATGGCTGCAAGTTACGAAGCGGGGCGGGAAGGGGTGAAATCAGGTTTCCAAAAATTCCGACATATAGGCCTGCTTTTTGAGACTGGGATCTGTGTACTTTTAATCACTAAATCTTTCAATCATGAAACACACGCTCAAGCTACTCATCTTTGTTTGCTTACTGGCCTGGTCCTGCAACAATAAGGACAAAACTGCAACGCCCGGGGGCACCGACAGCACCGGTAACAATATCGCTGCTAAAGGCAATGGTGCTGGTTATGACAGCAGTTTCACCGTAGAAGCGGAATCCTTTGCTGATCTCCAGGTGCTCCGTTACCAGGTACCTGGTTTCGACGGTTTGAGTCTCCCGCAAAAACAACTGGCTTATTATTTATACGAAGCAGCTCTATGCGGCCGCGATATCCTTTACGACCAGAAAAGCAAATACGGGATCCTGCTCCGTAAAACATTGGAAGCAGCATACGGAACTTATAGAGGTGATACGAGTACAGCCGACTGGAAGAAGTTTACCGAATACTGCGGCAGGGTATGGTTCAGCAATGGCAACCATCACCACTATGGAAACGAAAAATTCATTCCTGGTTGTTCGTATGATTATTTTGTTTCTGTAGTAAATAATTCAGATACGGCCTCTCTTCCAAAAGAGAGCGGGGAATCCGTAACAGCTTTCCTGGCACGAATCAAACCCATCATCTATGATATGAAAATAGAACCCAAGCTGGTAGACCAGCGGGCAGATATCGATAACGTGGTGGCCTCTTCTGTTAATTTCTATGAAGGAGTTACACAAAAAGAAGTGGAAAATTTTTATGCAGATAGTATCAAGTTCCCGAAATCAGCTCAACAACGTTCCTGGGGATTGAACAGCAAGAACATGAAAGAAAACGGGTTGGTAGTGGAGAAGGTCTGGAAGGTTGGAGGCATGTACTCACCGGCTATCGAAAAGATCATTGGTTGGCTTGAAAAAGCATCGGCTGTAGCGGAAAATGCGGCACAGAAAAAATCGCTGGACCTGCTGATCCAATATTACCGCACTGGTGATCTCGCTACTTTTGATGATTACAGCATTGCCTGGGTGAATGATACCGCCAGCCGGTTGGATGTAGTAAACGGGTTTATCGAAGTGTACCTCGACCCGATCGGTAAAAAAGGAAGTTTTGAAAGCGTGGTATCCATGAAAGACCTGGAAGCTACCAAGCGCATCAGGGCGATCGCTGACCAGGCACAATGGTTTGAAGACAATTCCCCGTTGATGGCAGAACATAAAAAGAAAAATGTAAAAGGTATCACGGCCAAAGCGATCACGGTGATCCAGCAAAGCGGTGATGCAGCACCTTATTCATCGATCGGCATCAACCTGCCCAATGCAGACTGGATTAGAAAAGATTCAGGTTCTAAATCCGTTTCGCTAAGCAATATCATATATTCCTACAATGTTGCCGGGGCTAAAAGTGGCGTGCTGGATGAGTTTGGATTAAATGATACGGTAAAACAACGAATGAAAAGATGGGGCAATCTTTCTGCGGACCTGCATACCGATATGCACGAATGTATCGGTCATGCTTCCGGGCAGATCAATCCCGGCGTGGAGACTACTGATAAAACACTTAAAAACTATGCCTCCTGCCTTGAAGAGGCCCGGGCCGACCTGGTTGCCTTGTACTATGTGATGGATCAAAAAATAATCGATATTGGTGTTGCGCCTTCGCTGGAAGTAGGCATGGCAGAATACGACAGCTACATGATGAATGGCCTGATGACCCAGCTTACCCGAATAAAACCAGGAGAAAAAATTGAAGAAGCCCATATGCGCAACCGCCAGTTGAATGCCAAATGGGTATTCGAAAAAGGAAAAGCAGATAAAGTAGTGGAATTTGTGAAAAACAATGGCAAGACCTATGTGCGTATCAACGATTACAAAAAACTAAGAGAACTATTTGGCCAGTTGTTGAGGGAAATTCAGCGTATCAAATCGGAAGGTGATTTTAATGCGGGAAAAAACCTGGTAGAAACCTATGGTGTAAAAGTGGATGCTGCTTTGCACAAAGAAGTTTTACAGCGGTACAGTAAACTCAATGTAAAACCTTACCGTGGTTTTATACAGCCAAAACTGGTAGCTGTAATGGAGGGGGATAAGATCACCGATGTGAAAGTGGAATACCCTTCCAGTTTTTTCGAGCAGATGATCGGGTATGGAAAGAAGTATGCTTATTTGCCGGTTAAGAACTAGGTGGGTAGAAAGTATATAGAGTATAAAGAGTAAATAAGGTAGATAAGTATATAAGTTAGTATAACGTGTATATCTACGGCTCCTTTATATACTCTATTTACTTAGATACTTTATATACTCTAAAATCTGTTCTATGTGTTTCGTTTGTTCCGGGCGGAACGATGCATATCTTATCTTAAAAAGGATTACCGTGTGTCTTTCGTACCAGGGCATCCACGAGTCGGGGGAAGCGCTTCAACGTAGGGATGACCAGGTTGGTTAGCCACCTGCTGCCAAATAGACGTTGTATCAGCCGGCCTGTTCTTAGCCGAGCAGCAAACTGGCGCTGCCATTGGAACAGGTATCTTTTTTCCATTTTCTCCCTAGTTATTTGTCCCTGCAGGAATTTGTGGATGGGGGTTGCAGCCAGTTTGCTCGCATGCAAAGCCATGCTCATCCCATTCCCACATAAAGGAGTGATCATCCCTGCTGCATCGCCGATCATCAGCACATGGTTCTCTATCTGTGATTTCCGGTCAAAGCTTACCTGGGAGATCGTGAGGGGCTTGCTATCCAGGAATTCGCTTTTAGAAAATATTTCTTTCAACAGCGGGTTCCGGCTTAATATATTTTGTTCCATCACCCGGATATCCCCCCTGCTTTTTTGAAGGTTATCCGCCGTTGTCAGGTAACAAAGATTGTACTTGTCCTCTTCGATCTTCGCGATCCCGCAATAACCGTTCTTAAAATTATGCAGGGCGATGGTGTCTGCCGGGTAATCTCCACGGACATGGTACTTCACACCAATATAGTTATTGAGTTTGTTTTTGGGTTTTGTACTGAAGGGGCGTTTCCATTTGATATCGATATTACTTCTCTTACCATAAGCGCCGCAAACAATTGTCGCCTCGTAGCTATGTTGCGAAGTATCCATTGTGAATCCGCTCCCTGTATATTGCACATCATTCACCCTTGTATTCTCTTTCAGTACTACACCGGCCGCGACAGCCAGTTGTGCCAATACATGATCCAGTTTGAAGCGGCTGATCCCGAACCCACCCTGTGGCAGATCCTGCTTTAATATTTTTCCATTGGCCGCTGATACTTCCAGCCGGGTGATGATGGGAAGGTTCATGCTGTCCAGGTCAACCCCCAGGTCATTCAGGAAGTCCCATGCTTCCAGGCTGATGTATTCCCCGCATACTTTATGAAAAGGGTATTGTTCTTTTTCAAATAAGATAACGCGGTGACGATTCCTTGCTAATTGAATAGATAGGGCGAGACCGGCCAGGCCACCTCCCACGATCGCTACGTCATATTTATCATCATTTGTCAATATGGTCTTTTGAGCTGTTGAAAATTTCCCGGTAGCTGCAGTGCTAAGATCGGTCATGAAGTCAAAATAACTGTTTCCATAGTCAGACCCGGGCCAAAAGCGGCGCTAAAGATCTTATTGGATTCTTTTTTATCCATGGTTCGCATGATCTGCTGCAATACAAACAAGACTGTGGGAGAAGACATATTACCATAATTTCTTAAGATATCATAACAGCCGTCTAATTGCCCGTTCGTAAAGCCCAGGCTCTTGTGCACGGCTTCGAGGATCTTTGTCCCGCCCGGGTGAATGCACCAATGGCTGATCTCTTCTTTATGCATTCCGGCTGCCTTCAATCCATCCTGCACTAATTGATCAAAATTCTCTTCGATCATATCGGCGACATAACTGCTTAGGGTCATCAGGAACCCTTTGGAAGAAAGCTCCCAGGCCATATCTTTTTTTCCTTTCGCTGCTACCGTGGAATAAAAATTACCGATAGTCAATCCTTCGTTTTCTTCGTTACCAGTTACCAGCACAGCTGCTGCTCCATCCGAAAACAACATACTGCTGGTAATATTATCGATCGTATTCTCTTTTTGAAAATGCAGGGTACACAATTCTGTACAAATGATCAATACGGTGGCGTTCTTATCCGCCTTACAAAATGCATCGGCTATTTTCAAGGCCTGTATCGCAGCATAGCATCCCATAAAATTGACGGATGTCCGGAACGTAGTGGGGGCGAGTTGTAATAATTCCATCAATTCAATATCAAGACCCGGTGCGCTCATCCCGGTACAGCTTACAGTGATAAGATGCGTGATCTTTCTTTCGGGAAAATTTTCCACACATTGAGCGATAGCCTGCATAGACAATGCTGCTGCATGCTGCTGGTACCATTTCATCCGCTGCTCCAGTGCAGGAAAAGGTTCAAGGTTCTCCGAAGCAGGGTAAAATTCCCAATTCGCCGCGGGAAGGCTATAATCCGGGATCGCCGAATAGCGGGTTTCAATACCAGCTTTGTGATAGAGGAATTTTAATTTCCTTCTCCCTGCTTCATCCGGGGCATAGACCCGCTGCATGAAATCAAGAATATCTGCTTGATTATGCTTGTATTCAGGAACAGCCGTTCCTATAGATAGTATTTTACTCAAACCACCTCCAGGTTAATAAAATGATGAATGCCGTATTGGTACAGGCAGCCGCGATCCAGTTCATTTTCATGGTATTTTTGAAATTTGCTGCAGCCGCATTTTTCCTTATCTGGCCAAACCATCGCAGGAAATAAACGATAATGGGGACAAAAAAGATGCTAACCATCACTAATTTATTCCCCTCCTCCTTATTGATAAAGAATTGTGCCATGAATAGCCAGGCCAGAATGTAAACAATTCCACAAAAGATAAAAGTACCGGTATAGCCCAGTTTATAGCTGATCGTAGCCACCCCATCGGCCAGGTCCTGTTTGTGCTGGTAGATCTGTGTGAGGGGGTAAAAACCGCCGATCAGCAATGCGCAGATAACCATACCCTGCCAGGGTACAAAAAAAACTGGGTCGGTATTGCTTCCATAGTACACCAGCGCAAAGGTCAATGCCCCCTGGAAAATGATCACCGTCAGGTAACCGATCACAGGGTATTTCTTCAAACGGATACGCCGGTAACTGTAGGCCTTGGAAGCCCCGATATATAAAAGCATAAAGACCGGGAAAAAAACATGTATCAAAGCGCTTAATAAAATAGCCGCGCAGTCAAGAATGATTGTCAGCAAAAAAAGTTGCCGGGAGGGTGGTGGTGGTTTTTCCAATCCGCCTATACTTTCTGTATCCCTGTCCATATAACTGTTGTACCCGTTGCTGGCAGGATAAATAAGAAAATGAAGAATAAAAAATATCAGCCCGGCTTTCGTCCAGTTTATATGAGGAACCTGTGACAAGGCAAAAAAATACAAGGGGGAAAGAAAAATGGAAAAAGGTATCCGCAATAATTTGATGGTTGAAGCTGAAAGCATAACTGTAAGTTACGGCCTCCCTCCTAAATCCTCCCTCCAAAAGAGGGAGGACTTTTCATTTCCCTACCTATTTCTCCTTACTTTTTTTCTTGACAAAAAAAGTAAGCAAAAAAGTCAAGCCGGGTCGATGAGTAAGATTTTGTTATGCGGATTTTCCTCCTGCAACCGGCTCCCTCAAACCATGCTTTTTTTAGGGCCTGGGTGCAAGACCTTGCTGCGTGCTATGCCACTACTCTGGAAGCGCTGATTTTTCGCCAGCGTACTTTCGTTCGGGTGTACATTGTTGATGTCGAAAAAGAGGCGCCCGGAATTTCTTGTAACCCGTAGATCGTAAGTATTCGTATCAGATATTCAAATTGATTAAGCCTGCATTTTTAAAAAATGAGCAGCAGCGTCACGCAGCAGCCTTGTTTAAAATTATTAAACTCACATCGGCGCTGGACGACGACATCGTGAAAGGGGGCGCGGCAAGGCAAAACCCGCGGAGCGATGGGGTTTGCCTTGAACTTTGGTTACTTTCTTTGTTTCAAGACAAAGAAAGTAACAAATACTATTTAGGATGATAGATCAACTTCGCTGTACGCAACACTTCCTTTTTATCAAGAGTCATCGGCTTGGTTCGCTGTTCCTGGAACATCAGCATCTGGTCCTTATAATGTGGTGAAGAAGGATGCATGGATGCGCCAAATGTATTGACCGACTCGATCTTCGGCAGGCTCCCGTCTTTAGGATAACGAACAAAACAGATATAGGCATCACCAGAGACCACTTTCCGCATACCATTTTTATACTGTTCGGTATAAGCAGCGGTCAGTACATCGGGCAAACCCCATGCTGGACGGGCATCATCGCCTCTCACGAGTTTTTGGATGTCGCCCAGCACCAGCCCTGTCCTGCCAAAATGCTGCAGCATATAGTCCTGTGCATACTGCAATGCTCCTATTGATTCCATCCGGGTAAGCTGGCGGGAAGGCTCTCCCGCGAGTTTTTTACTTACATGATCATAGATCAGCAAAAAGATGGCGGCCCCTTTACTGTCCCTCACCGCTTTTCTATCCCATTGCTGGAAATTAGTGATGGTTTCTTTTAGCGTAGGATGATCAGCAGCATTCAAACTCAGTATGCTGTCAATACCATAGGTGTATTTTAATTCTTTGGGCAATTGCTGGTCGAACTTGATCCGCTTGAAATTTGCATAATCGACTTTAGCATCCGGATTGATCAATTCTGTTACCCGCTGGCTTCGGTTGTTATGATAAGTTTCATAGCCATCGGTTCTGTCAAACTTTCGCATATCCAAATTATACCGGGGGTCAGTTGCGAGAAAAGGTGAGTGGTTGGTATTGAATAAATAGCCGGAAGGCGGGTTCACATATTGTGGTAACTCCTGGATGGGTTTGAAACTGGTCCATAAGGTAGCAGAAGTATTTCCCGGTAATGTGCTTTTCCATTTGTAAGTGGTATCCGGGTTTCTTCTTGGCATTTTTCCATTACTGATATAAAAGATCGTATCATATCGGTCCGCATACATGATATTGAACATCGGGAGACTCGTCATGCTGACAGCTTTATAGAATTCTGTAAAATTCTTTGCCTTGTTCATCCTGTACCATTCTTCCAGAGCTTTTATATCCATCAATGCCGGCACCCTGATCGAAAAAACACCTTTAGCAGTTTTCAGAGTGGGGCCGTATTTGCTCCACCAGTATTTTTTACCGATCGTAACGGGAATGCCTTTTACTTTTAGTTTCGCTTTTTCTTCTTCGAGCTTCACCCATTGGCCATCGAATTTGTATTGGTTATTATTCGCCGGGTTCATCTCCAGCTGGTAAACATCGATCTTATCCTGGTAATTCACGGTATGTGCCCAGCCCAGGTACTCATTGGTGCCATGAAAGATGAGGCAACCCCCGGGGAACAGGCCCCCGAGCATATTCCAACCCTGTTCACTTTGCAGGTGTGCTTCATAAAAAGCAACCGGACCTTCCTGTGGCTGGTGGGCATTGATGGCCAAAAAACTTTCGCCGGTGGTGGTTTTTATCGAATTCATTGCGAAAGCGTTAGAACCCTGGGGATTGAAACCCGGCAGGGTAGCTATTTTCCCGCCAAGTATCTGTGGCAATATATTATCTACCCCGCAAAAAAGACTGGTCGAAAAAACAACGGCGGTCATGTATTCCCTTTCATCAAAGGGGAAAGCCTGTTTATATTTTACTTCCTGGGGATGCGCTTTAGCATAAGCATTCAATCCCTGTACATATCCTTTTATCAATGCCAGAAAATCGGGGCTTAGGGTATTCCACTGTTCATCGACCGTTCTTCGACAGCGCAACAGGTTGATGACATAATCTGCTTCTGCTCCTTTTTTTCCAATCCCTGTTCCCAGTTTTGCTTTGCCGCTAAGCACGACCAGTTGCAATGTTTCAAAATCATCCTCGGCATGCGCCCAGGCAATCCCATAAGCTACTTCGGGATCCGTAGGAGCGAAAATATGAGGAACACCGAAACTGTCGCGGGCGATGGTGATATTTTTTGGATCGATCTGCGCTTTGGCGTTGATGTTTGCCAGCAACAATAGCAGCCATATTTTTTTCATGCGGTAAATTAAATAAAAGGGTTAAACATCCAGCTCTTTTTACCACTGAAAATATCGCTCTTACGGAGCTGCTGATATTTCATCCCTGCGGGACTTTAAAAGATCGGCAATGGATCACTTGAGACCTTAGCTCCGTAGGAGCGCTATATCAGTAGATGAAATTGGAATTAAATGTAGCTGAACCCCGTAGGGGTGTAAATCAAATTAACCAATGCCGATATTTCGTCCCCGGGACAAATTACATATTACCCATTGTTCCACCCCTACTGGACTTAGAAGCACCAATCACCCCAGCGGGGTGAAAGATCGGTAACACAAGGCCAATAAATAAAAGGATCGCCCCATAGGGGCGAAACAAGCCAAGGTTGATCATTCCGGGACTTAAAACATCATTGCCTTAGCTCCGTAGGAGCGCTATATCAGTAGATGAAATTGGAATTAAATGTAGCTGAACCCCGTAGGGGTGACATGTTCCTACAAATCCTGCAATTTTGGTATTTGGTTAAATCAAATTATCCAATGCCATTTTTTCGTCCCTGTAATTAATCACATTTTGCCGATTGTTCCGCCCCTACGGGGCGAAACATCACCATGTATGTAAAATCGATAAAAAAGAGATCGAAAAGGAAGAATTTCAAAAGTCCTAAAAACCAGGTACCGGATCTTTATTTCCTGGTGGCCTTCTTTTTTGCAGTATTGGTAGACGTGGGATTGACCGCTGCTTCTATCTGTCCGACTTTTTTGGCCAGCTCATTGATCATCTTTACTATTTCTTCAATATCTCCTTTGGTAGCAAAGCCATAAGCCTGGTTACGCTCTTTAAATTTGCCTGGATCCTTATTAATATCAATAAAAAAATCGGCAATATCCACTTCCAGTATCTCGGCGATCCTGACGAGTTTACTGGTGGGAGCATCGGTAATCCCTCTTTCAATTTTGGAATAAGCGCTGGTTGTCATATTCAGCTCGCCTGCTACATTCTCCTGGCTGTAGTCCTTGCTTTCCCGGATTTTCCGTATTCGTTTTCCGATTGTTTCTTTCACACTACGAAATTCTTATTGATTCTGTTCCCTTTTTGTCCTTAGGGGCCAGATAAATGTCTTAAAAAGCTTTAATTTGTCTTTTAAAGACATTTAGTGTTCGTGAACGGACAATCCCTGGACATACTTACTGATAACCTGGATAAACTCCAGGCAATTTTTCCGGATATTTTTTCGGAAGGAAAGATTGATATGGAGAAGTTCAAGGCCACGTTCACTGACGATATCAATTTTAATAATGAAAGATATGTATTGAACTGGGCGGGTAAGGCTGACGCGTTCAAAACACTTCAAATACCCACCACGGCCACCTTAACTCCCGAACCCGAAGAGTCAGTAAACTTTGATACTACACAAAATGTTTTTATTGAAGGAGAAAACCTGGAAGTACTGAAAGTGCTGCAAAAATCTTATTACGGAAAAATAAAATGCATCATCATTGATCCGCCTTACAATACCGGTAATGATAGTTTTATATATCCCGATAATTTTAAGGAGAATAAAGCAGATTATGAGAAGCGAATTGGTGATAAAGATGAAGAAGGGTTATTGATGAAAGAAGGTTTATTCAGAAAAAACAGCAAGGATAGCGGGCATTTTCACAGCAACTGGCTGAGCATGATGTATCCCCGTTTGTTCCTGGCTAAAAACCTGTTGACTGATGATGGGATAATTCTGATTCATATTGATGATAATGAAATTCACAATCTCCGGTTATTGATGAACGAGATATTTGGAGAAGAAAATTTTTTGCTAAATATTATTTGGCATCGAAGGCAAAATGCTGATAACAGAAACGAAAATTTTGCTTCAACGGATCACGAGTATGTAATAGCTTATTCAAAAAATGCTCTTTTTTCATTCAAAGGAAAAGAAATAGACATTACTAAATATAAAAATCCTGATAATGATTTAAGAGGGCCTTGGGCCAGCATAGACCTTTCAGGACTGGCAACTAGAGATCAAAGACCTAATCTCCATTATGATATCGTTAATCCCCGAACAGGAATTTCATACCCTCCAAATCCAACACGAGGATGGTCAAAATCAAAGAAGACAATGGATGGAATGATAGAGAATAATGAAATTCTTTTCCCATCAAATCCTACCGGGAGACCTAGGCAAAAAAAATTTTTGAAAGATTTACAATCAACCCAGACCGGGTTTTCATCCATATTAAAGAAAGAAGAGGTTGGCTTTACTACGAATGGAACTCAAGAGTTCTCTCAACTTTTTGATGGGCGATATTTTGCATTTCCGAAGCCAGTAGATTTAATCAAAAAACTTCTTCTACAAACTGTAGAGGAAAATGATACAATTATTGATTTTTTTGGTGGGTCAGGTACAACAGCACAAGCTGCAGTCGAAATCAATAAAGAAAAAGGCAGTAATCTTAAATTTATTTTAGTTCAGCTCCCAGAGTTGACAGAAGAAAATAGTGAAGCATACAAAATTGGCTACAAAACTATTGCAGATATAAGCAGGGAAAGGATCAGGCGGGTGATCGGCAAATTGGAAAAAGAAAAAGCTGAAAAAGCGGACCTTTTCGCCGACAAAAAATCAGATTTAGGTTTTAAAGTCTTTAAGCTTTCGCCTTCCAACTTCAAAATATGGAGGGGCGATGAAATAACCGAAGACAACCTGGTTACCCAGTTAGATGCATTTACCAACCCGGTAAAAGAAGGAAGCAAGGCGGATAATATGTTGTATGAGCTGATGCTGAAAGCCGGGTATATGCTTACCGACAAGGTCGAGGCAATCACCGTGCTTTGGGATGGAGAAAATGGAGGCGGGGAATTTACCTACTACAAAGTGGCAGGTGGAGAGTTGGTTATTGTATTGGAAGCCATTAACGAGGCTGTGATAGAAATTATCATCGAAGAACACCCACAAAAGATAATCGCCTTAGATAACCTGTTCGCCGGGAATGACCAGTTGAAAACAAATACCGCTCTGCAAATGAAGGATGCCGGCATAGATTTTAAAACTATATAGCCCGTAGATGAAATTCCATTTTGACAGCAACCAGGAATACCAGCAGGAGGCTATCCAGGCCATTACCGGCATATTTGAGGGACAGCCTTTGAACAGCGGTGGTTTTGAATTTACCCGTTTTGCAAGTGGCCTATTGCTGTCTGAGAATGGCTTTGGGAATAATCTTTCCCTGCCAGCGGAACAAATTTTTAATAATGTGGTTGCGATCCAGCATCGCAATGCCCTTAGCTCCCTCTCTTTTGGAGAAGGAGTTGGGGGTGAGGCAGGAATGAACTTCTCGGTTGAAATGGAAACTGGTACCGGAAAAACCTATGTCTACCTGAGAACCATTTATGAACTGAGCAAACAATACGGTTTTAAAAAGTTTGTCATTGTTGTTCCTTCTGTGGCCATCCGCGAAGGAGTTTTAAAAAACCTGCAGATTACACACGAACATTTCCAGGCGCTGTATGACAGGGTAGCCATCAATTTTGACGTGTATGACAGTAAAAAAGTATCATCTCTCCGGGCCTTTGCTTCCAATAACTCCATACAGGTCCTGGTATTGAATATTGATTCTTTTGCCAAAGATGAAAATATTATCAATAAGCCAAATGATAAGCTCACGGGTAAAAAGCCCATTGAGTTTATCCAGAGTACAATGCCCATTGTCATTGTGGATGAGCCACAAAATATGGAAACGGAAATCCGTAGAAAAGCGATCCAGAATTTACAGCCCCTTTGTACACTGCGCTATTCTGCCACCCATACCAACCTGTACAATTTAATGTATTCCCTGAACCCGGTTAAAGCTTATGACCTGGGATTGGTGAAACAAATTGAAGTGGACAGCGTCGTCAGTGAAAATGCCCTGAATGAGGCTTTTATCCAGGTGGAAAGCATTAAGGCGGCGGCAACAAAAGTCACCGCCAAAATAAAGATTGACTGCAATATGCCTGCCGGCGTTCAGAAGAAATCATTTACTGTCCGGGCAGGTGCAGACTTGTATGAACTAAGCAATCAAAGAGAAATTTATAATACTGGTTTTATCGTGGATGAGATCGATGCGGGTAATCAAACGATCACTCTTTCCAATGCTGTAATGCTTTCTGTCGGTGAATCGCAAGGCGGCATGAATGATGAGATCATGCGGTTTATGATCCAGAAAACAGTGGAAGAACATTTAAAGAAGGAGAAATCATACCAAAATAAAGGCATTAAAGTCTTGTCTCTTTTTTTTATTGATAAGGTAAAGAACTACCGGGAGTATGATGCATCCGGGAAGCCGCTTAAAGGCAAGTTTGCGCAGTGGTTTGAAGAGATTTTTGAAAAGGAAATAACGAAACCAGTTTACAAAGGGTTAATTCCTTTTACAGTCGAAGAAGTGCATAATGGTTATTTCTCGCAAGACAACAAGGGCCGGGTAAAAGATACGGGGGGAGAAACACAGGCCGATGATGATACCTACCGGTTAATTATGCAGAAAAAAGAGGAGTTGCTTGACATGAAAACCGCGCTTCGCTTCATTTTCAGTCACTCTGCGCTACGGGAAGGCTGGGACAACCCCAATGTATTTCAGATCTGCACCCTGAATGAAACAAAAAGCGAGATCAAAAAAAGACAGGAGATTGGAAGAGGGTTAAGATTACCTGTTAATCAAAACGGGGACCGGGTTTTTGACCGGAATATCAACCGGCTAACCGTTGTTGCCAACGAGCGATATGAAGATTTTGCAAAAGCCCTCCAGAAGGAAATTGAAGAAGACTGTGGGGTTGATTTTACCGGCAGAACAAAGAATAAGCAGGAGCGTAAGAAGGTTAATTACAGGAAAGGGTTTGAGGCTGATCCTGCATTCTTAAAGATCTGGGAGAAAATTAAGTACCACTCAAAATATAGTGTAAACTATCAAACAGAGCAATTGATCAATGACACGGCAAAAGCTATAGGTGATGAGTTGCAAATGCCGGTCACAAGAGCAACATCCGTCAGGTCAACTACGTACCGTTTAAATATTACAGAAGAAGGGGTGGATGGGAATATCCTGCGGGACAAAAAAGTGGAATATGGAAGCAACGTGCTGATCCCGGATGTCTTAAGTTATATTCAAAATAAAACAGAACTCACAAGAGCTACTATTTTACAAATTCTACACAAATCAGGCCGGCTAAACGAATTGTTCATTAACCCGCAAATGTTTTTGGATAATGCCATAAAATTAATCCGTCATAAGTTGCAGGAGTTGATGATAGATGGGATCAAGTATGAAAAAATAGGAGACCGGTTTTATGAAATGACGTTATTTGATGATGCTGATTTTGAAATTTATATCGACGACTTTACCCACTCCGTCGGAGATCCGGGTAAAACGATTTACGAAAATTATATTCCATTAGACAGTGGGGTGGAAAACCGGTTTGCAACGGATTGTGAAAACAGTGAGGACGTAGAGTTTTATTTCAAGCTTCCGGCCTGGTTCGAAATTATCACCCCGATTGGTAAATACAGGCCTGATTGGGCCGTAGTTTTAACCGGTGAAAAGAGAATCTATTTTGTTGCCGAAACAAAGGGATTGGGCCAGGAACTGAGAGAAAGCGAAGCCATGAAGATCAAATGTGGTACAGAACATTTCAAACAATTTGAAGGGGTGAGATACAAAAGGGTTGAAAAGGTGCAGGAATTGCGTTCGTGATTAATTTTCGGGAAAATATACAGGCTGTGATAACATTGTGGGCTGCGTTATGGGCAATGGTGACAATGGTTTATATTTGTAGAGATGTCTTCTCTGAACTCCATAAAAGAGCTTTTGCAAAAGCTTAAGCCAGAGCTTACCAAAAAATATCATGTAAGATCAATCGGGCTTTTTGGCTCTATTGTCCGCGATGACTTTTCGCCTGACAGGAGTGATGTCGATATTATCGTTGATTTTTCGAAGCCTATTGGAATCGAATTCGTAGATCTTGCTGATTACCTGGAATTTAGAATTAAAAGAAAAGTTGACCTTGTCTCCAAAAATGGAATTAAGACGAATCTATACAAAGCAATAGAACATGAAATAGTTTATGTCTAAAAGATCTCCCTCTTTATTGATCTCAGATATTATTGACAGTGGTCAGAAAATTATATCTTATACAGAAGGGTTGACCTACGAACAGTTTGTTATGGATTCCAAATCGGTTGACGCTGTTATAAGAAATTTTGAAATCATCGGTGAAGCCGCTAATAGACTTTCAGAGACGTTTAAAGATAAATATCCTGCCATAGAATGGCACCGGATAAGAGGATTTAGAAATCGCATTGTGCATGACTATTCAGGAATTGACTACACGATTGTCTGGCAGATTAAAGAAAATTTTCTACCTGATGTTTTAGAAAAGCTTCGGAGAATTCAGGAATAAAACACATACTCATAAAAGGGTTTTCAGAAATGTTTTGCGCATTGGTCAAGCCTTTGAGTAGTGATATGTCCCGCAAATCCTACAACTTTGGAACTACGGTAAATCAAATTTTAAATCCCAATATTTCGTCCCTGGAATTAATCACATTTTGCCGATTGTTCCGCCCCTACGGGGCGGGAAATTCCCACAATATTTTTTTCTACCAACATTTAGTCCCTACGGGACTTAGAAGCACCCATCACCTCAGCGGGGTGACAGATCGATAAAACAAGGACTAATAAATTAAGGCATCGCCCCGTAGGATCACTATACTAGTAAATATTCTAAAGCTTTTTCTTCTAATGCCATCAAGTCCCTTCGGGACTTAGATGCGGCAATCACCCCAGCGGGGTGACAGATCGGTAAAACAAGAACTTATAAATTAAAGCATCGCCCCGTAGGGGACGAAACAAGTCAAGGTTGATCATTACGGGACTTAAAACATCATTGCCTTAGCTCCGTAGGAGCACTATATCAGTAGATGAAATTGGAATTAAATGTAGCTGAACCCCGTAGGGGTGACATGTTCCTACAAATGCTACAAATTTGGAACTACGGTAAATCAAATTTTAAATCCCAATATTTCGTCCCTGGAATTAATCACATTTTGTCAATTGTTCCGCCCCTACGGGGCGGGAAATCCCACAAACATTTTTTTCTACAGACATTTAGTCCCTACGGGACTTTAACAGATCGGCAATGGATCACTTGAGACCTTAGCTCCGTAGGAGCGCTATATCAGTAGATGAAATTGGAATTAAATATAGCTGAACCCCGTAGGAGTGATATGTTCCTGCAAATCCTGCAATTTTGGAATTACGGTAAATCAAATTAACCAATGCCGATATTTCGTCCCTGGGACAAATTACATATTGCCCATTGTTCCGCCCCTACGGGGCGGGAAACCCCACAAACATTTTTTTCTACAGACCTTTAGTCCCTATGGGACTTAGCAGGGCTATTAAAAAAAGACCCGACCTGACCCATTACCATTATTTCTTCCGCTTGCTCTGCAGGTATTTCTCCTGAATGACTGTACCCATCGGTTTATTGTACACCTTGCTTTCCACCCAGGAAATGATATCGAGGTAAGCAAATGACCTTGTCTGGAACCGGTTTTTTTCCAGGTGTTTGATCGTATGAAGGAATTTTTCAAGCTCCGGTTTCAACTGACGGGGAGATAGGGGAATGGACTGGCGCAGGAATTTGAACATCGCTTCTTCCACAGCCGTCAGGTTCTTCATTTTTGCCATAAAGCGGTAAACTGATTTTGTTAGTGATTCCATCAGCATATCATTGCCCAGTTCATAATGCGCCATCAGGTGGAGAAGCCGGGCATAGCATTGCAGGTCATAACGAAGGCTGGTCTTGTCATGGATAATCCGTTGCAAATAATCAATGGACCGTTTATAATCGCCGCTGCCAAAACAGAGCATGGCAAATTTGTAGTTCAGGACCAGTATGCGGTGATTATCGATAAACAAATGGTAGCCCGCCAGTTTTTCTTCGATCCCCGGTATAAGCGAAAGACCCTGTTTAAATGTTCCCTGCATAAAATGCTGGTTGATCTTTGCCGTACTGGTATAAATAAATGCCTGGATCCTGAAGCTGTCGTGGTCTTTCACCCGGTCGGTCTGCGCCAGTTTTTCCAATTGCCTGAGCGTTTTTTCAAACTGCCGGTAATTGCGGAGATCGAAATGGGCATTCAGCAGGTTGTGCAGGCCTTTTATATAATGACCAGTCTCTACCCTGATCATTAGTGGCTGTTCCGCGAAAAGATCCACCCATTTTTTGGTGTAGCGGTAATATTGTAAAAAATCCTGGCGGATGAACGCATACCAGGTATAGCTTTGGTACAGATACAGTCGTTCGTAAAAACCGGTTTGTTTCTGGGTATCCGGAGTAAGATTGTCCTTCATGAACTGCCGGACATCTTTCTCATCTTCTTCATTGCGGGCATGACCGTGTTCAACGTACCAGCTGTATAAGCGCAGGGCGAGATTGGATAATCTTGCCACCATATCAATATGGCGGCTTACTTCATTCGCTTCGGCTGAAAGTAGTTCGGCCCTATCCTGCATACTGCGGGTAATATGCAGGTTCTCGATCCTTTTTTCCAGGGCGATGAGTTGTGGGAGAAAATTGAATTTCTGGTTGGCCCGGGCGATCTCTTTGGCTCTTTCGATAATACGAAGACTTTGCAGGAACAAACCTTTTTTATAAAGTATATGCGCATAATCGAATTGCTCGTTCAGCTGGAGGTCGAGACTATCGGTGCTTTTCAGCAGGCGCAGGCTGGCCATGACCTGTTTATAGAGGTGGCTTTTTAAATTGGCCAGCTGGGGTTTGGTAACCCCCGGCATTTTCTTCAACAGTCCCTGTTCATCGTAATCTTTCTGCTTGTCCAGCACATCGAAAAGCCGGACGATCTTGAGTTCTTCCCGGCCGGAACTGCGTTTGATATAGAGCTTAAAATGCCTTTTCTCCGCTTTTTCGAGGGATTTGATGAGTTGAAATAATATGTCGGCAGACCTGTTGGGCATCATAAAGGGTTTTTGCTGGGATCCGCTACCAGTAAGAGATTTGCAAATCACCCCTCCGTTAGGCATGATGAAATGATGCCGCATTTGTCTTGAAGGACAAGGTGTTGCTTCCTACTTTCGGGTAAGAAGATCGTTCATACGGCAAAGCCCGCCCGAACGTACCGGGCATTGGCTGATAAAATATTTGAACAATTTCATATGGCAAGCAATCGTTAGAGGCGGTCTATTTCTATAGACGGCCTTTTTTTTGGATAAATACGTTCGGTACGGGCGGGCAATCGTTAGATAGAGCAAGTGTCTGGATCAAAGTTAAGCAAAACGGTCAACCCCGGGTCTTCGAAGGCAGTAAGTAAGATCTACCTTAAGAATTTCATATGGCAAGCCCGCCCGAACGTACCGGCAAAGAAGGTTTGTAACAATATTTGAAAGATTTCATTATGGCAAGCTCACTATTCGACAAGCTCACTAGAGGCGGTCTATTTCTTTAAACGGCCTTTTTTTAAGCCCCGCTAATATATCAATTAATTCATCCCGGCAAAATCCCGATTAATTATCTTCACGGTAAGATTGTTACCATGGCTATCCGCATATTCATCACCGGCGGCACGTTCGACAAGGAATACAATGAACTGAACGGCCAGCTATTTTTCAAAGACACCCATATCTCTGACCTTCTTGAAAAGGGTCGCAGTAAAGTTCCCGTGGAGATCCGCACACTGATGATGGTGGATAGCCTGGAAATGACCAGCGAAGACCGGCAACTGATCGCTTACCAGTGCGAGCAATGTGAAGAATCCCGCATCGTCGTCACCCATGGTACGGATACGATGGCCGAAACCGCAGCTGTACTTGCAGCAAAGACCCTAAACAAGACCATCATTCTTACCGGTGCCATGATTCCCATTAAATTCGGCAGTTCTGACGGTCTCTTCAACCTGGGCAGCGCCATCGCGTTTGCCCAAACCCTCGCCCCGGGTGTATACGTGGCTATGAACGGACGTTATTTCAACTGGAATAATGTGCGGAAGAACAAGCAGACCGGTGTATTTGAAGAGATTCAGTAAGCAGACCCCCCTTTGCAGGTTTTGCAATTTTCGTGGCGAAGATTGTGGAATTTCTTACCCAAAAACTATCCATTTTATTGAAAAATCCGCCTAAAATAATTTTGGCCCAATTATGTAATAGGTATGTCTGAAATAACAATTTCATTTTATTTAAAACCAACAAAAATGAAAAAGACAAATTGGATAGATGCATTCAGGTATTTCCTGGCTTTTATAATTTATTCGGCGCCTATTATACTTTTTGCGCAGGATAGCACTGGTGGCGGTAGCAGTACCCGGGTTACTACGGAAAGTACAACAACCACTACTACAGAATGGTACACACAGCCATGGGTATGGATCGTTGGCGGAGCCGTTCTACTGATCATACTGGTAGCACTTTTGCGTGGTGGCAATTCTTCTTCTGACAAGGAAGTAACCCGCACTACAGTGATCAAAGATGACAGAAGGTAATTAAACCTTGTTTTGGTTTTTTATAGAAGAACGCCATTCAGCAGTTGAGTGGCGTTCACTTTTATACTTCTTGCACAACTCCGCATCCCGGGAATATAAACCGGTTAGCCGAAAATTGCGCTTTGATGGAATAATTTTTTATTTCCGAAAAAGGAAGGCAGCCATTAGATCTTACCGGGTCTGTCGGGTTTGAAAACCGCGATTCCTGCCCGGTATCATTCAGGATAGTTCCCCTTTTTAAAACATAATATTTTTTCCCGAACACGATCAATCCGTTTCTTCCTCTCCTCCGTAACCAGAACCTGCATAAATACAAAGATTTTCACCCGGTTTGCATACTTTAGTTTTTATATGGATAATTCCTTTTTTGCCTACCTGCAGCAATTGGAGCTAATGGCTTTTTTTTCGGGTTATCCTTTATTATATACCCTTGTATTTTATCTCAACGGGTTCAGCAAGTCAACAACCAGAAAACAACAGGTTCTTGCCTTGCTTCCACGGGCTTATGGCCTGGTAGGAATATTATACCTCGGACTTCAATTGAGGAATCTTTATCCCAATTACTCGGTGGAAAATATCCGGCAAACAACCGAACAACCGCTATTAATGATATGGGGGATTCTTGCCATCCTGTTCTGGGTACCAGCCCTCTCCAGAAAACATATTTTAAGTTTACTCCATAGCCTTGTCTTTTTTTTATTACTGGCCAAAGACCTCTTCCTTCATAGCATCAGTTCAAGATCCGATACTACTGCCATAAAAACTGAAATGAAAATCTATACCGATAGTTTACTGCTAAATACTGGCTGCTTTATTTTCCTTCTTGCCTTGTATGCTGTATTCATTTTTATTCGCCTGCGACGGAACAGGCATTTATAATGAAAACAGGCTCTATTCCAACCTACTGATTTCCAATTGAATTTTACGGGGTTCCTCTCCATCTTTTATGGGTTATTGATATTAATCACATCGATATCAGATAAAAGTCATGAAAACCTCGTACAACGACAAATAGCTTTACCAGGTAATTTTTAACATCCTTTTTTATTAAAATACTTTTTATGAAACTGCTTAGTAATAAAACACTGTTGACCTTACTTGTTCTTATAAGCGGGTATGGTTACATTGCCAGTTGTACACACGATAATGAATTACCACCGCCGCCTAGCAGCAATGGGGTAAAGTTTACCCCGGGAACCGGGGTTTTCCTTCCTGGAAATTTGACAACGGGAAATGCCGCTGAATGGAAGTTAGATAAAGTACACTCCAGTGCTTTATGGTCGGGTGCCTATATCGGAGCTGCGGGCTTACTGACCGGCCGGTTCAACCAGTTTGGTATGCATGATGTGCTTGCTGCTGAAATGATCAATTATACCACTTCGGGTCAGCCCCTGAAAGATTCCTCCTGGGCATTTTATGAGAATGATGACAGTAAGACCTATTTTAATGGGTATGTACAAATCAATACTTCCAATACAGGAGAACCCGGAAGAGATGCTGGATGTAATATCACTACGCTGGGTACTTCTGCTATTGTTACAGGTACCCAGAACCTGACCATCACTAACCTGGCAAAAATCAAAACCACTAAAGTGACTTTTGATCCTGCCACGGGTGAATATATTGTCAATCTGAACTTAAGCTGGCAAGGTAAATTAACCGCCCCGGCCACCAAAGCGCTTGTCGGCAGGTTAAAATATGTAAAAAGATCCACCATTGCGGCGGCGGCGCCTTACGATGTGTTTGGCCTGCAGTTGACCTTCCAGTTCAACAAAGCAGATTTTGGTATTACCAGCACCAGTATCGGTGATAAGATTGAAATAGAGTGCAACATGAATTTCAATAACAAATGACCCTTTTAAACAAACGTATATGAAACGATTAATGATATTTATAGGAGTTGTCGTTGTTGTGGGGTTAGCGCTTACCGGTTGTTACAAAGATGTGTTGCTTCCCGAAGCTGCGTTTGATCCGGACGGCCCGCCACAGGCGGTAAGTTATAGTGCCGACCTGGCGCCTTTATTCAACTCAAGTTGTGCACTGGTCGGATGTCATGTTTCAGGAGCGCATAAACCATATATGAAAACGGCTGAATCCTATCTGCAAATTGTAAACGGAGGATTTGTCAATACTATCCTGCCGAAAGAAAGTATTCTTTATAATAAGATCAATGGTGATATGAAAGAGTATATTCCTTCCGCCGTAAACAGGCAAAAAGTATATGACTGGATAAGAAATGGAGCTCCGAATAATTAAGCGACCTAAAAAATTAAAGAAATGAAACTGCTGAAAAATAACCCCCGCTGCCGGATAACAATGGCTGTATGCCTGGCCAGTTGCCTTTTCCTTGTGCAAGGCAATCTTTATGCACAGGACAGCACTACCGTAGCGGAAGAACCGGCTGTTAAGGCCAAAGCAAAACCGGTGAAAAATACATTTGAGAGTATTTGGATCATCGACAACCAAACCGTAATGGTCCCGATCAAAAAAACATTTGAGATGGATATCATGCACCGTTTTGGCACGGTGGATAAGGGCTACCAGGACTTTTGGGGATTTTTTGCCCCCTCTAATATCCGGCTTGGGTTTAGTTATTCCCCTACCAACAGACTCAATCTAGGAATAGGTATTACTAAGAGCAGTATGCTATGGGATGCCAGTGCCAAGTATTCAATTATCACGCAAACTAAAGGCAAATATCCTGTGAGCGTCACCTATTTCGGAGACGCTGCTATTGATACAAGAAAGAACCCTACCCTTTATGATGGAAGCGATGTGAAGCATACTTCTGACCAGATTTATTTCTTTCACCAGCTGATCATTGCCCGTAAAATAACCGATAAATTTTCGCTGCAGGTGGCTCCCAGCGTTTCCCATCAGAATGCCGTGCCCGGGTTTTATACAAAGAACGACAGTACCGGCAAAGAGATCTTTCGGTCCATGAAAAATAATCATTTTGCCATTGCTTTATCCGGCAGGTACAAGCTTTCCGGGGTCATTTCGTTGCTTTTTAATTATGATCAGCCATTGACTAAACACCCGGCCAATAACCCAAATCCCAATCTCTCCTTTGGCGTGGCATTTACTACCAGCAGCCACAGTTTCCAGTTGTTCCTGGGAAATTATTCCTTACTGAATCAACAGCGCAATAATCTTTTCAATAATAATAGTCCGTTTGATAAAGCAGATGATGGAACAGGGAAAAAGATACAGGGTGGCAAATTCCTGATCGGATTTAATATCACTCGTTTATGGAATTACTAAATGATCTTTTCCATTTTGCAAATGCAAGATTTCACTAACGCAAACCATAAAGAATCCTGGTTGTATTTCTACCCGGGGTTCTTTAATTTTAGGCAGCAATTTCTCTTTCACATCCCGTACCCGGTCAACTAATTTACATGGGCGAATGTAGTGTGAATAACCATCCCCTTAACCGGTCTGCGGCGTCCCTCCTGATTCTCTTATTCATTTTATTCATTGCAGCCTGTTCGCATCCAGGACCCGCTAAAAAAGGGAAACGACAGGAACAACCCGCTCCTGCCACAGCACCAGTTATATATATTAAACCACCGGCTAGTTCAAACGACACCCTTATCATTACCGGCAATGCGGCCGTTTTCTATACTCCCGATCCTGTGCAAAAGGAAAAAATAAAGGGTATAAGTAACCCGAACAATTTTGAAACGGAAGAGCATAATTGTTACTACCAGATCCGAAATGCCCGGGCAGAAATAAAAAAATACTGGCCTGAGATCCGGATCATTGAAACCTTCGCCAACCGGTATCTTCTCTTTGTAAAGGCGGATAATACAACAACCTGTATCGATTTGAACAGCCAGGGTGATATGTGCGGGCTATTTTTATTTGATAGGAAGAAAGACCCCATCCTGGCAGATATGATGAATATTGATACCGCCCTGGGGTTTTATTTTGAATAAATGACCCTTCTATTGAATTATCAATTTTTGTAGTAAGGAATCATGTTTACTGCGGCCATGATTAAAATCATGTGCCGGATGTACAACCATCAATTTCAGTACACCATCCTCTTGCTACCTTGCTGTTGAAATTGTTATTCACCGTTTACCCTGGATAACTTACTTAAAAAAATTAATAAAGAAAATATGAAAAAGAAACCTGTTACCCCCTTCATAGTAATTGTCGGCGGTCTGATTATATTCGGTATTATTTCAGGTTTCACGTCCACTGATCAGAAAAAACCCTGGCCGGTACCTGACAATTTTAAAAATATGAAAAACCCGGTAGCTTCAAGTACCCAGACAATCAGTGATGGAAAAGCATTGTATAACACCCATTGCAAGTCCTGCCATGGTGCAAAAGGTCTGGGTGATGGTACCAAGGCTGCCACACTTAAAACGGAACCGGGAGATTTTTCAAAAGCCGATTTCCACGGGCAACCTGACGGAGCTCTTTTTTACAAAACATCAGAGGGCCGGGATGATATGCCTGGTTTTAAGAAGAAAATACCTGATGCCGAAGAAAGATGGAGTATCATAAATTTTTTAAGAACACTAAAAAAATAATGACCGTCACTTATAGTGTGTAGCTGCTTCAACCGGCTGGCCTATTGCCAGCCGGTTTTTTGTTTTCGTACTCAGCCGGGATCATGATAATAATCATACGAGACCTTGAGTAATGTGCTTCACCCCCTGTTTCCCTGTAACTATATTGTATTGATAAGTTAACCGAATAAAAAAGTCTATGGAACAATCCACTAACAAACCCACACGAAAAAAATTCCTTTATTGGGGTGCTGCGTTACTATCCGCTGTCACTTTTTCAAAATATTTTACGAGTACAAAAAAAAGAACGGTCATCGGCTGTGGTGAAACAACCTCCGTAAAAATGCTGAGCCAGGATGGACGGTTGGTTGAAATTGACAAAAAGCTATTGGCCTCTACCGGTAAAAAGATCAGTAATGAAGAATTGAAAAAATGGGTAACAAATAAATCTATTTAAGAAAAAATCAACCAGGCATGAGCTGTAATTGTAACAAAGAAGAAGGCTGTGGCAATTCCAATACCAATACCAATAATTCCCGGAGAGAATTTCTTCTTACAGGCTTACTGGCCACTATGGCTGCAGTTGGATGCAGTGATAAAAAAACGCCGTTCTCCACGGAAGAGGAAGTAGCCCTGACAGGTGAAAAAGTAAAACTGCTTTCGGTAGATGGTGAAGTGATAGAAGTGGACCGGGCTTTTTTAAAACCGGTACCCGATCTGCCTACCCTGACCAATAGTGAAGAAAGAAAAGGAATAGCCGGGAAAAAATTTGTGATGGTGATTGATCTTTCCCGTTGTAAAAACCTGAAAAAATGCCAGAGCGCCTGCAATCACATGCACCAGGTTCATCCCGGGCAAAACTGGATAAAAGTTTACTCGATGCAGGATGCCGATCAAGAAGCGCCTTATTGGCAACCCACCACCTGTATGCATTGCGATGAACCACCCTGTGTAAAGGTTTGCCCGGTGGATGCCACTTTCAAAAGACAGGATGGCATTGTATCCATTGACAGTAACAGGTGTATTGGTTGCCGTTTTTGTATGGCCGCCTGTCCTTATTCAACCAGAGTTTTTAACTGGGAGGAACCTGTATTGACGGAAGAAGTTGCCAAACAGGACTATTCCTGCGAAACAAGTTTACCTCAAAAAAAGGGGACGGTAGGAAAATGCGATTTCTGCCCGGACATGGTTAGAAAAGGAGAGCTCCCGCATTGTGTCTCCGCTTGTCCTAATGGGGTTTTCATGTTTGGCGACATGAATGAAGATTCGGTTACCAATGGCGCAGAAACATTCCGTTTTAGTGACCTGATAAAAGATAAAGCTGGTTACCGGTTGATGGAAGACCTGGGTACCAAACCCAGTGTTTATTACTTGCCACCGGTGAACCGCAATTTCCCCTATGAATCAGGAGTGGAAAACCAGCACCCTGATGATTTGCACCATCATTAAAATTATTGTCGTGGAAAATATAACTGCCCTGTCAAGCGAACAAATAACCCGGGACCTGCTCCCGCAAAAATTCGGAAGACGTGGAATGATCTGGACTGGCACGCTGATCCTGATCTGCCTTGTCGGTGTTTTTGCCTATTACCGCCAGCTAAAAAACGGGCTGGTCGTAACAAATATGCGCGACTATGTGTCCTGGGGTATTTATATCTCCAATTTTGTATTCTTTGTAGCGATCAGTCTTGTAGGTTCATTGATCACAGCGATCTTCAGGCTGGCGAATATTCATTGGAGTACTCCACTTACAAGGATTGCCGAGATCATTGCGGTATCAGCGATCACGTTTGCTTCAATCATCATTATCGTGGATATGGGGCGCCCGGAACGTCTCGTAAACATTGTAGCACATGGCCGGCTGCAATCTCCTATCACCTGGGACGTTATCGTGATCGGCACCTATTTTTTTATCAGTTTACTATTATTGTATATCCCGTTATTACCCGATCTGAAGATCATGAATGAACGGAAAAACAATTATCCGAAATGGATGAGCTGGCTCCATCGCTTTTTGGGATCCTTCTGGAAAGGAACCAAAGAGCAGTTCAAAATAGGTAACCGCTCTGTGATCATTCTCAGCATCATGATCATCCCGGTAGCTTTTTGTATACATACAGTTACGTCCTGGTTATTTGCCACTACGTATCGCCCGGGTTGGGATAGTACCAACTTCGGCGCTTATTTTGTATCAGGTGCTTTTCTTGTGGGTGCCGGTGCGGTTGTCGTAGCGATGTATGTGTTCCGTAAATATTACCATCTCGAAAAGTATATTACTGAAAAACATTTTGACCGGATGGGAAAGACCCTGGTCTTGCTTGCTTTTTTGTATTTATATTTTAATGTCAATGAATACCTGGTGCCGGCATTTAAAATGAAAAAACCGGAGGCTGCGCACCTGACACAATTATTCGCCGGGGAATTTGCTCCTATATTCTGGTTTGCGATCACGATAGGAATGGTAATTCCTGTTATTGTACTACTTACCAAAAAAGGTAGAAAACCACTACCCATGTTTATTATCGGTATCATGGTGGTGGTAGGGGCCTGGTTTAAACGTTATCTTATTGTCACACCAACTCTCTTGCATCCTTTTTTACCTATGCAGGATGTACCGCAAAGCTATAAGCATTATTTCCCCAGTTGGGAAGAATGGGCCATTGCCATGGGTACGCTCGCAGGAGCGTTGCTTGTCATCACTTTTTTTGTACGGGTGTTCCCGATCATTCCAATTCAAGAAACTATAACTGAACAACATGAAACAGCCAATGAGAAATAAGTGTATAGTCTGGTTGCTGCCGTTATTATTTATCCTTATCAACACCAGGGTAAGTGCGCAGGAAGATTCAGTAACTACGGAAGAAGTGGTTGCGATAAAATATTATAGTGAAAATAACCGTATGCAATACCTGATCGTACAGAGCATGCTGAAAACCGGGAAAAAAACCTCCCCGTTGAAGAATAAATCATTCCAGGTTTATCTTGACAGCATCGCGCCCGGAAACCTCATAGCAAAGCTTACCACGGATAAAGATGGTAAGGCCAAATGCTTTCTCCCACCGGCTCTAAAAGCAGTTTGGGATGCAACAGCCTCCCATAAATTTTTTGCAACGGCTCCCGGGAAAGAGGAGGAGGCCTTAGCTTCCCTTGAAATACTTAAAGCAACCATTCAACTCGATACGTCTTCCGCTGATGGTGCGCGCAATATTACTGTAGCTATAAAAAAATATGAAAATGGTGAATGGACGCCAGCCAGTGAAGTGGAAATGAAAGTAGGTATTCAGCGGCTGGGCAGTATTCTTTCGGCGGGGGATGAAGCCACTTATACCACCGATTCAAGTGGCACTGTTACTGTTCCATTTGCCAAAGACAGCTTGCCGGGTGATACAAAGGGTAATTTTATTCTTGCTGCCAGTGTGGAAGACAATGACCAGTTGGGCAACTTATCGATCAAAAAAGTTGTTCCCTGGGGAGTGGCGATGAAACCCGGGAAAGATTTCTTTGCACAACGTACCTTGTGGACCACCCGTTTCAGAACACCGTTTTGGTTACTTTTTATAGCCTATGCCATCGTGCTAAGTGTTTGGGGAACCCTTATCTACCTTATCGTCCAGCTATTCAAAATAAAAAAGTTGGGTAACCTCTCAACGGCCTGATGATGGTCCAGTCAGTTCTGCCTTAGCGATGTCCGCATTAAGAAAGTCTTGCGGCGAATAATTTAAAAAGTGCATTTTTGCGGAGAGTTCCTTTTATGGCAAATCCCCGCAAAGCAGCTATTGGTTTTATCTTCGTCACACTCCTGATCGATGTAATGGGCTGGGGACTGATTATACCGGTCATGCCAAAACTCATTTCAACATTAAAACATATTCCCATCAACGAAGCGAGCCCTTACGGAGCGTTTCTTATTTCAGCCTATGCGATAACCCAATTTGTTTTTGCCCCGTTGATCGGCAATCTTAGTGACCGTTTTGGCCGGCGACCGGTCCTGCTTTTATCGTTACTTGGTTTTGGTATCGATTATATTTTCCTCGCCCTGGCTCCTACGTATGGCTGGCTATTTGTCGGTCGCATCATTGCAGGAATCACGGGCGCCAGTTTCACTACAGCTTCCGCTTATATTGCTGATATCAGTACGGCGGAAACCAGGACAAAGAATTTCGGAATGATCGGGGCAGCGTTCGGGTTAGGTTTTATTATCGGTCCTGCATTGGGCGGGTTATTAGCGGGTTTGGGTGTACGTGCTCCTTTCTACGCAGCGGCCGGGCTTTGTTTACTCAATACGCTCTATGGATATTTTGTTTTACCCGAATCACTGGACAAGGAACATCGCCGCGCTTTTAACTGGAAGAAAGCAAATCCTTTCGGTTCGCTCCAGTTCCTGCGCAAGACTCCGGGTATTGGCGGGCTGGGGATCTCTTTTTTCCTGATCTATCTAGCGGCACAGTCGGTGCAGGGCAACTGGAGTTTCTTTACCATTCACCGCTTCGGGTGGACAGAAGGACTGGTAGGTATTTCACTTGCCGTAGTTGGCGTTTTGGTGGGGGCGGTACAGGCAGGCCTGATCAGGGTGATAAATCCGATACTCGGTAATGAAAAAAGTATCTATGCGGGTTTGCTCTTCTATTCAGTAGGCCTCGTCCTATTTGCTTTTGCTACGCAGGGCTGGATGATGTTTGTTTTTTTAATTCCGTATTGCCTGGGTGGCATCGCGGGACCTTCGCTGCAGGCAACGCTTGCCCAGCATGTACCTCCAAACAAACAAGGCGAGCTACAGGGTGCACTGACCAGCTTAATGAGCCTCACGACTATTTTTGGTCCACTGATCATGAATAATCTTTTTGAATATTTCACAACAAGCAAAGCGCCATTCTATTTCCCTGGCATTCCTTTTTTACTCGGGGCGGTTTTCATGCTGATGAGTGTATATATTGCCTGGCGGGTGCTGAGCAGGGAAAGAAAAATGCGGGTCGCCAAAACTATTTAACTGCATTCTTCAACGCTTCTACGTTTTTCTTTTCGTTTCCTGTGAAGATCTGATTATCTATTATTACCACCGGGCGTTTCAGGAAAGTGTATTCCTCAAGGATAAAACGGCGGTAATCTTCTTCGTTTAATTTTTTGTCTTTTAAACCAAGTTCTTTGTATTTGAGGGCGCGGCGGCTGAACAGGGATTCATAGCTGCCGGTCATTTTTTTCATTTCATCCAGCTGTACGGGTGTAATTTTTTCTTCCTTGATATTTTGCATAGCAAAGCCTTTCTTATCAATCCCTGTTTCTTTAATTATCGCCTGGCAAGTAGTGCAATTGCCGAGATGGTAGATCTTTTTCATTGTTTAAATGATTGCTGTCCAGTGATTAGCCCCTGAAATATAAAAAGCTTTACTTTGCAGCACTTAATTTAATTGGTATGGACAAAGATGAAGTTTTCCGGGAGGAAATAGAAAAAGCCAGCGATTTTAAATTTGGTGAGAATGTCGCCAATGTATTTGATGATATGGTCAACCGCTCGGTCCCTTTTTATGGGGAGATTCAGCGGATGATGGCCGAACTCACTGCGGATCATGCACAAGAGGGTTCGGATGTGTATGACCTGGGCTGCTCAACAGGTACTACGCTGATCGGGATGGATACAATGGTGAACCAGGAGATCCGTTTCATCGGGGTGGATGATTCCCAGGAAATGCTGGATAAATGCAAATCCAAATTAATGGAGCTTGGCTTTTCCCGGGATTACGAATTACGCTGCGCGGACCTGGGCCAGGGAATAAAGGTGAGCAATGCATCCGTCGTGGTATTATGTCTTACACTCCAGTTTGTCCGTCCTATCTACCGGGAGCAAGTGCTTAAAAATGTTTTTGATGGCCTGAATTCCGGGGGGGTACTGATACTGGTGGAAAAAATACTGGCCGAGGAAAGTAATTTCAACCGCGACTTCATCGACTACTATTACAATTACAAACGCCGGAATCAATACAGCGAAATGGAGATCTCTCAAAAAAGAGAAGCGCTGGAAAATGTATTGGTCCCCTATAAACTCAGTGAGAACATTACGCTGCTGCGGGACAAAGGTTTTAGTCATTGCGAGGTCTTTTTCAAGTGGTATAATTTCGCCGGTATTATCGCGGTTAAAAAATGATCATGATAGCTATCGGTAATTTTTTCTTTAAATACCGCAACTGGATCTTTATCCTGTTTTATGCCGCACTCTTCATCCCTTCCTGGCCGCTGTTTTCCCCTGCGCAATTCGGATCAAGCTTTTATATATGGCCGATCAGCCTGGGTTTGTTGATTACCTGCCTGGGTCAACTGAGCCGCGGGCTGACGATCGGGCTGGCCTATATCGTCCGTGGAGGAAAAGAAGGCAAACCCTATGCGGAAGGATTGGTCACGGAAGGAATATTCAATCATTGCCGCAATCCTTTGTATGTAGGAAATATCCTGATGTTACTCGGTGTCGGCATACTCGCTAATTCACTGGTATATGTTGCCATCGTAATTCCCATCTTTTTATTTATTTACCAGGCGATCGTGCTGGCTGAAGAGAATTTTTTGCGCGGCAAATTCGGGCCGGGGTTTGACGAATACTGTAAAAAAGTGAACCGATGGTTCCCGAACCTGAAAGGTATCGGCAAGACATTCCGGAGTATGGAATTCAACTGGAAACGCTGGGTGTTAAAAGAACATACCACGCAGTTCATCTGGCTGATCGGTATCACCCTGATCCTGTTGCTCAATTACCCCGAGCTTACGGGTCATGACAGAAAGCTCCGCGACACCTTACTTGGTTTTGTCCTGGGTGTACTACTAGCAATTTATGCAATGGTACGTTACCTGAAAAAAACGGGGAAATTCAGAGAATAGACCGAAAGTCGAAAAGACCAAAAGCCCGGAGATCATTCTTTCAAAAGGCATTGACTTTCAGACTTTCCGACCTCCTGACTAGTTATTCTTCGACTTTCCCTCCTTCGTAAACAATAGCTCCCGATTATTGTTATTTTTGTGTACCCGCCGAAGCTTTTCCTGCAGTAGGTTAAAGTGAAGGCATGGAGCGTAGGCGGGCAACTAAATTTCTGAGCTATGATCAAAACAGGTAATCCTATTATCAGTATCTATACGGAGATGACGCCGAACCCGGAGACTATGAAGTTTGTGGCCAACAAGCTTTTATATCCCGGCAAAAGCATTGATTTCCCGGATGCTGAAACAGCCAAACCTTCGCCGCTGGCAACCGAAATGTTTGGTTTTCCTTTTATCAAGGCGGTATTTATCGCCAGCAATTTTGTAACCCTTACCAAGACCTTTGAAACAGACTGGCAGGATGTGATCCCCTCTGTCCGCCAGTTCCTGAAAGAATACCTGGAAGAAGGAAAAGCGATTATCAATGAAGAAGAACTGGCTGCTGTAAAACAAACAAGCAGCAATGAAGTGTCGGCCGATGATGATGACGTGGTTAAAAGAATTAAAGAACTGCTTGATAATTATGTGCGTCCTGCTGTAGAAATGGATGGCGGTGCTATTCAATTCAAAAGTTATGACGCTGGTACGGTAAACCTGATGATGCAAGGATCCTGCAGTGGTTGTCCCTCTTCGATGATCACGTTAAAAGCCGGTATCGAGGGAATGATGAAAAGAATGATCCCCGAAGTAAAGGAAGTGGTGGCGGAAGCAGAGTAATACCAGGTTTACAGGATTAAATAATTCAGAAAGTCAGCGTTGCTGACTTTTTTTTGCTAACTCTTTACCCAGTTCACCTTTCTTTCTGCCAGGTAATTCATTACAAAGTCAAAACAATTTTTTTCCTTGCCTACCAGTTCGGGCGGGAATACCCCTTTTTCGTTGAAAAGATTTTTAGCAATAAGATTTACCGCGGCGGTGCAGGTGTATCCGGTTGTACGGGCCATTGAGGATGTTTTGGTCACCGGATCGTACTCATCGTACAGGTCATAAGTTAAGGTCTTATCTTTTCCTTTAACGATCACTTTCATCACCGTGAATTCTTCTTCCTCCGGCTCCAGCTTCCATTGATTAACCAGCAGTTTCGAAGTGAAATCAAGCGGGGTGATATCGGTTTCATTGACCCGTAAGGGTGTGCTGTCAAAAAATCCTGCCTGTTGCAAGGCGATGATAAGGTCAACATGCCCGGGGTAACGGAGTGTTTTTTCCTTCATGTCCCGGATATGCGTCATCGTATATAACAGGGAACGAAGACCGTCTGTATTAAATGCTTCCAGATCCCCCACTTCCCCAAAATTCATTATCTCTCTTTCGCTCAGCGCGGGCTTGGTTACAATTACCCCTTCTTCTATCATCCTTGCCGGCCTGATATATTCCTGTATCACATCCACCGGTGAGAAAGGCGCTTTGTATTGAAAAGGGGGTATTCTTTTTTTGGGCAATCCCCCGACATAACATTCAAAAGAAGTGATCGCCATCTCTTCGTTGCAGCGGCCGATAATAAAATTGCTGACCCCGGGTGCCACGCCGCAATCGGTGATAGCAGTCACTTCCATTTTCTTAGCCAGGTTATCGAGTTGTAAGGCGTCTTCCGGGAAAAAGGAAATATCCACGACATCTTTGCCGGCATTGATCACGGCTTCCAGTGTTTTATATCCCATATAACCAGGGACGGCCGTAACAATGATATCAAAAGTGGAGAACCAATTGCTGTATTCGGCAAAATTCGAAAGGTCGGCGCCAACTGTCTGCACAGACTGATCGCGGCTTTTCACCGCTTCAAGATTCTGCGCATCGAGGTCGAATGCGGTTACATTATGTTCTTTTGCCAGGTCAAGTGCAATTGCACGTCCTACCATGCCGGCCCCCAATACTGCGATCATCATGTGTGAGAAATTTAGGATGCAAATTTACGACACGGAGAAGAAGGAATAAGGAATAAGAAACCTGCCTTTGTCCCCGGACTTCGGCAGGCAGGTGAGAAAGTAAGTCCGCCAGCATTCTTATTTCGCTTTTCTCCGCCCCTGTAAAATCTTATAGAAAGAACGGCTGCGGATCTCGTCGATGGTCAGACCTGTTGCCGTCGCTTCCTCTTCCGTGATGGCACCGCAGTTCATGGCTTTCAGGAAAAAATTCAGCAGCCCCTGGCCGGTTGCGGCATCATCAAAAATATCCCCGGTAAGCGTGGAAATAGCAGCTCTGTCCACAAAAGATTTCAGGCGATGGGTAGCATCAGTGATGCTGCTCAAAAAGAAATGATACGTGGCGGCATAACGCATCGGCAGTTGAGCAGGGTTCAGGTCCCAGCCCTGGTAAAACCCATTGATCAGTGAATGCATGGTATGGTTATACCCGATCCGCCAGGCGTTGTGTACGGATCGGCGGTTTTCTTTTAACTGTTTATCCGTCAGGTCATCACCCCGGTGCGGGGCAACAGGCATTACATTGGTAGCGCCATCAGATAAGAATATTCCTGTTCCCCCCAATGCCACTTTGGTCATGTGGTGGGCAAAATCGCAGACCGGGTGGGCCATCGTCTGGTATTTCGCGGTGATACCACAGGACGCCGTATAATCGTAGGTCCCGAAATGTGCGGCGATCAACCTTCCTTCGCCGGCTCTTACAATTTTCATCAGCGGGTTGCAGCCTTCTTCATCCATGATGATCTGTGTCGCTTCCACCATCGTCTCCATTTTCAATGAACCAGGAGTAAGATTGTTTTTCTTTTCGATGATATCCAGGAAACGCACCATGGTCGTGACCTGTTCAGGTATGGTCACTTTCGGCAGCATCACGATAAAATTATCAGGTAGTTTGCCATTTGTTTTTTCCAGCAACGCGGTCAGGAAAATATCCAGGGTTCTCACGCCGCGGTTCTTCAGGTCTTCTGTAAATGGTTTTATCCGTATTCCGATAAAAGGAGAAATCGTCCTTTCGTTCATTCCCATGGCCAATTCTCCCGCAGCTTTGTTGGCGGTAGCGTCTTCTTCTTCATCGGGGCGGTTGCCAAAACCATCTTCAAAATCGATACGGAAATCCTCGACGGCTTCAGTCTTCAATTTCTCAATGATCTTGTTGTACACTGTATAAGGAAGCCAGGCGCGATGCTGGCGTCTTTCTGCTTCCGCTATTATATCCAGTTTTTTTATAAGCTTCGCTGCTTTTTTCTCATCACCCGGAAGCTCTTCATGGCCTTCCATCTTCAACAGTTTCGCCAGGGTAATAAAATCCGGGGCATGAGTTTGTAAACTTTTCAACGCGATCTCACCCATTTTTTTGCAGGTATCCGATTTAAACAGATTTGCGCCCCCGTAAACGGTATGCACGGCCTGCCTGTCGGGCTTGTCGCCGGGATAGGTTTGCTGGAATTTAAGATTGGCCGTCCTTAGTGAATTAAGCAATATTTCTTTTTCTATTTCGGCGATGCTGAGATTCATACTAAATATTTTTAAAATGCAAGGGGGCACAAAGTACACTCCGGATTCCTGTTAAATCCTGTTATTCCAAAGCCATTTAATACCCCTTTAATGCCGTTTTTCAATAATACGGTTTTAAAATTTAGGATCAGCCCACCCAAATGCTATGATCCCCGGTAAGTTGAATACCCAAATGGATTCAATAACAGCGGTACATGATAATGCTCAGGTCCTGTTATCGTAAAACTTATTTCAACGTAAGGGTAAAAAGTTTGTATTCCCTGTTTCTCAAAATATTCCTTTGTTTCAAACCGTATTTTATAAACAGCCGGTTCGAGGAGTGCATTATTCGCAAGTAACCCCGGAATACGGCCGTCATCATCAGTCGTACCGATTGCGATCTGGCGCCAGCCGATAGTGACCGGATCGGAAGGATCTTGTTGGAATAGAACGACGGTAATTCCCGTGGCGGGTTTTCCTTTTGTTGTATCCAGTATATGTGTGGTTAGTTGACTCATAACCTCAGCCCCGCCTCCGCTCCATGCCTTCGCTCCATGCCTTCGCTTTTAAGCTACTGCAGGTAAAAAGCTACGGCGGGCAAGCCCGACGCCTCTTCCAGGGAAGGGAGAAATTTTTATTGATGATTTATTCTAATAGTTTTTCGATCCGCAGTTTGGTTATTTTATTCTGTTCATCCGCAGCGATCTTGATCTCTTCGGCCGGGCTGTTGCGTAAACGCAGTTGCAGCATGCCCAGCATTTCTTCGGCTGATTTACCTGTCGCACACACAATAAAGATATATCCGAATTTTTCTTCGTACTGCTTGTTCGCTTCCGACAGGGCGTCTATTAATTCCGGCGAAGCGCTGCTCACCCCAATTTGTTCATCCGATGCCCACCCGATAGTTTTCGGGTGAGCGGTGGAAGCAAATTTATTCTCCAGCGATTCCCTATCACCAATTTTAGGATGATGAGAAAAAGCCTCTTTCCAGTCGTCCTCGCTGAGTTCGAACCAAACCTCTTCCGCATCTTCCAGCAGTTCCGCCAGGTCGTCTGCAGGGAAGAAGGTCATCATCATTTTTGCCCATGACTTCGAGCCGCAGCAGTTCAGCAATTCCTGCCGGAGTAAGGCCTGTTCCATGCTGTTTAAATCGTGTAGTGTCATAAATTGCTACCGGCCAACCCCTAAAGGGGTTGGTTAATTACATCGCGTTAATAATAAAATCTAAATCACTCCTGTCTTACTCGTCCCCATAGGCGCATCCGGCTGATCCCTCCATCCGGGAAGATAAGCAAACGCACATGTGTAAAGGATCCTTTATTTACGATCTCGTCCTCAAAATGATGTTCGTGATCGGCACCCAGCTTTGTTTGCGGCAATATCGTAGTCCACAGAACCTGGTCACTGTCAATTTTGCTTTCTTCCTTGTACTGGATCGTACAGCCTTCGACCAGGCAGCTTTCGGGGTAATTGCCTTTGAAATGTGCCGTGTCGATCAGTATCTTTTCAATAATTCCTTTGTGTGCCAGCCGCACAATCACCCAATCCTTGTTTCCTGCTGTTCGGTTGCGCTTGGTTTCCCAGCCATCACCCATATTGACTCCCCGTCCCGGCATGATGAGGTTGTCCATATGAGAGAAGAACATATCATTACATAAAATGGACTTTGCGCCATTGGTAGCGGCGGCCAGGTTCACGATCTCGCTTGCATCAACCGTTGTCCAGTCTTTGAATACTTCTCCATAGACCTTTAATCTCGCCACACCGCCATCGGGATAAATATGCAGTTTGAGGTGGGTATAGATATTCGTGTCTGCTATCTCGTAAAAATTCTGCGAACCGGGTTGAAGGGGTGATTGAGGAAGGATCTCCGTCCATTCTATTTTATCAAAATCAATATTGTCTCCTGCCGGAATATTGGCCGCTTCCAATGAAGCGTGCGGGGGATGATTGCCGAGAAAATGATTGGTATCGATATCTACCCCATGTATCTTGCCGGAGGTTGCTAATTGAATAATGCACCAGTCATGACCCGGAGTTCTTTTGCGGCGGCTTTCCCATCCATCCATCCATTTACCGCGGTCGGTATATTTATCGGCGATAAAGATGCCACGGCCCGGTTTGAGGAGGTTCTCTTTTTCCGCAAAGAAATCGTCGCTGCAAAGCAAAGCTTTACCCCCCAGTCGTTCTGCGGCAAGATCGGTAAGGTTTGTAAATGCAGGTGCTGTATTGTTCATGGTTAATGGTTGATGGTTCATAGTCTGGGTTTGTACCTTTCACCGATGCCCCATCAAAATTTGTCCTTTATTCAAATGTAAAAACTTTCCGCTGTCAAATACCTTCTCACCGGCCAGCCAGGTTTGACTAACCACTCCATACAGTTCTTCATTAAGATACGGTGTTATTTTGTGTTTATGGAGAATGATATCTTCCGTAACAGTAAACGTTGCTTCCGGATCCCAGGCAACCAGGTCGGCATCATATCCTTTCGCTATTTTTCCTTTTGATCCCAGTCGCGGCAACAGTGCTGGTTTTTCGCATACCCATCTTGCTATATCGGCTAACCCGCAGCCATGGCGCTTTGCGGCGGTCCATAATGCCGGCAGGGCAAACTGGATGGAAGCAATTCCACCCCAGGCTTTCATCAAGTCGCCGATCAACAGTTCTTTCAGTTCGGGTGGTGCTGGTGAATGATCGGTCGCTACAAAATCAATAATACCTTCTTTGAGCGCCTTCCATAATTGTTCGTTATTCTCTTTTTCACGGATCGGCGGTGCGCATTTATATTCGGTCCGGCCGTCGGGAATATTTTCAGCGTTAAAATATAAATAATGCTGTCCTGTTTCGGCTGTCAATGGTAATCCTTCTTGCTTTGCCTTTGCGATCTGTTCAATTGAATTGGCAGAGGATAAATGAACGATATGTGTCCTGCAACTGAATTCCTCACAAAGCCGGATCATCAATGCGATCGCATTGTCTTCCCAGCTTTTGGGGCGTGATGACAGATAGTTGCTGTAAGATCCCGGATGCTGGGTACTGGTTGCAGGTTGCTGGTTTTTCGATAATTCGCAGTGAACCAATAGTGGTAAACCACTTCTTGCAATGATCGGCATCACTTTTCTTAAGTCCTCTTCCGTCACATTCGGAAATTCATCGATACCCGAATGAGTGAGAAATGCTTTAAAACCCAGTACGCCTTTATCGATCAGGGGCTGAATATCTTTTTCATTGCCTGGCACAACGCCACCCCAAAAGCCACAGTTTGTATGCAACTTCCTGGTTGTAGCGTTCAGTTTTTCGTCAAAAGCTTTTGCAGTGGTTGTAACGGGTGAAGAATTCAGCGGCATATCAACCAGCGTTGTAACGCCACCCGTAATGGCTGCCCTGGTAGCTGTATCAAACCCTTCCCAGTCTGTCCGGCCGGGTTCGTTGATATGGACATGCGGATCAACAATACCGGGCATTAAGACAAGGTCGCCGAGGTCGGTAACCGGGAAATCACCGTCGGGGATTTCATCCAGTACCTCACTGATCTTTCCTTCTTTGATCAATATGGCCGCCTTTTTAATACCGCCCGGGGTAATTAAACGGTTACTATATATAGCGGCATCTATCATAATAGTTTTAGTTCAGGAAGGAACACCCTGGCTTTCATCAGGGAGAAAACAGAGTCTTGTTCTTTGTGGACCCATTGTGTTCATTGTGCTCCTGTTTTCTTTATTTCCCTAAAAATAGAAAACTATTTTTTACTTTGGTGCCTCTCCCCCGGGTCCCCGCATCGAATGCGGGGCAGGCAAGCCCGGGGCAAGCCCCACAAGTACTAATATGGCTGCTGTTTTATTCATATTATTTTCAAGTATACTGGTCATGCTGGTCATTATGACCTACCGTGTTCATGCAGTGGCGAAAAAGAATGCGGGGAATGAGCGCCAGTATGAAAGATGCGGGCAAATACAAAGCTGGATCTATGCCGCCATCATCTTCAGCATCATTGCCATCATTGCCAGTATTTATTTCATGGTGAAAGGTACACTCTATGAAGGCCACCTGGTTGAATGGCTGAATATCGCCGTGCGGGTGATGCATATCACATTCGGTATTGCCTGGATCGGGGCTTCCTTCTACTTTGTTTTCCTGGAGAATGCACTCAACCGGACAGAGAATGTGCGGGAAGAGCTGGCCGGCGATCTCTGGGCGGTACATGGTGGTGGTTTCTATTATCTCGAGAAATATAAGGTTGCACCAAAGACGATACCCAAACACTTACACTGGTTCAAGTACGAAGCCTATTTTACCTGGGTCTCCGGTTTTGCACTGCTCTTTATCATTTATTATTTCAATGCATCTGCGATGCTGATCGATAATAATGTATTGAAGTTGTCATCCACTGAAGCAATCGCGATCAGTATCGGTTCTTTTATTGCCGGCTGGTGTATGTATGACCTGCTCTGTAAATCACCACTGAAAAAAAAGCCACTCTTATTTGCCTTTATCCTGTTGATCATGCTCATCGGTTTTGCCTGGTTCTACAGCAATGTATTCAGCGGGCGGGCAGCTTTCATCCATTTCGGGGCGATGATCGGGAGTATCATGGTCGCAAATGTTTTTTTCGTGATCATCCCTTCGCAAAAAGCGATGGTAGATGCGGCTAAAAAAGGGATGGCCCCTGATCCGCAGAAAGGAAAGAATGCGCTGTTCCGTTCGATACACAATAATTATTTTACCCTTCCCGTGTTGTTCGTCATGGTGAGCAATCATTTTCCCAGCACGTTTGGCAATCAATACCAGTGGATCGTGCTGGCTGCTATCAGTACCGGTGCCGCGGGCATCAAGCACTGGCTGAATTTAAGAGAACAGGGCAGACTCAGCGTATGGATCCTGCCGGCATCCGTTCTTATTCTGTTAGCGACCGCTTATGTCACGGCTCCAACGCCTGTCAATACAAAATGTAAGGAAGTAAGCTTCGCTGAAGTGAATGCGATTGTGCAGGAGCGCTGCATCAGCTGTCATTCCTCCAAACCCACCGATAATGTGTATACGGCTCCGCCCAATGGCGTGAAATACGATACTCCCGCGGAGATCGCTGCCAAAAAGGACCTAATTATGCAAAGGGTGGTGGTGACCAAAACAATGCCGCAGAACAACAAGACCAATATGACCCCCGAAGAAAGGGAGATCATCCGCTGCTGGATTGAACAGGGAGCACCCACTCAATAAGTAGAACTACCGAGACAGTAGGGAATAAACTACATTATTTATAATGGTTCGACTATTGCCAGCCTATCGGTTTACCCTGATTTTTGCAACGGTTTAAGGTATCTGCTAGGTCAGATTACCCGCGAGCTGGTCCCGTTTTTTATCCAATCTTATTCAGAAAACCAAATCTACTTGATGATGGAAAAGATCACTATCCTTATTACCGACGATCATACCCTTGTCCGCGAATCATGGGTCATGGTATTTAATTCAGATCCCCGCTTTCATGTTATCGCCCAGAGCGGCAATGGTGAAGAAGCTGTCGAGCTTGCCAAAAACCTCCGGCCCCATGTGGTGATCATGGATATCAATCTGCCCGGCATGGACGGTTTTACCGCTACCTCGCTGATCCGGAAATTCTCCCCGGGTTCAAAGATACTTGCTGTATCCCTGCATGACCTGCCCGTGTATGTCCGCAAAATGATCCAGTCAGGCGCAACAGGATATGTGACAAAAAATTCCTCGCAGGAGGAAATGTTCAAAGCCGTTATAGAGGTACATAATAACCGTAAATATATATGTGAAGAAATCAGGAACATCGTGACCAACCAGGAGCTAACCGGGGATGAAGAAAAAGATGGTCTCTATTCTCTCTCCAAAAGAGAGATTCATATCATCGGTCTGCTGAAGAAAGGGCTTTCCTCCAAAGAGATCGCCTCTGATTCCGGTATTGCCGTAAAAACAGTGGAGGTACACCGCTATAATATCCTGAAAAAGTTAAATCTGCCCAATGTGGCTTCCCTGGTCAACTTTATCAATAACAGCCAGCTTGGTCTGGCATAGTAAGATAGTAAGACGGTGGCGGTATTCGTAAAATTACCCGTCAAAAAAGAGTAGTTATTGGATTGCAGGAAGACAAAAGATTCATTTCCTTTATTCCTCCAATATCCACTGACTATGCAATTAATGATGTACCTCGGCAACGACCTGATCGAAGCCGTTCCGATCAACACCGGCGACCTGAGAATACCAGGTTACCTGGGAAAATTCAAACGCTATCTTAAAGTAAAGTATGATGACCTGCTGAAGCAGGCCGGTGCACAGCCGGAATTCCTTGTTTTTGATCCCAATGTGAAACCAGAGTTGCCGCAGGCGGATGCTAACTAGCTAGCTCTTCTTCCTGAATCCAAGTATCAAGTATTCGCCGCAAATTATGCGGTGATTAGAGCCATTATTCGCCGCAAAAGCATATAGCTGCCGGCTCCTGACCCTACACATTCATGTCCGGGTTGATCATGTCTGCTGTCAGGGAATCTGTCTTGCGCGGTGTAGGCGCTTTGATCGTAGATGACTCTCCCTGTTTGATCCTTTGTAAGGTGTCCACACAATTATCCACCAGTTCTTTTGCTGTCCGTTGTATGTATTCGCTTTTTTTGAACTGCATCACGTTCTTGTCCATGTCTTCGGCGGTCCAGCCACGGCTCCAGCCCAGAAAACTGAACGGTGGAAAGGTGAACCCGAGTTCCGTAAAGAATACCATCATCTGGCCCGCCACCTGCTGGATATTATCCTGCCCGCCGGTGATGATAAAAGAAGCCACTTTATTTTTTACCAGCACTTTGTCTTTTAGTGTTATTTGATTCTGTACACAGTTCAACCGTTCCGCCATTTTAAAATATAAGGAGGATGCATTACCCCAGCGGATCGGTGTGGCTATTAAAATTATATCGGCCCAGAGTATCATATCGCGGTAGACCTGTGTCATCCCATCCTTCGGTTGCATTTCGGTTATGCTGCAGGGCCAGGTGCAAGCATTGACATGCTGACTGTAATAACCTTCGCAGGCACGGAAACCGGCTTCGCGGAGTTTGATCAGTTTGGTGGCAGCACCATGTTTTTCTTTTGCATAATCCAACGCCATTTCCAGGGCCGCTTCGGAAGTGCTGTAGCGTGGCAGCTTCTGATTCATATTGGTGGTGGAAATACCAAGAATATTTTTCGATCCTGCTGTTGTTTCATATTTCAGCTTTACCAGGTCTTCGATCATTTTCAGATCGTGTACTTCGCGATGAGCTTTTGTGATGGGCTGGGCGCTTATTAAAATATCATCTCCCTCTATCTTCACTTCATAGAGTGATTGCTGGTCCTTATAGCCGGGAGGTGCCGAGCCGGTCTTGATATTGTATTCCCAACCATGCCAGGGGCAGGTGACATAGAGTCCATCATATTTTTTCTCTACGAGTCCCAGCCCAAGCGGACCGGCTTTGTGCAGGCAGGCATTGCCCATGGCGGTTATTTCATTATCGTAATGAAACAGCGCTATTTTATGCGGACCCAGTTCTACTATTTTCTGGCTATCAACCGGAAGATCTGCAACTGAACATACTTTAATAAATTCCATATAAAACGATTTGAGGCATCAGTAAGTTGAGGAAAAAAGAGGAGGGAGGGAAATAATCTTTTAAACAAGCTCAGAACGGATACAACCTTGTTACTGATTAACTACTTCATAGTTTTCACCCTTTTGTGTTGGAAAAGATATACCGCCGTCCGATTGAACCTGGATGGTAACTTCTTTACCATTACTGGTCACTTTCACATTTGAAGGCAGATTTAATTTGCAAATTCCTCCTGCCTTAGATAAAATTATTGCATGGGTAAATTTGTTATTTTTCCATTGAAAACTTAATTCAAAAGCGCCTCTTGCACATACCCCTTCGAAATTGCCTTCATTCCATTCTTTGGGTAAAGCAGGTAAAAAATCAATCACCCCCTCCTGTGATTGCAATAACATTTCTGTAATACCAGCTGTTACTCCCAATGTACCATCTACCTGCATTGGTTTAAAACATTTTGCAAAGAATTGTAAAAAACACTGGTCTTTTAAATAGCCTTTAAATATTTTATAGGCTCTTTCACCATCATATAGCCTTGCCCATAATGACATTTTCCATGCCCGGGAAAAGCCGGCTCCTTCATCTCCCCGTTGATTTAATACGGCTTTAATGGCATCAACAAATTGCGGCGTTCTTTTTGCCGACAGCACATTACCCGGATACAATCCATACAAATGTGAAAAGTGGCGGTGATTTTTTTCCAGTTGCGGCCAATCTTCACTCCATTCCTGCAGTGATCCATCTTTTCCAATTTGTGGAGGAACTAATTTATTTCTTGCATCACCAACTTGTTTTGCATAAGCAACATCTACTCCTAATAATTTACTGGCTTGTTGAAAATTATTAAAAAGGTCAGATATGATTTGCATATCAATTGAAGAGCCTGCACAAATAGTAGTGCCGGGTATCATGCTACCTGTAACTTCATCAAAATAAGGTCCGTTTTTAGCGCTGCCCGGAAAATTTTCAGGAGAGGTAGAAGGATTAGTAACCAGCCATTTTCCATTGGGATGCTTCACTAAAAAATGCATAAAGAAATCGACTGAACCTTTTAATACAGGATATAACTCCTTTGCATAAGCAACATCTTTTGTAAATAAATAATGCTCCCACAATTCATTTGTTAACCATGCGCCACCCACAGTAAAAGTTCCCCAGGTGGGGCCATCCATAGGCGCAGCCACCCGCCATAAATCAGTATTTTGATGCAATACCCAACCCTGTGATCCGTAATGTTCTTTTGCAACCTGTGCCCCCTGGTCGGTAATATCCTTTATCAAATTAAAAAGAGGCGCAGCACATTCAGAAAGATTTGCCGACTCCACTGCCCAGTAATTCATTTGTGTATTAATATTGGTGGTGTACTTGGAATCCCAATTAGGATTCATGTCATTGTTCCAGATACCCTGCAAGTTGGCTGCCTGTGTGCCTGACCTGGATGAGCCAATCAAAAGGTATCTGCCAAACTGGTAACTCAGTGCTGCTAATTGCGGATCATTGATTGTCTGGATGTTTTTTAGTCGGGTATCTGTTGGTAAAAAAGAATTTTCAGAATTGGGGAAATTCAGCTTTACCCTGCTGAATAAATTGCTGTGATCTTTTTGATGCGCTTCTTTTAGGGTGTTGTAGTCTTTTCTTTTTAATCCAACCAGGTATTTTTGAATGCGTTGAGTTGCATTAGCCGAAACATCTTTATAATTTACAAAATTGGTGGCGGCAACAAAATATAAGGTCACTGCATCGGCATTTTGAATAGATAAAGTTGCATCATCCACCGTCATCTTTCCTCCTTCAGGCAGGGCTTTTAAAACGGCTTCATATTTCAGCTGTCCTTTTACACCCATATAATCTGCAGACTTACCGGTCAATTTCAACCCGTCATCGCCATAGCCGTCCATTTTAAAATAATCAGTTGCATAATTGGAGTGTGTTTGATTGCGTACTCCTCTTAATTTGGCTGAAAAATTGATACTGCCGGGCTTATCGGCCGTTAACCGGATAACAATTACCTGATCTGGTGAAGAAGAAAAGACTTCGCGTTGATAGTTTACTCCGTTTATTGAATAGGCAACTCCAGTTGTTGCATCTTCCAAATTGAGCCAGCGTTTATAATTTGTGATAGAATCCTGTTTAGAGAAAGAAAGATGTACCTCAGCCAGCGATTGGTATTTCTGCTGTTCTACAGGATAACCCATTATGCTACGGCCAAACAAATTATGCGCTTTCAATAGTTCACCATCAAAAACTAATTGTTGAATTTTTGGTAACTCCTTATAACCTCCTTTAACAACAGTTGAGTAGGGACCACCCGACCAATAAGTATCTTCATTCAATTGTATAATTTCTTCATTCGTTCTTCCATACACCATAGCCCCAAGTCTCCCGTTTCCCACCGGTAATGCTTCCTCCCATTGCGAAGCAGGTTTGGTGTACCACATGAAAGTGGAAGGAGAAAAAGATTTTTGATCAATCTTTTGGGGTACACTGATATCCTGGGCAAATAAAAAGGGGATCGTAAAAAATACACAAATGAAACTGCAGGTAAATAATAAAATTCTTTTGCGAAAAATATTCATGCTAAATTTTACTCTTTTATAGCTGGTATAGTTAACATACTTTAAAAAAAACAGGTGAATGTGATTCCAGCTTCGCTTCAATATCTTTAGCTGCAGCAGTTATGGATAGTCCGCCGAGGTTGGTACATCGTAAAGTATGGTGAATTTCATCGCCTACTTTTTTCATGGTTTCTATCACTTCGTCCAATGGAATTAACGCATTGTAATCTGACAAGGCCATATTGGCACAGGCTACAGCATTGGTAGCGGCCATAACATTTCTTCCCAGGCAGGGTGCTTCTACCCGGTTACCAATGGGGTCACAAATTAAACCCAGTGAATTTTGTAACGCTAATGATGCAGCACCAAGCGATTGTTGTAAAGTACCATTTGCCATTACCACAATACCTGCAGCGGCCATACCAGCACCGCTTCCGGTTTCGGCCATACATCCCCCTACTTCAGCCGCAAATGTTGCATGTGCTGCAATAAATACGCCTATCAATCCGGCGGCCAATAAGCCTTTTACTTTTTCATCTTCTGTTATCCCCAATGATTCTGCCATTCCAATAATAGCTCCGGGCAATGCACCGCAGGAACCTGCCGTTGGTGCGGCAACAATAACTCCCATTGAACTTTTTACTTCCATCATCGCCGACACGTACATAATGATGGTATTATTGGCATCTCCTCCGGTCAACCTCTTTTTTTGTAATTGTTCTTTCAACTGTAAAGACTGGCTCCCTAATATCCTGTCAGCATACTGCGTTCCTTTTAAACCCAATTGAATGGCATTTTCCATGATGCGCAAGATGCCACGCATCTTTTCGAACACTTCTTTCTCTGAAATATTACCTCTTTCACTTTCGTAGGCGATTGCCAGTTCCCATAGCGAAAGATTTTTTTGTTCGTTAAACTGCAACATTTCTTCAACCGTAATAAATGGCACTGATAAATTCTCCCTTGCCATTATCGGTAAAACAGGTGCCAATTTTTTTATTCGCTGCACTTCGGTAAATGCCATTAATTCCTTACAAAAATTATCCGCCAAAAAATATTGTGCTTTGATTTCAATAAAGGAATGTTCACCCGGATGCCACCCGATAGAATCGCATTCAAAAACCTCTTTTATATAAGTAGTTACTTTTTCCGGTGTATCACAATAGATTAATGTTTCATAATAATCACCCGCCATGGAAACCCTGGCGCCATCAATTGAAATAACTTCAATCATGCCGCCCCCGGTGGATATGGCCACCAATCTTCTGCACTCTGTTTGTGAAGTCAAGGTAAGCTGGTAGGTATTGGGATGTTTGCTTATCGTAAGGGGAACAATTTCTATCTCGACTTTTATGCCTGCTTTATCAATATGTTCAGCCGAATCCTGGAGTCGTTCATCAAAAGCTTCCCATCCCAGAAAGCCACCAAATAATCCCATATCAGAACCCTGGCTTTTATGTGTAGTTGCCAGAGAACCATGGGGGTCAAATTCAATTAAGATATGGTTGATCTGCCCATCCATTAAATCCCTGCACAATCTGCCGATTCGTAAGGATGCGGCACAATGAGAACTTGATGGACCCCGCATCACCGGACCTATTACATCATTAAATATGCTGGGGTAGTTGCTCATTCATTAAAGTTGGCCTACTAAATCTACAAATTCTTTTTCCAAAAACGCTCCATTGTTTTACGCAAATGCAGGGAGGTATTTTCTCTCTCATTAATACCGTGCGACCGCATCGGGTACGACATCATATCAAATTGCTTATTGTTCTTAATTAATTCATTCACCAGCATTTCAAAATTCTGATAATGAACATTATCATCGCCTGTGCCGTGGACAATCATTAATTTTCCTTGCAGATTTTTTGCATAATAAAGTGGTGAGCCGTCATGATACCCTTTTGCATTATCATTTAATAAACCCATATAACGTTCCTGGTAAGTGGCATCATATAATTTTTGATCGGATACAAAAGAAACAGCCAATCCGGCTTTATAGGTTCCGGGATAACGGAACATACAGTTCAATGTCATTTGTCCACCGCCACTCCATCCCCAGATTCCTACTCTTGCACTATCCAGGAAAGTATAGGTTTTTAAAATCTGCAAGGCCGCTTTATGCTGATCAGCCGAAGCCAGCAACCCGATTTGCCCATAAATTGATTTTCTCCAGGCATTACCCCTGGGTGTTTTAGTGCCACGGTTATCTACACTCATTACCACATATCCTTCCTGTGCCATATAGGTTTGCCAAAGATCACCATCCCAGTTATCCTGCACGGTAGTACCTGCAGGTTCACCATAGACATAAAAGAAAAGAGGATATTTTTTAGCCGCGTCAAAGGAAGGAGGCTTGATCATATAAGCATCCAGCACCAGCTCCCCGATATCCACCTTAATAAATTCTTTTTTATTGAGGCCGAGTGCAGCTATTTTATTTTTTAATACTTTATTTTCCTCCAATACTCTCACCGTTTGGTGTTCGGGCAAACGAACCAGGGAGATGATAGATGGTGTTGTTGAATTTTGAAAAGTCTGAATAGCCCATTTAGCATCCGCCGACATTTGATAAGAACTATGCCCGATGTTTTCAACCGGTGTTATCCGCTCGGCGGTTCCTGTGCCATCCAATTTACTTTTGTATAAATACCGATGAATGAAATCGCCGGGTGAAGCAATATAATAAACATAGCCTCCCGAAGGATCAATACAATTGATATTCACCACATCAAAATCGCCTTTCGTTATCAGCTCCATTTTTTTACCGTCACGGGAAACTTTGTACAAATGATACCAGCCATCCTTTTCACTTGTCCAGGTAAAAGATTTTTCCCCATCCAGCCATCGGATATTATCATGTATATCAAGGAAAGCAGCATCTACATCCGTTAAGATAGTATGGAACTTCAGGTTATTAATATCACCCACCCACACAATATTTTTATTCTGGGGGCGGTTCAACTGCTGAATCATTACCTCCTGTGAGTTAGGAATAAAATCCATTCTTGCCAGGTAATTATTTCGTGGGTCACCGGGAATGGCAAACCATTTTGTAGCGCCGCCAGTAGCCGCAACTACTCCCACTTTAACAGCAGATAGTGTGGTGCCAACTTTTGGATAGGGCAATGGTATTGGCTTTGAGTAAATGGAATCTACATTATCAATTAAATAAAAAGTGCCTACTCCTTTGGTATCCGACTGCCAATAGGCAATATTCTTACTGTCGGGGCTCCAGCGAAAACCATCCCGGCAGTCCAGTTCTTCTTCATACACCCAGTCAAAAGTTCCGTTGATGATATTATCACCACCATCAAATGTTATTTGTTTTATTTTATGGGTGCTTAAATTTTCTACATAAATGTTTAAGTTACTTACATACGCCGCCTGCAATCCATCGGGGGAAAATTTGGCAAACATTAAGGTGGATGCGGGGAGTGTTTTACCCAATTGCTGCAGGGCGCCTGATTTCAGATCCAGCACCCAATAATCACCTTTGGTATTATACCGCCAAACCCTCCTGGTATTGGTAAAAACAAGCAATTTGTTATTATCAGCTGACCATTCATAGTCCGCAATGGATAACGGAGTTTTGCTACCTGCAGGAATTAATTGTTTTGCATTCACTTCAATGCTTCGGTTGCCGGTGGCCGCATCATAACGGACGATATCTGTTCCGCTTACTTCCCCTTTTTCCAATGTAGTATAACCCAAATTATCTTTCATCCAGCGAACAGGACCAAACCCTTTTTGGCGATAGGTTCCGTTTTGATAAATATCTTCCAGTGTCAACCGGGTGGTTGATGGTTGAGAAAAAACAATGGGGCTTATTAAGAAATTAATAAGAAGAAAAAGAGGAGTTATTTTCTTAAACATGAGCAGGTTATTGATTTCAATAACCAAGATAGGATTTATCTGTTTAGTGACAGACCATTGGGTGGGCGTTATCTTCCCGCCTTCCCGGCTATTAATAATTTAATCCCCTGCCTATTTCATATAGCAGCCCATTCACTGGCTGATCATCACTTAATTCCCAGAACATGATCCCGCCGAGTTTATTGCTGCGGATAAATTTTGTTTTCTCACCGATCGATCGCTTATCATCAAAAGTGGCGAATAGTTTTTTTGTTGGGTTGTAGCGATAAGGAGCTTTTGCTTTTTTATCCCAGTAATAGTTATATCCCGAACTATCACTAAAATAAATAGGGAAATTTTTATACGCTACTCCCTGTTTAAACTTACCGCCCTGGTACAGACCATGGTTAGTATCCGCAACATTTTCCCAGACCCTTGCATAAAAGGCAGCGCCAATGATGAGTTTATCCGAGGGAACATTTTTTTGCAATAACCAGTTTACACATTTGTCTGTGGATTCCTGTCCCGCCCTGTAACCGGCCAGTGGTGTATGGTGCCCGGTGAGGGTGCTATAGCCACCTACCAGGTCGTAAGTCATGAGGTTTACAAAATCTACCAACGGCATCACTTGCTGCCAGTCGACAGATTGTTCCAGGTATTTTACAAAACCCCCCGCTGCAAAACTGAGCAGGTAGTCGGAACCCATTTCTTCTCTCAATGCTTTTACCAGCAATGTAAAATTTTCTTTATCCTTCGCCTCATACTGATGCCCGGGATATCCTTCAATGGCCGGGTACTCCCAATCCAGGTCGAGCCCATCAATACCATATTGTTTAAATAAGGCGACGGTTGTTTTGGCAAAATTTTCCCGGTGCACTGCCGAATTAAAAAGCCCGGAACAGGGAGCACAACCGCCCCAGCCGCCGATGGATACCATGATCTTTAACTGCGGATGGGTCTTTTTCAGTTGCACCAGTTGCTCCAGTGTTTTCCGCTGGTCGTCGTTGTGGAAGCCAAGCGTATCGTTTTGCAGTTTTAAAAAGCTATAGATGATATGCGTGAGTTTTTCTACCGGGTATTGTTTAATCGTTTCTCCATTGCCGGTGTAGTAGGCGATGATTTTATAGTCTTTGTTGGGTTGGGCGGGGAGATGGAGGCAGGAGGTGATAAATACCGCGAGTAGAAAGGATCTCATGGGGGGAAGGTAAATAATCTGCTGCTGAGCTGAGCTGGGGTACAGGCTGACCGGGCTGGAAGCAGAGCTGATATCGCGCTACGACATGGCTTTGGATATTATTTTAAAAAATTGTTTTGATATTCAGTCCATTATGATTATTTTAGCCACATAACCTGGTAATCGTACGTCCGAATAACCTGGCAATCACACAGCCACATAACCTGGTAATTACACGTCCGTATAACCTGGTAATCGCACAAATTGTTGTTATTCAAATAACTAAGAAGAAATATGGCGAAACCCGCTGAAAAACTAGCAGAGTCCCTGGAGATATTACATGCACTCCAAGAGAAAGGGAATGTAGCGATAAAATCCGCTGAGCTGACAAAAGTACACCGTACCCGTTTATTAAAAAATGGTTTTCTTAAGCAAGTTACAAAGGGCTGGTATATTTCAACCCCTCCTGATGAACAGCCTGGTGACAGTACTTCCTGGTATGCTTCTTACTGGCATTTTTGTGCTGGCTACCTAGCGGACAGGTATGGAGATGATTATTTTATTTCTCCTGATCAGGCTTTATTAATTCATTCCGGTAACTGGACCGTTCCGCAACAGCTAATTATCCGTACCACCAAAAAAGCCAACCACAGCACTCCTTTACCTCATGGTGTTTCCCTATGGCACTGGGAATCTTCCATTCCGAAATCCGCTCAATTTATTATCATCGAAGGAATCCGGATGTTAACGCTGCCTTCTTCACTCATTAACTGTACACCGGCCATCTTTACAAAAGATGCAACCGATACGAGAACCGCATTGGCAATGATAAAAGATTCTTCCGAAATAACGGGGTTGTTGCTTGAAGGAGAACATTCCACTATAGCAGGCCGCTTAGCCGGAGCATTCCGGAATATAGAAAGAAACAAGATCGCTGACGACATACTAAGCACAATGATGGCAGCAGGGTACGATACACGGGAAACGAATCCTTTTAAGACAACTATTCCTGCCGGTTTAGCAGCAAAAGAGTATTCGCCGCATATAAACAGGATAAAACTGCTATGGTATGAAATGAGAGATATTGTTATAGCACATTTTCCAAAAGCTCCGGGAATTCCTTCCGATCATGAAGCATACATGAAACAAGTGGAGGATCTATATGTGACAGATGCTTATCATTCCTTATCCATAGAACGATACCGGGTAACACCTGCCTTGGTAGATAAGGTGAGGGGTGGGGCCTGGGATATCACGAATAATGCTGAAGATAAAAAACAGAGAGATGCGATGGCTGCCAGAGGTTACTGGCAAGCCACGCAAAAACTAAGAGAAAGCATACAGAAAATATTAAATGGCGGCAATGCGGGATTAGTTACCGATAAGGACCACGGAGACTGGTACCGGGAATTATTTGCTCCCAGTGTAGCCGTGGGTTTATTAAAAGCAGCTGACCTCGCCGGCTATCGCAATCAGCCCGTTTATATCAGCGGATCAAAGCATGTCCCCATGAGCCAGGATGCTGTTCGTGATGTGATGCCTGTACTATTTGAGCTGATACAAAAAGAACCTGAAGCGTCTGTAAGAGCCGTGCTGGGGCATTTTATATTTGTTTATATCCATCCTTATATGGATGGCAATGGCAGGATGGGCCGTTTTTTAATGAATGTAATGCTGGCCTCGGGGGGATATCCCTGGACGGTAATACCTGTACAGGAACGCGACAGGTATATGCAGTTATTGGAGAAAGCAAGTGTGGATAGGGATATTGAGCCTTTTACAAAATTTATAGCCTACCTGGTAAGCGAAACAATGAAAGGGCATCCGGTGGCGGGTATTTAAAAAATTAACAAAAACTACTCGCTTTCTTCTTCTTTTTTTCTCTAACGGATACCATGATCTTTAACTGCGGGTAGGTCTTTTTCAGTTGCACCAGCTGCTCCAGTGTTTTTCTTTGCTGTTCGTTATGAAACGTAAGCGTATCGTTTTGGAGTTTTAAGAAGCTGTAGATGATATGGGTCAGCTTTTCTACCGGGTATTGTTTGATCGTTTCCGTATTGCCGGTGTAGTAGGCGATTATTTTATAGAGTTTTTGTGGTTGGGTGGGGAGATGCAGGGAGAGGGCGATAAATATTAGTACAAAAAGCTCATGAAATTAAAATACTATTCCTAAAATATTTCATTCCTCAAACTCCAAAGGGTTGTTTTTTTCATACGCTAATTGAAATAAATCAGGAAGTTCATCCTCAAACCACAGGGGGAGTTCTTTCACTGGCAAACACCATTCTACTTTTCCCTTTTTAAAAATTGCCAGCGGTTTGAGGATAGGTGTTACCGAGGTGTCATGTATTTCAAGGTAATCAATTATTGAATAGTGATTATTGAGTTGATGCAGGTTTCCATAATAATTTCGTTCTATTTCATACGGTGGCACATTATGCCCCCCGATTTTGGCCCTTTCCAAAACTCTCAAGTAAGAGATATTTGTATCCGTTAATCCTAAAAAAATCAGGTTAATTCTATAACCAGCTTTCTTAAAGCGCAATGGCGTTTTCCAATTATCTTTTTCAGGGAGATGGCCTTCATAAACAAAATGATCTTTTTTGGAAATTGCATCGGATACTCTTCTTTCAAACTCTTCGTGCAACCAATCTGTAGCCAGTTGCTTTGCTTCTTTCAGAGACTGCGTTTTAACTTTGAAAAGCTCTTTCCTTTTTTTGCTAAATAGTTTATCTCCATCAAAAACTTCATACTCCTTTTTTATATTATCGGGTAGATAGTATGGGCCAACGGAAGACTTGCCAGCCCCATTAGAACCGGTTATTATATATAGATCCGGCATTAGATTTTAGGTGAGCTGGAGCGATTGAAGCAGGGAGATAGATTCTTTTTTTGACAACTGCTTTATTTTTTCGAAATCTTTTCTTGATTTGGACAGAGCAACAATTTGTATTAACCCGTTCGGATATTCCAGATAACATTGTCCCTCTGGCAATTGTGGAGAATTAATCATAAACGGGTGCCCATTGCCTAACTTCTCTTTTCTCAATATTTGTATTGCAAGCAGACCCGAAAGCTCAAACATTTTCTTTTTCATAGATAGTAAGTAGAGGGTTATTCAATGGATTTGCCATACAAAATTAGGAAATATCTCATTCTTATCAAAGGTCTGAAAATCAGTTACTAAGATCAAGTGTATGAGGAAAATCAAATGATTTTCTATATAGTGTTGTAACTATGTACGAAGTATTGTATGTTTGTTATTGAAACACATAAAATGAGGTATATAATAGATATTACTCCAAAGCAAGCTCGTTCCATCCAAAAGTATTTTGACAAAGGAAATTATGGGTCTATATCCCAATTTATCAGTACCGCAATTGAGAACCAGCTATCCCTTGAAGAAAATGAAATAAGTGACCTGATGCCATATACATCCGACAAAAAATCCCAAGCGACCAATATTGATAATATCATGTATGAGCAGGATAATTTTGAAAGGCTTGCTTTGAAAAATATCCCTGCTTTCAACACAGTCGTTAACCCACCCGAGTTTAAGGACCTCGTATATGCCTCCCAAAAGATTCAGGAAAATGAAGCGTGGATCTGGGGACAGGTAAATAAAATATTTCCTGTAAAGGTTGGCGTGAGGATTCTTCACCAGATTCTGGCAACCAGGCAATCAATAGAATTAAATGAATTTCTTGAAATGGTTTCTACTGAAGCCGCTACTATGGGAGACCAAATTAGGGTATATGAAAAAAGGAATAATAAAATGAGAGGTGAGAAAATTTCCGCGGCTCTCCCTTCTTCTGATGAAAAAAGCCGGAACCGTTATAAGTTTCAATTCATGGTTTATCTGCGGAAAGACGGACTAATGGATGGTGCAATGTCCCTTATGAAATTTTGTAATATTTATGAAGAAAAGAAGAAAAAAATGATTGGTCTGACAGAACCAGGTTTAAGGTTTTCTTTAATTGCTAACTCAGTATTAGATAATGATGACCTTGATAATTCATTGAATGAAGAAGAAAGTCTTTATTATCTCGCTCATATTAAAGAAAATGTGAAAGGAGAATATGGTGCTATTCAGTGGATGCTTGAGAAAATTAGTAGCGGAAAAAATGAAAGAGTGTTATTAAACACGGAAATAGAAACAACATTTGGGAGAATATGGGGGGTGACGAACGCCGTGATTAACACTCAAAGGGCGGGTATAACTGCCAGAATGTTTGAACTGGGACTTATTAAGAAAGAGAAAGATGGCATCTATGTAAAATATGGTGTAAGCGAATTTGGTAGAAAAACACTTGGCTACAAAAATTAAACAATATGTGGTATTATCAATCACAAGAAGGAAACGCTGGTCAGAATAAGCGGCCATTAAGGCTGAAAGATCTTGAAGACCACTCTATTAAATCGTTGGTTAGAGAAATAATCCAAAATTCGCTTGACGTTAGAAAAAATGACACGAGTCCCACACTTGTAAAATTTACGATTAAGGATTGGACTACTAAAGATTTAGAAAATTTTAAAAACATATTTGGTAGCGATTGTCTAACTTATTATGAAAGATCACATGAAAAAGCGCAAGAGGATGCAAAAATTAAGATGCAAGACGGGTATAATTTATTGAAGGGGGGCGAAAACAATCTTTTTTCTCTAACAATTGAAGAACAAAATTGTATTGGTCTTAATGGATCTGTAAACGGATATGAAAATGAGATGCCGACGCCGTCGAATTTTAATTCGCTAATGAGGATGGTAGATGACAATGAAACGAAAAAGGAAAATATTAATAGTGGCGGAACCTGGGGTAAAGGAAGTTCTGTTTTCACCTTTTCGTCTTCGCTTTGGATGTGGTTTTCATATACAGAATTTGAAGACGCTTGGACAGATAAAAAAAATAATGCGGTACACAAAAAAAGATTTATGGGAAGATGTGCTATCGCCCCATTCTATAATCTTGGTGAGGAAAAAACCTATCTCGGGGAGGGTTGGTTTTGTCAGAACGGCAAAGATGTTGATCCATATGTAAATGAACAAGCAGACGACTTCGCAAACAAACTAAATTTGAGGGTACGGAACAAGAATTACGGTACGACTTTTTTTGTGCCTTTCTTTAATTCATTTTTAGAAGACCCTGATTTAAATAAAATCTTTAATGAGTTTCGTGATCAGATTCTTAAAAACTGGTTCATCCCTATATATCATGGAAATCTCATCATTGAAATTGAGGCTGGTGGAAGTTTTATTAAAATAGATTCCAATACTTTAAGAGGAATTAGTCAGCTTAAATATAAGGTTGAAATATTAGATTGGTATTTCGACAAAGCACCGAAACAAAAGAATTTAAAGCTTGAAACATTTTCCGTTCAGGTTCCTAAGTTAAAGCCTGAGTTTAAAAGAGCCAGTAACTCCTTTGCCTTCATAAAAAGAATTGCGAATGCAGACCTAGTAATTAGAATTATAGAGGAAGATGAAGACTTTGAAGACATCTGGGAAACAGAAAACAAAGTTGCCCTTACAAGAAATAGGGGAATGACAATTAATCACTACATGGCATTTGAAACGAAAGATATCCGATTTGAAAGCATATTGTTCACTGGTCTATTATGTAAAAGTGAGCCGAAAGAAGATGCAAAAAGACATCTAGACTTATATTTAGCATATTCGGAAAACCCATCACATAATAAATGGTGTCAAACGAGAGAAGATTATCCAATCTGCTTTCTAGAACGGTTTGATGGTAAAAGTCCAAGACCGGAGACCGGGATTTATGGCATTTTTAGAGAAATAGGTAAAATTCTACGAAAGTTTATTGTAAAGGAGAAAATCGTCAGCGCACCAAAAGATATTTGCTCAATCTTTAAAAAATTAACGAAATTAAAATCCACCGGGGATGAAAAGGGGGGTACATCATTATTTTTAATGAGAAAAATTTCTGAGCCTAAAATCGATGAACTAGGCAGATATTTATTTAACTACAGAGTCATTTCAAATTCAGAGGAAAAACCAATCTGTATCACATTTAAAGGCAAAATTAATTCATTAGAAGGTGAGCGGGAAAAAGATTTTGACGTATTGGGAATAGATGATTTCAAAAATCTTGAAATTCTTGATGAGAAGGATGTCCTGCTCTCAGCAGGAGAGAATCCATCTGTCCAACTCTCTCCAAAAGAAGCCAAGGCTATTACAGTTAGGACTTGCAATATTCTTGGCAATCGTGCATTTCAAAATGTAGAGCCTATCATAAAAGCAACCGCAAATCTTATATTATGAGTGAGAGAAATATATCAATCGATACGTATGACAAAATGGACAATCTATTTGGTTTAGAATGTGGTGCATTCATTCCTTCAGTAAACGCTACCATCAAAATGCCTGGCAACCAGGTCTTGAACCTCTTTAACCACTTTTTTGAGGATGGTACGAGATTAAGGCTAAGAGAAGATAATACTACTCTTTATTTGAGATTTTGCATTTTTTTCAACGAGGGGTATAGTTTCAAAGATTTAAATTTTCTAGTAAATGAGCAGGAAAACCCGTTTGATGTTTTGTGTATTCGTATTCAAGCTTCATGCAAAAAATCAAAATGGTGTAGCGCTCAAAAGAGAATATCGCTTTCGGAAATATCAAAAACAAAGGAAGTAGAAATAGAAATTCCCTTATCTGATACAAGAGATTCTATTTCTTTATCTTACTATTTAACCAGAGAAATAGAAGCGAAAAGAAAAACACCAAAAAAGGCATCAATGCCATATTCGATTCTTTCAACTGGAGAGGATTTCAAAGTATTACTTGATGAAGTAAAAGATGTTGGCGGTAATCACTTTCCAATTTTTCCAAAGACCGGAATGGGAGATTCGTTATTTAGAATCGAAGGCCTTGAAAATTCTGTAATTATTCCTAGAATTTACTACAATGATGATTTCGAGGAATATTTTAAACGTGATGATTTACTTTCCGTGAATTCAGCTTTTTTGACATTTTCATTCTATATACTTGACACATACCTTAGATGGCTAATTTTCATTTCATCTTATGATGAAACTGACAAAGAATATCGAAGCTTTCTTGATTTGTATTCGGGATATTGCAAAGAATCAAAAAATAGAATCTCAGAAATTGCTAACATGCCAAAGTTTTCTCAAGAACAAACTATTGAATATTTTATTTTGTCTCAAAAGCTTTTTGTTGGTATTCAAGAGTCTAAGGCCATTAATTTCAAAAAAGAATTAAAAGGGTTCATAAAAGAAGAGTTTAAACTAAAGTCATATGAAAGTATTCAAAACATCAACTGAGAACTTGATAAAGCTATTACGTCCTGATTTGGGGAGATTTGAAGACACAGTTACCCCATATTGTAACTATTCCCAGAAAGAGTTTAGCTCCTTTCTGGAAAAACTAAATCTCGACATTGAAGGTGAAATCTCCAATGACGAGGCTCTTGCTATTTCATCGATTAAAAAATCATTACACCTATTGACAATAAAAAATCATGATGTTCCTATCGATAGAATGGAATTCGACTATGCAATTATCTTCCATAAAGAATTAAAAAAGGTCGGCTATTCTAAAAACCATATTGATAATCATGCCATGTGGAGATGGATGTCACTAAATCATTTTCTAAAAGAAGTACTGGCAAGAAGAGCGCAAAAACTGATTGATAGGAAAGACTTGGGAGGAGCGGCGAAATCAATTTTCACACATTGCTTTGGTGAAAAAACAAGGGACATTTTTCCCAGAAGATATTTTTTGATTGGAGAAAGATTGCATGATAAAGAGAAGGGGTATGCCCTTCTTGAAAAATTGGCTGAGAAAAGTAGATTCGAAAAGAGCGGGGGGTTTGGGAATTTAATCAACAATATTATTGAAACTAGCCTTCTTAGTCCCAATGATTTTGTTTCAAAAATAATGGCCAAAATTTTATTGACCGGAGGAAAGCCAGCTGACGATAAGCAAGTAGCTAAAGCTTTCGTACGGTATAATGGTTTCAAAAAAAGACTACTAAGCAGTGCTGTCGAACAGGTTTTTGAACAAGAAGTATGCTTATTATAAAAAAGTAAGTAATCAGTCAAACAACTTTTGAACTATTGATGCAATTTGTTGCGCAAGTAAAGGAGGCACAGCATTCCCTACCTGATGAAACTGTTCGGTTCGTGGTCCGCAGAAATAATAATTATCCGGAAAAGTCTGTATCCTGGCGGCTTCTCTTACAGTCATACTTCTGCACTGTGCCGAATCGGGGTGTATAAAGTAGTGCCCATCCTTCGAAATATGGCTAGTCACTGTTTTAGAAGGTTGACCATATAATTGTGTTCTGAAACGATCTGCAAATTTATTTTCCTCTATTCCTTTATTTACATTTTCATGTTTGGGCAGCAATAATTTGGGGAAATCTGAAAGCTTGGGTGATCTGCCTTTCACTTTTGCAAAACAGGAAACAAATAAATAGCGATAAAGGTCCTGCACAATATGGCTCCGTGTTTCATGATTACAAGCACCTTTAAGTTTGTTGTCAAGATACCAGGATGGCTGGTAGTCAACCTTGTTCTGCCACTCGATAAAGCTATCACCTCTGTCTTTTCGGGGTATTGAAAGATTATTTACAACCTGTAGCATTTTCTCCCACACGTCCTTATCAATCTGATTTTTTAAAATTGTGTTTACAATACCTTCCATGGCCTGCTTCCACTCTTGCTTCCCATCTTTAGTTTTAGAGAGTCCGCTTCTAAGGGAAGGCAGTCCGGATATAACATCCTCAACGGGAATTAGCTTACTTCCCGGTATAAGCATTTCAGGGGTAACATCTATATCATTTCTAATTCCCAATAAAATTACCCTGTGCCTTGTTTGCGGTATCCCATATTTTTCTGCCTGAATGACGAAATCCTTTGCATCATATATTGGCGATCCGTCAATTAGGTCATACTCAATTGGTTTCTTAACAAGAGAAAAAATCCGATATTTTGTTTTACTTTTTATATCATCCTTTCCTTCAAGTTTTCTGTATGACTCGACCGGATTTTGCAGGTCCTGAATAAGCTGTCTGAACACAGATTTATTATCGATTTTGGAAGACAGCAATCCTTTTACATTTTCCATAATGAATACGGGCGGCTTGTGAACGCCCAGTATCCGGTAATACTCACGGTAGAGATATACTCTTTCATCTTCCTTGTTTAACCCATTTCCTTCCTGCCTTCTTGCTCTGCCCACCAGTGAATAAGCCTGGCAGGGCGGACCTCCTATCAGAACAAAATTTATTTCTCCCTTCAATCCTGCAGTAATCCGTCTGTCTATTTCTTTATGGTCATTCGGGCTTCCCAATGAAATTTTCCAGACTTCATGTTTGGCATTTGCGGCTTCCTTAGGATATAATTTGTATAACTCCTGAACGTCTTTTATTTCATCACGAACAAATTGGTAATACTCTTTTGGAAATTTTTTATGCGGAAATTGCCTCAGGAAGCTTCTTAAGGTTAACGTGCGATGTGCAAACTCATCTCTTTCTATAGAAAGAGCAATTCTGAAAACGCGGTTGTTTTTTTTATCAACAACAGACGTAAAACCCTCACCCAGCCCACCTGGACCGGCAAACAAATCAATAATTGGTATCGGCTGCATTTTTTTCAGAAACTACACAACATTACATCTTAACTATCAAAAAACCTGGGATTAAACGTTTAAAACCGGATTTTTTTAAGGAGTTTAGATAGTGTCTTTTGAGTCTTGTTAGATTTTAAGTCACATTCCCAAACACTAATAACCTTCCAGTCCAGTTTTTTCAACGCAGATACAGCTTTTTTATCATTCGCCTTGTTCCGGAATAACTTCTCCAGCCACCAGTCAGTCCTTGTTTTCGGTACTACAAAGTACCTGCAATTATCATGTCCATGCCAGAAGCAGCCATGAATAAAGATGACGGTTTTGTATTTCGTAAGAACGATATCCGGCTTTCCCGGTAGTTTTTTATGATGCAGTTTATAGCGGAAGCCCTGTGCATGCAAAAACCTCCTCACCAGCATCTCGGGTTTGGTGTTCGTCGCTTTGATCTGCGACATATTATAGCTCCGTGTCTTCTTATCATGCACATCCGCCATCTACTTCCATTTTATATTACATCCGATCGAAGGCCGTTGCTCTGCCGGTACCCGCTTCCCTGCCCCTAAACAATCCAGCGCCGCCCGGATATTCTGTCCTGTTACCGGTATCCCGTTACCGGGGCGGGAATCATCCAACTGGCCGCGGTAAGCGAGTCTCCTCTCTTTATCATAAATAAAGAAGTCCGGCGTACAGGCCGCAGCATAGGCCCGCGCCACTTCCTGTTTTTCATCATAACAATAAGGAAAGGGATAATGCAGGCGGAGCGCCGTCTCCTTCATCTGCTCCGGCCCATCCCCTGAATGGGTGACCACATCATTAGCGCTGATGGCAATAAAACCTATTCCCTTATCCCGGTAATCATTGGCCAGTTTTACCAGTTCGTCATTCACATGCAACAAAAAGGGACAATGGTTGCAGATAAACATGATCACCGTTCCCGCTTCCCCTTTGATATCATTTAATGATTTGTTTTTGCCGGATACGGTATCAGGTAGTGTAAAGTCCGGGGCTTTTGTACCCAGGGCCACCATCGAGGAAATAACTCTTGCCATCCCGCAAAGTTAGCAGAGTTGGGTTTGTTGAAACACAGAGGCACAAAGTCACAGCGTAACACAGCGTTTACTTTCGTGAAATCTTTGTTCCTTGGCGCCTTCGTGGTTCAACTCATCAAACGGGAGCCCACCCCGGAGTTGTTGCTGGTCAATAAATGAAGGGCAATGGTTAACTTGCCCTCTTCAAAATATATTATGAAAAAATGCTGCGGTCTTCTTTTTATTCTTGTCGTCGCACATACAGCACACACACAATCGCTTTCAGCGACCGAAAAGCAACTGGTGGCTGCTATTGATGCCGACATGCCCGCTACCCTGCAGCTGCTGAAAAAAACGGTGGATATCAACAGCGGCACTTACAATTTCAAAGGCGTAAGGCAAGTGGGCGAACTCTACGCGAAAGAGCTGGCCGCGCTTGGTTTTATGGTGGAATGGATCGAATTACCCGACTCCCTGAAAAGGGCCGGTCACCTCGTGGCCTGGCGCAAAGGCACTAAAGGGAAAAAACTTTTTTTGATCGGTCATCTCGATACGGTCTTCGAACCCGATATGCCTCCCAACCCCTTCACGATGCTGAACGACAGTACCGCTACCGGGCAGGGCGTGAACGATATGAAAGGCGGTGATGTACTCGTGATCGCGGCACTGAAAGTGTTGCAGGAACAACATCTCCTGGACGATGCGACCATCACGGTTTATTTTACCGGTGATGAAGAGAATGCCGGCCGGCCAAGAGATATCAGCCGTGGTGATTTTATCAAAAGAGCAAAACAGCATGATATCGCCCTGGCCTTTGAAGGAGCGGAGGGTTTAAATAAAATAGCTACGGCAAGACGGGGCGCCAGTGACTGGAGGATCGAAGTGACCGCCCCGCAGGCGCATTCATCCGGGGTGTTCGGGAAAGGAGGTTATGGCGCCGTGTATGAAGCGACGCGTATCATCAATGAATTCAGGAAACAGTTCAGTACCGAAAAATACCTCACCGTAAATACTGGTTTGTTCATCGGCGGAACTGAAGTGAACTACGATACAGCTGCGCAACGGGGCGATGTATCGGGAAAGACCAATATCATTGCTCCCCGCACGGTGGCTACCGGCGATCTCCGTTTTTTGACAGCAGCGCAAAAAGAAAAAACAAAAATAAAGATGCAGCAGATCGTGGCGCAGTCGCTCCCGGGAACAAAAGCAATCATCCATTTCAAAGACGGTATTCCTTCCATGCCGCCAACGGCCGGTAATAATGCGCTGGTGAAAATTACCAGCGATATCAGCAAAGCACTCGGTTACGCCGATGTAAAACCGGGTGACCCGGGTTCAAGAGGCGCCGGAGATATTTCCTATGTGGCAGAATGGCTGGATTGTCTTGACGGGCTGGGGGCATCCGGCAAAGGAGCGCATGCACCGGGTGAAGTGATCAACCTTAATGAGTACCCCAGGCTTATCAAGAGAGCCACGCTGCTGATCTATCGCTTAACAAGGTGAGTATTATACATTGTTTGTTGCGCCTTCAACATTTGTAAAAACAATCAATGTTATATCAACTTATTACAATTATGTTTGTTACATACATAAACCAACTATAAAAAATGCCAGCAGTAAAAGCCTATGGCGCCCAAAGTGCCACCAGCCCCATCGCCCCGCTGACCATTGAACGCAGAGAACCCAAACCGCATGATGTAGTGATGGAGATTCATTACTGCGGTGTCTGCCACAGCGACCTCCATACCGCCCGCAACGAATGGGGCAATGCCGTGTATCCCTGTGTGCCCGGTCACGAGATCGTGGGCGTGGTAACAGCCGTGGGTTCGCATGTAAAGAAATTCAACGTGGGCGACCGCACCGGTGTGGGTTGCCTGGTAGACAGCTGCCGCGAATGTGATAATTGCAATCATGGCCTGGAACAGTTCTGCTCCAATGGAGCTGTGTTCAGCTATGGCAGCCCGGAAAAAGATGGCAGCAGCATCACCCACGGTGGTTACAGCCAGTCCATTGTTACTCACGAAGATTTTGTATTGCATATTTCCGATAAACTGCCCCTCGATGCAGCGGCACCCCTGCTCTGTGCCGGCATCACTACCTATTCTCCATTGAAACACTGGAAAGTGGGTAAAGGTACAAGAGTGGGTGTGCTGGGTCTCGGTGGTCTCGGCCACATGGGCGTAAAACTCGCCGTGGCCATGGGCGCAGAAGTAACCATGCTCAGTCATACCGCCGCCAAAGAGAAGGATGCAAAAAAACTGGGCGCTCATAAATTCGTACTCACCAGTGATGAAGCCCAAACAAAAGCCGTGACCGGTTATTTTGATTTTATCCTCGATACCGTATCCGCCGAGCATGATTATAATTTCTATATGGGCCTGCTCCGCACCGATGGCGTGATGGTTTGCGTTGGCGTTCCACCTACTCCCGCACAGATCCCGGCTTTCAGCGTGATCTTTGGTCGCAAGAGTTTTGCCGGTTCGCTGATCGGTGGCTTACCCGAAACACAAGAGATGCTGGACTTCTGCGCCGAACACAATATTGTTTCCGATATCGAACTGATCAAGATGGCGGATATCAACGAAGCGTATGAAAGAATGCTGAAAGGGGATGTGCGGTACCGGTTCGTGATTGATATGAAGAGTTTGAAGTGAGACGGGAGTCCGAAGACGGGAGTCCGGAGACGGGAGTCCGAAGACGGGAGTCCGGAGACGGGAGTCCGGAGACGGGAGTCAGGAGACGGGAGTCTGGTTTGTTCCGGGTCAAGCCCGGAATGACAGTCAAGCCCGGAATGACGGGTTTTGGCTAGTGGGAATTAAAGATTGATGTATTGAGAATTAAAATATTCAATCTCCCTCTGTAATATTCAACCTGCACTCTTCAATTTTAAATATCTAATGCTCAAACCGCAATGTTTTTTTATCTTCTTCCATGGCCGCGATCATGACGCCCCCGGCAAGCATTCCCACGCTAACCCAGGAAAAATCTTTAGCCTGGAACGTGCTGTTGCCTCTCTGGTCAAAGCTGTATTTACTGGCCAGGTAACTCATGATGTCCGCGCCATCCAGCTTTGCTTTTGCATGGGGAACAAAAGTGACGGCATATACCAGGCCGGTTTTTGCAGAGACCATCAGCATCAGTGCCCCACAACCGGTGCCGATAATGATCGTCTTGCTGACGTCCATGCTGTTCTTTTTATTGGCCCTGATCACTTCCGCATCCCATTTGTCACCCCCTTTGATTGAAAAAGGCCGGCCCGCCGCGAGGATGAACGAATCTGTTTTTCCCAGGAATTCGAGTGCATTGGCAACCAGGCTATCGATTTCCTCCAAAGCTTTTTCTTTCATGCCTTTTTTCTGTCCCGCAACAGGATGTATAAAAAGGGCAACAACGAATAGTGAAATGATGATTTTCATTTCTACGGTTTAGATGATGGTGAAATACATAGCAGAAATTTAAGATTTTTTCTTTAAGTAAACTGGTTCCGGGTCAAGACCGGAATGACAGTCAAGCCGGGAATGACGGTTAAGCTCGGAATATCGAATATTTTAATGCACAATAAACAATATTCAGTCTTCAATCTACAATATTCAATTAAGACCTATTCTTGATCTTTTCTCCGGAAACCGATCCTGTTTCGGGGCGTTTGCGGCGGGTTCAGTAATTTCTTGAGATATTGAAATACAAGGGCGAGGTCTTCATCGTGCCCGGTAAGCTTTCGTTCTATCTTTTCTAATTGTAGCAAAATGTCTTTATGAGAAAGAAGCAGTTCTTTCATTTTAGCAAACACCCTGATTATCTGGATATGAACTCTTATAGCTGTTTCGCTGTTCAATATTCCGGATAGCATAGCAACTCCCTGCTCTGTAAAAGCCAGCGGTCTTTTCCTTAACCCCATTTTTTCAACATTGGATATCACAATTTGTGATTTCCAATGTTCAAACTCTTTTTCCGTTAACTGAAACATAAAGTCCGCGGGAAAACGGGCAATATTCCGGCGGATAGCCTGGTTCAGGATCCTTGTTTCTACCTGGTACAGTTCGCCCAGATCCCGGTCAATCATTACCTTTTGATCCCTGATAATATAAATTTTACTCATTACCAGTTCATCCGGGATCACCCCAACTTTATTTGTCTTTGCCATTATTTCTCCCTCACTATTTCTATTGCTCTAAATTATCCCTGTTCATTAAAATGGCCAATACCACGAAAGGGTAGTTTTAGTTAAGATTTTTGATTGCATATTGAATATTTTAGAATGTCTCAATCAGCAATATTCAATCGACAATCTTAAATA
>JBDSPR010000038.1:0-199266 GCA_039930245.1 Chitinophagaceae bacterium | reverse complement strand
AACGTTGTGATTTGCTTTCAAATTATCGTGTAGCTTAGCTCTTTAACAACTTTGTAATAATTTTTGAAGGTTAAGAGTAAGTTGTGATTTGCTTTCAAATTATCGTGTAGCTTAGCTCTTTAACAACAGTCCACATCTGCATACCATATCGCTCAGAGTTGTGATTTGCTTTCAAATTATCGTGTAGCTTAGCTCTTTAACAACCTACTCGCTTAACGCGAACCTGACTATCCAGTTGTGATTTGCTTTCAAATTATCGTGTAGCTTAGCTCTTTAACAACTCTTTCTCCCGGCATGCAAGTAAGATCTTCGTTGTGATTTGCTTTCAAATTATCGTGTAGCTTAGCTCTTTAACAACCCAGCCCCATATACCGACCCCGTACCCGTAGTTGTGATTTGCTTTCAAATTATCGTGTAGCTTAGCTCTTTAACAACCCATTTGAAATGAAGTACAACCTGCTATCGGTTGTGATTTGCTTTCAAATTATCGTGTAGCTTAGCTCTTTAACAACGCAAACCGGGCAAAGCACTGATTTTACGTTAGTTAAGCTAAGTATTACAATGAAAAAATGGGGCAGTGACCCCATTTTTTCATTCCTGGCAGGACTGTTTTTTCTAGAAAAGTTCGAGTTGCTGGACGGTTTCCGGGTTTTCCACCAGGTCATGCCCCCGGAATATCTCCATCATTCCAAACTGTTTATCCGTAATGCACATGATCCCCACATGGCCCTTTGGCGGGAGGATCTTTTTTACCCGCTGTATATGGACTTCAGCATTCTCCCGGCTGGGGCAATGACGCAGGTAAATGCTGAACTGGAACATATTGAACCCATAGCCCATAATCTCCTTTCGGAACCGGGCATATATTTTCCGGTCCTTCTTGGTTTCGGTTGGCAGGTCAAAAAATACGAGCACCCACATGATACGGTATGCATTAAAACGGTGAAACATTGTTTCGGATTACTATCAGCAATCTTTATATGAATTCCGGGTACAATAATTTCCTGGTTACTCCTTCATAACACCTGGCCAGTGATGCTGTTGTTCGCTGCACCGCATTCATCAGCGGGCTTTTCCTGCCATCCAGTTTTACGTCCATGGCAGGTATTTCGAGGAGCGCCCTTTTTATATGAGGCCCCATTTCAAGGTATTTTCCGTTTTGCCTGATTACCTGCCAGACTGTATAATCCACGAAAGGACGGTAGGGTTCCATGATATCATCTGCCAGGCAATAGGCATTGTACTGGTTACGGTGATGGATCCCAAGGGTGGGCAGGAGGCCACTAGCCACCAGGCTTCTTGCGACAAGCGCCCGGAGAATAGCGTAGCCATAATTCAATAGGTTGTTGGGTGGGAGTCCCTGAGGATCCCTGCTGAAACCGGCTGTTGCCGGATCAAAAAAATTGGAAAACACTTTTTTCCAATAATAGGCTGCTGCCTGCGCCTCACAGTTTTCACTGTCATCGCTTTTTACCTCCGCGGCAAGATTGTGTAAGACTTTATTTTCTTGCCTGCAAAAGGCCAGCATGGCCGCCTGGTTTTCTATTTTGGAAATAATGGTTTGTTGCCAGAGTTGCTTTTTTAAAGGTACTGTTGCCTCCACCTGGTGTTTGAATTTCTGACTCTGGAGTGTGTGCCCGTCAAGATTCATCATCATGCCGATAGGGTGGTGGGTGTCATCACAACTGATCACGGCGGTGTTATTGGCGATCAATTTTGCCAGCAATGCCTGGGTGATGGTTATTTGCTGGTGATCGAGAATAAGCAGCCCAATATCTTCAATAGGGATGCTTTTGGTTTCCGCTTCTTCTTTTTGAAATTCCACCAGCATCTGCTCATTGGCGGTTTTGAGATAGGCGGGATTGCCGAAATAAAGGGTTCGCTTTATCACAGGAATTGGAGGTTTACACTCCTAAAACGGGCTGGGAAGCGTTTTAGTATGTTTTTCTGGTTACTGGTCTTTCCTGTATTTGTTAATCCGTTGAAGCTCTTCAATATCGGCTTTGTCTTTCAGGCGGGAAGATGTGCTTTTTGAAAGGATAAGGTGATTATAATGAATCACAGGGATATTAATCTCCTCATCAAGTAAAAAATAATTAGCTTCTTTAATAGCTTCCTCATAATTCACATTGCTGATCAACGTTATAAAATCAATCCGGCGTGGTTTTTCGCCAATATAAAATAACGGCACAGGTTTAGTGAAATCCATCTTTTGCAGTTGTTTTATATCGGGTTCTTCAATACCAAATTCTTCAAGGGCTTTCATTAATTTGTCCTTGTTTTCATTACCCAATTGCACCCAAATATCTAGGTCTCCGGTAGTACGTTCATATCCGTAATGTATCACAGCATATCCACCGATCAGCAAAAAAGATACCTTATTATGTATTAATGCTTTCAATAATTGTTGATGTTCATCTATAAAAACATTCATCAGTTATTTGAATTTAATTTTTTTAACCATCGGTTTTTTTAATTCTTCTTCAAATATTGTTTTTGTAAGTAAAGTGGCATTCTCCAAATGAACTTTGGGAGACAGCACAGCCATTTCTTTTGCATCTGCCTCATTCATTTCCTGGAGGGAAGAAAATTGTTTCAATCCTTGTTTTTTGTATAATGTATCAGACTCAGACAAAACATTTATTTTTTCTATCAAATTATTATATGGACTTTTTTTTTCAAGGGATAGATTGCCGAGGCGGTCAATATTTATCTTGATACATATTTCTTTGATTTGTTTTCCCTCGAAACTAGCAGTTTTTGTATCAAAGGAGCCTGTCAATTTGTTTTTTGTTTCATCAAAACTTAAATCAACTTCCTTGGATGCAATAGGTTTTGCAAGTCTGTTTGGTGTAAAATAGCATGTGCCTGAAAAATCATTTACATTAAGTAACCGCTTCATTTGCGTTTTAGTCAAATTCGAAAAATCAATATTGCTGATGTTTTCTTGTTCATCTTGTGTAGGCACGTATACTAAATCATTTGGCGAAAGTGAAAATAACAATTTGTCACCTTTCTCATTTTCGAAAGACATTGATTGCAATCCTAGCTTTTGCCGCTCTATTACTTCGTTCAAAGGGACGGTTTCATAACTTCGATTACCATTATTGTCTTTATAAATTGCAAAGAATAAATTGGTTCCTTTAGCTGCCTCTACGTACTTGTATCTCTTATTCCCTGATTGGCCAACCTGAAACTTATTTCCAAGTTCGAAAACTCTCACTTTCAAAATAGGCTGATGGTATTTGCCATTATTATATTGACGAATGTTTTTATTCAAATCTTCTATTCCCTCGGGACTAAAGGCGATTTCGGGGTTGTTGCCTTTGCTGCCCAGGTATTTCTTTAGAATTTTTTGAATAGCTGTATCTGTAATAGATCCAATTCCTTTTATATCGAAAGAGGTATCCAAGCTTTTTCTTGTAGCAGTTAACAATTTCCCTTTCGGAACCCTCACCCATTTTAAACTAACCTTACCCGATACGGTAGCTTTATGCATTGGTTTACGTATTGCCCAGTTCACACCTTTTTGCACTTGTTTTTCTTTTTTTTGACTTCCATCTTTTAGAGTCCATTTTTCGAAATGATTTGTTGCTTTATTAATCACCCGTAAGTTCTGCTTAAAGCTTACAATTATATTCTCCAAAAAGTCCAAAGCATCAACTGTAAATGTTTCCCACGGTTTATGAAATTCTTTAAATGCATCTTTTTGTTTGTTTTCCTTTTTATTGAAATAAGGTTCTTTGCGGCGTAGTTTGTTTTGTAAATCATAGCGTTTTATTTCTGACTTAGCCGATTGGTTATTTAATAAATTAACATGGTCTCTTGTAGCACAAGCTATTACCAGCGCATCCAGTGCGTGGTGGCGATGGTCTATTCTTTTCTTTGAAAAATTTTTGGACAACTCCAGTGGTACTGCAGGCAAGTACTTTTGGTGATTCTCATTCCAGGTAGTAAAATGAGTAGTTTTTGTCAGGAAGTTTAATCGCTCAAAACGAGGCAAAATCAAATCATTCCATATGTCATTAAGTCCCCAGTCTTGTTTTAATTCGCTGGTAATTTTTCCACTGCCTGGAATGATGTTTTTAGAATTTACACCATCATCATTCGTTTCGGTACGAACAATATTTGACAGCAGCCCCGAAATAAATTTACTTACATACCGGGTATCGTTCATTTGCCGTTCAATCATTTTATCTGGAATTTCTTCCATCAAAAGTTTATTTCGTTTGCTGCGGTTTTTGGCATAATGTTGTTTTACAAATTCTTCGTAGGTGGCTATTTCAAAAATCCGTACTTTTTGACCCAGTCCTAGCTGAACTGTTTCTCCATAATGGTTTTTAATAAAAGCGAGGCCAATCTGGTTGTCTTTTAATTCATTTACCGCTGCTTCACATATTATCTTGTTGTTAAAGCTATCATCAAAATACCTGCTCTGCGGAATGATATGTTCTATTTGGTAATCTGTTGTGAACAATCTGTTCAATGGAATGATAGCACCTGTATATGGAGAACGATAGCGTTGTTCCAGCCATAATTTATACCTAAGTAATTCCGACGTTGTTGGTTGCGCCTGCATGCTTATTTTTTCAATATCTTCTGTAATGGGGTCGTAAACAAAACCTCCTTTTTTTTCATCATATCTTTCCTCATTATTTAAAGCATATTCTTCAAAAATTTTTAATGCTTCTTGCTGATAAGGTGAGTGAGGCCGAACATTATGTATTTCTTTGTCATTAAATAATTCTGCAAGCAATGCCTTTATGCGAAGATTGGTATTTTCGTTTTCAGTAACCTGATTGGTTATTTTCTTTCTATCATCAGCAGTATTTTTCATTTCTCTGCCTAACTCAATATGTATTTCATCAAAGAAGTCTTTAGCCCCATTTCCGTATTTTGTCCAAATATCTTTTACCACACGAAGCGTTTCTGTAATAACCTGTTCTACAATGGGGTTTCTAAGTGAATGTTGCTTAAAATCGTCCAAGTATAATTTCAAATCGTCTGCAGAATTCCATTTTCCGGCTATGGCCGCTTCTGAGTGCCTTCCATAAATAATGTACTGGGCCAGCCAAAGTTGTAAGCCTTGAAAATCATTTTCAGCCTCTAATTTTTTCTCTTTTGCTTTTTCCCTAATCCTATTTTTAATTTCTTCATCAAATTCCCCAGTCGTCAATTTTCCAATCCTTGCTTTGGTTTTTTCATCAATAGCATCCCAACTCCAGTGTTTCCCCTTTCGCATTAGTGGCAAGAGTCTCTTAATAGCTTTTTCTGAGAAAGCTCCGTACTCACTTTTGAAAGGCGGTATTTTTTTGAATGTATCTAGAAAAGAACTTTCATCTATTTGATATTTTGCAGCGAATGATTTAAGTGCTTTCTCATAGTCTGTTTTATCGGTTACAGAATAAATGATATGCCAAAATTGTTGTTCTATATTTCGTGTCAGAAAATCATCCGATATATTTAACACCTTAGCTAATCTTGAGGTGATAAGTGTTTTTGTTTCATTGCAGGGGTAGGCTTTATCTTCTACATAATTCCATCGATATTCTTCTGCCTCTGCATTCAAAGCTTTTCCTTTCATTCCTTTTTGTTCCAAAAAATATTTTATCAAAGATTTTTGTTCTATCTCTTTTCTACTGTTTAGAAAGTTAAATAACTTTTCGAAATCCTCTGAATTGCTTACAAAATCAGCAGTTACATTAGCGTCATCTTCTTTTTTATAGATAGATAGGTTGTACATCAATTGCCAGATGCGAAACTCCTGGAAATAAGGGTTTGATTTTGGCGTGGCTTTTATGGATTTGAAAACCTGATTGCCATTTTTGTCTTTCAATAATTCCCCGTTTTTGCCTTTAATTGGCCTGAACTCCAAAGCACAATTACCGATGGATGACTTTTGGCTACGCAAAGGACGTTGATAGAAAATAATGTCATCTAAGAAAAGATGAACAAAATCCTTTTTGCTTAACAAAAACTGGTGTGACTCATTATTACGATATAATTCCCTAATGCAATCATTATACAATTCGTCATTTTTTAGTTCAGAATGAAATTCCTTTTGTGTTTCTAAAATTTGCTTTAATTCATTCTTATAAAACTTCCTTTCTATAGTACGGATAAGCTTGCCTCTTATTTTTTGAACTGGGTTTTGTAAAAGGGTTTCGTAAATATATGCTCCAACAGTTTTACCAGAATTGTTAATGGTTATTTCTGTTTTGGCTTTTATCTTTTTGTATATTTTGTCTTGCTCTACTTTCGTCAGTAAATCAATTTCTTCAAAAGTTGGCAATGGAGTAATACGCCTTTTTTCTTTCCCTGTTATATCTGTTTTTTTGTCTTTAACTATCTTAATATTGCCATTTTCATCAAGTTCTTCAGTTACTAAAAATTCCTTTTCTGTCTCTACCCATTGTGGCTCTGATGTAAAAGTTGCAGAATATACCCACCCATTATTAAGGGTTATATTGTACCAGATTTTCTTTTCATTTTTTTTATCTTTTTCACCTCTTTCAATTTTTGTTACTTTTAGGGAAAGTACATATTCTTTTTTGTCATTAGAGTCATCTTCTTCGCCACGCAATTGATAATACCCTCTTTTTTGATTAAAATTTAATAAAATCCAAGCTAATTCTTCTTTACTTATTTTCTTGACCAATGCTTTTTTACGTAGGTAATAAATCGTCCAGTCATAAGGAATTAAAAGTGGTTTACCTTTTTCATTTTTTAAAACTTGCGGCTGATGCTTTTGAAAATCAGCCAGCATTTCTTCGAATGATTTTTTAAAGATAAATTCAGATTCAGGTTTCTTCTTTTCTTGAGTATATTGCGGTTTATAAGCGAGCTTAGGTTCTTTTTCGGGAATGAATTTGCCCAATTTTATTTTGAAATCAATTTCTGAAGCATAATGTTGAGGTAAGAACCCTAATAGATTCAATACCCTATGTAACCGTTCTCTGCGTAATAAGAACCTTTCCCGCAATCGTCTAGCAGTTCTAAACCCGGTTCTCTCAGCCGTTTGAGATATGGAATTTCCTTTCCCGAAATCTCCCAAAATATCTTGACTCATAGGAATAATGCGGCTTCCCATTCCAAGTATCTTCCCTTGCTTACTATCAAAATCCTGTTGTATGATAGCCCAGCCAATACTGTTTGTTCCCAAGTCCAATCCCAAAATATTTTTCATATCTAGATGGTTTATTTCAAAAATATATTACTTTAGCTGTCTAATTTGAAAAGCAAATCACAATAAGGATTATTCCGTTGTGAAAACATTTAAAGCGGTCCTGCAGAAATGCGGGATCTCTTTTTTATTTCCAATTTACCCTATTTACACCAAATTGATATACCACGAACGGGTAGTTTTTAACGGGCATGGTTCCTGTTAGATATGGGTTGCTTCGGTTACGGAAACAATTTTTGAGTGTTGTACTGTATTGCCGTCACCTCGCAAAGGCAATCTACCGATCCCTGTAAACCGCAATAGAAGAAGCCTTATCGTTCCACCCGGAAATAGTAAACATGCTTTTTGAGGCGGTGATCGTATATGTTTTACCTCCAAAATTCTCGTATTCATAAATCACCACCCTGTAACCTGCCGGTACAGTCAATGAGCTTAGGGCATCGTCTATAAATCCTGCCTGGGCCATGGTGGCATAAGTGCCGGGGAGGAGCGAGGCTGACTGGCCTTTGTAACCCCCATCCGTAAACAGCACCACTCTTTCATAAGCGTTATTCGGGTAATTGTTATTGGGATAGTTGTTATTGTTGTTGTTTCCATTTGTTTCTTCAATGATCAGTGAGCCGATGCGGTTGTTTAAAGTAGTTGACAGGCAACTCGTGTTTTCGGTAATGGAATAATAGGAGCCGTTCGTGTACTCATTGTTTACGTAAACCCTTGCTTTGAGATTGGAAGGGAGTTCGATCGACGAGATATCGTATTTGAGTAAACCCAGTTTATCTCCCTGGTAAGTACCTGGCGCCAGCCGGAGACTGTTGCCTTTATAACTGCATTCAGTATAGATCGTGGAATAAGCGCCGCTATTGTTATTCGGGTAATTATTGGGATAATTATTCGGTTGGGCAGGCTTGTATTCGATCACCAGCGAACCAATCTTGTCATTATACGTATCCGGAAGACAGGTCTGGTTGGTTTCGATGATAGATGAATAACCGGAATTGGATTCGCTGTTCAGGTAAACTTTTACCCGCAGGTTGCCATAGATCAGCAGGGAGGAGATATTATATCTTAACTGGCCCAGCTGGTTACCGCTATAGGTCCCCGGCTGAAGGCTTTGCGAAAAACCTTTGGAATAACAGTCATTATAGAAGGTAACATAATCGTTCTGCCCATAACCCGGCTGGTTGTTCTGGTTCTCCACTACGATGGAAGAAGCCATGTCATTCCAGTTATTATCCAGGCAACTGGTACTGGCACTGAATGTTTTTGACCTGCCCTTGTAATCATCATTTTCGTAAAGGGTGATCTTCATACCGTAAGGGACTTTCAACGAGGAAAGATTGTCATTGGCAATATTCAACTGGTAAGCGCGGTAATTACCTGCTGCGAGATATTGTTTTTTACCGGAGTAATTACAATTCTCATAGATAGTGACATTTTGAGCGGAACTAGCCACGGTAATGAATAACAGAATGGCCAGGATGAATGATCTTTGCTGCATAAGGTTTAGTTTGAGGTTGCGGGTAAGAAAGTTATGAAACTTTTTCTTTACTTGTTCCGGTTGGGTGGATATTGTGGCGGATATGCCAGTTGACCGATCTCCATTTATTCCTGGTCTTATCCATATCACAAACCAGGTCAGCACGGGAATACTGTTTCGGGGAAAATACACCGCCTGTTTCGGCTTCTTTTTTCTCCAGCTGGTCAAAACACACAAAACAGCGGCTGCAAAGGCTCATGGAAACCAGGCGGAGGAATTTTTTGGTATTTTTTACGGGGTAACCGGCCTGGTAAGCGACCTGGAAACTTTCATTCATCACCGAACGGAAGATCTCTCTTGTCTCGCTGATCTTTGTTGACGTCGTCAGCAGGGTATGGATATCCTCATTCCTGTCGTCATAGATGCCATACACATCATTCCCGAATTGCATCAGTCCTCCCATTTTATACAAGGCTTCCTCTTCTCCCTGGAGTAAGGGATGTGACATTGCCGCCCGGTAAAAAAGCACCGACCAGCCACCTTTATCAATAGTGATATCCAGTATCTCCTTTTGACTAAGACCCGGAACTGCTTGTTTTTTGCTTTCAATCTGTGCGGCAAGAACTTTTCGCAGGTAGTATTTTACCAATTCTGGATCATGGGCGTATTCCAGCGCTTTTTTATAAAAATCAAGGAATAATCTTTCATTTGCTGTATGCCCGGTAAATTTTTCCGGCGTTTCAAGAAAGGCCATCATTTTTTCTGGAGAGGGAATTTGTTTATCAAAGAAATCATCTCCTAATCCGGTCATAGCACCCTGGTAGGTGAGCGCCAGCCGTTCCTGTAAACTCATTTCACTTCCTCTTAATGCGCAGAGCTCTTCGCCGAGGATGGCAGGAACAGCAAGACCGTAATATTGGGTGATCTTCTTAAAATCTGTCGTATGGAGACTTCCGTCGTTGAGGGCTTTCGCGGTATCCAGTTCGGGCTGCAGGTGTTCGCGAATAAAACGATGTTGTTTTTTTACATAGCGCAGCAGGGCAGCTAAAATGCCGGGTGTCTTCCAGGTATTTTCCAGTAACCAGGTACTGCTCATCCGCCTGACTTTTCAAAACTCACACATTCCCGGAGTTCTTTTTCCGTGTAAGTCACTTTATATTGCGCAAGCACCTCCGCCGGAACGCCATTCCATTGCGTGGGTTTATTACCCACGTAACCGATATCTTTTACACCGATCTCGGAAGTATAGAAACCGGTCGCGGTAAGATTTCTCATTAAACTAAAAAATACAGCGCCGGGCTTTAATTCTTTATTTTCCTTTACCCGGTCGGGGTAAGCGATCATTTCTGCCATTTCCATCTGCTGTGCCTGGCTGCAATCTTTAAAAGATTTTTCGTATCGTTTCAGGCATTGCATATCCAGCCAGCGCAATCCACCCCGCAGGGGAACCTGGTGCGAGGGCATATCTTTTACAATGAACTCGATAAAGTCCGGTACTTTGGCATCACTGGCGCTGCCGCTGATCTCATCTTTTGGAATGATGATATCGGCAAGCAGGGTGATGGTGGCCATTTCATGCTCCGTAAAGAATTTTTCTTTGGCAAGTATCTCTTTCTCGTATTTCAGCTCATCCGGGTTACGGTCAAGGTTGAATGTTGCATCGGCACCCGGAGTAACTGTTTTTTTATCCTCCGTTTTACAACCTGCGAGTACGGCAGGAGCAGCTACCGCGCCTGTTACGATCAGTTTTAATGATTTGCGTCTATCCATAAGAAAGCTTTTAGTTTTTAGCAATTGGCTGCCAGCTAACGGCTAACAACTGGTTCTATATATTCTGTTTCTTCATCTCTTCAATAATATATTCACTGGCCCGCATGCTCAGTGCCAGGATGGTCCAGGTGATGTTTTTGTCGGCCTGGCTGACGAACTGCCCGCCATCTACGCAGAACAGGTTCTTGCAATCGTGCGCCTGGCTCCATTTATTCAGGGCTGATCTTTTCGGATCGTTGCCCATCCTTACCGTGCCTGCTTCATGGATAATCTCGCCGGGTTTTGCCAGCCCCCATTGGTTCTTCTCATCGTCATCGCCGCCCCAGGTGATCACCGCGCCCATATTGTGCATCACTTCTTTAAAGGTCTCCTTCATGTGTTTAGCCTGTTTGATCTCGTGGTCCGTCCATTTTACATTGAACTTTAAAACAGGGATTCCAAATTTGTCTACTGTCGTCGGATCGATCTCGCAATAATTGCTTTCGATCGGGATGGCTTCACCGCGCCCGGCCATGCCTACACCGCAGCCATAAAAATGACGGTAGTCTTCTTTCAAAGAAGCGCCATACCCTCCGCCTTCTTTTTGTTTTCCTTTTACTACATATTTACCGTTCAGGTTTTCGATACCCCAGCTAAAACCATAAGAAGGCTGGCTCATACCACCCCAGTATTCCACGTGGTAGCCGCGGGGGAAGTCGAGTTTTTTATTATCCAGCCACCAGGGAGAATAGATGTGCATCCCGCCGACGCCATCCTCGTTATATCGTTTCCTGTCGAACAGTTGCGGAAGTACACCACCCAATGCAGCCCCTGTGGAGTCATGTAAATATTTTCCAACTACATTGCTATTATTCGCCAGCCCGTTTGGGTGTCGCTGCGATTTTGAATTCAATAATAATCTTGCGCTTTCACAGGCGCTGGCAGCTACGATCACTACCCGTCCTTCCACCTGGTATTCCATCATATCGTCTTTGCTGATATACGAAACTCCCGTGGCTTTCCCTTCACTGTTGGTTAGTACTTCCCTTGCCATGGCATTGGCCACAATATCTATATTACCGGTCTTCATCGCCGGGTAGATCAATACATTGGGAGAGGAGAAGTCGGCCTTGGCCATGCTGCAGTTACGGTTACACTGACCACAAAAGAAACAGGCTCCCCGGTCATCATTTAATTTTTCTGTCAGGATCGAAAGACGGGCCGGGATCACTTTTACACCGGCCTGTGTTGCCGCGTTCTTGATAAATAGTTCGTGCAGGCGTGGTTTGGGAGGTTTCAGGAAAAACCCATCGGGATCGTTCTCCAGGCCTTCGTTGGTGCCAAATATACCGATCAGTTTGTCCACTCTATCGTAATAGGGTTTGATATCCTCGTATCCGATTGGCCAGTCATCGCCCAGTCCATCGATACTTTTTCTTTTGAAATCTTTTGGACCAAAGCGGAGGGATATCCTGCCCCAATGATTGGTGCGGCCTCCCAGCATCCTTGCCCGCCACCAGGCCCAGTCGGTACCCGGTTCCTTTGTAAAAGGTTCTCCTTCGAGCGACCAGCCACCATAACAGGCATCGAAATCCCCGAAGGGACGGTTTTTTGTACTCGCACCACGCCGGGGCGAATCCCAGGGGTTCTTTAACTGGGTGACATTTTTTTGAGGATCATACATATAGCCAGCTTCGAGTAAACAAACTTTCAGCCCGGCATTGGCCAGAATATAAGCAGCCATCCCGCCCCCAGCACCGGATCCAACAATTACTGCATCATACTTTTTCGCTTGTTTTTTGACCTGGAGTACTCCCATAAAAGCAAGTAAGGTTTTTAGAATAATGCAACAATTTACAGGATGATGGCGAAATATTTTACCCATATTTCTGCACAGACCAATTATGTATCTTTAAGCTAAATTCATAAAATAGTGAAAAGGGAATTTTTCCTTATACTTTTTTGTCTTTTTGTACTCACTTCTGCCAACGCACAAAAGGGAAATGAATTGCTGGTATACGCCGTCAAAGGCTCCGTGATGGCTACCTATAATAACCAGGAATCTGCAGTCAAGATCGGCAAAGTGCTGAAACCGGGGACAACCATCACTGTGAAGCCAGGCGCCAGTATGACGATGGTTTGTAAGCAAGGCAAGCCGCTCTCGGTTAATAAAGAAGGAAGTTTCCCAGTGAATAAATGGAAAGATTCCTGTAAAACAGGAGGGAATTCTATTACCGCGAGTTATTTTAAATATATCTGGAGTGAATTCTATACAAGAAGCCCCGAACATAAGGAAGAAGAGGAGAGGCTGGCCGTGAACGCTGTTACGCGTAGTCCATCGCCCATTGTATTTAACCCCAACAGGATCCGGATTGAATTCAACCCGGGATTGGACACACTTAATTATACGGGGGTTGATTTCCCCTTATCATGGACCTGTTATGATTATTCAGGAAAATATTCCTTTAAACTATATGATCTGAAAACAGGCAAGGCAATCTACAAGGACAGCCTGCACCGGAGTATCATCAATACTTCTCAATTCGGGCACCTGTTGCAGGAAGGGAAAAAATATGCCTGGACTGTTTCCGCACCCAAGGCGGCAACCGTAAAAAAAAGGATCCTGAATTATATTCGTCCTGCTACGCTGGAAAAATTCGTTGATGATTTAAAATTGATCAGTGCTGATATTCCGGAAGAAGAAGGAGCAAGATATTTCCGGATCGCTTATATGCTGGAGCAGCATCACTACCTCGCAGAAGCCCTTGCTTATTACAAAAAAGCCACCGAAACGGCACCGGAGATGGAAGTTTACCGGGATAAATTGCTGAGATTTAAGAGTGATTTTTGGGTAATCGATTGATCAGTCCGGGGCATTTATTTCCCTGTTGTATTTTAACTACACAGCATTCCTTTTGCGCATGCATTGAATGCAGGAAGGTTAATTAAATAATACTGTGTTATTTAGTAATTGCGATCCGATCGTTTTAAGAGGTGGGGTTTTCAAACCATCCCATAAAACAATCATAAAATGAGCAGGCGCAAAAAATAAAAACATCTGTTCAGTCAAATAAATCGTACCTTACAGGTCAACATCGATCTTTTTATTATTCCCCAGTTTTTTTAATGTTAGTAATACTTGTGTTCTTTTTGTGTCACTGGTATTTGGCGATTTTTACTCAAACTTTTCTCCAACACCGTTACGCATCTCATGCTGCCTTCAGTATGAGCAAATTCTGGCAACGTTTTTTTTATATCCTGGCATATATTGGCCAGGGATCATCTTATGTAAGTCCGAGGGTCTATGCTATCATGCACCGCATGCACCATGCCTATACGGATACGGAGAAAGATCCCCATTCCCCGAAGTATGATGAGAATGTATTCGCTATGATGTGGCGGAGCCGGGTCTTTACATCCGGGGTGTTTAACAATAAAATCGAGATAGAAGAGCGGTTCTTAAAGAATCTTCCTGACTGGCGTGCTTTTGACAAATTTGCCAACAATTGGATATCCCGGGTGATCTGGATAGCTTTTTATGTGACTATTTATATCCTGTTTGCTCCATCGGCCTGGTGGTATCTCTTACTGCCCATTCATATCACGATGGTAGCTTTTCATGGTGCTTTTATCAATTGGTTTGCCCATAAATATGGTTCGGTCAATTTCAAGCTAAAGAATACTTCCCGAAATTTATATCCCATGGATGTTTTCCTGTTGGGTGAAGCTTACCACAATAATCATCATAAAACACCTTCTGCCACCAATTTTGGGAAACGCTGGTACGAGATCGACCTGGTTTATCCTATTTTACTTTTCTTGAACTGGATACATGTTATCCGGATAAATAAAGTAAATAAAAACAGTAACGTAGAGCTGGAATTTTAAGGGGCTACCTTCAACTTGGTTTTGCGAAGACTCAGGATAATCCAGAGTACGACAAAACTCAGCAATCCTGCAAAAAAGCACCAGATCGAAATAACAAAACCATTGTACAGTATAACGGCAAACAGGTAAGAGCCGAAAAACACTATACTCAACCATTTCATCTTTTTGATACTGGATAGAAGAGGTGTAACGATCGTGGCTATAATATAGAGTACCGAAAACGTCCCGATAAGACCTTTCGCAACACGCGGGAGGGTAAATTCATAATGAAGATGCTGGTTCAGACCCGTCGCGGATGAAAGGGGACAGGTTGGGCAGAATGGCATCATTACTTTCACCGGGTACAGTGAAAGTACAAGTATAACGCCGATCGACACGATCGTACCGACAGCGACCAGCGTATTCATCATTCGCTTATTTTTTGCTTCTTTTTCCATTAGCCATACCGTGAAGGATATCCAGAACGGCCAGACGGCCATAGCAAATACAAGGTAGATATAGGTAAGTAAGGATTTCCAGGAAGCAAGATCGTTATCCTTTAAGGATAACCACAATAAGCCTTCGGTCAATTGTTGTACCGCGAAGAGCAGTGGAATGGTACCAAACACACGCTGGGGTTTAGTCCTGGCTTTAGTCACCGTAATGATACCGATCGTCCCCAGAATGGCGCTGGCGCCAAAACTCGCGGTAGCGGAAAAACACATTCAGTTGCGTTTAGTTGAATGGGTAAGTTAGGGGGATGTTTTCAATAAGCATTTTTTATTATTTGACTCCCTTTTCCCTTTAACGCCTTTCGATTTTACAGATATAACAGGCTGCCGCAGCATTCCTGGCGTGCAGGAATTCCACTTCCGGGTGATTAGTGAAGATTTTTGTAATAAGTTCATCGATATCTGCATCGCCCGTCAATTTGGTGTAAACCATCATTTGTTCCTTGTCATAGCCGATCAACGAGATAGGAAAACTTTTCTTGTCAGCTTTAATAGCGGCTGGAAAATTATAAATGTCGGCATAAGGTTCCACTTCCTGCTGGTTAATAAAAACTGGTCCTGGCTGGTTAAAGGCATTGTCAATGTTGAATGGTGAATAGGAAAACAACAAACGCCTGTCTTCCCCGGGTATAAACGGTTGCAGCGAAACCCTGCAGGGGCCTTTACCGGTGGCGGTCTGTTCCAACACTTTATTATCAAAATCATCGGTCATTCGTTGCCGGATCATAGCTCCGTAATCCTTTGAAAGCGGAACGATTTTAAAATTATTCATGGATGAAATGATTGAAGCACAAATTTCCGCTCAACTGGTTCCTGTTCCAACCCGATACTTGCTGAATTTATTATTTGTGGGGGATCTGCGCCGCCTCCCAACCAAGTATAGCTGACTTACGGTCGCTGTGCCAGCGGTATTCACCGATACTACCCGTAGAACGGATAACACGGTGACAGGGGATGAGGAAGGCAACTGGGTTATGACCAATAGCGGTTCCCACTGCTCTTGATGCCCGGGGTAATTCGATCTTGTTTGCGATACCACTGTAAGTATCGGCAAGTCCGGAAGGTATCTGGAGTAATGCCTGCCATACTTTCAATTGAAAATCGGTTCCTCTCAGGTGTAGTTTGATATTTGCAAGGTCGTTCCAGTCACGATCAAAGATCTTCAATGCATCTTGCTGCAGCCTGTCTGTCTTTTGGGTAAAACCGGCTTGTGGAAATGCTGCTTTTAATTCCTCGATACCCTTGGCTGTATTAGTAATAAAGGATAGATGACAGATACCCCTGGGGGTCGAAGCTATCAGCACATCCCCAAATGGCGTTTCGGCACGGCTATAGTGGATGCTAAGCTTTTCTCCCGCATTTTTATACTCCCCGGGAGTCATGCCTTCAATACTGATGAACAGGTCGTGCAGGCGGCTGGTACCGGATAAGCCTGTTTCAAAACTCGTATCAGAAAGGGACAATTTTTTATCCAGTAATTGTTTGGAATATTCTATACTGATATACTGTAAGAATTTTTTGGGACTCACCCCGGCCCATTCTTTGAACAGGCGTTGGAAATGGAAGGGACTTAAATGGATATGCGCAGCCACTTCGTCGAGTTCTGGTTGCTGTTTAAAGTTGTCCTTGATAAAATGAATGGCTTTTGTGATGCGCTCAAAATCTGTCATGATGGAACAAAAATAAATCATGCCGGGAGTATAGCCGACCCGATTGTTGCTGATTTAATGATCATAACTAAAACCAGCAACCAGTCCCGCCTTTCGCTGGGATGACCAGCAACTTCCCTTACCTTTGCAGTATGACAATCGAAAAATTGAATGATATGCGGTCCCGCATTGCCGGGGTAAGGAGGTTTCTTTGACGTCCCTAACCGACAACAAAAGATCGCCGAAGACAAACAACTTTCACTGAGCCCGGGCTTCTGGGATGATAACAAAAGGGCAACCGAGATCCTCAAGAATATCAAACTGAGCGAGTATTGGGTAAAACTCTATGAGACCGCTGAAGCGTCCGTAGAGGATTTTGCTGTACTATTTGAGTTCTGGAAAGCCGGTGATGCTACCGAAGAAGAGACCAAACAGGCCTACGAAAATGCGATCACCCTGATCGATGAGGCGGAATTCAAAGCCACACTGAATGAACCCGAGGATGAATTGCCAGCCGTTTTGCAGATCAACAGTGGTGCGGGTGGTACCGAGAGCCAGGATTGGGCAGAAATGCTGGCACGTATGTATAGGATGTACGGCGAGAAGCAGGGCTGGAAAGTGACCGAGCTCGACTGGCAGTGGGGTGATGGTGCAGGGATCAAGACCTGCACGCTTGAATTCGAAGGGCCTTTTGCCTATGGATTTTTAAAAGCGGAGAGCGGTGTACACCGTCTCGTTCGCATTTCACCTTTTGATAGTAATGCAAGAAGACATACCTCTTTTGTAAGTGTGTATGCTTATCCCCTGGTGGATGATACAATTAGTATTGAGATCAACCCCGCCGATGTAAAGATGGAGACTTCGAGAAGCGGTGGCGCCGGCGGGCAGAATGTGAACAAGGTGGAAACAAAAGTCCAGTTAACGCATATACCTACAGGCATCGTTGTAGTTTGCCAGCAGGACAGGAGCCAGCTGGGTAACCGGGAGCTGGCCATGCAGATGCTGAAGAGCCGCCTTTACGAACAGGAACTGCAAAAACGAAATGCATTGAAAGACGCCAGCAACGCAAAAAAGAAAAAGATCGAATGGGGCAGCCAGATCAGGAGCTATGTTTTTCATCCTTATAAAATGATCAAAGACCACCGTACTGACTTCGAAGTGGGAAATATACAGCCGGTGATGGATGGAGAGCTGGATGGATTTATCAAGGCGTACCTGATGAGTGAGAAAGAGAATGAAGCCTGATTTGGAAATGTGATGATTTGAAGATGTACTTATTTGATAATTTTGAGGTGGAGGAATAGGAAATGCAGGGAAACAAAGAAAAGAATCTCATCGTAGAGCTGACGTTCGATTTTGCTTTGAAGGTTATTAAGTATACAGAATTACTGGAACGGGATAAAAAATACGTGTTAGCAACACAATTACTCAAATCGGCAACAAGTATTGGGGCGAATGTACGGGAAGCGCAGAATGCCGAAAGCAGGCTCGATTTTATTCATAAAATGAAGATTGCAGCGAAAGAAGCAGATGAAACTGAATACTGGCTGTTGCTTTGTGATCGAACAGGGGGATATCCCGATTGCAAACAATTGCTGGACGAGTGTTCTTCTATAATCAAGGTCTTGTCAAAAATAATTGCATCGTCAAAAAATAAGATTAATTAGTGTGCATCAACAAATTGCCAAATCTCCAAATCGTTAAAAAATGAGTATCGGAACATTCTCTTACCCCATGCCGGTGAACGAACCGGTACTTTCTTATGGTCCCAATAGTGCTGAAAGAAAAAGACTAAAAGAAGTATTGGCTGAATTAAAAAGCCAGGAACTGGATGCTCCCATGTATATCGGCAGTAAGGAAGTACGGACTGGTAAGAAAATGCCGATCCGCCCTCCGCATGAGACCAAACATGTGCTGGGATATTTTCATGCCGGCGAACAAAAACATGTGGAGCAGGCCATCGAAGCTGCTTTAGCGGCAAAAGAAAACTGGGCCAATACCAGTTGGGAGAACCGGGCGGGGATATTCCTGAAAGCAGCCGACCTGATGGCTACCAAATATCGTCCGTACATGAATGGTACGACCATGCTTGGTCAAAGCAAGAATGCTTACCAGGCAGAGATCGATGCGGCATGTGAACTCATCGACTTTTTGCGATTCAACGTGCATTTTCTTTCAGAGATTTATAACCAACAACCCATCAGCAGTCCCGGTATGCACAACAGGATGGAATACCGCCCGCTGGAAGGGTTTGTATTGGCTGTTACGCCTTTCAACTTTACTGCGATCGGTGGTAATCTTCCTACTTCTGCTGCTATGTGTGGCAATGTAGTGGTTTGGAAACCTGCGAATACCCAAATCTATGCCGCACAGATGACGATGCGCATTTTGAAAGAAGCGGGTCTGCCGGATGGGGTGATCAATCTTATTTATGTGGATGGCCCTACGATCGGTAAAGTTTGTTTCAATCACCGTGATTTTGCCGGTGTGCATTTTACGGGATCAACCGGTGTGTTCAACAATATGTGGGAAACGATCGGGAAGAATATGCCCAATTACAAATCATACCCGAGAATAGTAGGGGAGACAGGTGGCAAGGATTTTGTCATCGCCCATAAAAGCGCTGACCCGGATGTGGTGGTGACGGCCTTGCTGCGCGGCGCATTTGAATTCCAGGGACAAAAATGCTCGGCCGCCTCAAGAGCTTATATACCATCGAATATGGCGGAGGAGGTAAAGAAAAAACTGATCGCAGGAGTGAAGAGTTTTAAAATGGGTCCCGTGGATGATTTTTCCAATTTCATCAACGCAGTGATCGATGAAAAAAGTTTTAAGAATATCAAACGCTATATCGACAACGCGAAAAAAGATACCAAAGCGGAGATCTGGGTGGGTGGAAAATGCGACAGCAAAGAGGGCTGGTATGTGCAGCCGACCATTATTGAAGCAAAGAGTCCCAAATATGTTACCATGTGCGAAGAGATCTTTGGCCCGGTGCTTACCGTGTATATTTATCCTGCCAATAGTTTTGAAAAAACACTCGAACTGGTAGACAGCACTTCGCCTTATGCATTGACCGGTTCTGTTATAGCGCATGACAGGGCAGCGGTGGAGCTTGCGACAAATAAACTCAGGAATGCAGCCGGCAATTTCTATATCAATGATAAACCGACGGGTGCCGTAGTGGGACAACAGCCATTTGGTGGTGCACGCGGAAGTGGCACAAATGATAAGGCGGGTTCGATCCTGAACCTTTATCGCTGGCTTAGTGCAAGAACGATCAAGGAAACATTTAACCCACCGACGGATTATAAGTACCCGTTCCTTGAACCGGATACAAAGAATCGTCCCTGATAAAGAAATAATTTAATCGGAGCAGTTTTCTTTGATGAATGCCTGGTAGCTGGCCAGCTTACCAAATCTTTTAGATAGTTTTTTCATATTCAAACAGCCATAATCCCCATTTTCATACAGGTCAATGGCAACCTGCAGGGCTTTTTCTGTTTCCTTTGAATAGAAATAGGAATACATCAGTTCTTCCTGGAACCAGCGTTTGTCGTAATCCGGATATTCACCGGATCTTTTGAGCCATTCACGTATTTCTTCCTGGCCGTATGATTTTTTCCGCAGGTAGCGTAAAAGAGTGTACATGTATTCGGCTTCATAAGGGTCGAGCAGGACAGCCTGCGAATAGAAAAAATAAACTGAATCCTGGTAGGGGTGATTCCTTTTATCAAATCTTCGTCCCATATCATAATAAAAGCTGGCGGAGTCAATATTATCAGCGAGTAAACTCCTTGCAGAATCAAGGGAAGCTTTTCCTTCTACATCATCCTTGTATTTATCATACCTCACTTTTTTCAGTCTTTTCTCATATTCGGCTATTTGAGTCTGAATGCACCTGGCGCAGTCAAATGTGCGGTACAGACTGTCTTTTTGAAGCACTTCCTTGTAATAGCTCAGCGCTTTCTTATAATCTTTCTTATAGCCATAGGCGACACCCAGGTAATATTTGGGTACCAGCCACCCCGGGCTCATCTGTGTTGCTTTCTCCAGTATCTGTATCGCCGCGGAATAATTCATCTTCCTCAATTCCAGCGCTCCTTTTGCACTGAGCAGATAAGCTGCTTCTGGTTCGTCTTTCAATGCTGAATCAAGTATCAATGATAATTCGGTGAAATCCGATCTCCAGTTGAACAAGGTTGCCCCCAACACGCGAAGGTATCTTTTCAGGTTGGTCAGTTGCTGCTGGTAGGGGAGACGGAGATCGTTGTACTGTAAGACCTGGTCAAACAGGTCGATCGCATAAGTATATTCATTTTCTTTTACAAAATTCTTCCCGATAAAAGAGTTATTGACGATCTGCTGGGCATTATTCATCAGGGCAGAAAGCAAGAGCGAATTGGCTCCCAATAGAAACGCCTTGTCATTTGTGCAGGAGCGCAATTGCTGGTAGCTGGCTGCTGCTGAATACGGATCTTTTCTGTCAAATTTTTTTGCGGTAATAGCCGCATTCATTTGCCGGTAATAAAAAGCACAACTGTCATCCGGTATTTTGAAATTACGATTGAACCCGGCTCTATTCCCTGCTGGTTTATTCCTTGTCCTGCCTGGGATCATTTTATTATTGGCGATTACATTCGTGTATTCGTTGGGCCCCCGGGCGATCGGTTGCTGGTTGCTATCAGTTTCCTTTACGACGGTCTGTCCAAAATACTGGTTTAGTTCGGCGATCGTGACCAGTGAATCCTTATTTAAATCAGCGGCTCCTGCCATGCCATTCACCAGGTAATAAGAAAAGATACCTCTTCCGCTTCCCCATTGCGTTCCTTCAAGGGATAGCTGATTCGGTTGTGTGCTCAGTATCTTGACTTCGTTATACCACATGGCCTGTAGAGCAGCTCCTGTATACTCGATCCCTTCTTTTCCCCCGGCGAGCTTACCGGCCCTGCAGGCATCGGTTATTATGATAAGGCTCACTGTGTCCTGGGTAAGCGCACCAAAAACATCTTTAAGATCATTCACAGAGATGGCGCCTGCCATATAATTATTAGAGAACGTGTCATAAGTGAGCAGGTATCCTTTTTTGGTAAATGTTTCCGTATCTCCATGACCGGAGAAATAAAAGACCAGCCGGTCGCCAGGCTTTGATAAAATGGCCAGTCTTTGTAATTCTGTGATCAGGCCACCCCTTGTCGCTTTTTCATTCGTCAGCAGCGTGATGTCTGATGGGGCGATATTCCATGAACTCTTATTGATAAGGTAATCAGCAAAGACCTCCGCATCCCTGTCGGCATAATGCAGTTTATCGATATACTCATATCCGGAGATGCCAACGATCAATGCCCGGGTGGTGCCTTCCCGCAGCTTAGTGGGTGCATTTACAATAAGTCCTTTAGGATCCTGTGCAAACAGGAAACAGGGAGTAATGAAAAAAATAAATAACAGGCGGACTGCTCTCATATATCTGGCAGCTTTAAGAGGCTCACTAAAATTACTGATTGAACAGCGATATACAATACCGTAGTAAGGGTATCTCTTTCCCCGAAAAGAGGCTGGCAAATGGAGTAATGACGGAAAATAGACCCGCTTTGGCATGGTTTTGCTTGCTTTAGCTCTGCGATAAATAGCTGTATTGTGTAATTAAAACCATTATTTATGAAAAAATTATTTGGGATCTGCCTTTCTTTCTTTTTTTATTTCCCCTTCATTCAAGCTCAGCATACCGAATTCGGTGTAAAAGCAGGTTATAATGCTGCCAGCATCTCTGTTGAGGATGGTGCCGATTATGATAGCAAGAGCGGTATCCATATCGGGGCACTTGCTCATATCCATGTCAGTTCTCATTTTGCTGTTCAGCCAGAATTGGTTTACAGTTCCCAGGGAGGGCAAAGCGGAAATACCAAACTGAAATTGGGCTATATCAATGTTCCGGTACTTGCCCAATACATGATCAATGAAGGCTTTCGCCTCCAAACAGGCCCGCAGTTTGGTTTCCTTGTTAGCGCCAAACAAAAGATCGGCGATTTAGAAGTGGATGTGGATGATGCCTTTAATTCAGTGGATATTTCCTGGGCGATCGGGGCTGGTTATATTTTTACATCAGGACTGGGGATCGATGCCCGTTATAATATCGGCCTCAGTAATATCAGCGATGATAGTAACAATTCAGTAAAGAACCGGGTCTTCCAGGTAGGATTGTTTTACCAGTTCCATCAACATAGTGGCAAGAAAAAATAACCGGTGTATATTTTTTTACAAAGGGGCTGTCTAAAAAAGTCGTTTTGATTGTCGTATTGAACTTGGCGAAATATTGGCAATCAAAATGATAGCCTTCGACTCTTCGCCAGGCTCAGAGATCATGCTGACTGACATTTTGAGACGGCCCTTATTTTTTTGTGTAACTATTGTACTTTAGGAAAATTAAATTTCATTTTTTGTGTTGAAGTCATTCTCTAACTTCGCCACAAAATTCCCGCATGCAGGTTTTACTCTCTACGCAACAACTGAACGATACCATCAAAGAGCTGGCAGCAGCATTACATAAAAAGCATACGGATATCAAAGAAGTGGTTTTTGTTGGTATACAACAAGGCGGCGCTGTGCTGGGAGCAAATATCGTTGCGGCATTACAGGAACTTGATACAAAGCAAACTGTGCAATACGGTCAGCTTGATATCACTTTTTACCGGGACGATATCCGCAAGGAGATCCTGGCGCCTGATACGATGAACCTTCCCTTCGCGATCGAGAATAAAACAGTAGTGCTGATCGACGATGTGCTGTTCACCGGCCGTACGATCAAGGCCGCGCTGGATGTTTTACTGGACTATGGACGCCCTGCGAAAGTGGAATTATGTGTGCTGGTAGACCGAAAAGAACACCGGCAGTTCCCCATACAGGCTGATTATGTGGGCAAAACGGTGCAGACAAACAAAACAGATAAGGTAAAACTGGTAAACGATGAAGTGGTGCTGATTACTCAGTAATTTACCCTAATTTCGCTTTTTAATGCAACTATCCACACGACACCTGCTGGGCATTAAAAATCTTACGCGGGAAGATATTTCCCTGATCCTCTCCACTGCTCAACAATTCAAAGAAGTTTTACAAAGGCCGGTTAAGAAAGTTCCTTCCCTGCGGGATGTGACTATTGTGAATCTTTTTTATGAGAATTCCACGCGGACAAGATTCTCTTTTGAGCTCGCGGAGAAAAGATTGAGTGCCGATACGATCAATTTTGCGGCTTCCACTTCTTCTGCTGCCAAAGGCGAAACGCTCCTGGATACGGTGAACAATATCCTGTCTATGAAAGTGGATATGGTGGTGATGCGGCATAGCGCCAGCGGGGCTCCACATTTTTTGGCCAAACATATACCCGCTGCCATCATCAATGCCGGCGACGGGATCAATGAACATCCTACACAGGGATTGCTCGATGGTTTTTCTATCCAGGAAAGAACTGGATCACTCGAAGGAAGAAAAGTGGCTATCATCGGTGATATTATGCATAGCCGTGTGGCACAAAGTAATATTTACCTGTTGAAAAAAATGGGCGCCGAAGTCACCGTTTGTGGTCCACCCACCCTGATCCCCAAGTACAGCGCCGAAGCACTGGGAGTGCATGTCAGTTATAACCTGAGAGAAACGCTGGAATGGTGTGATGTGGCGAATGTGCTGCGCATCCAGCTGGAAAGACAGAACCAGGTCTTATTCTCTTCTCTCCGCGAATACAGTCTTGCTTATGGTATCAACCGTCGATTGCTGGATGGGCTCAACAAGGAGATCGTCATCATGCACCCGGGCCCGATCAACAGGGGAGTGGAGCTGGACAGCGATGTGGCGGATAGTAAACAATCCATTATCTTACAGCAGGTAGAAAATGGGGTGGCAGTGCGGATGGCGGTATTGTACCTGCTTGCAGGCAGAAATAATTAAGGCAACTATGTACCATCCAGGACTTGCTCCCATCGGGAGCTTTTGCAGGTAATCGGGAAGAAATGCTGTAAAGCACAAGGCGTCCCTTCGGGACGCTTCGGGCAAAAATTAAAACAGCTATCCTATCAAACGTTCCTACGGAACGAAAGCAAACTCGTCCCAAATAATAGTTGACATAATTGATAAGGAATAAGAAAGAAAGAATAAAAAAGTTATTTCGAAAAAGCATAACCACTAACCATAAACCACAAACAACTAATGTCTCGCACCTGTCTTTTCCCCGGAACTTTTGATCCGCTTACACTGGGTCATGTGGATATCATCAACAGGGCCCTGCCGCTGTTTGATAAGATCGTTGTCGGTATCGGTTTGAATACTGCTAAAGCCCCGATGTTCTCTGATGAACAAAGACTGATGTGGATACGCGAGATATATAAGGATGAGGAAAGGGTGGAAGGAGCGGTCTATGAAGGACTGACGATCGATTTCTGCCAGAAGATCGGGGCGCATTTTATTTTAAGGGGAATACGCTACGTCAGTGATTTTGAGTACGAGAAAACGATCGCTGATGCGAACCGTACGCTTGACAGGAATATTGAAACGGTCTTTCTCACCGGTGAGCCCAAATATACATCTGTCGCTTCCACCATTGTCAGGGATATTATCCGGAACAACGGTAATGCAAGCCCCTTTCTTCCAGATATTGTTTACAAATCACTTGCTAAATAAGTATGAGGATATGGTTCAATAAGGAATTGTCGCTCGCTGATGTTAGCCATTTCGGGAAAGGTACGATGAGTGAACACCTGGGTATTGAATGGACGGAACTGGGAGATAATTTCTTCAAAGCATCTATGCCCATCGATCACCGCAGCATCCAGCCTTATGGATTATTGCACGGCGGTGCCTCCTGTGTGCTGGCAGAAACCATCGGGAGCTTTGCCTCGGCAATGGTCGTGGATCATAGTAAGTTCTATTGTGTGGGACTCGAGATCAATGCCAATCATATCCGCAGTGCCCGTGAGGGAAAGGTAACCGGTGTAGCTACGCCGCTGCATCTTGGCAGTACCACTCATGTTTGGGATATTAAGATCCATGACGACAACGGAAAACTGGTTTGTGTAAGCCGGTTCACCGTAGCGATCATTGCCAGGAAAGAATCGGATAGCTAATGGCTAAAAACTAAATGCTATAGGCCAGCACATCCACTACGGAAGGAAAAGCATTCTTCCTGTATTTGGGCAGATCACCTGGTTTCACCCATTTTATCTCATGGATATCTTCTTCAGTTTGTGGCACCAGCATTTCTTCTCCGTTGGCTTTCATGTTGTACCAGTGTGATTCTTTAAGGAAAAACCTGGCTCCTTCATGGTAGGTATGATAGGTGGTAGTAAGCGGCGAACCAAGCTTCACTTTCTGCAATCCGGTTTCTTCTTTTACTTCGCGTACAGCACATTCCTCGATGGTCTCACCCTTGTCCAGCTTGCCTTTTGGTAGATCCCATTTCCCCCGCCGGAAGATCAGCAGTGTATCTTTTTTCTCATTCTGAACAAGACCGCCACCCGCAATAACCCGGGTGAATTTTTTATAAAAAGCTTTTTTTAATGCAGGAAGATCAGCATGATAAAACACCCCTGCGTGCACTTCCGGCTGTTCCATTTCATGGATCATGGATTTAACGGTATGACTGTTCAGTTCATCAATAAAGACGGCATCGTCATGATGAACATAAGGCTGCAGTGTTTCATCCACGTTGTCGCAAAGAAAAAGGGGGTTGTCGTTAAAATAGATTTTGATATACATAAAGGTACAAGGTACAAGGGACAAGAATATATCTTTTGGATTCTCCCTTAGCCACCTAATTTTATAATGATTGATGATAATATTTTCCGAATTTGATCTCCTTCGTCTATGAGTTTTGCTCTTTCTTTCTCAAGCTCAGCGTCCCCGTAAACAAGGAGGAGATCGAGCCATTTAACAGTCTCCTTTGCTTCCCTTCTGGCAATCTTGATCTTCATTTTCTCATCCAACTTGCCCAGATCATCAGAGGCCTCGGTATAATTAGCGCTTACAGAACCATTAGAGCGTATCACCTGTTTAATATACTCTCTGTTGATAACATCCCATTTTACTCTTGTAGAAAAGTCTCTTACCGCTCTAGCATAATTATGAAATCTGTCCTCCAACTCCCTTGACATAACACACATTTTAATATTTCACTTCAACTCCAAGTCTCTTGCACCTTGTCCCTTGTGCCTTGCACCCTGTATCTTTGTTTTATGACAGACGCCACCGTGGTTGCTGAAAAGCTTCTCCAAGTTAACGCCATTAAATTAAATGCAGCACAGCCCTTTACCTGGGCAAGCGGGTGGAAGAGTCCCATCTATTGTGATAACCGCAAAGTGCTTTCTTTTCCTTTTATCCGCGATTTTATCAAGTCGGAAATGTGTAACCTGGTCTTTGAAAAATTCCCGGATGCTCAACTATTGGCGGGGGTGGCCACTGCAGGTATTGCATGGGGCGCCATGGCAGCCGACCAGTTGAAATTGCCTTATGTATATGTTCGTCCCAAACCCAAGGAGCATGGACTCGGCAATCAAATAGAAGGATTTTATGAAGCTGGGCAGAGGACTGTTGTGATCGAAGACCTGGTCTCCACCGGTAAAAGCAGTCTACAGGTGGTGGATGTATTAAAGGAACAGGGTGTAGAGGTGATCGGAATGGTATCCATTTTCACTTATGGTTTTACAGTTGCAACCGAAGCCTTTGACCGTGCATCATTGACCTGTTATTCCCTTACGGATTATCCCACGCTGATCAGTTTGGCCGTGCAAAAAGGCATTGTTTCAGCCGACCAGCAGGATATTTTGTTAAAGTGGAGGGATGACCCGGCTAATTGGAACCCAGTTTTGTAGTTTTCCATATAAATTTTGATCGATGAAGCGATATTTAATGCTATCTGTTGGCATAATATTCTCGGCCGCCGCATTTTCCCAGGCAAAACCGGTAAGAAAGGACACGATCCAGACACCGCAGGCGCAATGTGAGCCCTGTAAGGTGAAAATTGAAAAATATTTAAAGCAATTCGATGGGATCCTTGAGATAAATGTGATCATGAAAAAAGGCATTACTACCGTAAAATACGTGGTGGACCGGATCAATATGGAAGAGATTAAAACAGCGATCGCTAATTGCGGTTTTGATGCCAGTGATGTGCCCGCTGCGCCTGATTTCTACAAGATGCTGCCCGCTTGCTGCAAAAAGCCTGAAGACGGCGGCCTGCCTCCGAAGAATAAACCACCCACTGTTCCCGTACAGCAATGACGAGGTTGGACTTTTCAAATTTGACGTTTAAGGTTTCAGGTTTTGCAAAGCCCAGGGGGGGATAAAATGGATTTTAGTAAACAGGAACGTCAAACCTTCAACCCCCAAACTATCTTACCAGGTCTGCCAGTTTATGTTTTCCCTCGTAAAGGATAGGGTAGCGGATATAGACAAAACCTTTACCGAACCTTGCACTGCCTTTCAGCCGCACAGTCACTTCTTTGTTAAGTAAAAGGGCAACCGAATTCTTCAGGAGTTGGCCCATATCGGCTTTCAATTGGATGGGAAGCAGGAAATCGGCTGCTGCAGGGATATGTATTAATGTGTCGATGAAGAAATGCCCGAGCAGTTTATCCTCCAGCCAGGCATCGCCTTCGGCTTCTTTCAATTTTATCCCGAATTTATTGGGATTATAATAATGCATATCCAGGAAAAGCGTAGACTCGCTCAGGCCGACCTGGCTCACCCGCAGGTCCCGGATCGAGCGGAATTCCGGCTCTTTAACTGATCCGCAGCCGGCGAGCAGGCAGGAGAGGACAAGGGAGAAAATGATAAGGATGCGGCGTTGCTTATTCATAACGAGCTATTCGGGCTTAATCCCGGGCGGGGGATTAGCGGATCAAAGTTAAATAGCAGGAGACCTCCCTAACAGATTTAGTCAATTCTCGCCTGACTATTTTAGCACCCAATCCACAGCCTTCCCTTGTGATTAGTCTTCGCTAATCTCATTAGATTTTCGGGGGTAGTTTCGGAAGTCGTAGCCTTAATAAATCTGTATTTATAAACTAATATATTTAGCTTTTAACCAAATGTTGCCATTCGATTTATCTACTAATATAATGAGGATAATAATTGCGATTATAGTATTATTTATCAATGAATTATAATGTTTATTTGAAAATTAATTTTCGAATAAAATGGATTAATTAGATATACTTTGTTAGATAAAATTCAATACTTAAACAAAAGTATATTATTTGACCATACTCATTGAAATACAGTTGTTCATGACAGGTTAGCTAAGTTTATGATTTAGATAAAATAGGTGATTAAATAATTAAATTATGTATCAGGGTTTTGAACAAGGATCCGCACACTGGAAAACAAAATGATCGACACATTTTGACCAGGTATTATGATTATTAATCCTGCACAACTGCTTAAGTATAGTAGAAGTACGGGCTCAAACAGCTATCCACTAATTATTCAGATTCCGGGGGAAACCCTTAATTATTTCACATTTCTTTAGTAGATTAGCCATCCGGTTTTTATCACATTCAGGACATTGGACTTCATGAGAAAATTTTACCTACTTAGTACCCTTGTACTCGTTATACTGTCAGGCATTCGTGTGAACGCCCAGGATTTTTCCAATAAAGGAAAAGATTTTTGGGTGGGCTATGGTTATCACCAGGTAATGGGTGCGGGAAACCAGCAGCAAATGGTATTGTATTTCGCAGCTGAACTGGCAGCGAATGTTACAGTATCTATCCCCGGTGTTGGTTATTCGCAGGCTTATTTTGTACCTGCCAATTCAGTGATCACTTCGAATATAATCCCCAAAACAGGTGTGCAGGATTCAAGATTGCAGACGGAAGGTATTTCCGGTAAAGGGATTCATATAACAAGTGATAAGCCCATCGTAGCTTATGCGCATATCTATAATTCAAATGTATCTGGCGCAACGATCTTATATCCTACAAATACACTCGGCAAAGAATACTATTCGATCAATTATACCAACCTGTCCAATACCGCCAATGCGAATTGCTGGTTCTATGTGGTAGCAGCCGATACAGGTACCACAACGGTCGAAGTGATTCCCTCCGCCAATACTATTGGTGGGTTGATCGCAGGGAATACTTATACTGTAACACTCACCCAGGGTGAGATTTATAATGTAATGGGCACCTATTCCGGGAACTCCGGTGTAGATCTTACGGGTTCAATCATCCGAAGCGTTGCTTCTGCATCAGGTGGCTGTAAAAAGATCGGTGTGTTCTCCGGTAGCGGAAGGATATCCATCAGCTGTAACGGGAGTACTCCCTCCTCGGACAATTATATGGCGCAGGCACTTCCCAAAGCTGCCTGGGGGAAAAAATATTTAATGGTTCCCACTGGTGGGTCAATGTCCAATAATATTTACAGGGTATGTGTTTCCGATCCCACGACTGTAGTGACGCTTAATGGGGCCCCGATCGCTTTTCCGCTGATCAACAATTTTTACTACCAGATACCAGCCACCGCTGCACCTAATTTGGTGCAGGCCGACAAACCTATTTGTGTTGCCCAGTACATTACTTCACAAAACGCATGCGGTAATGGTCAGCCCGGGGACCCTGAAGTTATCTACCTGAGCCCGGTCGAACAGAATATTAATAAGGTTATTTGGAATGCAACACCCAATTTTAATATTACCCAGCATTTCTACAATGTAGTAATTCCGAACGGAGGTACCGGGATCAGTTCTTTCCTTTTTGATGGTGCCCCTGTGCCCCCGGCGTCTTTCATCGTTCACCCGCAGGATCCAAAATATTCCTATTTTACCTCGGCAGTTGTTTCCGGCCAGCACAGGATACAGTCCGATTCAGGCTTCAACGGGATTGCTTATGGTTTTGGTCAAACAGAATCATACGGGTATAATATCGGAACGAATATCAAAGACCTTTTCCAGTTCATTTCCATCAAAAACCAATATGGTACAGTGAATTTCCCGGCGACCTGCCGCGGTACGCCTTTCAAATTCTCAATGACCTTCCCTTATCGCCCCATTGAAATAAGATGGGAATTTGGGGCTGTGCTAAACGGTATGGGTATTAATGATACCACAATCTTTAACGGAGGTGCACCAATCGTGGAAGACTCCTCCTGGGTAGTGGCCGGAAGAACGCTTTACCAGTATCGTTTGCCCCGTACTTATATTATTACTGCACCAGGTACCTACCCGATAAAAGTGATCGCTACTAACCCCACACCAGATGGTTGCGGGGGTGTACAGGAGATCGATTTTGATGTGCAGGTATTTGAACCTCCTGTTGCGGATTTCAATTTCGTTACGGATGGTTGTGTCATCAACCCGGTCAGTTTTACCGATAACTCCAATACTTTCGGGCGGGCCATTATCAGCCGTCACTGGAATTTTGGCGACGCCAGCACCAGCGCTTTGCCGGCACCTACGCATACCTATGCCTTGTCCGGCACGTATAATGTAAAATATTCACTGATAACGGATATCGGTTGTATAGCTGATACCGTAATACACCCCGTGACCCTGGACGATCTACCCGTTGCTAATTTTACCATTTCAACCCCGCAATGCGTCAATACGCCGATCACTTTCACGGATGGATCCACTGCGAGCGGAACCTCCGTTATTAATGAGTGGACCTGGAACTTCGGGGATGCTTCACCGATCGTGGTGGCGACTACCAATGCACCCCAGGTACATACTTATACGGCCCCTGGAACTTATAATGCTACCCTTCGAGTAAAAACAGCCACGGGTTGCCCGAGTACCGTATTCACTTTGCCAATAATTGTATTGGGTAATGCCACTCTCACACTGACTTCGGCGAGCGGAACAGATAACCAGACCGTTTGTATCAATACACCCATCACCAACATCACTTACCTCGTAGGTGGTAGCGGAACAGGAGGTACAGTAACTGGATTGCCGGCAGGCGTGACAGGAAATTTTGCAGGTGGCGTGGTCACCATATCCGGTACACCAACCGTAGCCGGTACATTTAATTATACGGTTACTTCAACAGGGCCTTGTATTACACCCACGGCCACCGGAACAATAACAATAAACCCGGATGCAACAATCACCTTAAGCTCTCCTGCAGGCAGCGATAACCAGACTGTTTGTATCAATACACCTATTGCTAATATTACTTATGATGTCGGTACAGGTGGAACAGGTGGAACGGTAACAGGTCTGCCAGCGGGTGTCACCGGAACTTTTGCCGGTGCAGTGATCACGATATCAGGCAGTCCAACGGTAGCTGGTACATTTAATTATACGGCAACAGCTACCGGCCCTTGCGCGGGAGCTTCCGCTACCGGAACGATCATCGTAACAGCTGATGCGAGTGTTACCCTGACCTCCGCTCCGGGAACCGACAATCAAACTATTTGTATTAATGTACCGATCATCAATATTACTTATGCTATCGGTGGCAGTGGTACCGGTGGTTCAGTAACGGGTCTGCCCACCGGGGTAACCGGCAACTTTGCCGGTGGTGTGGTCACCATCTCCGGTACACCAACTGTAAGCGGAACATTTAATTACACAGTAAATTCTACGGGTCCCTGCGTGGTGCCAACTGCAAATGGAACGATCACCGTAACAGATGATGCAACGGTAACCCTGAGTTCTCCCGCAGGCAGCGATAACCAAAGCGTTTGTATCAATACAGCTATATCAAATATTACCTATGCAATAGGCGGAAGTGGTTCGGGTGCTACTGTTACCGGTTTGCCGGCAGGTGTGTCGGGATCTTTTGCCGGAGGCGTATTCACTATTTCCGGTACTCCTACTGTAGGAGGTGTTTTCAATTATACAGTAACAGCAACCGGGCCTTGCGCGGGAGCTACTACAACGGGTACGATTACGATCACAATTGATGCGACCATTACACTTACATCGGCGACTGGAACGGATAATCAGACTGTCTGTATCAATATACCGATCGTAAATATTACTTATGCCGTAGCAGGCAGCGGTACAGGCAGTACAGTTACAGGTCTGCCACCAGGCGTAACCGGTGTATTTGCCGGCGGCGTGCTGACGATCAGCGGAACTCCTACCAGCAATGCGGGCAGCCCTTATAATTATACTATTAATGTTACAGGCCCCTGTGGTAATCCAACGGCTAATGGTACCATTACGGTAACAGGTGATGCAACGATCAGCTTAACATCTGCACCATCTACCACATCACAGGAACTTTGCTTCAATACACCGATCGTCAACATTACTTATGCTGTAGCGGGTAGTGGAACTGGTGCTACCGTATCCGGGTTACCGGCCGGTATCAACGGATCCTTTGCAGGTGGAACTTTCACGATCAGTGGTACAGCCACTGTATCGGGAGTCTTCAATTATACTGTGACGACTTCCGGTCCATGTGCCCAGGCAATTGCTACCGGAACGATCACCATCAATTCATTACCAACCAGCAATTTTAATTTTACGGCACCTTCCTGCGAAACAAGACTGATCAGCTTTACCGATATCTCTGTTCCTAATTCAGGAGTGATCACTGCCTGGGCCTGGGACTTTGGTGATCCGCCAAGCGGACCGCTCAATACATCGAATCTCCAGAACCCATCGCATAATTTCGGAACAGCGGGAACCTATAATGTCACCCTGGTAGTAACAACAGACAAGGGTTGCGTAAGTGTTGCGCCACCAAGACAGGTGATCATTAACGCAAGACCACTAGCAGGGTATGTATTACCGGAAGTTTGTCTCAGTGATACGTTCGCACAATTCACGGATACAAGTAAAGTAACATTGCCAGATTTCATTACGGCATGGGCCTGGAACTTCGGCGATCCCCCGAGTGGACCTGCCAATATATCCAACTTGCAAAATCCGCAGCACAGCTATACAGCTACCGGTTCTTATATTGTAGAACTCATTGCTACGTCCAATAGGGGTTGTAAGGATACTATTACGCATACCTTGTTTGTTAACGGTAGTTTCCCGGTTGCTGATTTCACTGTGCTCAATCCAACAACTCTATGCTCCAGTGATTCTGTTTCTATCGCGGAAGCTTCCACTGTATTCCCCGGTACCATCACCAAAGTGGAGATCTATTGGGACAATCTCGGCCAGCCCGCTGTTTTTGATACAGATAATTCCCCGGTAACCGGCAAAATATATAAACATAAATACCCGACACTGACGACAACCGTTGTCTACCAGATAAGATATCGTGCCTATTCCGGGGGTGTATGTGTAAATGATAGAATACGGTCCATTACGGTAAACGCAACACCTAATGTGCAGTTTGACCCCATACCGGATATTTGTCTCGACGCACCGCCTTACCAGATTACAGAAGCGTTTGAAACAGGTGGCGTACCGGGTTCGGGTGTGTTCAGCGGACCTGGTGTTACACCCGGTGGTTTATTTAATCCTGCTTCGGTAGGACCCGGCACTTACACCATCAAATACACTTATACTTCATCGGCAGCAGGTTGTACGGATACTTTATCCAATACTATTACCGTACTGGAGCCACCGTCAGCAGATTTTGCTTTTGCGGCGCCTTCCTGCGAAACCAAAGCAATCACTTTCACTGATAATTCAAGTACACCTGTCGGATCATTGACTACCTGGACTTGGGATTTTGGCGATGGTTCACCGCTGGTTATTAGAAATAATCCTTCACCGTTCACCCATATATTCGCGGTAACAGGAAACTTCCAGGTTAAATTAAATGTTACAACAAGCAATGGTTGTGTAAGTACCCAGAAGATCATCCCTGTAACCGTTAACCCACAACCGAAATCCAATTTCAGTATCCCGCCAAGCGCTTGTTTGCCTGATGCCAGTGTAAGTTTTGGTAACCTGTCAACGATTGCCGACGGCTCACAGGGATTGTTTACTTATCTCTGGAACTTTGGCGACCCGGGAAGCGGCGCGAATAATACCTCCACGCTGGCCAACCCATCGCATACGTATACCAGTACCGGTCCTTTCAGCGTGCAGTTGCAGGTGACCAGCAATAATGGTTGTGTGCACGACACCACGATCGTGGTGAATACAATCCACCCCGAACCCATCGGTTCATTTACCGTGGATAAGACAGATGTTTGTATCGGGGGAAGTTTCTCCTTCAACAATACCAGCAATCCATTGGATGGTACCACCACTTCTTATAACTGGGTAATGGATGACGGCAATGTCAAGAGTACAGCTTCCTTTGTATATACCTACACGAATCCGGGTACGTACAATGTAAAACTGTTCATCTTTAACAGCCATGGATGCCGGAGCAGCACAGCTACGCAAACTGTTTTTGTAAATCCTTACCCTCCCACGAATGCAGGACCTGATAAGTTCATGCTGGAAGGCGGCCAGGTAACACTGACACCTACGCTGATTTCAAACATGACGGTAACTTACCTGTGGTCACCGCCGCAATATCTCAGTGATCCTACGATCGCTTATACCATTGCGTCACCACCGACAGACAAGACCTATACGCTGACAGTGACCTCGAATAAAGGCTGCAGCAGGAGCGATGATGTGTTCATCAAAGTGCTGAAGGCGCCGGCTATTCCGAATATCTTTAGCCCGAATGGCGATGGCGTACACGACAAGTGGGTGATACAATACCTGGAAAGTTACCCGGAGTGTACGGTGGATATTTTCAACCGTTATGGCCAGCTTATTTACCATTCAGAAGGATACACCAGTCCATGGGATGGAACAGTTAAAAGCAATCCCGTTCCTATCGGAACTTATTACTATATCGTTAATCCGAAAAACGGAAGGAAACAAATGACCGGTTATGTAGATGTAATCCGTTAATACAATGAAAAAGAAATTATTAATTCTGCCCGCGATCTTATGCGGAATGCTGGCCTCAGCGCAACAGCGGCCTCACTACACGCAGTATATACTGAATAATTATATTCTCAACCCAGCCCTGAGCGGCATCGAAAATTATACCGATGTAAAGTTGAGCATGCGTGACCAGTGGGTAGGTTTGAATGGGGCACCCAAGACCAGTTATTTTAGTATCCAGGCGCCAATAGGGAAGGGGGATTACCGGACATCGTCCACTTCTTTCGAGGTGCCGGGGCAAAATCCACGGGGAAAATATTATTGGGAGAATTATACGGCCGCCGAACCTCACCATGGTATCGGTATGACACTGGTACATGACCGGACTGGTAGTTTTAGCCGTATCACCGCCAACGCTACGTATGCTTATCATATCGGGTTAAGTCCGACCACCAATCTTTCAGCAGGATTTTCCGCCGGGATTACGAATGTGCGGCTGGATCGTTCTAAACATGATTTTAGTGGCACCGGTGATCCCTATGACCCGGCTACAGGTATTTCATTGACCGGTGAGTTGAACAAGATCAGACCCGATCTCGGCGCAGGTCTCTGGTTATACACCCGCAATTATTTTATCGGGCTTTCGGCTCAGCAGATCATTCCGCAGAAACTGGCTTTTACCGATGACGCGGCTTTCCTGACCAAGGGCAGACTGGTACCACATATTTTCCTGACAGCTGGTTACCGTTTCCTCATTGGTGAGGATGTTAATGCTATCCCATCGCTGATGTTGAAATACGTCCATGGTTCTTCCAAAAATGATTTTCAACCCGAGGTAAATGTAAAGATGCAATACCGCGACCTGCTATGGCTGGGCGGAAGCTATCGTTACCAGGATGGTTATGCGGCAATGGCGGGATTGAATATCAGCAATACGTTCAATGTCGGTTACGCATACGATATTACTACCACGGCATTGAATACAGTAAGTAAGGGCACCCATGAAATATTGATCGGCTTCACCATCGGTAACAAGTATAGCGAGAAATGCCCGCGTTGCTGGTAGGTGTTGGTTGCTTGTTTTTTGTTGCGGGTTGTAATGAATTAGCTAAAAGTATACAGGGTATATAAAGTATATAAGGGTTCTACAGTATAAGTAACTAGCATCCAGCAACCAGTAACTAGCATCGAGTAACGGACAAATCAATCTGCAAACGCAGATCAGGTAATTACAAATTAAATTATAGAATAGAATTAAAGGTGAACAACCTTTTTGTTACGTGCGGTGCGGAGACTATTTAACGCCCTTTGTGCCTGGCGTTTATTGGCCTCGATCGAGCGGAGGGTGATATCAGTATCGGGGATACCATTGAGCTGTAATTCGGTCAATTCCTTTTCAACATCATTCAACTGGAGCATAGCGGTATTATAAACCCGTTGAAGACTATCCAGCCTTACCTGCCCAACGGCATAGTTTAATTGGTAATTTATTTTTTCCCAATCTACCTGGTCATAAGCGGCACGGAGTTTATTCTCCCATTTGTTCCAATCAAATTTGCTCACTTCTTTCTGGTAATCTGCCCGCATCTCATCTTTCTCTTTTTGAGTAAAGACATCCGCGATACTTTTTTCCACCGCTTTCCATTGAGCGCTTTCCAGCACTTTCCTGGATGCATCCAATGCTTCTTTTACCTGTTCTTCCTGGTATTTCTTCAGCACAGGAGTTTCAACTAACGGCTCATAATCCACCTGGATAACACCCCGATCAGCTACTGCTGCAGCGATATAATTAGCTGCGGCAATTGTCTCTTCAACAGGTATTGCCATGGCCGTCATGGACCGGCTAACTGCATTCGTAATGAAACCGGCAGTTGGGTGCTCTCTTACCGGGTTGAAATTTGCCCGCTGTTTTACAGGGTAACTGCCTGGCCCGGCCGAATAGGGGATATCCGCTATTGTTGCAGCTTTATATGGACTGCCCTTTTCTTTCTTTGAAAAGAGTGTATTCAGGGCAATGATGCAGAAAAGACCGGCGAAAAGTCCAGTGATCTTATTGAAAGAGAAGACCGGCTTTTTTTGTATACCCATGATCAATTCAACGCGGTTCAGCAGGTCATGCTGCCGGCCAACGGCGCTGATCGTAAAATGCGAACCAGTATCCGGTGATTTTTGAAGCAACAGCAAGGCCGAAGCATACTCATGCGAATCGTACTGGAACTGCAATACCATCTCGTCACAACTTTTCTCCCTTTCTTTTTCTACTATTTTAATAAAGGCCCTGACAAATGGATTGAAATATAGAATGGCCCGGATAAAATTGATAATAAGATTGACCAGGTAATCATTGCGCCTGATATGAGCGAGCTCGTGCAGTAATACGGCTTCGAGCTGTTGAGGTGTAAGATTATTGATAGCTGCCAGCGGAACGAGTATCACGGGTTTAAAGAACCCAATGGTCACCGGGGAATTGACAAAACGGGAAACCCATATACCCACTTGCTTTTTGATCCCCATTTGCCCGGCCACTTTAGTGACAAACATTTTCCAGTCAACTTGTATCCTTGTAAGCCCGTATTTCCGGATCACCTTTACATACCGGTAATTCCGGATAAATCGCAGCAATGGAAATATCAGCAGCAGGAGATAAACAACGGAAGCTACAGGAAGAACTTTTTGCAGCCAGTCATATTCCAGTTGGTTGCTCCCTGGATTGATAAACGTGGAAGAAAAAACGGCCTGTGCGGGAACTGTGCGTGAAAAAGCGGAAACGAATGTTGCGATGAACCAGGCAAAACCACCCATGAGTAAAACTGAAGCCAGTAATCCTTTCGCAGCCGGGCGGGTGGATCGAACAAGCCCGGTGATCAACTGGTAAACGACCCATAAAAGCGCCATCTGCCAGAGGCTGTTTAATACAGCCCATCCGAGAGATTGCAGAAAGTTGGCCTGGCCGGTCATGGTTATTATTGGTTATTTTTTAAGACTGTCGAGTAATGCCTGGATCTTTTCAAGCTCCTCAGGACTTGCTTTATGACTTTCATCTCCCAGTGCCTGTATCACCAATTGGGTAGGAGAGCCACCAAACAGATTATCGATCATTTTGCCCAGTAAATGTCTTTGTGTCTTTTCCTTGTTCACAGCTGCCTGGTACACATGGGTGCGCATGGAATCGTCTCTTTTTACGATCCCTTTTTCATTCATGATCTGCATCAGTTTCAGGGTAGTGGTATAACCTACATCCTTTGTGTGGGCTAATTCTTCGTGGACTTCCCGAACGGTGGCAAGCCCCCTTATCCAGAGGATCTGCAATATCTCCAGCTCACTTTCGGTAGGCTTGATCAGTTTAGGCGATGACATAGTTTTCAAATTTATTGCCCGAATATACGATTATTTTCGTATGACAAACAAATGACAACTATATTTATTTTTTTTAACATTTATTAACACTGGGACGTGAGTGCTGCGGAAATGTTACATGAGTGCGGAAAAAATAAGTCCCGCTGTAGAAACAGCAGGACTTAAAGTAATGGTTCTGATTAAGGAGTTTAATATTGTTGATACTGAACGGTATTGCTTTTGTTAAGGGAAGCAACGGGTTCAGCCGCTTTGATTATTTTTCCGGATGGCGCTGCTGAAGGAGGCAGGGTAGCCGGTTTCTTTTTTGCCGCTATCTGAGCCAGGCTCGGGGCAATCACCAGGGAAACGATGGACATCAGTTTGATCAGGATATTCATCGAGGGGCCTGAAGTATCTTTAAAGGGATCACCTACCGTATCGCCTGTTACAGATGCTTTGTGCGGTTCTGATTTCTTATAGAACATTTCGCCGTTGATCTCGACACCTTTTTCAAATGATTTCTTTGCATTATCCCAGGCACCACCGGCATTATTCTGGAACATTCCCATCAATACACCACACACGGTTGCACCTGCAAGGAATCCACCTAGTGCTTCCGCTCCAAGACCCGGCATAAAACCGATGATCAAGGGAGAAATGATAGCGATAGCGCCGGGCAACATCATTTTTTTCAAAGAAGCTTTTGTCGAAATAGCTACGCATTTATCGTATTCGGGTTTGCCCGTTCCTTCCATGATACCTGGAATGGTTTTGAACTGGCGGCGAACTTCTTCCACCATGGCCATCGCAGCCTCACCAACTGCCCGGATTGCCAATGAAGAAAATATAAAAGGTATCATTCCACCAACAAACAAACATGCCAGCACATTTGCTTTATAAATATCGATACCGGAGATACCAGCCACTCCAACGAAAGCTGCGAACAAAGCGAGGGCTGTCAATGCAGCCGAAGCGATCGCGAAACCTTTACCGGAAGCGGCGGTTGTATTACCCACTGCATCGAGCACATCCGTTTTTTCTCTTACCTCTTTTGGGAGTTCACTCATTTCAGCGATACCACCTGCATTATCAGCGATAGGTCCAAATGCATCAATAGCCAGCTGCATGGCCGTAGTTGCCATCATACCAGCTGCGGCAATTGCCACACCATAAAGACCGGCACATTCATAAGAGCCCCAGATACCACCTGCCAGCACGAGGATCGGCAGGAAAGTAGATTCCATACCGATGGCCAGCCCACCAATAACATTGGTCGCATGCCCGGTAGAAGATTGGCGGATGATCGAGTTCACGGGGCGTTTGCCCATGGCCGTATAATATTCTGTGATAATGCTCATTAATGCGCCAACCGCAAGTCCCACCCCGATAGCGCCCAGCACACCCCATTTGGTAAACATAACACCTCTCAGTTCCATTGCTTCGGGCATCAGCCAGTAGACAAGTCCTGCCGCTGCAAATGCAGTCAATATCATGGAACCCCAGTTACCCATGTTCAGGGCTTTTTGTACCGTATTGGTGTTGATACCCGCTGTTTCACTGATACGGACGAATAAAGTACCGATAATGGAGAACAGGATACCTATTCCCGCGATCAACATCGGTAAAATGATCGGGGAGAAACCACCCAACTTATCATCAAAACTTACTACCGTAGTTTGTTGCCCAAGAACGATCGTTGCAAGAACCGTAGCCACATAAGAACCAAAAAGATCGGCTCCCATTCCTGCCACATCACCAACATTATCACCTACGTTATCCGCGATCGTTGCCGGGTTTCTCGGATCATCTTCCGGGATACCGGCTTCTACTTTACCCACCAGGTCAGCACCTACATCCGCTGCCTTTGTATAGATACCACCACCCACTCTTGCGAACAGGGCGATGGATTCAGCGCCCAATGAAAAACCCGTCAGCACTTCGATCGTTCTGAACATCTCTTCAGAATTGACCGGGCTGTCAGGAGCGAAATATTGTTTCAATACAATGTATAAGCCACCAAGACCCAGCACCGCAAGACCAGCCACGCCCACACCCATAACGGCACCGCCGCCAAAGGATACATTCAATGCCTTGCTTAAACTTGTACGGGCTGCTTGCGCAGTACGCACATTCGCTTTGGTAGCGGCTTTCATTCCAATAAAACCGGCCAAAGCGCTCAATACAGCACCAAGGACAAATGCGATAGCAATAGACCAGTGAGAATGCGGATTGGCCGTAGCCATTACTGCCAGCAGTACACCCACGATTGCTACAAAATAGCCAAGGATCTTCCATTCAGCTTTTAAAAAAGCCATGGCACCTTCAGCAATATAGGTGCTGATCTCTTTCATCCGGTCATTACCGGCATCCTGTCTTGAAACCCAATTGAATTTTATAAAAGTGTAGAGTAAACCGATAAGTCCCATAACCGGGACGAGATAGATCAATTTGTCCATAAGAGTTGCTTCTTAATCAAAATTTAAAGGACGGCAAAGATAGGGGAACAAGGGCAATTTTGGAATTGGGAAATTGGGACTCGTTAGAAGTATCTAAACAGCTGATTTAGTAAGGGTTGCAGGCAATTTTGTTACTTATTCAACTGCAAAAAAGCATCCCCTATTTTCTCAATGATATCTCCCGCTATCATGGCTTCAAGGGATCGTTCTTTTGCGGCAATATCACCAGCCAGTCCATGCAGGTAAACACCAAGAATGGCTGCTTCAACAGAACTATATCCCTGGGCGATCAAACCCGTCAATATACCTGTCAGCACATCACCTGATCCGGCAGTAGCCATTCCGGCATTACCAGTTGAATTAAAGAATCCTTTTCCCTGCGTGGTAGCGATGAATGTATGATGTCCTTTTAAAACAATAATACAATTCAGCTCCTTTGCTTTTTGTAAGGCAAGCTGTACCCGGTCAAATTCATTCCCTGTTTCTCCAAACAGCCGCTCAAATTCTTTGGGGTGCGGCGTAAGAACAGAACCGCCGGGGATCAGCTGGTAAAGATCTTTTTGGGTGGCCAGCAGGTTCAATGCATCCGCGTCTAGCACAACAGGCCCCCGGTAAGCATCAAAGATCTCCCTTAATAACATCTTCGTTTCTGTCGCCATTCCGATCCCGGGCCCGATACCAATGGTCTCATATTTTGCCGGGTCATCTTCCACTTTTGTATTGAAGGATGAATTCGTATCAGTCAGCAGCATGGCTTCAGGAACAGCTGCCTGCAAAATTGTATAAGCGGATGAAGGGACATGACAGGTAAGCAATCCCACACCACTCCGCATACAGGCTTTGGCGGCGAGTACAGCAGCGCCGGTCTTCCCATAACTACCCGCTACCAGTAAAGCATGACCGAAATTTCCTTTATGTGAAAATTGTTTTCTTGGTTTATGAATACTCCGGATTAATGCGGCATCCACCAGTTCGAACTGGCCGGGGACTGCGTTATAGAAACCGGGGTGCAGGCCGATATCCAGTATATGTACTTCGCCCACGGCTTCCCCGTTCTCTGCAAAAAGAAAAGCGGGTTTATAACACTGGAAGCTCAGGGTATGTTTCGCATGGATGCTGCTGTTCCCTTTGGATGAATGATCAACAGACAGGCCACTTGGTATGTCAATGGAAACGATCGTATGCCCCGACTCATTGATATACTTTACGAGTTTTGCCGTTAAACCTTCCAAAGAGCGGTTCAAACCCGAGCCGAACAACGCATCGATGATCAGTTGGCCGGCCGGGAATGCATGAAAATTTTCTTCTGATTGAACAAAATGAATATCCGGGGCAGGTGATTGATGAAGACGGGCGAGGTTGGACTGGAAATCATGGGTGCCCTTGTGACCAAACTCGAGTATATAAATGGTGACCGGGTAATTTTTTTCCTGCAGCATTCTAGCGATGGCGAGACCATCACCGCCATTGTTCCCTTTTGCGCAGAATACGGCAAAAGAGGGAGTATCGGGGTAATGTTTTATCAGCCATTCCACACATTTTTCCGCGGCTCTTTCCATGAGCTCAAGGGATGCCACAGGCTCATGCTCCATGGTATACTGGTCCCACAATTGAATTTCCTTTGCTGAGAGTATCTTCATCTTGCCATAAAGTTGAGAAACAATCGGGAGAAAAAGGATAAATCAGTTCCGGCTTTTTTGGGTCGAAGCGCCTGGCTGGTTTAGCGGGACAGTTTTCACGCTGTCGGTCTCTTCGGCGTCCGGCACTTTCTGCTGCAGGTAATCCCCGAAGATATCATAACATAGATGGGCGGCATTATAGATCATCCTGTTGAAGCGGTTACCGATAATAATTATGGTCGCTTTCTCATCTATCAGCCTGGCAAAAGCGGCATTGGAACCATGCCATTTACCAAAATGGTACACGACTTTTTTCCCATTGGGTAATACTTGCAGGCGCCAGCCCAAGCCATAATTATGGACGGATGGTTTTTCCATGCTATAGGGGGCAAAAGCGGAATCCATCAGGGAAGCACGTATCACCTGGTCAGTATATAATGCCTGGTCCCATTTTAAAAGATCCCGTGGGGTGCTGTAAATATTTTTGTCGCCATAAGTGGCATCCAGGAAATCGTAATCCCAATAGACACTCTTCCCTGTAAAGGATGGGGTGGCGGTAAGTGTATCTTTCAGGGTGAACACATAGGTATCATTCATCTGCAATGGCTGAAAGAGTTTCTGCTTCATGTATTCAGGAAATGGGATGCCGCTGATCTTTTCGATGATCATTGCCAGTAGCAGGAAATTCGTATTGGAATAATTAAAACGGGTGCCCGGAGTGCCAGTAGGATCTGGGTGTTTGTCATACATCATTTGCAAGGCATCTTCATTGCGGGCATATTGCCGGTTCCATTTCCCGTTGGGCAGGATGCCCCATTTATTATTGCTCATGAAATAAAGGTAATTAGGCAAACCGCTGCGGTGGTTCAGCAACATCAGTACAGTTACCCCGTGGTAAGGAAAGCCGGGGAAGAATTTTTGCAACGAGTCATCCAGGGACAATTTATTTTCCTGTACCATCCGCAGGATGGCAATGCCTGTAAATGTCTTGGAGGTGGAAGCGATATGGAAAGAAGTCGAACTGCTGATACTGTCGTTCTTCCGGAGATCGGTCTTACCGGTATATTTTTCATAAAGGATCTCGCCATCCTTTGCCACCAGGATACCGCCGTTGAAACCGCTATTGAGCAGGGTGGTATCAAAAAAACTATTCAGCCGCCGGTAATAATCCCGGAATGCTTCTTTGCTTAATTTCTTGGGCGTAGGGGGATAATATTGCAGGGAATCTTCCGGCGATTTATTATCAGCCGAAGTGGAATTGCAGGCAAGTATCAGGACAACCGGTAGTAGAACGCAAATGATTGTTTTCAATATAGGAGACTGGGTTTATCACAAAAATAGAAGCAGGACATCCTGCTGCTGCCAGTTAGTTTTCCCCAATATCGGGCCAATGTGAATACTGCGGCAAATATCCCCGCATTTTATACCATTCTCTACCCAGTATATTTGCAATATGGCAGGTAATACGAGCTATCCCAAAGAAAAAATACGATTACTTTTCCTGGAAAATATCAGCGAAGTGGCGATAAAAAATTTCCGCCAGCAGGGCTATACACAGGCAGAACTGAAGCCAAAGGCGTTGACCGAAGAGCAGCTGATCGCCGCGATTAAAGATGTTCATATTCTTGGTATACGCTCCAAAACACAGGTGACACAAAAAGTACTTGATGCGGCAAAAAAATTACAGGCCATTGGCTGTTTTTGTATTGGAGTGAACCAGGTGGATCTTGATGCCGCTACAAAAAATGGGGTGGTGGTCTTTAATGCACCTTATTCCAATACAAGATCAGTGGCTGAACTGGTGATCGGTGTCGCCATCATGCTGATCAGGCGGATCTCGGATAAGAATAAGGCGGCCCATGACGGGATATGGATGAAAGAAGCGAAAGGCAGTTATGAGTTGCGGGGAAAGACCCTCGGTATTATCGGCTATGGAAATATTGGCAGCCAGGTAAGCGTACTTGCGGAAGGGCTGGGGATGAAAGTTATTTTTTATGATGTGGAAACCAAATTGCCCTTAGGCAATGCGGAAGATGCCAAATCACTGAAAGAATTATTGGGGAAGTCTGATGTTGTGACCCTGCATGTACCTGAAACATCGCAGACAAAAAATCTTATCAGCAAGGCGACATTAAAGCATTTTAAGAAAGGCGCCATACTGATCAATTATGCCAGGGGAGAAGTGGTGGACCTGGAAGCGTTGCGCAAAGCATTGCTGGATGGAAATATCGGGGGTGCAGCCGTGGATGTATTCCCGGTGGAACCCGAAAAGAACGGGGATCGTTTTAAAACACCGCTGCAGGATTGCCCCAATACGATACTTACCCCGCATATCGGCGGATCAACCGAAGAAGCACAGCAAAATATCGGAGAGGATGTAAGCATGAAACTATTCAACTACCTCGAGAAGGGGATCACTTTTGGTTCGCATACCATTCCGGCACTCGCCTTACCACCGCAGGAGGGGAGTCATCGTATTTTGCATATTCACAGGAATGTGCCAGGTGTTTTGTCTGCGATCAATACACAGCTTTCAAAATACAAGATCAATATACTGGGGCAATACCTCAAGACCAATGATAAGATCGGTTATGTGGTACTCGATGTCGATAAACAGCTTTCCACACAGGCGCTGGGATTATTGAAAGAAGTAAAAGAAACTATTAAAGTGAGAATGTTGTATTAGTCCTGTTCCTGGCAAAGCCCGGATCTCGCCAAAATAATTGTAGTCTGGCATTTTTATATTTTCAATAATTATTGAAAATTGTGTAAATTTGTGCTGTAAAACTATTGTATGAAGATCGTTATTGTCGGCGCGGGTTTCGGCGGACTTAAACTGGCCCGGCAGCTAAATAACAAACCGGGATTTGAGGTGGTGCTGATAGACCGTTTTAATTATCACCAATTCCAGCCCTTATTTTACCAGGTGGCCACCGCGGGACTCGATGCGAGCAATATCTCGTTCCCACTCCGGAAAGTGTTTCATAAAAGCAAGAATGTCAGGATCAGGCTGGCCGAGTTAAAACAGGTATTGCCCGCCGAAAATAAGATCATCACGAATACCGAAGAGATCAGTTATGATGCCCTGGTACTGGCCACCGGTGCCGACACGAATTTTTTTGGAAACCCCGAGGTTACCGCAAATGCTTTCCCGATGAAATCCACCGTGGAAGCATTGCAGTTGCGGTATAGGCTCTTACAGAATTTTGAAAAAGCATTGACAGCAAATGATGAACAGGAATTAAAGCAGCTGATGAATATCGTGGTGGTGGGAGGAGGACCGACAGGAGTGGAGTTGTCGGGTGCATTGGCTGAAATGAGAAAATATGTCTTACCCAAGGATTACCCGGAACTGGATTTTTCCAGCATGAATATTTACCTGCTGGAAGGCGCCGGGAAGCTGTTGGCCGCGATGAGTGAAAAATCCTCTGCCCAATCCCAGCACTACCTTGAAAAACTGGGCGTGAAAGTCATGACCAATGCCCTGGTGGATAATTATGATGGCCAGACCGTTTCGCTAAACGATGGAAGGCAGCTCAAAACGGCAACCGTGATCTGGGCCGCTGGTATTAAAGGGAATATCCCGGTTGGCTTTGATAAAATACTGGTTGTGAGAGGCAATCGCATTAAAACAGACAGGTATTGCCGGGTGCAGGGATACAATAATATATATGCCATCGGTGACCTGGCTTATATAGAAACACCCAAATACCCCAACGGCCATCCCCAGGTAGCGCCGGTGGCGATGCAGCAGGCAGAGCTGGTGGCGGGGAATCTTAAACTGATCGAGCGGAAGTCAAACCCGGAAAAACAATACCAATTTGAATATAAGGATAAGGGTTCCATGGCAACAGTGGGAAGAAACCTTGCGGTAGTGGATGTTCCCAAACCCAAATTGCATTTCGGGGGCTTTATGGCCTGGATGATCTGGATGGGATTGCACCTGATGCTGATACTCGGGGTAAAGAACCGGTTCTTTGTTTTCTGCAACTGGTTATACAATTATATTACCTATGACCAGAACCTGCGGCTGGTATTTAAGGATATCAATGAGCCGGAAAAGCCCCGCTCTGCTTAAGTATTGTTTTTGCTCTTGATCGGAATGCGGCTGTTTCATGATCCCAACGATCCTGTATGATTGCTTTTAATTCCTGTCGTATATCCGGGTATTGTTTTGACAGATTTTGTAAAATAGTGAGTGCAGAAGCTTTCACGGCGGGTTTCTCCGTCGGGGAACTGATATAGTCAAAACAAAAGTTCATGACAAGCCCGTGGAATTTAGCAGGGATCTCAATATCCTCCAAAAGCCTTACGGTATTGCGTTTCACTGCATCATGCAAATCTTTCTTATTGATATTTTTCAAGATATTGCCCAGATGTTTTCGCACAAGAGCGAGGTGTTCTTTGACAACTTCACTAAGTGGCCAGGCCGCACGCTGGACCACCCGGTATTCATCCCGGAGAAAAAGTTTTACCAGTTCATCAAAGCGTGAGGGATTGCTGCCGATCCATTTTACGATCCGTGCGCAGTTCTTTTTAGAGTGTTCCGATAATATTCTTTCCCGGAGCGTGATCATTGGGGTGTATAATGAGTGCCGACAAGGATCAATTCACCGTTCGTGAGTTCGTTGCTTTTTACTTTTACCACATGGCTTACCACTGAATTCCCGAGGGTTGTGTTGGGGATCTTCACCGTTTTTTTCATACCGGGATCAAGATTGATCACCGTATAATAATCGGTCCGGTATTCTTTGCCGTCGGCGAGCAGGATGCTGATCTCGATCATTACTTTCTGGAACGTGGTATTGACCAGGGTGTTTTCAATACTGATGATTCCATTGACAATGCCGCCGTTGGACCCCGGGGCAGGGTAAACGGCTTTGGTCAGCAGGTACTTGTCAATATTGGCCAGTATGGCTGATCCGTCCGTGTTTCTGATGATATTGCTGTCGCGGCTCGTCCCGGCAGCCGGTGCTGTATTTTCCGTGATCTTTTCTTTCTCTTTCTCCATGCCCGTATCACCGGACATGTTTTTCTCCAGTGTATCCGAATGATCTGCTTTTGTGCTGGCATCGCGGCAGGAACTTATTGCAATCGCTACAACCAGGATGAACAAAATCGTGAATATCTTTTTCATAGATGTTTATTTTACTCTTTAATATAATTATTGTACTGTAAACTACTGCAACATCAACTATCGTGCAATACCTTGTTTCCGCATATACCGGGGTCATCAAATGAAGAATAAGTTTCTTATAATTTGCGTTATGTTACTTCGGGATTGCCATAACGTAAGTTTATCTAAAACGTTGTGGCATGGAAAATAAAAAAAGGGGAAAAGCTGAGGCGAAGCCGAAGAATATATTTGTACTTATTTCAATAAATCATCTATGGTCATTGATGAAAGGAAGTCCCCGTCATCGGCCAACCCCTCAAGAAACGGTTTCCATTGCTCAAGATGAAGTCTTAGCAGCGTTTCGGTCTGTTCATGCTCTTTTTCATCAAATTGGTTAATGTTCAACTGGGGAACACGAAGTATAACAAAAAAGAAGCCTTGCAGCTTCTTAAAAATACTTTGTTGTGCTGGGTGATTAAACAGCTTTCAGCAACGACAGAGCAATGATTAAGCCGGTGATGGCTTCAATCATTCTAACAAATCGCTTTGACATAATCAATGTGATTTGTGAAAGGTGTTCACTGTGGTAAGGTGGGCACCTTTCTTGTTGCCGAAACATTCGGTAAATCTCCGGTGCAATACCTTAGCTCCCTGATTTTGTCTTTCATTTTCACGATATTGAATCTCTATATGTAGAAGCCGGGCCTTTTTATTTTCCTCAACCGATTTAACCATAACGGCAATTATCAGAAAACTTCCTTGCCCCTGTAAAGGTCGGATTTTACGGTTAAACGGCAATATCCACCGTCCGCTAAAATCCGACCTTTACAGGGGCAGTATTAAACATCGATTCTTTTTCTTATAATATATATTATGTTAAGTCGCACCGGGGAAAGGATAATACAAAAAAATATAGCCCCGCTTCTGTTTAATGCAATTTGGTGATTAATAAGCCTGCCTTGTTTTGAATGACAGAGGCAGAATTGCTCCTGCTCCCACTTAGTAATTTTTTAGACCATATGGTTAAACAGAGAGAGATCGCCCTCGTTCAAAAAGCAATTAAGGCTAAAAAGATGAAATGCATTAGCCTATCTATGAATGAAGATAAAGTCACCGCCTTCGTCTCCTGTTTCAGCAATAACACCATACTGTGGTACCGAGCTGGAGTTATTAATGACAGCTACACGAAAACTTTCAAAGAGCTGACCGGAAGTCAAATATTTTTCCTGGTTATTATTCAGCCGTTTGATTAAATATTGTAGAAAAACTGATTCATCCGGAACAGTCGTCATCGTTCCGCTGGTCATGGCTTTCCTGCTCGGCATTTTATAGGTTAACTGTATATCTAAGCTCGCCTTGTTTAGATCCTCGCCTCCGCCTGAGCGGGTACGAAAAATTCCTCCGCTAAAGCAGGCATCGGATATCAAAAGAATATGAGAGGATTTTATCGCGCGGATCTGCTCCCGGAGATCACTGTTTGACAGCCAATTGGAGGAATTTTCGCTGCTAGCATCCTTTGGCCACCAATATCCCTGGCGGGTATCTTCATCCCAATAACCGTGCCCTGCGAAAAAAATAAGTAAGTTATCCTCCAGCTTCAGAATTGTACGTAACCTGTATAATTCTGAGTATATTTTTCCTCTGCCGGGATTTTGCAACACAGTTATTGTTGAGTCTGAAAAAGTATATTTTGAAATCAACGTTTTACGGATCTCCAGCGCATCATTAACAGGCCTCAATAGGTTCAGCTTGCTATCGGTGTAATTTGACACGCCAATCAGGAGTGCATAATATTTACCAACAACGAGGTTGGTTTTGGAAGGATTTAAAGAATTTGTATTGTTGGGATCGCGGTCATTGGATTTTGCCAGGTTAGTTCCAGCGTCAATTGATTTTTGATACTGTGCCCATACCTCCTTATTTATTTTGACCTGGTATTTTTGCTTTAATGATTTGAGCAATTTATCGTCAAGGATTTGCTGGTAATCATTTATCACCAATCCCCTTGCTTCAGAAAAACTACGCTGGGTTGGCTGGTTATAAACCCGGATGATATAGGCAAAAGACGCCGTGTTGTCAGTTGTGTTTGACAAAGGCTCTGTGATCAGACCCGCCTTAGGTGTTTGTTTATCCAATCCAGGAACTTGGTTCCATTCATAACGAGTGGAATCGAAGATGATCTTTTCTGAGAACGAATCGGCTATCCTGCGCCAGTTGGCCGGATCTTTTTTCAACTGCGCATAAGCGGATTGTGCGCTTACCAGGTCGGCACAAAAGAAAACCACCGCTTCAGCACTTTGTTTCCAGGTATATTTTGGCTTGTTTTTATTATAAAGAGCTATGAGTTCCGCTGAATCAGCTGTTGACTTACTCCATATCTCCTGCTCCATAAACTGGAAGAATATGTTCCCATCCTGGAAATCTTGCAGCTGCGATTCCTTGTCAATATCATCGCTTTCTTTTATTTGCTCACGAAAATTTTCAAGCTCAGTCTGAATAACGGGAAGCTTGTCATACCCTTTCTCATATGCTTCCCATAATTTAAGCTTAAAATTGACATATAGGTCGAAGTACTCAGCAACTGCGGCTAATTTGTTTTTCCCAACGTCATCAGTATTGTTCTTTTTAAAGGCCCGTTCGAATTCCTTTACGTCAACGGAATACTTACTGCCCGAAAAAAGCACTTGCGAATGAGAAGATATAATCACCAAAAAGGTGATACAGACCAGAATAATTTTTCTGCACATCAGGGATGTTTTAGAAAGTTAACCCTCATTCCATACAGCTGATCATTTAAACTATATTAAAAAAGGATCATTTTATCGTATCATACAGCTCATTCCACTTCTTCTCCTCTGCCGCGTATTTTGCCTGGTCGGCGGGTTTTCCCTTGGCCTGTATTTTTTTGTAAGCATACACATCAGCGAGGTAACTGGCAACTTTACGGTATTGCTGCCTGTCGCGCATGGCCTGGTTTTTATCATCTGATTTGGGTTTTGCTGCATAAAGCGCAGCCGCTTTTTCATAAGGATCCCGGGCTCCTTCCAGCGCATCACCGTATTGCTTATCGAGCAGGTCCCTTTTAGCGATATCTTCTTTGGAAGCCATGGTACCGGGTTTGGTCCTTGTCTTCATATCGGTGGCATGTGCTTCACGGGCCTCGTTCACTTTTACAGCCTTATTGATAAAATGGTCGCCCATATAGATGTAAATCAACTCGAACTCTGGTTTGGCAGCAGCGGCTTTGGAGAAAGCTACTACCATTTTCTTCTCAAGTTCTATTGCATTGGCAGGTGCAACCCAACCATCATTGCTACTATTCAGTGTATCATAAATTAAAGACCCCAACGTCATATTGGCTTTATAATTATCCGGCTCGGATGCGAGGACCTCTTCAAGGGCCTTAAGTTTTTCATTAAATCCCTCCTTTAATCCTATCGCAAAATCAGTTTTATCATAATCAAAATAATCGCTTTTAGGGTATAATTGTTTACCTAAGGCTTTGTATTTGTCGAAAGCAACAAGGTCATTCTTTTCAAAGGAATAAAGAACCATAAATCGATATGCTGTTTCCGCCCAGTCGGTTTTAACCTTTCCGTCGGTAAGCATTTTAAAGAATTTAGCTGCATCCTCTTTGTGACTGCTATTCTGTGCGCTGACCCCGGTATAATAGAGCAATATGGTATCATTTAAAGAAGGCGCAATTACTTTCTTTTCCAGCAGTAGTGTTGAAAGCGGGTATGCTTTCATGAATTTTTCATATGCTGTCCCCCATTTCTTCGCATCAAAATCTTTAATACCCATGTTATACCAGCTTGCATATAGATTATTGGGACCTCTTTCATATATCGGATCCGCAAGCGCAGGCATAGTTGGTTCCATTTCGCGATATTTTGCAAATGCCTCATTTGCATCTGCAGTTAACGTATAATTTTGAGGGGTATTGATCACAGAACTATCCATCGCCAATGAAGCATAAACTGTTGTTTTCAAAATATATGCTTCTGCCTTACCAGCAAATTTTGAATTCGTCATGCCTTTATCGAAATCTTCTTTCGCTCTTTTGAACTGGTTTAGTGCGAGTGAAGTTTTTATTGTTTCATAACTCTGTGCTTGCAGGCCAGTAACTATGAAACTGATCGTTATTAACAGGATAATTTTTTTCATGTTGTTTATTAAATTGGTTGTCAAATTAATACCCGGAATCATCAGGATTCAGTGATAGATGGATTTTCTCCTTCCCCGGTTGCGTTGTCCAAACCGTTAAAAGATGTTTCCCCATTGCCATTCTGCTCCTGGTCATCGAGTTGCGTGATCGCCGCGATCTCATCTCCCTCATCCAGCCTGATCAGTTTTACCCCCTGCGTAGCCCTTCCCTGCTCACTGATACCGCTCACCGGCATCCGGATGGTGACACCGCTTTTGCAGGTAATCATGATATCCTCGGTCTGCGCTACGTCAAGTATACCTACCAGCGAACCTGTTTTATCGGTTACATTGATGGTCTTTACCCCTTTTCCACCGCGGTTGGTAAACCGGTATTCATCTACTGCGGTTCTTTTACCAAAGCCCTTTTCACTTACCACCAGCACCGTCCTGGATGCATCCGTTTCCGGGTTTACACAGATCATTCCCACTACCTCGTCGTTATCATCTTCCACTTCAATACCTGCCACACCGATCGCGCCGCGGCCGGTTGCTCTTACTTTTTCTTCGGAGAAACGGATCGCACGGCCGCTTTTCACCGCCATCATGATCTCGCTTTTTCCATCGGTCATTTTCGCTTCGAGCAGTTCATCGCCTTCCACGATATTGATCGCGTTCACCCCTGTTTGTCTCGGGCGGCTGAAATCCTGCAGTTCTGTCTTCTTGATGATCCCTTTCTTGGTACACAAAACGATATTGTGCGATTTCACGAATTCTTCGTCCTTGAGGTCTTTTACATCAATGATCGTCCTTACTTTATCGTCCGGCGGCAATTGTACGAGGTTCTGGATGGCCCTGCCCTTACCGGTCTTCTCTCCTTCCGGGATCTCGTATACATTGAGCCAGTATACCCTTCCTTTTTCGGTAAAGAAAAGCATGGTATGGTGCGTGGATGCCACGAAAAGATGTTCGATATAATCTTCATCCCTTGTCTTGCCACCGATCACGCCTCTTCCACCACGCCGTTGTGAACGGTATTCATCGGCAGGCGTGCGTTTGATATAACCCAAATGCGAGATCGTGATCACCACGTCCTCTTCCTTGATCAGGTCCTTGATCTTTACTTCGTCATCGAGGTAAGTAATTTCGGTTCTTCTTTCGTCACCAAATTTTTCTTTAATCTCGAGCAATTCTTTTTTGATCACATCGTACCGCATCGTTTCATTGGATAATAATTCGGTCAGGTGGGCGATCAGTTTCATCAGCTCATCATATTCTTCCTTGATCTTGTTCCTTTCCATACCGGTCAGCCGCTGTAAACGCAGTTCCAGGATGGCTTTTGCCTGTATCTCATCCAAACCCCAGCCGGCATTGATCAGGTTGTCTTTCGCAATATCCGGTGTGGCAGAGGCCCGGATCATGGCGATCACTTCATCGAGGTGATCCAGTGCGATCAGGTATCCCTGTAAGAGATGCGCTCTTTTCTGCGCTTCTCTTAATTCAAACTGTGTTCTTCTCACCACTACTTCATGACGGAACTCGATGAACTCACTGATAAGATCTTTCAGGTTCAGTGTTCTTGGCCGGCCTTTTACAATAGCAACATTGTTGATACCATACGAGGTTTGCAGATCCGTCAGTTTGTAGAGTTGGTTGATGATGACATTGGCAATGGCATCTTTTTTCAGATCGATGACAACCCGCGTGCCCTCTTTATTATTCGATTCGTTATTAACATGTGAAATACCTTCCAGTATCTTTTCATTTACCAGTTCCCCAATCCGGTTGGTAAGCGCATCCCGGTTCACCTGGTAGGGCACTTCGGTGATAATGATCTGCTCACGGCCGCTGGGTTTTGCTTCTACGGTCAAACGACCTCTGACCACTACCCTGCCACGTCCGAAATGCATACCCGCTTTCACTCCTTCCATGCCGTAAATGATCCCTCCCGTCGGGAAATCCGGAGCTTTTACGTGTTGCATCAGCTCGTCGATGGTGATCTGCTTGTTATCGATGTATGCCACGCAACCATCTATCACTTCACTCAGATTGTGGGGCATCATATTCGTTGCCATACCCACCGCGATACCGCTGGATCCATTGATCAGCAGTTGCGGGATCCGCGAAGGCAATATGGAGGGTTCTTTTTCTGAATCGTCGAAATTGAGCTGGAAATCCACGGTATCTTTCTCGATATCATCGAGCATATGTTCACCCAGCCTGTCCAGCCGCACCTCGGTATAACGCATGGCTGCCGGATCGTCTCCGTCCTGGTTACCAAAATTTCCCTGTCCATCAACAAGGGTGTAGCGCATATTCCATTCCTGCGCCAAACGGGCCATGGCAAAATAGACTGAAGAGTCACCGTGCGGGTGATACTTACCCAGCACTTCCCCCACCACCCTGGCTGATTTTTTATAGGGTCTATTATATTTTAGTCCCAGCTCGTTCATCGCATACAGGACTCGCCGGTGTACCGGCTTAAAACCGTCCCGTACATCGGGGAGCGCACGACCTACGATCACCGACATCGAATAATCGATGTAGGCGGTCTTCATTTGTTCTTCGATATTGACGGGAATTATCCGGTTGTTGTCGGTCGTTTCGAGCGGCTCAAAATTCTCTTCCATCGTGATTTTCCTTCTACTTTTTAAGTGATTTTTATACCCGTGAAAGGCCTCCGGAAAGGCCGGTTTTTAAGGTCTGCAAATTTACTTTTTCCACCCATGAAAACCTGATAAAAAACCATATTTTTTGGGTCGATTTTCCCCCCAATGTGGATTAGTTTTTTTCCTCCCATCACCCGGATTTATAACAAGGCTTTTAGAGATAACGGCATGTATTTTTCTTACCAATAAGGTCATTCAAACCGGTCAATGAACAGCTATATTTTGCTCCGTGATAACAAGGAAAGCACTGCGCTTAGTCTCGAAGACCTGCAAGGGATGGGCCTGCGCTCAACTGACCTGGTATGGGTCGAGTGCCAGAGTGTTGGCTGGCGGAACCCCCACGAGATTGCCGAACTGAAGAACCTGGTGAATGCCGGGGCAAAAACTGTTGAAAAGCCACCCGAACATTTATCCCTTAAAATCGAACAATCCATAGCGCCTGAACAGCCGGAACAGCCAAAAAAGAAACTGGTTCATGTGGAATTGCCTGCTGAGAATACCCCTGCCACTGAATATACAGCGCCCCTTACCGGAACATCTGCAAATGAACTTCACAAGTATGCCGGTCTCGCAGCCTCCGCAAAAACATCGGTTACTGAAGAAGAACCCGTCATTGATACAAAATATTCCCGGCCGCTTGCAGAAATAAAGGAATTGTATGTAAAGAGTCTTGAGCAAAAGAGCCGGCGCAAACTGATCGAAATAAAACTCCCGGCGCCGGTCAAAAAAGGACTTTTTTACGCGGGTCTTATTCTTAGCGGGGCCCTGTTGATGTATTTGTTCAAAAAAGAGGGGAACAAGCGATCCATAGCAGCATTTAAGGATGCAGCTCAGCCTCAAACGCAAACCGCATCGGCTGATACAACTACTGCTGCTTTCAGTACCGTTATGCCTGCGGGTAACCCCGAAACCGTTATGGATGAAGTGGTAAATACGATCGACCCTGGGACTGATAAGGCTACAAAGGATATAACTGTGAAAACAAACCTGGAGAAAATAAAAAGTAAACCTGATCCAAACGACCGGGTAGTATTAGCTCAGCCAGCTGAGGAAAAGATCATTCCAGGGGTAAAGGAGCTACCTGCCACAAAACCCGCATCAAAAGAAAATATCTCCGCCCAGGTTTCCGTGAAAGCTAACGATTACCTGACCGGCTCCTTTGGTGGTATCCGCAATCTTGAAATGTCTGTGCAGAACGACTCAAAATTTCTATTGGACAATGTAACTGTAGAATTGAGATACCTGAATCCCGAAGGTGTCATTGTGAAAACACAAAATATCCAGTTTCAATCAGTGTATCCGGGTGAAACAGAAACAATCCTCGTTAAAAAAACCAACCGGGGCGTCAAAGTGAGTTATAAGATCGTCAGGATCGAATCGAAAGAGGTGAACAACAGCACTTCCAGTTTATAAAACGGAGTTCTGTCCTTCGTAGAGTAATTATACCGGTTTTTTTCCCAGCCGTTATTCAAGATTTTCATGTTAATTTCCCCCTTCGCTAACACGGAGTCTATAATGAAAACTGTTTTATTATTCGGGGCAGGTAAATCAGCTTCTGTTCTGATCGATTACTTACTGGAGACGGCCATTACAGAAAACTGGAAGATCGTTGTCGTGGATGCTGACCTGAAACTGGCGCAATCCAAGACCGGTCATTCACAGCGTGCAACAGCTGTATCCTTTGATATCCGCGATGAAGCTGAAAGAAGCAGGCAGATCCGCCAGTCAGATATCGTCATTTCCCTGCTCCCTCCCACCCTTCATATACTGGTCGCGAAGGATTGTGTGAAGCTTCACCGGAATTTACTGACCGCTTCATATATAGATGAAGAAATAAGGACACTCCGCGGTGATATTGAAAAGAATAAATTATTGTTCTTATGCGAAATGGGTCTTGATCCAGGTATCGATCATATGAGTGCCATGCGCATCATTGATAATATCCATAACAAGGGCGGCAATATCTTATCTTTTAGATCTCATTGCGGGGGACTGGTGGCCCCGGAGAGTGATGACAATCCCTGGCATTATAAAATAAGCTGGAACCCCCGGAACATCATCATGGCGGGTAAAGCAGGCGCGCATTTCCGCGAAGCGAACGAAGAAAAAAGATTGTCTTACGAAGAATTGTTTACCGCTGACCGGCTGGTGGAGATACCTGGCATTGGCATACTTAGCTGGTATCCTAACCGGGATTCGCTCAGTTATACATCTTTGTATGGACTGGGCAACACCCCGACCTTTATACGTACCACCCTGCGTCATCCGGATTTTATGTATGGCTGGAAAAATATCATCGAACTGAAACTGACGGAAGAGACAGCACAATACCATACGGACGGTAAAACATTGCAGGAAGCCTTTAAAGAGCATATGGACCTGAATGGTTTCAGCGAATGGCTGAACCAGAAGCTGACCGAACGTTTCGCGGAAACGAAAAGTATGATGGAGAATCTTATCAAGCTTGCCGAAGCAGAGAATGAAGCAGAGCAGGAAGGCGCCGGGATACCCGAATCATTCATGGCCGCCGATGTGTCGGGGAATCTCCAGGAAGTGGGTATCGATGATGTGAAAAATAAAGCGGCAGCTTTCCTGGCGCATAAGATGCACGAAGCCAATCTTACATTGAAGCAACTTTTCTTCCTTGGCCTGGATGATTCCGAGACAATAGTAAACAAAGGTTTTTGCAGCGCGGCGGATATCCTGCAGTTCGCAGTGGAAAGAAAACTCGGTCTGCGCCCTTATGATAAGGATATGATCGTGATGTACCACGAGATCGGGTACGAGATCGGTGGTCAGCAATCGGAGATCAAAAGCGCACTGGTGGTAAAGGGAGAAAATAATTTAAGGACAGCCATGGCCAAAACAGTGGGCCTGCCACTGGGCATCGCGGCAAAACTGATCCTCGCGGGCAAGATAAAACTAATCGGGCTGCATATTCCCACTGCAAAAGAGATCTATGAACCCGTCCTGAAGGAACTTGAAACACAGGATGTGCGATTCGAAGAAACCATTACAAATTCCTGAGCCGGCTGATCAGTTCAGCGACACCAGTACTGGCGGATTGTTCAATCATAAAAAGATTGAGCATGGGCGAAGTATAGGGTATCTTTTTATCAACAATATATTTCGGGATATGCGGTGCCGCATAATTCACCAGTCCTGCTGCCGGGTATACGACAAGTGAAGTGCCGACAATGACAAAAATATCCGCGGAACGAACCAACGGTACTGCATGTTCGATCATGGGTACCGGTTCTTCGAACCAGACGATATAAGGTCTCCATTGAGCGCCATCGGCCGAGGTATCACCCAGTTGAATGTCTCCCCTGATCTCGCTCACCAGTGATTCATCCCGTTCGCTTCTCATTTTAAATATTTCCCCGTGAAGGTGAAGGACATTAGCGGATCCTGCTCTTTCATGGAGATCATCAATGTTTTGGGTGATGATGGTCACCTCGAAATCGTTCTGTAATTCGGCGAGACCATGATGTGCTGCATTCGGCATCGCTTCTGCTACATTTTTACGACGCTGGTTATAAAAATCAAGTACTAATTGTGGATTTTTTCTCCATCCCCTCGGCGTAGCCACTTCTGTTACTTCGTATCCTTCCCACAACCCATCACTGTCACGAAAAGTTTTGAGACCGCTTTCAGCGCTGATACCGGCGCCCGTGAGAACGACCAGTTTCTTTTTGTTCATTTAACAAAGATAAGTATGCCACCACGTTACCATGATGGCATACCGAAAAGATCATTTTGTTTTTACGAAGCGCATGATGGAGCTGTCCCTGCCAAGAACCCGGAGACTATCGATGCTGAGTGCAAGCACGGAATAGACCTTGCCGCTGGAATCAGTGGGCTTTTCTTTCCATACAAGTTCATTGGTTTTGTTCCATGCATAGTACGACGTGTCGGCCCTCGCTGAATCACCGGCAAGGCTGATCACCCGCCCATCTTTTTGGAAGTCAAAGCTTGTTTTGCCGCTCGTGTCATCGACTGGTTTCCATTTACCAGTAAGTAACTCTTTGTTGATCTTGCTGGCAGGTGTTTCTTTTTTGCTGCGGAGGAAGAAAAAAACTCCCGCCCCGGCTGCTACGATGAGCAGCCCGATGATAAGTTTGTTCATGGTTAATAATTTTTTAAGGTTAAAGGTGAGAACCAGCTATTGATACCACAAACTGTAAAAAGGTAACCTCGGGGAATTGTTAAACGAAGAAAGGGATATATACTGATTGAAGATTGCAAATTGAAAATCCATGCATTTCCGCCTCACGACTCACGACTGACGACTCACGTAAGTGTCAACCACTCGAGATATTTACTTCTCCCCTGCCAACCCCATCACTATTTTCCATTCTTCATCCGTTACAGGTTGAACAGAAAGCCGCCCTAATCTTACCAAGGCCATATTGGCGAGGCGCTTGTCTTTTTTTACGGTTTCCAATGTGACAGCGTTCTTGAGTTTCCTGGCTGGTTTCAGGTCAACGGCCACCCACCTGTCGTCCTCCGTAGTAGGATCCTGGTAAGATTCTTTTAGCACTTTGGCGATGCCGACAATATCAGTTCCTTCATTACTGTGATAGAACAACACCTCCTCTCCCTTTTTCATGGCGCGGAGATGAAGACGTGCCGCGTAGTTTCGGACCCCGCTCCAGCAGGTTTGTTTTTCTTTTACAAAGTCATCCCAGCTATAAGTGCCGGGCTCCGATTTTACCAACCAATATGCCATTAGAGAAATTTTAGTTATTAACAGGATCAAATTTAAGTTAATAAGGTATAAGAAATCAGGAAGGAGAAATAAGAAAGTAAAGCATTCTTTTTGAGAAAAGAATAGACATTTGACCTGGAAACGGCCCTCCCTTTCTCATTCCCTGCCCGTCCGGTCAGGTGGACTTATTTAAAATTTCTTATTTCTCCTATCAGAAGAATTAAGTCGGCCGGGCAAAAAAATATTTTTTACAAATCCAGAAGATCCCCTTCTGCCGTATCTATTTCCGTTCCGAAACGGAAAATTTCAATTCAATCAATAAACTTAAAAATCAAGATCATGAAATCGTTTAAATCAATTGGCCTTATGCTGGTGGCAGCATTAGCATTTAATGCTTCTTTTGCCCAGATGGAAAAGACAGTGGAAGTGGGTGGTGCGCCTATGTATCCTTCGAAGAACATCGTGGAAAATGCCCTTAATTCAAAAGATCATACCACCCTGGTAGCCGCAGTGAAAGCAGCAGGGCTGGTAGAAACATTAATGAGCGCTGGTCCTTTCACCGTATTTGCACCAACCAATGATGCATTCGGTATGTTGCCAGCAGGCACAGTGGAAATGCTGGTCAAACCCGAGAACAAAGCCAAACTGACTGGTATACTTACTTATCATGTCGTGGCAGGTAAACTGGATGCAGATGCCTTGAAGGACAAGATAAAAATGGGTAATGGTACAGCTGAACTGACAACTGTGGCCGGTGGAAAATTATGGATCATGAAAAAAGATGGCAAACTCTGGCTGAAGGATGAGAATGGCGGTGTAGCACAGATAACGATCAAAGATGTTTATCAAAGCAATGGTGTAATCCATGTGATCGACCATGTGGTATTAGCAAAATAATTCTACGCGATATTCCATGTTAATGACTAATAGCCGGTATCCGAGAGGAGCCGGCCTTTTGTCTTTGGGATGACAATTTATTTACAACAGGGATCGCAACTTGCAGGGCATTTCCGTACCTTTTACAAGTCTTAACCGAGTCAAAACAATTGTTCTTAATGATGAAGAAGATCGTCCAAAAACATCCCCTGGCTATCCGATGGTTTCACTGGATCAATTTCCCGGTACTTGCGATCATGATCTGGAGCGGGCTGCTGATCTACTGGGCCAATGATGTGTACAGGATCGGTTTTGGCAGTACGACCCTATTGAAATTCTTCCCCAACTCTTTTTACCAGGCATTAAAAATTCCTTTTCGCCTGTCAGAGGGAATGGCTTATCATTTTGTTTTTATGTGGCTGTTCTTCCTGAACGGTATCGCCTACGTTCTTTATACGGCGATATCAGGTGAATGGCGTTTATTAGTGCCCAACCGCTACTCCTTTAAAGAAGCCTGGCAGGTCTTATTGCATGACCTGCGTATCCGCAAAACAAAACCGGCCCAGGGAAAATACAATGCGGCGCAACGGGTGGCATACTCTGCCATCATCGTGATGGGTATCGGTTCTATCCTGACGGGTCTCGCCATTTATAAACCAGTACAACTCGAATGGCTTTGTTTTGTATTTGGCGGGTATAAAATGGCCCGAATAATACATTTTGCACTGACCATTGGATATGTCCTGTTCTTTTTGATCCATATCATCCAGGTGATACTTGCGGGCTGGAATAATTTCCGGGCGATGGTCACCGGATTTGAAGTGAAAAAAATAGAGGATGAACCCGTTGAGGAGGAACCTGTAAAATAAGATCGTATGGCAAATTTTTTCAAAATGCTTGTCACGGAAAATGATCAGCTGGATACAGACGAACTGATCAGGAAGAAAACAATCATCTCTTTCTTTTTCTTCTTCGTCTTTGCTGCTGCTGCCTTTGTGGGATGGAAATGGCTCCGCAACCAGCCTGCAGATTCAGGGAAGACCAGCACAGCTATCAGGAGGATACTTAATACCAACGAAAAGATTTTCGATGGCTGGTTATCTGATAAGCATTTGGCCAAACAATACCCCCTTTCCGCCGCCGCAAACCCGGCAAGGGTGAACGGCAACCTTGGTATGAGTGCAGGTTTCAACGCAGAGACATGGGCCATGAAGGTGATCAGGGCAACGGGCGATACGTTGAAAATAACACTTGATGATATAAAGAAACTGCCAAAGACTGAGATCGTTTTTAATTTCAAATGCATTGAAGGCTGGAGCCAGGTCACTCATTGGGGCGGTGTAAAATTCTCCGATTTTGTAATGGCGTACGGATTGAATGAAGAAATAGCTATGAAATACCTCGGCCTGAGCACACCAGACAAAGAGTATTATGTCGGGATCGATATGCCCAGCGCACTGCACCCGCAAACCTTGTTATGTTATGAATTGAATGACCAGCCCCTGCCCATGAACCAGGGCTATCCATTGCGACTGATCATCCCGGTAAAATATGGTGTAAAGAGTTTAAAGCGGATCGGTGATATGTATTTCTCCAATACAAGACCACCGGATTACTGGGCGGATAAGAAAGGCTATGATTATTTTTCAGGCTTGTAGCTGGTTTCTTGGTACTGGTTATTAGTTGTAGTTATTTCACACTGAAAGACTTTAACTCAGATTTTTTGTTGAAGATTTACATGGAGGAATAATAAACTCTTCGTAGAAAGTTTGTTTTAGAGACCAGAGACCAGAGACCAGAGACCAGAGACCAGAGACCAGAGACCAGAGACCAGAGACCTAGTAACCAGCAGCTAATACATCCGCAAGGTGCATGGTCTTCAACTTATACCCTTTTTGAGTGATATACCCCTGCAGGTGCATCAGGCAGGAATGATCGGTGGAGATCATATATTCGGCGCCGGTCGCTAACGCGTTTTCCACTTTCTGTTCTCCCATTGCTACCGAGATGGCTTCAAATTTTACAGCAAAGGTTCCGCCAAATCCGCAACAAGTTTCCACATCGTTCATCTCAACCAGCTCCAGGCCTTTTACATGCGAGAGCAATCTCCTGGGTTCCTGTTTAATTTTGCATTCCCTTAATCCCGCGCAGGAATCATGGTAAGTAGCTTTGCCTTTTAGCACGGCTCCTACATCATCCACTTTTACGATATCGGTCATGAATTCGGAGAACTCGAATATTCTTTTGCCAAGATCTTTTACTTCATTGTGCAAGGAAGAATTCTCAAATATTTTGCTGTAATAGTTCCTTACAAAACCAACGCAGCTGGCGCTGGGGGCCACGATACATTCTGTTCCACTGAAGTCTTTGATGAACTTACTGCAAACAGGTTTTGCTTCGTCCCAGAACCCGGCATTGAACGCGGGCTGGCCGCAACAGGTCTGCGCAGCATTATAGCTGACCGTACAGCCAGCTTTTTCGAGGACTTTCACCATATTAAAAGCTGTCTCGGGGTAAAGCTGGTCTACGAAACATGGTATGAATAACTGAACCTTCAAGTCGTGTTATTTTTCGAATGAGCGGTTATAAGCAATCATTTTTATCGTGGTATGAGCCGCTTCTTCTCCTTTGTGCCCGTGTTTTCCCCCGATCCTTTCTTTCGCCTGCTGCTCATTGTCAACGGTCAACACCCCGAAGATAACCGGAACGGGTAAACCGAGGTTCAACTGAAGCACGCCATCCGTTACAATCCTGCAGACATACTCAAAATGCGGGGTATCTCCTTTTACCACACAGCCCAATGCGATAAAAGCATCCGGTCTTCTTTTCTTTTTGCTATTTTCCCAGTAAGCTTTAATGGCAAAGGGAATTTCTACAGCCCCGGGTACCGTTGCGGTAATGATCTTTTTAATCCCCTGTTCTTCGAGTTTCTTCCTGCAACCGATCTCCAATTCATCAACGATAGCTGCGTTCCATTCGGTCTTCACCAAAACGATACAGGCATCCTTTTTCAGAATGCCTGTAGTTGTATTTAATAAATTGCTGTTCGTTATATCAGCCATGATTAATCTTCCGTGTTGTAGATACCCAGTTGTGCCAGGAAATTATCTGCTTCTCTTGCCTGGTTTGTTTTAGGGAATTTCTCTTTTAATTCCTTGTACAGGGCGATCGCTTCTTTCTGGTCTTTCAGGACCCTGTCTGCCAGGAACGCTGCATAAAAAAGATATTCAGCAGAATTGATCTCATCCTTTTCAAAATGACGGGCCGCTTTTTTGTAATAGGTCAGCGCATCTGCGTTCTTCCCCATATCTGCATAAGCATCCGCCATCAGCTTGTAAGCCCTTGCCTGGATCTGTTTTGATCCGCCGCTGTACTTTTTCAGGTATTTAAGCGCTTTTTCGTTATCGTTGAGTTTGATATAGCAACTGCCGGCGTAGAAATTCGCCAGTTTACCCGCTTTGGTACCACCGTATTGGTCGATCACTTTGAGGAAACCCCAGCTCTGCCCATCCCCGTTCAAGGCGAGATTGGTAGAATCAAGACGGTAGTATTCTTCCGCTTTGAACATCGCATCCGTTGCTTTTGCTTCCTTGGGATTCTTAAAGAAGTTCTGGTAAGCATACCATCCACCTGCAAGTATGATGACGATAACGCTGGCGATCGTGAGCAGTTTGCCATTTTTTTCCCAGAAATCTTTTGCTTTCGCGATCACCCTTTCACCGGAATCCTGCGCATTTTTTTTGTCTGCCATAGTCTTTATTAGTTTGATAGGTTAGCTATTAGCATTTAACTCCTAGCTGTTAGCTTATTTTAGTCAACTATAAAAGGATAGTTCTGATCAACGTAAACATCTTTCAGCACTTCGCTGTCATCGGGCCAGGGGCTTTCTTCTGCGAATTTCACTGAGCCTTCCACTATTTCATCCACTCGCTTGTTGATCGCATCGATCTCCTCCTGGGTGGCGAATTTATTGTCCAGTATTGTTTTCAGCATCACCTGGATGGGATCCTTACCCTTGTATTCGTCCACTTCTTCCTTTGACCTGTATTTCTGCGGGTCGCTGATGGAATGACCTTTGTAGCGGTAGGTTTTGATCTCCAGCAATGTCGGCCCACCTTTTTCACGGGCTCTTTTCACTGCCCTTCCGATCCCCTCATGCACTGCTTCGGGACTCATCCCGTCGATCGTATCAGCAGGCATTTCATAGCCATCAGCAAGTTTATAAATATCGATCACGTTGGAACTACGCTCAATGGATGTTCCCATGGCGTAATTGTTATTCTCGCAGATAAAGATCACCGGCAACTTCCAGAGCATGGCCAGGTTGAATGTTTCATGCAGCATCCCCTGTCTTGCTGCGCCATCGCCAAAAAAGCAAAGAACTATATTGTCCGTACCCCGATATTGCTCTGCAAATGCCAATCCTGCACCTGTTCCGATCTGTGCACCCACGATACCATGGCCGCCAAAGAAGTTGACATCTTTCCCGAAAAAGTGCATACTGCCACCTTTCCCTTTCGCACACCCTGTTGCCTTGCCGTATAACTCAGCCATACAACTGTTGACTGAAACGCCTTTTGCAATGGCCAGTCCATGGTCACGGTAAGCTGTAATAAAAAGATCTTCGGGGCGGGTACCGGTCATACATCCCGCTGCAATAGCTTCCTGTCCTATATATGCATGAAAAAAACCACGGATCTTGCCGTCCATCTTGTACTTTTCTTCCGACATCAATTCGAACTGGCGGATCAACTGCATCAGTTCGTACCAGTACAGGTAGGTTTCTTTCGAGAATTTGGTAGCCAAGGCTAAAAAATTTGATGTTACTATAGGCCGTTTTATGGGACGCAAAAATAAGGGAAAATATTTACATAAGGCACAAGAATTCAAGGCACAAGGTGCTATTAGCCACTAGTCTTTAGACCTTAGCTTTTGCCTTTAGCCATAAGATTCCAGCTATGCACGTTAGCCCTTAGTCTTAAGCTAACAGCAAATACCTAACAGCTAATACCTAACTGCTTCTCCTGTATCTTGCGCCCTGCTAATGCTTCGTCTTCAGCACATATCGCTGGTTCAGTTCAAAAACTACAGCAACCGGGCTTTTGATCTTTCCGAACGGATCGTGGGGATCTGTGGCAAGAACGGGGTGGGTAAAACCAATCTCCTGGATGCTATCCATTACCTCTGTTTCACCAGGAGTTATTTTACGCGGTTGGACAGCCTGAACATACAACAGGGCAATGCTGGTTTCCGGCTGGATGGCGATTTGATCCTGCACGACAAACGGGAGAAAGCTGTTTGTGTATTGCGGGAAACAGGTCGTAAAGAATTTTCGGTGAACGATGAGTCCTACGATAAATTCTCCCATCATATCGGTCGCTATCCCTGCGTAGTGATAGCCCCGGACGATGCTGCGTTGATCACCGGCGACAGCAAAGAACGAAGGGTATTCCTGGATTCCCTGCTCAGCCAGGCCGATGCGGCTTACCTGCAACACCTGATCCAGTATAAAAAAGTGCTCGAACAACGAAATTCACTTTTGAGGAATTTTGCCGAGACCGGGAGCAGGAATGATTCCCTGCTGGATGTGCTCGATGAACAGCTACTCCGGCCGGGCGAATTCATTTTTGATAAACGAAAAGAATTCCTGGTCTCTTTTTTGCCAGCTGTAAAACATCTTTATAACGAGATTGCCAATAACCCTGAGAATGTAAACCTCTTTTACGAAAGCGAATTACTGCAGGCTTCCTTCGCAGAACTAATGCAGGTCAACCGGGCAAAGGACCTCTTCAGCCAGCGCACCAACTCAGGTATCCACCGCGATGATCTCGATATACAATTGGGGAGCCAGTCATTCAGGCAGATCGCTTCACAGGGTCAGCGCAAGAGTTTATTATTTGCAATGAAGCTCGCGGAAATGGAAGTATTGAAAAAAGAAAAAGGCTTTGCTCCCCTCCTGCTCCTGGATGATGTATTTGAAAAGCTGGACGAAGACCGGATCGGGAATTTATTGCAGAAGGTCTGCATGGAAAATGAAGGACAGGTGTTTATTACGGATACAAGCGTAGAAAGGCTGGCTAATCATCTGAAACAACTTGGAATTGAATTTCAGCTGTTGAACTTATAGGGGTTCAAGAGGTTCAAGAGGTTCAAGAGGTTCAAGGAGTTCAAGGGGTTTAAAAAATTGTCTCGTAAACCTTTTAAACTTCTTAAACATATTAAACCTTTAATTTTACAAAATGGCGGAGTATTCTATCGGTGACGCAATGAAAAAATTCCTGGAAGGAAGCCGGATCAAAGGCGGTATTCAGGCGTTGCAAATCGAGGATGTGTGGGAAGAGATTATGGGAAAGACCGTGGCCCGTTATACCGATAAACTCCAGATCATCGGCGACAAACTCATCATTACTACTTCTGTTGCGCCTTTAAAGAATGAACTTCTTTACCAGAAAGAAAAAATTAAGCAAAGGGTGAATGAGGCGTTAAAACAGAAAGTGGTGAACGAGGTGATCATTCAATAACAGCTTTCTTTTTCCCCAGTCGTAGAAAGAATTTTTCAAATAACTCATACGAAATGGCGGCCGCTGCAATGGTGGCAATGGTAATTCCGGCAATAAGCAGGATAGCGGTAAGAGGATCTGTGCCATCATCTGGTCTTACAAGTTTGAGAAAAATGACAATGGTGAGCGGCTGAAACAGATAGATGCCATAGGAAATTTTACCGAGGTAAACAATCGCAGGGTGGTTGAGAAAATAGAATCTTATACCAGAGCCGGTAACGGAGTATAGAAAAAATGCGAATAGTACCGAATACAATTGCTGGGTGATAAATAAAAAAGTGACTCCCATTACAATTAGTATTAAAGCCATAAATAAAAGTCCCTTCGATATAACTTTATTTTTCAGTATGCCGATCCAGGGCAGCTTCTTTTCAGTTGGAAGAACCAGTAAAGATGCAGCTAGTCCTCCCAGGACGAAACTATAAATCCGATACCTGTCAAAGTAAAAAGCCAAAATGTTGATTGTGTGAGAATGATCAAGCCTTTGAAACAGAAAATAAATACTTAACGAGAATAGCAAGAGCGCTAAGCCAATGATCAGCAACATTTTCTTGACATACCGGAGTTTTGTAAAATAGATCAATAAAGGAAAGAACAAATAGAAAAACTCCTCCACTCCCAATGTCCAGGTCTGCCCTAGATAGAATTCATTCCCAAAATTGTAATCGGTGTAATTTGGTAAAAAAAATACATATCCCAAGAGGCGGTTTTGTAATAATTGTTCATTCACTGGGGTTGAATATCCGCTGAGGCTATTGTAAAAAGTTGGATACTGGCGAATAACAACGAAAACCAGCAATACCAGCAGGTAGTAAAGCGGCCAAATCCTTACTATGCGTTTTTTGTAAAACCGGAGTAGATCGATCCGGCTGCTTGTACTCAGCTTTTTTTCCTCTAACAAGAGATAAGTAATCAGGAAGCCGCTAAGTACAAAAAAAAATGTAACCGCCACCAATCCGGCGTTCTCATGAAAATGAAATCGGATCCCTTTTATTCCCATCAATGATTTGATCCCTTCTATATGGCAAAGCAATACCACCCATGCGGCCATGAACCTGAGCCCATCCAGATTATACAACCTTTTTTGCATGGTATTTTTAGTTCTAAAAAAGAATACTCATTCCACTCTCACTCTCGGGTCCACCACTCCATAAAGTATATCAGCAAGAATATTTATCACGATAAAAAAAGTGGCCGCAACAAGTACCGAGCCCATGACAACCGGGTAATCCAGTTTTTCCAGCGCATCCACCGTCACTTTCCCGATGCCCTGCCAGCCGAAAATATATTCCACGAAAAATGCCCCGGCGAGTAATTCGGCGAACCAGCCGGTGATGGCGGTAATAACAGGGTTCAGGGCATTTTTTAACCCATGTTTCCAGATCACCTGTCTTTTACTCAGTCCTTTTGCATAGGCGGTGCGGATATAATCCTGGTCGAGCACATCCAGCATGGCACTGCGGGTAAGCTGGGTAATGATGGCCAGCGGACGGATTCCCAGGGTGATCGCAGGCAGAATAAGATTCTGCATGGTCAGCCGGCGATGACCTTCGTCATCAATTATGAACCAGCTGCCGGCAATACGCAGTCCTGTCCAGTCACTTAAGACAAAACCAAACAGGTAAACCATGATGATACCCATAAAAAATGAAGGCGCTGAGATGCCAACAATGCTGGAGAATGTGGCCGAAGTATCCAGCCAGGTATTTTGTTTTACTGCGGCCATTACCCCAAGCGGGATGCCGATGACAACTGCAATGAACATCGCTGCTATTGCCAGCATTAATGTGCCGGGCAATGCCTGCATCAGCACATTCCATACCGGTCTTTTGGTCTGGTAGGATTTGCGAAGGTAAGGGACCTTCAGGCCAAACTTTTTTTCACCACCGATAAAAATGCCTTTCAGTTTTTTATTTGTAATATCCGCCTTGCTATGAAAACAAACAGGCGATACATCATTTAGGTAATACAGGAATTGTTTGAACCGCGGAATATTCTCCCCTTTTTCATTGATGAGATATAGCTCTTTGCGGATATTGGCTTGGGTAGCCGAATCGCTGGATTGACCGGCCACAATACGGGAAGGATCACCAAAACCCTGGAAAAGGAAAAATACCAATACCACCACTCCTACCAGGACCAGCCCGCCATAAAGTGTTTTTTTGATGATGAATCGGAGCATATTGGTTGCTTGTTGAAGGTCCTTCGGCTGTCGCTCAGGACTGGTTTCTGGTTATTGGTAGCGCTTACAAAATTTTAGTGGCAATGGGAAAACCATGTCTTGTCCATTTGCCTTTGATCGTCCCTTGCTTTAATATATAAAGGCAGGGATTGGTACGGGCTGCTGTACGGATGACAGTAAAATCACATTTTAACACCTGCATATCTGCAAATGATGTACCCGCGATATTTTTTACCGCTTCATCGGGCTTTGTGGTGATCAAATAAACGGGAATATTCTTTGTTTTGGCCACCGCATATAATTTGGAAAAACTGGTTTCCCATTTTGAAACAGGAACGGAAAAATCCTCGCAGAAAAGCAATACGGTAGTCGGATGCGAAAGAATGATCTGTGTGGAATCTTCATCAGTGATCCCGGATAAAAGAAAACCGCGGATTGATGGCTCGGCATTTCCCTTCCTGATCAGCTTGTCTTTACGGCTGATGAATTGATAGGTTGCCAGGTCGGCCGGCAATTCTGCCGGGGAGAATTCGAATTGCTTTCCTGCTTTCTCATACACAAACCGGATCGCAAAACTGTCCGGCCTTGCACCCGGTGGTGGTTTCATTTTTTCGGGAATATTATTCCCTTTTTTAAAAGGCAAACAATCCGTTACAGGAAGATAGTTCAGCGTGTACCATTGAAGGCCAAAACTCAGCAGGGTTACTCCCAGCATAATGATCGTATTCTTCTTCTCCGTGAATAATGGGAGGATCAATCGCTGCTTCCAGAAAAGGAATCCAATAAGCACTAATAACAACAGGTCCTTGAGGAAAGAAGTTTGAGGTGTGATAGGCAGGCAATCCCCAAAACAACCGCAGTTTTTAAATTGACCTGAAAGAAAGGCATACCCGGTAAGGAAAGTAAAAAAAATGATCAGCAGCAATAAAAGCCAGCTGAATAATCGGATCCTCCATCCCAGCAACAGGGCAAAACCCGCGATGATCTCGAAAGCGTTCATGAGGACGGACATCAGCAAGGTCCAGGAATTGAATCTTGCAAAACCCCATAATTCAAAAAACTCCTGCATTTTATAACTGAGCCCGAGCGGATCGTTCGCTTTCACGAGACCGGAGAAGATAAAAAGAAGACCGACAATGACCCTTGCTATGTTAATGGCTGTCTTCATTTGATCAGAATTAAGGCAAATACTGCGTAATTGATCATATCAAGATAATTGGCATCAATTCCTTCACTCATGATCGTTTTTCCATCATTGTTCAATATCTGGCGGATACGCTGCAGCTTCATTAAAATAAGGTCGACAAAACTTTCCTGGCTCATACTCCGCCAGGCTTCACCGTAATCGTGGTTCTTATCCTGCATCAGGTTTTTGGCCGTGTGTACATATTTGTCGAAAAGCAGTTCTACTTCTTCCAGCTTCATTTCTTCCGGAGCATCGGCCGGTAATTCCAGCTGGATAAGCCCGATGACGGCATAGTTGATGATCCCTTTGAATTCCGCAGTGATACCATCGGAGATCTTCTGCTCCCCTTTTTGCTGGATGGTCCGGATCCGCTGGGCCTTGATGAAGATCTGGTCGACGATCGAGATGGTCCGCAAAACTCTCCAGGCCGTGCCATAATCCCCGGCTTTTTTTAAAAAGATCTCTTTGCAGGATAAAATGGCTTTATCGTATTGATTATTTGTGATGGTCATAATGTTGTAAGTAGCTAGTGGAGGCGGCTAGTGGGAAAGCTTTTTACCCTACTTGCTACTTGCTATTCCACTCTCGCCTAACTTAGCTTCAAAAATAACGAACAAAGGCTAATGTTTACCCTGAATTGTAAAGGAAGGCTGCTGGTAGTGGATAAACCGCTTATCATGGGTATTATTAATACTACGCCGGACTCTTTTTACAGTGATAGCCGGCAACAGGATACGGATGATGTGTTGAAGCAGGCAGAGAGAATGATCAACGAAGGCGCGGCCATTTTGGATATTGGGGGACAGAGTACCCGGCCTGGGAGCCGCCAGCTAAGTGCGGAGGAAGAATTACAAAGAGTGATCGTCCCCATTGAAGCCGTAGCCCAGCATTTTCCCGGCATGATCATCTCGGTCGACAGTTTTTATTCCCGGGTGGTGACTGAGGCAGTTGCAGCTGGTGCTTCAATGATCAACGATATCAGTGCCGGGAGCATGGATGAGCAGCTGATACCCACAGTAGCCGCGCTGGATGTTCCCTATGTACTGATGCATATGCAGGGCACACCTGCTACCATGCAGGTTGATCCTCGTTATGATAATGTGGTGAAAGAAGTGCTGGATTTTTTTATTAAAACAACTGGCAAACTCCACCAGGCGGGTATCAAAGATATTATCATTGATCCAGGGTTTGGTTTTGGGAAAACGATCGCACACAATTTTAGTTTATTGAAACACCTGGATATTTTTAAGATGCTAAACCGCCCCCTCCTGTTGGGTATATCCCGTAAATCGACCATCTACAAAACGCTTGGTATTACCGTGGAGGAGTCGTTGAATGGTACATCTGTTCTGCATTCGATCGGGTTGATGAACGGGGCTTCCCTGCTTCGTGTACATGATGTAAAGCAAGCCCGTGAAGCCATTGCTTTAGTTGAAGCAATGAAGAGCGCTTAAAAAAAAAGAACCCCTGAAGAGGTCCTTTTTAATCAAGACATTGTAATCATTACCTTAAGCTTCACAAGTTTACGGATGTTATTGTTCAAAGCAAAAAAGTACAGTTACTGTACGTTTTCCGGGTTTTGTTTCAAGGGGTAGAGACAGGTTTAATCATATCCTGGACTAAAAACGGGGCCACTCAAAAAAAATACCCGCCTTCTTAAGACGGGTACAAAGTTGCAACATTATTTGATCCGCTCCTCAATTTGTTTATTGAGTTGCATCAATTTTATTGTCCGGGCATGGAAACCGATGGTGGTCCGGGCCGCGCACCGGGGGCTTTGAGTTCTACTTTTACTATTTCCACATCAAATTTCAGGTTCTCATAAGGTTTTATCAGGGGAGAATTGGGATTGCCGCCATAACCCAGCACGGAGGGAATATAGATCCTTGCCTTGCTGCCAGGTCGCAAGAATCTCAGGGCATCATCAAACCCTTTGATCATCATACCGCTCAGCGCCTGGAATGAATAGGGTTCAACATGGTGGAAAGTGGTATCGGTACTGCTATCAAATTTGACACCAGCAAAAGTAGTTCCCGTATAATTTATTGAAATATAGTTGCCCGAGTCTATCAGGTTACCGATACCCGGGTTGAGTATCTCCACAAATGCGCCCGCAGGGGTTTTCTGCGCAGTGATCTTATTATCGGCGAGATATTTTTCAATGAACCTGACTTCGTTTTCCATCCATAGTTTTTTCGCGTTCTGGTCATCCACCCTTGCCAATGAATCGTTGGCATAAACACCCAGGACTTTTATATAGGTAATGATCCTGTCCCCTTTCTTAAAACCGGGAGCAATATTCTGTGGAGCTCTTTTGATAAAAGTGTCCATCATCTGTGTAGTGATGGCACTATCACCTACCCGCAGGGATGTCCATATCTCCGCTATATCGTAGGGCTGGGGTGATTCATTCACCTGGAGAAAAATAGGCAGGTTGCCTTGTGTGCTATAATAAACACTGTCTTTGATCTTTTGTACCAGGTGTACTTTTACAAAACTACCTGGACGGATCTGCTGGGTGTCTTTTCCCCTGAATACCTGGTAGGCCATTCCACCCGGTGTTTTTTTATAGGATGCTTTGTTGCAACCAGCCGCTATGGCGACGGAAAAAAGGAACAATACGAAGTTCTTAATTGTGTTCATAAATTGATTTTTGTTATTGTAAAAGATTTGTATTCTCTTTCATTGCCAGTTTGAAAGTTTCGATCGTTTTTTCAAGGGACTCACTGCTGCGACCTCCCGCCGCATTGAAATGTCCACCTCCCTCAAAATATTTACGGGCAAATGTATTGCAGTCAAATTCACCTTTGCTGCGGAAACTCCATTTTCTTTCTTCATCCCGGTCGATCACGAGGCCTACCAGTTTGATCCCCTGGATGCTCTGGGGAAAATTGACCAGGCCTTCGGTATCACCCGTTCTTATCTGGAACTTCAGCAGGTCATTCTTTGGAATGGCGATCAGTACGGTATTGTACTCATAGAATACTTCCATGCGGTGCAGGAGTACATGACCGATGAAGCGGAGCCTGTTCTCGAGGAAATTATCAAATAATTTATCGTGCACTCCCCCGTGCTGCAGACCTCTTGTTTTTAAATCAGCTACAAGTCGGTGAACACCGGCATGTGCCGAGGAAAACCGGAAAGAACCTGTATCACCCACTACGCCGGCATAGATACATTCACCGATCGCTTCATTTATTTTATCGGCATGTCCGGACTCTACAATGAAATCATAGACCATTTCGCTCGTAGAGCTTTTGGCTGTATCACTTTTACCATAATCAAAAGAAGCCGTATCCGGCTCCTGGTGGTGATCGATCAGTATTTTGGTACAGTTGAGCTGCTTCAGCTTTTCTGTCAGGGTCTTGGTGCGGTGGAAAATATTGAAGTCGAGGCAGAACAGCCATTCGGCTTTATCCAAAACGGCTTCGGCCTTTGGTTTATCCATCTCGAAATCCATCACTTCTTTTACTCCCGGCATCCAGTTGACCCAACCGGCCCAGTTGGTCGGGGAAATCACGGTGACACTATGACCCAGTTGCACCAAAAAATGCTTCAGGGCCAGGGATGAGCCCATAGCATCCGCATCGGGTTTCTGATGGGTCGTGATCACAACCTGCCGGGGTTGCGAAAGCAAAGGGAATATATCCTGCAGGGTTTTCATTAAAGGCTGCGAAGATAAGTGTTTGTGGTTTGTGGTTTATAGTTTGTAGTTAGAGTTTTAAAGTAATGTGATCCTTTCGGATTTACTGAATTAACCATAGACTATATACCATAAACCCGGAATTTTACCTACCTTTGCGGCCGAAAAATAAACTAGTCAACTATGAGCAATAGAACGTTTACCATGATCAAACCAGATGCATTTAAAAACGGGCATTCTGGGGCGATACTCGACCGGATTTTACAGGAAGGTTATAATATCAAGGCCTTGAAAATGACAAAGCTGACGCCGGAAAAAGCGGCCGAGTTCTATGATATTCATAAAGAGAGATCCTTCTTTAAAGAACTGGTTGACTTTATGTGTGAAGGACCGATCATCGCGGCTATATTGGAAAAAGACAATGCCGTGGAAGATTTCCGAAAACTGATTGGCGCTACCGACCCCGCCAAAGCGGATGAAGGCTCGATCCGAAAATTATATGCCGCTTCTGTTGGGGAAAACGCCATTCATGGAAGTGACAGTAATGAGAATGCAAAGATCGAAGGAGATTTTATGTTCTCCATGCTGGAACAGTTTTGATGCACTTAAAATAATAATGATAGAGGCAGTCTCAAAAGTCTTTTTGATTGTCATATTGAGCTTGTCGAAATATTGACAATCAAACTGATAGCCTTCGACCAGCTCAGGCTGACAGACCTTTTGAGACGGCTTCTTTTTTATTGCAAGTAATATCTTTTGAGCAAGATCAGATCTCCCTTGTTTTTCCTTTTTTGTTCTCCACGGGCTCGAGGGTATAGCCTTCTTTCCGCAGCAAATTGATCACCCCTTTATCACCGGGAAGATGCCCCGCTCCCACTGCTATCACCAATGCCTTTTCTCCAAGAATATCTTTGAGTTTTCTTACCCAGTTCTGGTTACGGTGATAGAGCATGATATCGGTGAAGCCAGCCATACCCGCATCAGTTTCCACCGTCAGCGCTTCGAGTTTTTTAAGGTCCTGCTCACGGTAGGCCTTGAACATCTCTTCTAATTGCTCGTCCGCCTTGTTCCCCTTGTTCATGTCATCTATATAACTCACAAGCTGTTCTGCCTGGAGTTTGTAAGGAATACTATCGAGTACGCCTGCCTGGTAGCCCATCGTTTCAAGACCTTTTATCTTTTTCTTATATGCCCTGGCTTCTTCCATAACAACCTGTTCCATCATCGCGGTATTATCACAGGGCATAGAACCCTGTTCAAGCGTTGAAGCCGCGAGCATCGGTTTATAGGTTTCCAGGATAGAAAAAGGGAGCATCGTCTGTTTACTCTCGAAATATTTTTTGACGGTGGCATAATCCGTTTCGTTCAGCAGATCTTTAAGGGTAGTATCCCCTTTCATCTTCATTTTGTTCATCACACCGAGCATCTCGAAAAGATTGTCGAGATCCACTTCGAAATAGACCTCGTCACAATCCGCAATAGCCTTGCGCATATTAGCACTGAGCACAGCATCATCCGAACAGATCATATGAATGGTACCAAAAAGATAAGAGGGCTTTTCGATCCCATTCCCGCTGATCTTCCAGAGCAGGGTGTTTTTTTCTTTATTGTCCTGGGCAGATACGGAAAGACTAAGCAAACCCAGCAATAACACAGAACTCCATCTTTTCATAAAGGTGATTTTAAGCGAATTAGTCAAAAGACGCCCGCGGGTATCAGGCAGCTGCATTAACAGTCAATTTTAAGGAGGAAGGAGAACAAAGATCTCTCCAAAGAAAATAAATGCCGTTGTGTCAGGAATCTTCAGTAGAATACTTCTTTCCAGTAGCGGGAAAACTTTGTTCCCCATTTGACGTTTAGTCCGGCAGGATCAACTGGCAGTCCCAGTTCCTGCCTGACCACAAGTACCGGCAGGTTTGGACCGGCACCCAATGTGGCCGCTATTGTACCCTGCACCCGGGGATTGATCTCCAGGAGATAAAAATGACCGTCTACTGCTTTTTTAAATTGCATACCAATGATGCCATGCAGGCGGAGTTCCCGGATCACCTGTCCGCAACAGTCGATAATTTCTTCCTGTCTTACAAATTCTCCTTCCACGCTGATCCCATTGATCATCTTTTTTCGCAGTCTTGGAATTATAATTACGGGCTCACCTTTTTTGGCCAGGCAGTCAACAGAATATTCTTCACCTGGCAGGTATTCGCTGACCAACAGTTCCGGGAATACACCGGAGGAAAGTATGCGTACCGCTTCATCAAATCTTAAAAATGCGGCGTTGGGTTTTTGATTGAATAACAGGTCGAGTTCATTGGCTTGTTCAGCTATGATGCGGAATCCCCTGCTCCCATTGGATACAGAGGGTTTGAAACAAACCTGTTTTGCAGGGTAGTCTAGTTCTTTTACAGCAGCCTTGAATTGTTCCACCGTTTCAATGATCCTGAAAGCAGGAACGGGTAAACCCCGCCATTGGAGGAATTCATAGAGTTTGCTTTTATTGTTGGCGATCTCCAGCGATGCAGTAGTAGAAATGGGTAGTCTTGCACCAGCCAGTTCAAGTTCTCCCGCAAGCTGTGATAAAGGCAGGAGTTCCTTTGTCACCAATGGGAAAACTATATGAATATTCTTTTTCCGGCAAAGGGAAAGCACAGCATCCGGGAAAGAAGGGTCTGTTGCGAGTGGGATTGTTTCAAAATCTTTTGACAGCCATCTTCCCACGGCCATTGGGTTGGCATCAGCCGCTACCACCTGGAAAGCCGGCTCGGCTGAAAGACAATGCAGGATGCCGGCAGCACCGGGAGCCCCTGCACCTGTCATCAGGATATTTACTTTTGGAAGGGTCATTTAGAAGCTGTAAAATACAGAATAAAAACTTTGAGGGAGGAACTTAACTGACGATAGCTTCTTCGCCATATAACTGTTCCCTGAATTTTAAAGAAGGAGAAGAGATGAACGGACCGATGCCCAACTGCGCCCATTTTTCATCAACTTTGTTTATTGTAGCAGCATCCGCAACAATGATATTGGGCCAGTCGCGGAGAAAATCATCGAATTCTTTTGTCTTTCTTGTTCCGTCGAAGCCCATGCATGCAGTATAGTTGCTGGTTGCATGTTGCTGGTTGCTGGGTATCAATTTCCTGAATAAATGCTGGTCCCTCTTGGGATCAAGGTTGTTGCAAAAACGCCAGAGAGCAATCGGCAGATCATTCGCATCAACGGTATGTTCTACATAGAGCACCATCTTCACTCCTTCCATTTCTTCCAAAGAGCATAATTGATCATGCAGTTCTTTGATATGCTCCTTCCTGTTTTTTTTGACGGAAATGATCAGAACAGGGATCGCTTTTTTCAACAGCGAAGAATTGATTCCTGCGATCTCAGGAAATTTGGATTTTATAATATCATCAGCTTGCCAGTTACCCGTATCCGGCAACCCGGTTTCGTCCGATGTTTCGGAACTACGATGGGCAAGCAAGTAACTATCGTCTTTCTCTTCTTCAAATTTGGCCGTTCCGTCAATACACATTTTACCACCGAAACCAAGTTTACTGCAACTGTGATCGAGTACATCCATTGGCCCGGTGGAGAAATAGATATCGGTAGCGGGGTTCAGGTTCTTAAAAACGTATTTGGCCAGTTGTTCATAATCCTGGATCGTAGTGCCTTCATCTGTTAATACCAGGATCTTATTGAACATCATCTGCCCGGCTCCCCACATCGCGTTCATTACTTTCTGTCCCTGCCCTGCATAATCTTTTTTGATCTTTGTGATAACAAGATTATGGAATACACCTTCCACGGGCATATCCATATCCAGTATTTCGGGTATCATCGTCATTTTTATCGGGGCAAGAAATATCCTTTCGGTAGCTTTTCCCAGCCAGGCATCTTCCTGTGGAGGAATGCCAACGATTGTGGCCGGGTAAACAGGGTCTTTTTTATGCGTGATGGCTGTGATATGAAAACGGGGGTACCAATCGGCTAAGGAATAATAACCGGTATGATCGCCAAAAGGACCTTCCCAGATCAATTCATCACCCGGGTCAACATAACCTTCTATAATAAAATCAGCATCCGCCGGAACTTCCACATCCGGTTGTGAGATACATTTTACAAGCTCCACTTTTTTCTTGCGCAGGAAACCTGCCAGCATGTATTCATCCACATTTTCAGGGAGGGGCGCTGTTGCAGAATACGCATAGACCGGATCCCCACCCAGGGCCACCGCCACAGGCATTCTTTTATCCAGTTTTTTGTATTCGGCAAAATGTTTTGCTGAAACTTTGTGCTTATGCCAGTGCATACCTGTTAATGTGGGTCCGAAGACCTGCATCCGGTACATCCCTACATTCCTGGAGCCGGTATTGGGGTCTTTTGTATGAATGACAGGAAGAGTAACAAAAGGACCGCCATCTTTTGGCCAGCAGGTGATGACAGGAAGCTTTGTGATATCCGGTTTGTCCATCACGATTTCCTGGCAGGCGCCTCTCCCGTTTTTTACTTTTGGCATCCAGCTCGCAAACTGTCCGAGCTTCGGAAGCAGTTTCAATTTATCCAGAATGCCTTCTTTGGGAGCGGATAATAGTTTGAATAATGCCTCGATTTCTTTTGCCACATCATCGAGATGAGCGACACCCAATGCCATGCACATTCTTTTTTCACTGCCATAGGCATTCATCAATACCGGGAAAGCATAGCCGGTATTTTCAAATAACAGTGCTTTGCCGCCGCTCCCGGATTTGCTGACCCGGTCGGTAATCTCAGCCATCTCCAGTTTGGGATCGACATAAGTTTTCAACCGGACCAATTCGCCGGCTTTTTCGAGGGCATCAATAAACTGTTGTTGATTTTTCCAGGCCATAATTCAACATCATCCGTTCGGGATGCAAAGGTACAACCGGCCTGTGAGCAATGCTCAAAGAATTAATTTAATAAACATTGGTAGGACAGCCTGTGCGGCTTTTCCGGCCACCGCCTCCAAAGCCACTTCCACCTCCGGAACCTAATTTGTAGGTAAGATGTATGCCGGCAAAATAATAGATATCCTTATTCTTAAAATTTCCCCGCTGGTCTGACTTGGAAGGATAGACAGGGCTGCCACCGATTACTTCATCACCGCGGTAAGACAGGTCAACGGCAAGTTGTCCTTTCGCTGCCAGCAGATCGGCCGGGTCGATATAATTCTTGCTCACATCATCAAGATAGTCGGTCAATAGTTTTCTGAGTCCGCCTTCTATACCGATCCGTAACCCGTCGGTAATGACAAATTTAATACCCCCACCTACCGGGAAAGCGACCTGGGTCAGGCTATAAGGTTTCCTGTCGGGATATCCATTTAACCCCTGGCCTTCCGTACTCAATGGTTTCAGGAATACCTTCTGGCCTGTCGCAGTGTAAGTATAGGGGTTGAAATGAAAAGCGGCAATTCCCGCGAAAGCATAAGGGGAATACCTGCTTTCATTCAAATTCAATAAATAATATTCGCCTACAACGCTGAACTCCAGTAAGGATGTCTCAAATGAAAGATTACGCTTGAGGGAATAGACATTTTTGCTGTACCTGTCGGCACTCCCCAGCACGGAGTACGTAAGCCCGGCCCTTAACATGATATGATCGGTCAACTCGTAATTGGCGGTCAACCCGATCGCTCCGTTGGTGACCTTTTTAGGAAATATTTTATCTGTCAGCTCACCATTATAGGCTGCCAAACCACCAAACAGGCCAATATGCACTCCCTGTGAGAGGGCAGACAAGCTGGCAAAACAGCAGGCTAAGATCAGGAATCTGTGCTTCATAAATAACCAGTCACTCCTATAACAAAATTAAGGCCGTAATTATTAAATAAAGAATAAACGATGAAAATAGTGTCGAGGTGAATATCGGCAAAAGCCGTCACTTTAATTCCGCCATGGAGCCGGAACCTGCCCTCGCTAACAGCTTTGGCTGGCAGGTAAGGAATAAGAATGTTTGTTTTTTGTTCCTTATTTTTTTGAAAAAAGACCGGTATAGGTTATGCCGAGACCTGGATCATTACTGTAACCGATCTTTCCCTGGTTATATGTAATACCTGTTGCCAGATCTTCTTCCAGTAACAAGGGGCCGTCCATATCCACTTCATCAATAAAAGGGAGTAAATGAGCGATGGCGGCTGAGCCGATGGTGGATTCATTCATGCAGCCGATCATTATTTTCATGTCCAGTTCCTTTGCCTTATCGATCATTCTTCTTGCCGGGGTGATACCGCTGCATTTGGTCAATTTGATATTGATCCCGTGAAAATGATCTTTACATTTCTCCACATCTTTTTCAAACACACAGGACTCATCTGCATAAAGTGGTAATGAAGATTCCTTATAAAGAGCCTTCATTCCTTCCCAGTCATCTTTTGCCAGCGGTTGTTCCACCAGTTCTACACCCAGCTCTTTTAACTGTGGAATTAGTTCCAGGGCTGTTTCCAGGTTCCAGGCAGCATTCGCGTCCACTCTTAACGTGGCTGATGTATTCTCCCGCAATGCTTTTACGATCGCAATATCATCAGCGGTACCCACTTTTATCTTGTAGATCGGCCAGGGTTTTTCTTTCATCTTAGCTACCATCTTTTCAATGCTGTCAATGCCGATTGTGTAGTCACAGATTGGATTTTTAGCAATATCACCGTGCCAAAGCTCATAGAGTTTCTTTTTCTTCATTTTGCCATAGATATCCCAGGCCGCAATATCAAGGGCACAAACAAGAAAACTATTATTGGGGAATAAATGATGCAGGTAATGCCAGTAACGCTCCGGGTCCGTAAAAGCGAATTTTTCAATAAAACTTTTTTTTGCTTCCAGGTCTTCGATCATTTTTTCAACCGGGATATTATAATAGGCAATGGCTGGCGCTTCACCATAACCTTTGATACCAAAATGTTCCAGTTCGACGATCAATGTCGGCTGCTGCGTCTTGGTGCCCTTAGAAATGGTAAATGGATGACGGAATTTTAGATTATATGACCAGTATTGAATATTCATAAAATAAAACTCCTGTTAATTCAGTTGTTCCGTTATTTCACTTTCAAATTTCTCATTTTATTTCCTTTCTACCCTCTTCCGCTTTGTTTGACATACTCTTTTAGTTCATCATTGAAAGCCTGTTCTCTGAGCAGTTCTTCCAATGAGATATACATCCGGTATTGCCAGTAATTGTTAGGATCGGCCGGATCATTGATCCTTTCCTCATCCGGGTTTTCCCGGCGCAAACGTTCATTCATTCCCAATATATCCTGTAACTGGAAAATACTCCACATCGCAGGAGAATAAAGGTGCTGTAAAATAATCGCCTTGCAAATTACTGGATCACAATGTTCAGGTGCCTCCGCGGGTTGTTCCAGCACCTGGTTAAAAAACCGTTGCGTTAGTGCGGGATTTTCTTCCCACCAGCCCCGTAGGGTGCTCATGTCATGCGTTGAAGGCATTACCACCGACAGATAAGGTGCATCAGCAGGATGGAAGAATTCTTTTCCCGGTTCCTTAGGCATCCGCTGTATCTCCAGGCTAAGTATGCCAGTTTCTTTCATTACCGCGGGAACACAATGCGGCACCATTCCCAGGTCTTCCCCGCAGACAAGCATATTGCTGGCTGCTTTTAATGCGGGCAGTTTGCTGATCGCTTCTTTATACCAGCTATCTTCCTGGCGATGGTAATAATAATCGTTGTAAAGCGCTTTGAGTTTATCCTGCACATGCGGAATCAGGTGCGCATAGGATAAAGTCTTATCCATGGCGATCCGGAAATGGAATTCCTGTCCCTGCGAACCCTCTTCTTCAAAAAGGATCACATTGGCAATCAGTGCAAACAAACCCAGCTTAAATTGTTCATTTTCTTCTGTACTTTCCAGCAAGACAAAATGATCCTGCACCTGTTGCTGTGTTTCAAAAGCGGTTTGAAGATCATACCCCCCAAATTCATTGGCAACAAGAAAATGTTCTTTTACATAAGCGGCTTGTTCAGCAAATAATTCTTCCAGCACTTCGTCAATGATAAAAGGGCGGCAGTAACGCTGGTGATCGAACCAGATACCTTTTTCCGCAAATTCATTGATATGGACAGGAATAGCCGGCACAAATCTCCCCATCAGTCCCTGCACGGCATGGAGCGGGATGCTCCAGATCCGGAAAAAACCAAGTATATGATCGATGCGGAAAGCATCAAAATAGTTACTCATTTGTGTTAAACGCTGTTTCCACCAGGAAAACCCATCCCGCCGCATCCGGTTCCAGTTATAAGTAGGAAAACCCCAGTTCTGCCCGATCGGGGTAAAATCATCAGGGGGTGCTCCTGCCTGCCAGTACATATTATACATCTCCGGTGCTATCCATGCATCACAGCTATGCCGGGATATCCCGATGGGAATATCACCTTTCAGGACTATCCCTTGTTTGCGTGCATAGTCTGTCGCTTCCTTTAACTGCGTGTGCAAATGATACTGAACAAAATAATAAAACCCGATCTCCCTTGCTGCCGGAGAAGCAGGAGCGCTTATTTTATCTATCTCTTCTTTTTCATAAAAAATATTACTGTCCCAATCTTCGAAATTGGCATTGGCATTTTTATCCCGGAAATAACAAAAAGCTGCATAAGGCAGAAGCCAGGTATTGTTCTCCTCATAAAACTTAAGAAAGTCTGCAGATCCAAGACAATCCTCCCCCATTACTTCATAAAGTTCTTTCAGCACCGATATCTTGAACTTCATCACTTCTTCATAATCCACTGCGGGAAGTTCATTCAATTGTTGTTTTTTCCTTCGCAGGGAGTCCAGCTGATCTGCGTATTCATTTCCAGCTGTTTTCTCCAGGTTAATGTACAAGGGATGAAGTGCAAATGCCGAGATCGCCGAATAGGGATATGAATCTGCCCGGGTAAAGCTGGCCATCGTATCATTGACCGGTAGTAACTGCACAAGCTTCAACCCGGCCGCTTTGGCCCAGTCCACCAGCAGGGCAATATCTGCAAACTCACCGGTGCCAAATCCGTTATTGGTTCGTAAACTGAAAACAGGGATGGCGATCCCCGCAGCTTTCCAGTCATTATTGGGCCCGTGGAGAAAACCATCGTGGAGGATAGTTATTTTTTTCTTTGAAGGATCGCTGTAGAGTAAACGGTTGTGGCCATCTTCGAAACGGGTAAATGTTTTTTCCTTACTGTTGTAAATACCATATTTATATGCAAGCGGGAAACTATTCCCAGAGAGATCCAGCTTAACTTCCCACCAGTCATTCTTTTTTTTCAGCAATACAGGTTTCCCGGTCGACCAGTTATCCAATCTGTCGCCATTGCCACCCAGGCAAACCGCCTCATTTTTCTTCAGTAGTGGCGCTTTTACTTTAAAGACATGGGAATAATGTTTATCAGAACCATGTTTATAGCCTGGTTTTGAAGTTCTAAGCAGAACATCAGTAAAAGCAGTAGACAGGAAAACATTTTCATATTCACCAGGGTGGTTCCAGGTATCCACCAGTTGTACCTCCTCAACCCCTTTTTTAAACCCCTCCACCAGGCGGTCATGGCCCCATTCTTCCATGGTTTCACCGCTATCATCTCTGAGTATGTATTTGTAGGAAATGGTTTTGGGGAGTTCTTTTCTTTTGAGGTCAAGGGTGCAGGACCAGAACTCTTCGTTCGCAAATACCATAGGGATCGCTTTCCGGTGGTCATTGCTGCCCAGTTCCGGTATATCGCCCGTGATCCAAAGGTCCTGGCCGTAACGGGTATGAAAACGTAGATAGAACTGCAGCCGCATCATGCTATTTTAAACAATTGTATATTTAAAAACTAACCCGACGAAAATAAAAAAAACATAGAAGCTTCCTTCTTTTATTTACAGCTAACAGCAAGTATGGATAAGGACAACAGGTGGAAGATACTATACTGGTTTTGTTTCGGTCTTTTTGCCGGGACTGCTTTTTGTATGAAATGGATGGAGGATGATCTTTGGGTCAACAACGAAAAATTCACCATCATCGGGCTGGAGATCAGTTATTCCCGCGAAAAAACAATGACAATACTCTCGGGGCTTGACGAAAAAGTAAAGACCCTGCTCCGATACCATCTTTCCTTCGATTTTGCTTTTATGGCGGGTGTATACCCGGGGATTGCGGCTTTGTGCATGATGGGAAGAAAAAAGCTAGGCGGAAGGCTGACTCGTAGTATCCTTTTCAGTCTTGCTTTATTGCAGACAGTAGCCTGGGGTTGCGATATTACTGAAAATATCTTTTTGTTCAACTGGATAAAGCACCCGGTTATTGGTAATGAGTTCGGCAGCTATCATCTGGTCGTTATAGTGAAATGGATCATTGCTTTAACCGGTGCCCTGGCAGGTATCGGATTACTCTTTAAAAAAAGAAGAGATAATACCCGGTAAAAACTCATTTTTTGATTTAGCCGGGCCGCCTTATTTTTGCCACGCTTTACCTTGTAACGGGAGCAAAAAAATAGAGAAAAATGGAACAAACAAAAAAATACAGGGGTATCTGGTGGCTGGTATTTTTGGCTTCTACTGCAGCCCTGATTTTTGCTATCATTACTCACTGGGAATGGCTGACACTGATTCTCCCCTTCCTGATCACTTCTTTTGTGAAGGCAATGGACATCATGTAAGACTTACAGATCTTTACGATACTCAGTAACCCCGCGACCGCGGGGTTACTTGTTTCCGGCATGTTAATTGAGCCGGAACTACAGTAAACCTTTCGTTAAATCACCAAACAATTAATCATGAAACGACTGTTACTCACCGCACTGGCCTTCCTGGTCATTGCCACCTCATTTAATTACCTCCCCGCTGCTGTTATCGTTCCCGTTCCGGCTACCGAAAACCCAGACCCGGTTGCAGTTAAAGCTGCAATGTCTGCTTTTAGTAACCTTTCCAAAAAGGAGAAAAGGGAAAGAGTAAAGGAGATCAAAAAAGAGATTAAAGCTTTCAAAGCTTCTAAAAAAGCCGGCTCCGAACCCAGCACCAATACCCTGCTGCTCGTAATACTGGCCATCCTACTCCCCCCGCTGGCTGTTTATCTTCATGAAGGGGTGATCAACACGAAATTCTGGATCAGCCTTGTACTTACCCTGTTGTTCTGGTTACCTGGGGTAATTTATGCCCTGATCGTGGTATTGGGATAAGAGATTAATCGGATTCGGCGCATCCCGTTCACAACGGGATGCCTGATTCTTTACTTATTAACCGGTGTGGGAAAGTTCATTATCTTCCTTCAATGAGATTTCCCTGGCAGGCAAAACTGGTACTTTCGGCAGCAGGTATTATACTGCTGATGCTGGTGCTTGTCAGCCTTTTTGATATCTTACTGGTATTCTTTTACTCCCGATTTTATTCACAGTTACTATTTATTGTGACGTTTGGTGTAGGCGGTGTTTTTGCCACTGTATTTGCTTATATGAGCCCGATCAAACTGGCGCCAGTAAAGAATGAGATGGCCCGGTGGTTATTGCTTGGTACAATAATCATCAGCGGGCTACTGTTCTTTTTCCTGTTCTCCAGGCTGGAAGGCGGAGAATATGGCCCTGCATTCAAAGCATTCGGGCTCACTATGGTGCTTTCCAGTTTCCTTTTTGTAAAAGGAAATGTGGATGTATAGCCCGCTTTTTCAGATAAACTGTAAATTCGGTCATCAATTAAAACCATCAACATGCGGCTGCTTATTTTTATTACCACGGTATTCTTGTTATCCTGCGGACAAAACGCTTCAAAGAAACAGGAGACCAGCAGCAATGATTCCGTGACGACCACGAAGGATACTACTGTTGTTACTCCGGCCAAACCTGATACTGCCTCTACCCCGGAACCAACCGCCCTGTCTACCTCGGTAAATGGTTTCCTCAATGCCAAAGAAGGGAATAAATGGCATGTGCTGAACGATAGGGAGGCCAAATGGATCAGCGGTCAATTCGATTATTTTATTGCACCAAAAAGAAAAGAGAACCCCGATTATCCCTATATCGCCAGGGGCGATTTTAACGGGGACGGTAAAACCGACCTTGCTGCAGTAGTAACAAATGATACCAAAACAACATTCCAACTCGCCATTATCCTCGATGCTGGTAACGATACCCGGAAAATAATGTACTGGGACGAGGATATCATGGAGGACGCCGCCATCTCTACGATCCCTAAATCAACCATTGAAGGATTTGAAGGAGAGAGAACAAAGAAAGTGAATATGAAAGCAGAAGGGATTAACGTAGAGTATTTTGAAAAAGCGTCTTTTGTACTCTACTGGAATGGTGCAGCCTTCAAAAGGATTCAGACGGGAGATTGATTTGGAAGTCTTGTCATACAAGCAAAAAAAGTCCCCCGGGCTCGATCCGGGGGACTTTTCAATTAAAATGAACAGGCTAAATTATTTTACCGAAGCAACCAGGCTTTTGAAAGTTTCCGGGTTGTTCATGGCCAGGTCGGCCAGTACTTTCCGGTCCAGCTCAATCCCTTTTTTCTGAAGTTTATTGATGAACTCAGAATAAGTCATCCCTTCTTCACGGACAGCCGCGTTGATACGGGCGATCCACAGTGAACGGTATTCTCTTTTCTTCAGTTTACGGCCTACAAACATGTAGGTCATACCTTTCTCCACGACGTTCTTCGCGACCGTCAGGACGTTTTTGCGTTTACCATAAAAACCTTTGGCTTGTTTTAATATTTTTTTGCGGCGGGCTTTGGAGGCCACTGCATTTTTTGAACGAGGCATATCTTAATGATTTAAAATTTTAGATTGTAGATTGAAGATTGGAGATTTGCTAGGACTATTTCAGCCTTAGCAGGCGTTTTACAAAGTGCAGGTGAGAATCCGAAACCTGGCCGTCTTTCCGCATGTTACGTTTGCGTTTCTTTGATTTCTTCGTCAGGATGTGACGCTTGAATGCTTTCTGATGCATGATCTTCCCTGTGCCGGTCACTTTAAAGCGTTTTTTGGCACTGGAGTTTGTTTTTACTTTAGGCATGTTACCCAGTATTAATGATGATACCCTTGAGGTGTTTCCGCACAGGCAGAACCCTTATTGAACCTCTTCGGCAATCCTTTGCTTCGCCCAGGATGATATTGAAATCATGCTGAAACGAATTATAGTAAGAGCTGACCGTTTTTCTCCTTCGCCGGGGCGCAGGATTTTTCGGAGTGCAAAGATAAGGATGAAACAGCCTGTGGCAAAGCTTTTAAATTGAAAAAACCGGGGATGCCCCGGTTTATGAAACTATATGATACAATCCTCATTAATCTTTAGGATTCAGGGCTTTATCAATTCTTTTTGATACATCCTGCAGATGGTATTTGGTCATGGTGTCCGAAGTTCCGGCCGCCGCAGCATTTACCTCGGTTCTCAAAGCCGATAAATGAGCCCTGATAACACTTCCGATATCTGATTTATCCGAAGAGTTGACACTGATCGTTACCCCTGCTATGGAGATGACCGGCGGGTTTAATAAACCATCCATAAAACCGATATATGATTTTTGGAGGTTGCGGCGATAAATATCCACTGGTTTCCTGGCAGCCAATTCGGCCCAGATACCTTTCTTAAGATCGCTCAGCATTTCAGTTACCTGGTAGGCACTGTTCCCCAGTACCGTTTCGGCATCCAGTAATTTGCCCAATGTCTTTGTACTGAGTAAGCGCCTTAGTGAATTGTCCTGGATATTACTCACGGTATTCACCCTTGTTGACCCGTTCGGGCCGGGAATAATATTGAACGGGCTTCCCCCGATACGGCTGTAGATATCATTATTGATCAGCCAGGAAGGTGTCAGGAAAAGATATTTATTCAGAAATTCAATAGCTTCTTTTTGTTTGGCCTCCGGCACGATCTCGTAAACAGGACCCTGCTCCTCTACGGTCTTGGGCGTTTCCATGATGCCGCCTACATATTTTGTCACATGGGCTATATAAAAGTTAAACTGGCTATAAGCCTGTCCATACATTTCGGCCAGGTTACTGTAGTCTTCGTTGGGCTCTTTGGTCCATTCCAGCAGGTTGGGTATGATGCGCTGAAGGTTTTTGATCCCGTACATACTTCCTTTCATCGGGTCATCTCCCACCTGTTCTCTTTGAGATCGGGGATCATCATCGTTGAGCTCGATACCAAACCAGAGGCGTTTGTCTTTCAGTCGTTCGATCACCCATTGATTCAGGTGTCCTTTTTCTTCTTCGGCACTGCGGAATTGCGGGAATAATTTATACCCCCATTCAATGGCCCACTTGTCATAATCACCGATGCGGGGAAATAATCCTGCCTGGCCGATATTGTCTTCCGGTTGTGCCACATAGTTGAAGCGGGCATAGTCCATGATCGAAGGTGTATGGCCATTCGCTTCCACCCAGGCTTTATCACGCAACTTCTCTACGGGTACTGTTGAACTGGATCCATAATTATGAAGAAGACCCAGTGTATGTCCCACTTCATGCGAGGAGACAAAACGGATTAACTGGCCCATCAGTTCGTCATCGTATTTCATTTTCCTTGCCTTAGGATCAACAGCGGCTGTCTGGATAAAATACCAGTTATGGATCAGCTCCATCACGTTATGGTACCAGTTGATATGACTCTCCATGATCTCACCACTGCGGGGATCAGAAATGCTTGGGCCGCTGGCATTGGCAATATCGGATGGTTTATAAACGATGGCTGAATTGCGGGCATCGTCCAGGCTCCAGGTGCTGTCTTCTTCTTTGGTAGGTGCCATTTTTGCCATGACCGCATTTTTGAATCCGGCTTTTTCAAAAGCGGTTTGCCAGTCATTGACGCCCTGCATCAGGTAAGGAACCCATTTTTTGGGTGTGGCCGGGTCGATATAGAAAATGATAGGTTTCTGTGGTTCCACCAATTCACCCTTCTTGTATTTTTCCCAATCACCGGGTTTTGGTTCAAGCCTCCATCTTTTTACCAGGGTGATCGATTTAACCCCCTGCGGGTTGACATCAAAATCGGTGTAACCGATCGGGAAATAACCGATGCGCAGATCAAAATACCGGGATTGCATCGGCGATTTTGGGAGAAGCACCAACGAACTGTTCAGCTCCATGGTCATATTGCCGCCGGAGGAACCACCCGTCGGGCTGATGGCGCGGCCATATGTTTTGACTGTTTTTATTTCAATATTGATGGGGTATGATCTTACACTGACGGTATAGGATTTATCGCTTTGCAGGGCAGCCAGTCGCAGGTTTGATTTCAGCGTGGCATTAAAATTCAGCACATCATTGTCTGAATTGATATAATCAGTGACTTCTATCACCGCGCCGCTGGAATCCTTTCCCAGGGATTTGATATCAAAAGCGGCAGCGATAGGCTGAACATTTGAATTAGTGACCGAAGTGAACATCGGCGATGTTGAATCCTTTGCATATTCTGCGAAAGAGATCGTACGGAGGAATACCTTGTTATTGGGACCTTTTTCAAAGCGGATCACATTCTGCCCGATCTGGTCGCCGCCGTAGCCAAAGAAACTACCGGACGCACGCATACCAGCTGATGCTTTAGAGATGCGGTTCACGGCGAGTATCTCCCGGTTAAATAACGAATCGGGAATCTCAAAATAGTATTTGTCTTCCACTCTATGCACCCAGAACAAACCCGGGTCGGAAATAGCTTTGGAAGTGATTACTTCCTTATAAGGTTTAATACCCGATGTTGGCCGGCGGGTACTATCAGTTCTTGGTCCCGTACCCGGCTGGGCCAGTGTTAGCTGAGATAAGAATAGGCCTAAAACAAATAGACTAATCCGCGAAAACGATGACTGCATGTGTATGGGGTTTGGTAAGTATAATGTCTCAAGATACGGAAAGCAGGGTTTTGGTTGTTTTTATGGCTTTTGTTTTGTACCAGCGGTTGAATTGTGGTTGTTAGTGGAGTTTTTCTTTTCTGACGAGTCCCCTGTTGTCCTTAGTCATTACATTCACTAAATTTAATTATAAAAATGTTGTCATGAGTTTCTAACTCATGACTGAAAATATTTCTTAAAAAAGTAATGAAGCCAGGCAATGGTGGGCTTCGTTTTGCATTCTTAGTTACAGTCAGTAGTCACAGACTACTGACAACTATTATGAGGCAAAAAAACCCGCCTGTGTAAACAGAACGGGTCAATCTATTGTTGAGATAAGATCAGGCTTTCTTCTTTCCTTTCGGCGCAAACATGGCCAGCATTCTCCGCCCTTCCATTTTAGGTAGGTTTTCGAGAATTCCGACATCTGCCAATCGCTCAGCAAATTTCAGGAGTAACAACTGTCCCCTGTCCTGGAACTGGATCGCCCGGCCTTTGAACTGCACATAGGCTTTTACTTTATTGCCATCTTTCAGGAATTCCACGGCATGTTTGGCTTTGAAATCAAAGTCATGATCGTCCGTGTTGGGCGTAAAGCGGATCTCTTTTACTTCAGAGACCTTGCTCTTGGCCTTCATCTCCTTTTCTTTCTTCTTCTTATCGTAAAGGAATTTGTTGTAGTCGATGATCTTGCAGACAGGTGGATCAACGGTCGGGGAGATCTCTACGAGATCGAGTGCCTGATCCTGCGCCATTTTCATAGCGACCTGTGTGTCGTACACACCGGGTTCTATATTATCACCTACCAGCCGCACCTGTGGTACACGGATATGGTGATTGATCCGGTGTTCTGCTTCTTTACGGGGAACAAACCTGCCCCTGAATCCGCCTTTGTTAAATCCGCCACCCCCTGGTTTAAATCCTCCGCCGGGTGGCCTGCTGAACCCGCCGCCGGGTTTTTGTGGTACTGCCATTTACTTTTTTTAGTTAATAATTGTGTTTATGATATTGAATATTGAAGAGGGAGGATTGAATATTAACCCTCGGATCTTCTTTCTTTAATCTCTTCCAATGCTTGCTCCAGGAACTCATCCACTGTTTTTGTCCCCAAATCTCCTTTTCCCTGTCTTCTTACCGCTACTTTATTTTCATTCACTTCCTTCTCTCCCACCACCAGCATATAAGGGACTTTCAGTAATTCAGTGTCCCGGATCTTCTTCCCGATCTTTTCATTCCTGTCATCTACTTCACTACGAATATCTGCTTTTTTCAGTTTATCTGAAACAGATTTTGCATACTCCGTAAACTTATCGCTGATAGGCAACACTTTTACCTGTACCGGCGCCAGCCAGAGCGGGAATTTACCAGCATATTGCTCCAGCAGGAAACCGATGAAACGTTCATGGGTACCCAGCGGCGCCCTGTGAATGATCAATGGGGTTTCCGCTTTGTTGGAAGCATCCGTGTACTCCAGTTTGAAACTACGCCCCTGCGAAAAGTCCACCTGGTTAGTCGCCAGGGTGAATTCACGCCCGATCGCACTGTATATCTGTACATCAATTTTTGGTCCGTAAAACGCGGCTTCATCCTGAACTTCTACAAAGGGTATATTGGATTCGGTGAGTACATTCCTCACCATCGTTTCTGTTTCTTTCCACAATTCGGGCTCATTCACATACTTGATGCCGAGTTTGTCGGGCGAATGCAGCGAAAGCCGCATCACGTATTTATCAATACCGAATATTTTAAAATATTTCAGGTACATATCGTTTACGGCACGGAACTCATCGTTGAACTGTTCCTTGGTGCAATAGATATGCGCATCGTTCATGTGGAGACAACGGACCCGCATCAGTCCGAATAATTCACCACTTTGTTCATAGCGGTAAACCGTACCGTATTCCGCGATCCGGTAAGGGAGATCCCGGTAGCTTTTAGGTTCTGCAGCGTAGATCTTATGGTGGTGCGGGCAGTTCATGGATCTGAGATAATATTTTTCTCCATCCATTTCCATCGGCGGGTACATGCTGTCTGCGTAATAAGGAAGGTGACCGCTCGTGATATACATGCTCTCTTTGGCGATATGTGGCGTCACTACTCTTTTATACCCGGCTGCCTGTTCTGTTTCCTTGGCCAGTTTCTCCAGTTCTTCAATAACGATCGTTCCATTTGGCATCCACAAGATCAGTCCTTGTCCCACATCATCATCCATGGTATAGATACCCAGTTCCTTTCCCAGTTTGCGATGATCTCTTTTCTTCGCTTCTTCCAGCATCAGTAAATATTCATCCAGCTCCTTTTGCGAAGGATACGTGACACCGTATACCCGGGTAAGCATTTTATTCTTTTCATTCCCCTTCCAGTAAGCACCGGCGATACTCGTGAGCTTGATCGCTTTGATAAAAGAAGTGTTGGGAATATGCGGACCGCGGCAGAGATCGGTAAAATTACCCTGTGTGTAAAAAGTAATCTCGCCGTCAGTAAGGTTACCTAACAGGTCAAGTTTATACTCATCTCCTTTCTCCGTGAAATATTTTTCAGCTTCATCCTTGCTGATCTCTTTCCGCTGGTAAGCACTGTTCTTTTTGGCCAGTTCGTTCATCTTTTTTTCCAGTGCCGCCAGGTCTTCTTCGCTCATTTTTTTATCACCCAGGTCCATATCGTAATAAAAACCATTATCAACCGGCGGACCTACCCAGAATTTTACACCCGGGAACATGGTCTCGACTGCTTCTGCCATCAGGTGGGCGGAAGAATGCCAGTAAGTGCTTTTCCCTTCCGGGTCATTCCAGGTCAATAATTTCAGTGAGGCATCGGAGTTGATGGGCCTTGTAATATCCCATACCTGCCCGTCGACACTGGCTGCCAGTACTTTTCTTGCCAGGCCCTCCGAGATGGACTTTGCGATATCCAGCGACGTGGTACCTTTTTCATATTCCCTGATACTGCCATCCGGTAGTGTAATCTTGATCATGTAGTAAAATCGGCTTTATAAAATAGTGTGCAAATTTAGCGAAATACCGCTAAAGATATTGAAGTATCTCCTTGATCCTGCGATGATACCGGTCTTAAAATTAACAAACTATTGCCCACTAACATTTTTCCTCATATCCAGCTTTTTATTAGTTTTGGCCCTGATGAAACGGATTGTATCCAGGTATCTCCTGTCGCTGACCTTGTTGCTGTCATTTGCGACTCTCCATTCCTTTGGCCAGGATATTACCGGCATCTGGAAAGGCTATTTTGTCTCTGATGGCGGCGAGCATTATAAACTGGAGTTCCAGGTTGCGCAAAGCAGTTCCTACGGGGTTACCGGTGTTTCCTATTCCTATCTCGATGTCCGTTTTTATGGAAAGGCTACGATGACCGGGAGCTTTCTCAAATCTTCCTCTTCTTTCAGGATCCGGGAAATAAAGACCGTCGAGGTTAAAAGCAGCATGGGTGGCGCTACCTGCATCATGAATTATAATTTCACCTATTCAAAATCGGGTAAAGAAGAATTCCTCGAAGGCACTTACCTGGGTAAATATGAAACAAAATATGCGACCACTACACCCGGCAGCTGGGGTGATTGCGGTGGAGGGAAAGTATTCCTGCGGAAAGTATCCACTTCCGATTTTTATGTGGAACCTTTTTTACGGAATAAAGTGAAAACAGGGCCTGTTATCTATAATCGGCCACCGGTAAAAAAGGATACGGTTACAACAAAGGTGAATACACCCATCGTTAAGAAACCGGTGGTTGTAAACAAACCCCCGGTAAAGACTGTCGATAAGCCTGTTATTAAACCAGTCATCAAACCAAAACCAGATACAGTTGCCAAAGTGAATCCCCCGGTCATTAAGAACAATCCTCCTGTAGTTACTCCCAAACCAGCAGTACTTAAGACCCGTACCAATGAACTGGTGAAGACGCTTATCGTGAGAAACCCGGAGGTGATCGTAAAACTGTATGATAACGGCGAAATAGATGGAGACAGCATTTCTGTATACCTCGATAATAAGCTGGTGCTCTCCGCCAAACGCCTGACTGCTTCGCCACTGATCATCCGAATTAACATGGAGGAAGACAATTCCGAACATGAACTGACCATGGTGGCAGAAAACCAGGGCAGTATTCCACCCAATACCTCGCTGATGATCGTTGAGTCCGGGGAGCAACGTTTTGATGTCCGCATTACGTCTACCGACCAGAAAAATGCCGTTGTAAGGTTCAAATACCAGAAACCCAAATGATCTTTATTGACCGTTTCTGTAATTTTCAGTGTCCGGCAATCTTTTTCGTTTATTTTTCCTGAAGAATGTCAAGAATAAAACTACTTAGTTTCTTTTTGCTCCTGTCATTATTTACAGATGCCCAGGATATCAATGGTATCTGGAAGGGTAAACTCGTAATGGCGCCGGGCGGTTGTTTCCCCGTTTACAATATTGAACTACAGCTACAGGTTGCCGGTACCCGTATCACGGGCACGGCCTATCATTTCTCCGATTCATTAAACTATGTAAAAGAAAATTTTGAAGGGTTCTATAAACAGGACAGCAATATCATTTCTATTCAGGAGAATGGCATCATCGTTTTCAAGATCAGAGAGGATTGCGTTCCATGTATAAAAAAATACGCCCTCAGCTTTCATAAAGGTGGCGGCAACGTGGTGACCGAAGAACAACTCCGGGGTACCTGGACTGGGAAAGCCACGGATGGCAAAACAGCCTGTGATCCCGGTACGATCGTGCTGACAAGATTTGACAAGTCAACTTTTAAACCCGAACTAAAACTGCCTCCAACGCTCACCAACCGTAAAGTGGAACTGGTGAAGGAAATAAAAGTTGATACGGGTACTATCCAGATCGATTTTTATGACAATGGCCAGATCGACGGTGATACTATCTCTGTTTATGTGAACAACATGCCGGTGGTATCAAGAAAGATGCTCAAGACGCAACCTGTATCGATAACTGTTAGGGTCGATGCAAAAAGAACAGAGCAGGAAGTGATCATGGTTGGTGAGAACCTGGGTTCCATCCCTCCCAATACAGCGCTGATGATCGTTAAAGCCGGTGACAAGCGCTACCAGCTCTACCTCACTTCCGACGAACAGAAAAACGCGATGGTGCGGTTCATTTATGAGAAGCCCGCCGCACTGGTCAAGGCCCCTTAAATGAAAATCCCGGTTAGACCGGGACTTTCTTTACAACAAATTTTATTTTTTAAAACCCTCTTGCGGGTGTAGGCTTTGGTAATTCCTTCCGGGGAATTTTTTCATCCCGCTGGGCGGTATTGTAAACAAATGCCGCAACGATTATTGCTGCCTGTTTCAGGTCATCCGCCACCAGGTGATCGTAAGTATCCATATTGGTATGGTGGGTACGGGTGTCATATTCCAGGCCATCCTGAATGAACTGGAAACCTGGGATGCCCACAGCATCAAATGCAAGGTGATCCGTGCCGCCCGTATTCTCAATTGTGGTCGTTTTTGACTCGGGATCATTGAAAGCCGTTAGCCAGGGTAGAAAAATATCTCCCGCTGATTTATTTCCCTGCAGGTAGATACCTCTTATTTTACCGCTTCCGTTATCCAGGTTATAATAAGCGGATATCTTTTCGTGTTCGGGTTTCAGTTCCATGATTGTCGGATCCGCAAAATGTGTTTTTACATAATTGCGGGAACCCAGTAAACCCTGTTCTTCACCGCTCCACAAAGCAATCCGGATGGTCCGGCGGGGTTTCAGTCCTGTTGCTTTCAATATCCTCACCGCTTCCATCATAACAGCACAACCCGCTGCATTATCGGTTGCACCGGTAGCCGCATGCCAGGAATCAAGATGGCCGCCAAGCATTACGATCTCATTTTTCAGGTAAGGGTCCGAACCGGGAATCTCAGCGATCACATTATACCCGTTCAGGTCATCTGTAAAGAATTTTGTTCTTATATCTGCTTCCAGTTCCACCGGTAACCCGGCTTCTGCCAGGCGTTGGATGCGCAGGTAATCATCGCTGGAGAGCATGACCATCGCGGGGCCTTCCTCCGCGTCTTTGGCGTATTTGCCGCCACCGCTCACAAATACAGTTCCGTCATTCCCATTGGCATTCATGCTTACTATCAGTGCGGGTTTTTCTTTTATCAAAAAATCGTTCATCTTCCGCTGGAACGCAGCCCGGCTCATCATGGCTGCACGCTGTATAGAATCAGCCTGCTGGCGGGGTCTGCTGGCTGTAATGGTTCCCATTCTTGAAAGTGTGGAGTCTGCAAAACGATCCGCATCGGGTTCAAAGGAAGGTTTTAGTTGCGCAGCTGACCAGGACATAACGATCTTATCCTTCAGGGTACCCTCGTATTTCATCAACTCTGCGGAATCCTTGGCCTTTATGAGCACGATATTCCCTTTAACAAGGCTGCCACCGGGTGTACTACCGGACCAGGCACGGGGTACAGCTATTAAAGGCGCATAATAAGGAGCAGTCATGGCCACATAACATTTTTCCTGCTGCCATCCTTTTCCAAATTCTCCCCAAGGTTCGAGGTTGGTATTGGAGAGTCCCATTTTACCCAATTCGTTTTTTGCCCAGTTGGCCGCCGTCATGAATCCCGGTGAAGCCGTCAGTCTTGAACCACTCACATCGGTAAGATGAAAAGCGATATCCATCACTTTTGAATTCTTCAATCCTTCCTGCCGGATCTTCCCGATCGCTTCGATATCTACCCGGTTATTCTTGTGCTTGGTGGTTCCGGGTTCGGGAGATTTGTTTTCGGAAACACCTGAATTTTCTTTACCAGTGGGATCGGTGCCCTGCGTTTTTGCAGGGGGCTTATCCCCTGGTTTGGTAGTAAAACCGGGTTGTTGTGCAAGTACGGAGCAACTCAGGAAGAGTAACAGGAAAGCAGAAAAAATAAAACGCATTTTTAAAATTTTAGGAGGCCTAAGTTACCTGTTTTTTGCAAACACAATGGTTTAAATACATTGGCGGAGATAAAGTAAACAGTCAGATCAGGATTTTTTTTAATTTCAGTTTTTTGCCGGAGATTTTATACCTTGTAAATCCTTTATATCCGACCCTATTGGACTTTGCGCTTTGCCCCGTCCCCCAGCACAGTTTCTTTAAACTAAAAATAAAATCAACATGAAAAAATTATTATTCTTCGTTTCAGCGGCACTTGTATGCTGCCTTGTTTCCTGTTCTGACAAAAAAGAAGAAGCCGGTGGCATGTCGGACAAGGCCAAAAAGAACCTTGAGGCCATGCATACAGTTGCCAAAGCTTTTGAAACCGGCGACATAAGCGGGATCGACTCAGCTATCGCCAGTGATTTTATCGATCATACGGACAAAGGTGACGCAGGCAGGGACAGCCTGAAGGCGATGATCACCGCAATGTATTCCGTGCAGAATGATATGAAGTCCGAAGTCATTAAAGAATTTGCAGATGATGAGTATGTATTTTCCTGGATGCGGTACACCGGAACCAGCGACGGTTCCATGGGTATGCCCAAAGGGCCTTATAACATGACGGCAATTGAAGTTGCTAAGTTCAGGGATGGCAAAGCCATTGAACATTGGAGCTTCATGGAGCCGCGTGAAATGATGAAAATGATGGGCGGACAAGAACATCCCACAATGGATAATAAAACCGATACAACTAAAAAGAGCGATTCAAAAATGTAGACCTTAATAAATAATTGATACAGCCGGGCCCTGCAGCCCGGCTTTTTTCTGTTGCCCAACTCCCGTCTCTTCCCGCTTATACCCGGAAATCAACTTTTCATCACTAATTCCATGGAATCCACGAAACTTGTCGTAATTTGAACAAACAAAATCAATTTGCCATGAAACAAAGAATTCTACTCCTCTTTGTAATGAGCCTGCTCATTACATCTTTACACGCACAAAAAAACAGGAAAGAACAAAAAAATAATATTGGCTATGCCATTACAGCAGCTGAAAAAGGTGGCCGTGGATGGAAAGAGGTCCGTTTGGTCGATGTCAGCAGCGGTACTGAGGTCAAGACCATCTACAGCAGCAAGTCGGAAATTGAAGTGCTGAATGCAAGAACTGGTAAACCGGTCGTAAAAAAAGACCAGGAAGCAAGGACCGCTACCACGACTTATACCACAACTGCAAGCCCAGAAAAAAAAGTAGTAAACCTTGACCAGGTACTTGATAAAGCCAACGGGAACAGGGTGACCTACACAAGAGTTATCATGGTCAACCAGGTGGCGTCGACAGATAAACCTTTTGCTACCAATTCCGCGGCGATGGCTTATGATAAGAAACATGAGCGACTTTATTATACCCCCATGGGTTTTAGCCAGCTTCGCTATATCGATCTTAAAACAGGAAAGATCTATTATTTCGAAAATGAAACATTCGGTACGGTAAAAGGTATGAGCGATGCACCCAACCAGATCACCCGGATGGTCATCGCTGCCGATGGGAATGGCTATGCATTGACCAATGATGCCAATCACCTGCTCCGCTTTACCACTGATAAGAAACAAGTGATAACCGATCTTGGTGCTGTATCCGATGACGCGGCAAATGGGAAATCTTCCGTGCACAGCGGCAGGGGGTATGGCGGCGACATGATTGCAGATGCAGCTGGCAATTTATACCTCATCACCGCGAACAGGAATGTTTATAAAATAAATATCGAAAGCAAAATAGCTGCTTATAAAGGTGTGATCAATGGCTTACCCCAGGGTTTCAGTACCAATGGTGCCATGGTAGAAGAAGGCAGCAAAGTGATCATCGCAAGTTCTGAATCTACCGTGGGTTATTACCGCTTTGACCTGAATACAATGCAGGCGGAAAAAATCTCCTCCAGCGCTGATGTATTCAATGCATCCGACCTGGCCAATGGAAACCTGGCTTTTGCGAAGAAAAAGAAAGAGAGAAAGGAAGAAGAAACCAAACCGGAAGAAAAACAAGTCGTGAGTGCCGAAGCAAGCAAACAGGTTCCTGCGGATGGAATGATCCGGACCAACCGCATCAATGTATTCCCCAATCCTGTCACCGATGGCGTCGTGAAAATGACACTGACCGATCAGCCTGCTGGTAAATACCAGGTACAGCTACTGGATATTAACGGCAAACTGGTAAGCGCAAAAGAGATCGTTGTCAGCAGTGAATCACAGGTAGAAGAATTCAGGTTCCCCGAACTGAACGTAAAAGGAACTTACCTTCTCAGGGTTTATAGTGGCGTTAACCAGGTAAACGTAACTAATAAAATCGTTGTCCAGTAATTCGCTTTTTTATCAGTTTCAGTTTGAAACTAACAGGGCTTTCTAAGGAGGGCCCTGTTTTATTAATAGGATGCCCACAGTAAATTTTCTATGTCATTACTGTTCTGGTAAGGGTAAAACCGTAAAGCGATAGTAGGTAGCACTAAATTATTATTATCCTTCTATTGCGCGATCAATGATCTGAGATTTAAAACTATCTTGAATCCGCAAACAATTTTAAATTGAACCCGAATTTGAGAAAGAAGCCTGCGCAAGCGGGCTTTCTTTTTTGTGGACTGTGCCAATACCAAAAAAAAGTCCCCGCCGAAGCAGGGACACCGATAGAATGACTGGTTATTTTAATTGCAGAAATAAGGATCGGAAGGATTTCCATTGTTTTGCGGGTAGCAGAAATGCAGGCCCTTTGAACTGATGGCAGTAATATATACATTGACCTTTTCACCTTTCTTGCTTTCTGGTGCTTTTCCGTTCAGGCCAGCATGTGCTGGGATCCCGTAGATTACGATCGTTTCGCTTTTAACCGCTTTGTTTTCTTTTTTCATATAGTCTACCCGTATAGTGACTTTGTCGAGTACCGCATCTGTATTGTTGTAAACCGGCACATCAAATGCGCTGATCCCGTCTCCCTTTGTATCATAATTCAGCTTGCCAAAGCTTACATATTTGGGCCAGTTGTTTCTCATCTCCAATTCTTTAGCAGCCAGTGCAGCTTTTTGTTTTTTATCCGCCTCCGCTTTTTTGGCAGCTTCAGCCGCAGCCAGTTTTTTCTTCTTTTCGTCTTCTATTTTTTTTGCTGCTGCCTTCTGAGCTGCAATTTGCTGGGCTGTGCTGGTCGTAGTTTTGGTAGTTGTTGGAGTAGTTGTGGTAGTTACAGTAGTGGTTGTGGGATCGGTACTGGTTGTATCTGTGCTGGTAGTTGTATTGGCTAGACTGGTTACTGTATCAGCCGGAGTTGCATCTTGTGGAGTGGTGGTGGTTGCCGGTATATCCGTGCTGGTTGCCGTAGTATCTGAAGTGGCTGCTGTTTGCATGGAACTGGAAGCTGTTTTATTTTTCTCCATATCCTGGTAAATAAGAAATCCTACTCCACCTAATACGAGTAATCCAAGCACCCAGGATACCCAGGCCGAACTTTTTTTGACGGGTTGCGCAACTGTTTTTACCGTGCTGCTGGTGGAAGTTGTAGTGGAAGACGCTACAGCCGGCGTAACAGGTTTCGCTGCCTCTGCAGGTTCTGTCGGGGTTGCGGCAACGAGGGGTGCTGCAAAAAATTCTTTTAACTCTTCTACTTTACCTGCTGTGGTCCATCCCGCAAGACCTTCGTACCAGATGGGGGTTGCTGCCGTGATGTTTTTTGCCCTTAATTCTTCAAGATCAAAAGGTCCCTGCTGGGATCCGCCATCATTTAGAAAATACTTTTTCATTTGAGTGGTTTAATGGTTACAATAAATAAATAGTGCGACAGACGGAGAATAAATAGGGACAGGAAGGGGATAAAACTAAACCGTTTGAGGGTATATGCAAAATAATAAAAAAGAGGATCAGAATTTAAAATTCCATGTTACCGCCGGTAATATCGGGAACAGGGATACCTGCCGGGCCTCTATTTTCAGGTCATTGGTCGCAGGGCTTCCTGATTGATCAAAATAAATAAAATATGGGTTCAGACGGCTATAAACATTGTAAATACTGAAAACCCAGAAGCTGCTGATTTTTCGTTTGCCGGCTTTCATTCTTTTGGTGGCGCTTTTTGGTATGGGCGTATACGTTGCGGAAAGATCGACACGGTGATAGGATTTCATCCGGTACTGGTTCAGTTTACTGTATTCCTGTGTCAGCACTCCATTGATGATATAAAAACGTTCGGGCAGGGTGATCGCATTGCCGGTACCATAAACAAAAACACCCCCAAATTTCCATTTCTTTCCCGCTTCATAATTTCCCACCACAGAAAGATCATGTCGCCGGTCATACTTGGTGGGGTATTTTTCGCCGGCATTCAGTTCCGGAAATTTTCTCCAGGTCCAGGACAAGGTATAACCCACCCACCCGGTGAATCTGCCTTTTAATTTATTTACCAATAATTCAGCACCATAACTCCACCCTCTTCCGAAAACAAATTCCTCTTCGGGGTCAGCCAGGGATGGGGTATATCCTTCTTTATACTCAACCTGGTTTTCCATGTTCTTATAATAAAGCTCCAGGGAAGTTTCAAAACTATTATCCTTGAAGTTTTTGAACAGGCCTGCCGAGTATAACCAACTGATCTGCGGTTTTACAATATAAGTACTGGGCACCCAAAGATCAGTAGGTAATGTGTTACCGGAATTACTGACCAGGTGGATATACTGGAGATTCCGTGTAACAGCTGCTTTGATAGATGTTTCGTCGTTTATTGCGTAACGAAGTGTTACCCTTGGCTCGAATCCTCCATAATGCTTGACGGGTTCAAAATCTTTATAAACCACGCTGTCCACTTTATTGCCGTCGGCATCGCGGGTAAATTTTTTGTAAGGACCTATCTGGGTGAAGTTGCTCCAGCGTAAGCCATAGTTCATCTTCCATTTCTCACTGATTTCCCAGTCATCCTGCAGGTACAGCGCCGATTCAATAGCATATTTGGTGCCTTCATTGTTCGGTTTGAAAACAATGGAGTCCTGTCGCCCGGTTACCACATTGGGAATGAATTTATGATAGGTCAGCAACCCGCCGAATTTCAGCTTATGATTGGGCAGGGGATAATAATCAAAATCAGTTTTAATGCTTCCATCGCGGATACCTGAGGAAAGCCCGATCTCGAAATTCTCCTGCTGTGCCGTGAACTTGAACTTATAATCATTGTAGAGCAGCGTGGTATTGGAGAACAGGCGTCGGTTGAATACATGGTTCCATCTCAGGGTGCCGGTGGAATTACCCCAGGGAATATTTGTCTTGAAAGATCTTTTTGAATTATTAAAATCAAATACATCTCTCCCGAAATACCCGCTCAGGTAAACCCGGTCCTTTTCTGAAAAACGATAATTCACTTTCGCATTCAGGTCATAGAAAAAATAACCCGAGCCATAGAATTCACTGCTTTTTTTAATAAAGGGTTTTGTCAATGCATCGATATAAGTTCTTCTCGCCGAAATGATAAACGATGCTTTATCTTTTTTCAGCGGCCCTTGAATAGAGAGCCGCGAAGCGATCAGCCCGATACCACCGTCCACCTGCAGTTGATTGATATTCCCATCTTTCATCGCCACATCCACTACGGAAGATAATCGTCCCCCGTATTGCGCCGGCATCCCTCCTTTTATCAGTGATACATTCTTTATCGCGTCTGAATTGAAAATGGAAAAAAATCCAAACAAATGTCCCGTATTATACACAACCGCATCATCCAACAGGATCAGGTTCTGGTCTGGACCGCCGCCACGTACATAAAAACCGGCATTCCCCTCCCCTGCATTGCGTACACCGGGTAATAATTGGATCGCTTTCAACAGGTCGATCTCGCCGAGAAATGCGGGAATATTGCGGATCTGGTTCATGGAAAGATCCACTTTACCCATCTGTGCATTTTTGACATTCCCGTCACGTCGCCTGCTGTATACAATTACATCGGAAATAGCAGAAGCTTTGGGGAGTATCTCAAAATTATACGACTTGTTGCTGTTGAGTTCAATGGTGACCGGTTTGCCCTGGTAGGTGACATGCGATACGCTGATCGTGTAATTCCCCTGATTAAGGGTGATGGAATAAAAACCGTATTGATTACTGGCCACGCCTTTTGACTGGCCATTCACCGAAACAGTAGCGCCGATGACCGACTCGCCCGACAGGCTATCTTTTACATAACCATTGAGGGTAAAACGGGTTTGAGAAAAAACAGCCAGGCTGGTAATAAGAAAGGCAAGGGCACAGGTGATTTTTCGCATGATCTTCAATAACAAGCTTATTGTTTTATTGTTGTATCCACTGGTACAAAATTAATCGTGGTTTTGATCTCCGCACAATCTTCCTTTCCGTAAGGGTTAGCTGATTTTTCAGCAGTGCTCAGCCAGTTCCCCGGTTTATCCTCCCCGAATGCGTCCGGGCATTCCAGCCAGTATAGTTTTACCCTGTCGAAACGGATGATGCTCACCAATACCTGTAATTCATTGGAAAATGTATTTAGCGATGATCTTTTTTGTTCAAGTGATGGAACAAGAAGAATAGTAGCGACGCCCAGTTTCGCATTGTTGAAAGGCTGTAGCGCTGTCTCATAAATCAGGCTATCGGTCTTCAGCTCCCCGATCCTGAAACTATCAAGTGCAAGTTGGAGGTAACGGGCATGGCGGTTGACCAGGACGGTATCGCCTCCTGCAAAGCCTTCATTCATCCGTGAATAGCTGTTTAGTATTTTTTCCACTGATTTATTGAAGGGGTCGCTATGGCTGCTGACAATGAGCGGCGTCATTTTCGAATCCTCGCTCCCGTTATTGCTGCCGGACGGGAAAATAAAATACCGGACCAGCCCCACAAGCAGTAAGAGAATAGCGAAGAGCATGGTAAGCCCATTGACTCCTTTTGTTTTCTCAACGAAAATGCGGATGATACCCAGGATAATGATCAGGGCCGGGAGTACGATCCCCAATAGCCCGATGATCTCCTTCATACTTTAAGATTTTAGCAAAGATAATCCCGGATATAAGGATTACTAGAACTTTAGAAAATTCAACAATTCTTTAATGCCTGATTTGGACTAAATTTGCGCCTCGAATCAAGAGTAAGTGAAGTCATATCAGTCATAGAGGTCATATCCTATTCCAGTTGACCATTTATATTTGATTGACCTATATGACCCTTTTGACCTTAGTTGACTTTTTTGACCACTTTTGACCTATATGACACCTTTTAACCTTATTTGATTTTTTTGACCTATTTGACCATTCTTTTATGCTAGCAGGATTTCAAAATGTAACATTCGAATTTGGAGCAAGGACCATCGTAGAAGATGCTACCTGGCATATACAACCGGGGGAAAGGATCGGTCTGATCGGCTATAACGGAACCGGCAAGTCTACCCTATTAAAACTGCTTGTCGGGGAATACCTGCCCTCCAAAGGAACGGTGGAACGGAGCCGGAACACTTCTATCGGTTACCTGCACCAGGATCTCCTGAGCTTTGATACCCATGACAGTATTTTACAGGTAGCGCTGGGTGCATTCCAGAATATTTTACAGCTGGAAAAAGAGATCGAAGTACTGGGAAACGAGTTGGAAAGAACGGGTGATGAAAAGACTTTGCATGATTACAGCGACAAACTCCATGAGCTCGAAACGCTGGGAGGTTATAATATTCATCACCGGACAGAAGAAGTGTTACAGGGGCTTGGTTTTTCAAATGCCGACCTGGGCAGGCCTTATAAAGAGTTCAGTGGTGGATGGCGGATGAGGGTATTGCTGGCAAAAATGATCCTGCAGCAGCCCGATCTTTTATTGCTCGATGAGCCTACCAACCACCTTGACCTTCCCTCTATCGAGTGGCTGGAAAAATACCTGCTCCATTACCAGGGTTCGGTGGTGATCGTAAGCCACGATAAATATTTCCTGAACCGGATGGTGACTAAGATCGTGGAAGTGTACCAGGAGCAATTGCATATTTACAATGGCAATTTTGATTATTACGAAAAGGAAAAAACCATCCGTATCGAGATGCAGCAGAAAGCGTATGAGAACCAGCAGGATTATATCCGACAGAATGAACGGCTGGTAGAACGATTCAGGGCTAAAGCCAGTAAAGCGGCTATGGCACAGAGCATCCTGAAAAAGCTGGACAAACTTGAACGGATCGAAGATGCAGCCCTGGAAAGACCCAATATCCGGATCAATTTCCGCGTGGATAAAACACCGGGCCGGGTACTGGTGGAGCTAAAAAATGTGTCCAAAGCTTTTGGCGATAATGTGATCATTGAAGATTCAACGGTAGAAATCGACCGCGGCGACAAGATCGCATTGATCGGCGCCAATGGTAAGGGTAAGTCTACCCTGCTGCGTATCATTGCCGGCGTGGAAACCTTCAGTAAGGGCGAACGTAAATGGGGGCATAATGTTGACGAAAGTTTTTATGCCCAGCACCAGCTGGAGGCATTGAATATAAATAATACGATCATAGACGAAATGAAAGAATGCGGCAGCCAGATGAACGAACTTGAACTCCGTTCGTTGCTGGGTTGTTTTCTTTTCAGCGGCGATGATGCCGATAAAAAGATCCGTATACTCAGTGGCGGTGAAAAAGCAAGGGTGGCCCTGGCCAAGACCATTATCAGCAAAGCCAATTTCCTGATGCTCGACGAGCCCACCAATCACCTCGATATGCATAGCTGCGACCTGCTGATCGAGGCACTGGACAAATATGAGGGAAGCATTATTCTCGTCAGCCACGACCGGTATTTTGTTGCCAAAACAGCCAATAAGATTTGGGAGATCGTAGATCACCAGATAAAAGAATTCAAAGGGGGTTATGAAGAATGGGTGGCCTGGAAGGAACGGATGGCCAAACAGGAAATGGAAAGTAAGAAATCCGAAGTCGGAAGCAAAAAGGCCATCACTAAGAATCAGAAGCCAGATAATACGAAGCAAACAGCTCAAAGCCAGAGCTCTCAACCCCGGACTCCGGACTCCGGACCTCCGACTTCTTCGCCTATTAACAAGGATGCAAAAAAAGAATTGCAGCGGATGCAAAAACAATTTCAGCAACTGGAAGAGAAGATTGTGGACTTAAATAAAAAGAAAACGGAACTCGAAGCGGCCCTGGTCGATCCGGCCACTTATTCGGATAAACAAAAATTCATCCAGGCTGAACTGGCATTTAAAAAAGCTGATGGTGAATTGAAAGACCTCCAAGACCAGTATGAAAAAGTTTTTGAAAAAATAATTCTGCTGGAGTCAGGCAAATAACAGAACTTCACATTTCCACTCTCCCACCTACAAGTATTACCAGGATTTAATTGTACAATCAATTTTGACATTGGTTGGCTATAACTTTTTAAAAATTCTAATATGACAAAACGTTCATTCTTTATTATCCTGACATTATTTATTGCGCTGGCCGTCGGTTTCACTGCCTGTAAGAAGAAAATGAAAGATGCTGATATTAAAGCAGCCATTGAAACAGCCCTGCGAGCTGACCCAATGGCAGTGAATACCAGTGTATCTGTGATGAATGGGGTTGCTACTATTACCGGTGAGTGCAAAGACGAAGCATCAAAAATCCATTGTGGCGAGATGGTGAAAGGAGTTAAAGGGGTAAAGGATGTGATCAACAACTGTACTGTCACTCCTGCTTCGGTGCCGGTGGTAAATGCGGATGATGAAGCGCTTACAAGGGGTGTAACAGATGCCCTGAAAGATCATCCCGGTTTAAAATTTTCACTCCGCGAAGGAAAGATCGTTTTAACCGGAGAAATTACAAAAGCTAAATGGACCGCCTTAAAACAAATGCTGGATAAATTAAAACCTAAGGGGTATGACCTGACAGGGGTTACTATTAAATAATTTTAAAAAAAAGCAGTTATGTCTACTTCACAACCTTTACAGGATAAATACAAAGAATTAACCAATGCAGCAACGGTAGGTGGTGTTACCAATCTGCTGGTGCGCGAACAGGATGGTGTGCTCTATGTTGATGGAAGCGCCCCAAATGGTGCGATAAAAGATATGCTCTGGAGCGTTTACGACAAGCTTGATCCTAACTATCTTTCTGGTGACCTGGTGATGAATGTAAATGTGGTATCCACTGCGCCGGTTACCAAAGCAAAAGTCACCACTGAACGATCTAACCTGAATATCCGGAAAGGACCGGGCACCGACCAGCCTATTGTTGGAAAAGCAGCCCATCATGAAATAGTGACTGTTGTAAGTCAAACAAGTGAGCAATGGTGGCTGGTAAGAACAAAAGACAACGAAGAGGGATATGCGTATGCGCAGTATCTTACCCCGGAAGCATAAGTCTGAAACTGAAAATGATTGATTTTATATGCAGCATTTAGCTGCATTTTTTTTAGGTCATTGATTTTTCCCCCTGATCTCGAAACTGAGATAATATTTTCCTGTAACGTAATAAAGGCTCATTTTAAATGCCGCATTCGCTGTTCTTGTTTCCCCGGGCTCTGTAAAATAAAACGCGGTGGTCAGAGGATAATTATTGACCATATAGGTTTCCGTCCTGGCATAAAGCGGTTTTTCAAATGCTATCAGCACTGCATCGCGCAGGTTTGTTCCCCGCTGGTCGACCTTTAATCTTACTTTATCCGGTTCAAAATAAAAGATCGCATAGGGGTTGCCTGAAATTGGAAAAACGATCTTACCGGAATCCGCGAGTGGAAGCAATAGTTTTATCCTGTACTCAGCAGCCAGTTCTTCAAATTCAGCTTGCCGTTTATCCCCTTTATAAGTAACAAACCCGGCCTGGGCATCAACATAGATCTTTCTGAAATCGTTATAGAAAACGGCCGCGGCAAATTCATTTTGCCCAAGGCTGTCAAGCGTAGTTAAAAGAAAGACGAAAAGAATGACTCTTTTCATATTACTAAAGTTACACTGAAAAAATGGCAATCGAAAGGAGGAAACCGGCGGTTGTTTTAAGCTGCTGATCTCCGGGAAGCCGCAGTTATTTCAGTCGAAAAACGTAACTTTTACCAAGTTAAACCTGTTAATATGAGATCAAAATTGCTATGGTTGACCCTTCTCTCTTTTATCAGCGCCCTGCTGGCTTTCCGCCTCAAATCAGTAAGCACGATCAAAAAAGATACGGGACCAAAGGATCTTGCAAGGACCATCAATATCAGGGGCTGCAGTCCTGACTGGAACAAACTGAAAGAATGGATGGAAGAAACCGATATTCCACCCATCCCTGGCGCGGGTAGCTATAAATGGACGATCAGCACCAAAAATGATAGTGCTCAATTCTATTTCAACCAGGGGATCAACATGTATTACAGTTTTCATATTATCGAAGCAATGGCTTCCTTTAAAAAAGCCGCTAAATTCGATCCTTCAGCAGCCATGCTGCAATGGGCCCAGGCACTTGCCTATGGACCGAATATCAATGACCTTGGTTATGCGGCTTCACCCGATGCGCTGGCAACCAGCAATAAAGCGGTTGAACTATCCGTGAACAGTACAGAAAAAGAAAAAATGCTGATCGCTGCGCAACAGGCCCGCTATTCACTCGATTCGACAGAAAGCAGGGAGAAACTCAACCAGGTATATGTTGACAATATGAAAGCTGCTTATGATCAATTCCCCGGTGATGCGGATATTGCCGCTCTGTATGCAGATGCATTGATGCTGCAGCACCCCTGGGATCTCTGGAAAACAGATGGTGAACCCAAACCCTGGACACCGCTGATCCGCGAAGTGCTGGAGAAATTACTGGCAAAGACACCGTTACACCCTGGCGCCAACCATTACTATATTCACGTGATGGAACCCTCTCCCTATGCGGATAAGGCATTGCCAAGCGCAGATCGGCTGGGTAAACTGACACCGGGGCTAGCGCATACCGTACACATGCCCTCGCATATTTATTTACGCACAGGGAACTATGAAAAAGGAGTAGCAGTAAATGAAGCTGCCGTCAAAAGTTACCGGAAACTAATACCCCTCTATGCACCTGTTACCGGCGCTGATTTCCTGTACATCATTCATAACCTCCACATGCAAACCAATAACGCGATGCTGGCTCTGCGCTCTGTTTATTCTTCCTGGTCGGCAATTGAAACCGTGAAAAGCATTCCCAACGTTTATTTGTCCATACCGGGCGCCATGGGCAATTATGTCCAATACATTTATATGACTCCCGTACTGGTGGATATACGTTTTGGCAACTGGAAAAATCTCCTGTTCATCCCCAAACCAGGTGCCGGGCAGATCTATTCAAATCTTTTATACCATTTCGGAAGAGGAATGGCTTTTTCCGCCCGCTCAAAACAGGCCGAGGCCAAAAATGAACTGGAGCAACTCCGGCAATTCATGAAGGACAGCAGCCTGCTGGTCCCGCTGAGTCCTTTTTCCGCAGCGATAGAGGGGGCTGTCATCGCAGAAAATATTTTAGCCGGAACGATAGCAGTAAAAGAAAAAAGATTCAGCGATGCTATCCCGGCTTTCGAAGAGGCGGTGAGTACCGAAGAGAAAATGGTTTATAATGAACCAAGAGATTGGATGCTCAATCCAAAACAATACCTGGGAAATGCTTACCTGAAAGTTGGCCGAACCAGGGAAGCAAAGGAAATCTTTGCCAAAGACCTGTTGAATAATAATGAAAATGGCTGGGCCCTGTTTGGGCTTTGGCAGGCTTTGGTGGCTGAAAAGAAAAAGACAGAAGCAGGTAAAATGCTGTTGCGCTTCAGGAAGGCCACAACAAAATCAGATATCAAACTATACGGACCGGTATTCTAAGCTGCCCCGTTTACTTGCCCGGGTTTTGTGTTTTGATAAAATCACTTACGAGGTAACTGATCAGTTTTCCACTGGTAGCATCTGTTCTCCCATCGCTGAGTCGTGTGGCTCCTTCGCAAATATGCAGGTAAGCCGGTTTACAATCCGCCGCAGCAAAAGAAATATACTGCCTCGCATGAACCGGGCTGATACCTACCGGCGTCATCGCGCTGCTCAGTGTATTTTGGATCGCATCCAGGTCGAGATCGATACCCGTCAGTGTATCTTCCGTAAAACCGGTGGCATGAGAGACCGCCTGGAGAAAAGTTCTTTTTTCGTGCACAAAAATATCTTCGAAGGTGATGCAATCAATAAAAGGATTGTTTACCATATCCACCCATACATTCTGCGGCAAATAGTTCTCGTGCAAGCCCACGATGCAATATTTCTGCAGGTAACCATCTTCTTCAGCGTAACGGAATGCATTCCCGCTGTGCCGGCCTTCCATAGCCCGGTAATCTGCGTGGGCATCCAGGTTGATACAATTGATCTGTGCCAGTGGCAATACACCCGCTTTATGCCACCCCTTGGCAGCACCTTTGATCAATGGGTAAGAATTATTATGACCGCCGCCTACAACAATCGGGATCTTTTTTGCTTCGGTGATCATCTTGGCCAGGTGTTCCACTTCGTCATCAATTGTGTTCACCGCATGACGATATGCTTCAACCTTCTCCTCCTCTCCTTTTGCCGTTGTATCGATCAGGTACTGCATATCGCCAAAATCAAAATGCCCGACGATCAGTATTTCATTGCCATCAAAAAAATCATTGCTTTGGATATTGAAAAAACTCTGGATAAAAGGTATCCATAAGGTATCTGCTCCACCGATCCCGAAATTTCCCTTGGCGCCCAGGTCTTCCGGGATACCAAACAAAACATACCGGGCTGAAGAAGATTGCAAGGATTTTTCCAGGTCGTCGGTATTCCGGATCACCTGTAACCGCTCTCCCAATTTGGTCTCAAAACGACGAAGCCGTGTCAGTGAGAGCACATCCTGTTTGCTGTAAACCTTCAGGTGGGGCATGCCGCCAACTTTAGTATCCGGAGGAGCTTGCTTAGTTTCCAATTTTTCCATCGACTATTTTTAAAATTTCAGTTTCTAAAGCTATGGCTTTGTTCTCTAATTCCCTTCCACGCTTCAACACATCTGAAACAAAATCTTTATCATCATAGCCTCCGGCGTTGATTCTCACGTTCATAAAGGCACCCATAACGGCACTCCGGGCGCATAATGCTCCCACCCCGGCGTCGGAAATGGAGTTGGGGTTTCCCTGCTCGGCCATAGCTTTTATCACTTCCATGCTATCATAGGAAACCTGCATTACTTTGAAGGGAATTTCAATCGCAAAACGGGTAGCATCCTGTATGGCTTTGGTACGGGTGCTTTTTTCTTCTTCTGTTGATTTCGGCAAGCTAAAAGCTGCCATGATCTGGTTAAAAGCTTTGGTATCTGCATCCACCAGCTTAACCAGTTCATTTTTATAAGCCTCGCCTTTCTCAGCCCAGTCGCCGAATTCCTCCCAGCGATCATCCCATCCTTTTTTATGCGAAGAAAGATTGGCCACCATAGTTGCCAGCGAAACACCAAGAGCGCCAACATAGGCCGAGATAGAACCTCCTCCCGGTGCAGGACTTTCACTGGCGGTCTCATTCACGAAATCGGAAAGGCTCATTCGGACCAGTTTGTTGTCCGTTTTATTTTGAAGCAAATATTCGATCACCCTTTCCTCCGGTTTGAATGGGCCCAATTCATCAAGCCCCATGGATTTTACCGCGATCTTGATCAATTCATTCTCCGATACACCGGTAGAGCGTTTTTGTTTCTTTAAGAAATATTTCCCCGCATCGGTCAGCGATTTTAGTGGTACTAGTCCCACCAGCTCGCTCCCGGTTACCCGGATCCCCCTGGCATCGGCTTTCCTGCATACTTCATCAAAAGCGATATGGACCGGTGTGCTATTGATATTGGTGAGGTTCATGGATATCTGGGCGATCCCGTATTCCTCAATATACCAGCCGATAGCTTTTACCGACTTTAATGTGCCGGGTTTATTCACTCTCACGCCGTTCTCCTCGACATTTCGCCCAGCCTCCCTTACATCAAAAGCGATGGCATTGGCTCTCCTCGTGGATGTTGTATTTAGATTGATATTATATGCCACGAGAAAATCCCTGGCCCCGATCACGGTACCACCTCTTTTCGCATCAAACTCAGCCGGGCCAAAATCTGGTTTCCATTCCGGTTGTTTGATCTTTTTGAAAAATCCTTCGTATTCACCCGCCCTGATTACAGACAGGTTACTTCTTTCTTTCTTCGGCTGCGCTGCCTCGTATAAATAAACAGGTATCTGTAATTCTTTACCGACGCGTTCAGCCAGGCGCTGTGCATATTTCGCGGTTTCTTCCATAGAAATATTGGTGATGGGTACCAGTGGACAAACATCGGTGGCGCCCATCCTGGGGTGTTCCCCTTGATGATTGCTCATATCGATCAGTTCGCCGGCTTTTTTAATAGCGAGAAAAGCTGCTTCAATCACCGCTTCGGGGTTGCCAACAAATGTTACAACGGTCCGGTTGGTTGCTTTCCCCGGGTCTACATTTAGCAAACGGACCCCTTCTACGCTTTCCACCTGGTCGGTGATCTGTTTGATAATGTTCAGGTCACTACCTTCACTGAAATTGGGAACACATTCGATGATTGGTTGCATGCCGTTCAGATTTATACTGCTAAGATATTGCATGCGGATTGAAATATTGAGGGAGCATTGTACAGGGTAACTGCAGAATACGATGTTGAGAAAGCTGTTAGTTCCTGTTTTTTATTTCATTTCGACTCTATCGATAATGATCCAGTCATTCCGCAAGTCAATATTTCTTGAAGAGGGTCGTTGTTTTCCGTTGGTCAGCCGTTCAACTCTCCTGCCCATATAATCTTTTAGCTCGCCAATGGTAATTCTTTCATCCTTGTTCAGGTCAGCTTTAAAATCCAGCAAACCTTCCATAAAAGCAAAGCTGAAAACGCCGTTTTTCCAGTCATCATTTTCAAGTGCCATACTGGTTCCTGAAGAGGCACCGATAATTGTTGCCCCGCTCTCCGTACTCAGGTCGGCAAAATATTCTTTCATCACTTCCAAATAAGTTTCATTCCGGTTGTTCCCCACTTTAAAACCCCGTGAAGCAGTTATATCGACGATCTCTGTTCGTGCGGGAAGTGGGCGGGTCATGAAGCCTTCATCATCGAAATCCCCGCTTTCACAGGCATCAAGCAGTACGAGTTTATTTCTGCAAGGCAATATCTTCAGCATTTCAAAAAGAATATCGATGGGGAGTGAGGGATTTTTTGCAGGGTTCCTGAAATCTGAATTGTACATCATGAAATAAAATTTCCCATCTTTCTCGGTTACACCGTGACCAGAGAAGGAAATAATGACCACATCGTCCGCCGATGCGTTCCTGGCCAGCCAGGCAAATCCTTTTACGACATTGCCGATCGTAACAAGACTATCCGTGATCGTTTCAAATCCGCCGCGGCATGATTGATCTACTTTCTCTTTTAAACCGCTGGCGATATCTTTTACATCCTTGGATGCGTATTTCAGGTTAAACAGGCTATCGCGGTACCTGCTGGTACCGATACCCAGGTACCATTTTTTTGAAAGCCGGTTGTCCGTTGCTCCTCTCCGGTACACATAGGTCTCCGCCGGTAAGGAAGCCTGGTCTTTCTCATCATAAGCCCTGACGCCTATATGATTCGATTTCTTTGAAGAAATGGTGGTATAGAAAATAAAACTGCTGTCAGTGCCGGGTTTCAATGGGGTTTTTAAGACAGCCAAATCCTTAACTAACACAGGCACATAGTTGATATAAACCTGGAACCTGGTCAGTGGCCTGTTGCCCGCATGTAAATAAACAGGAATAGCCAGCTGGCTGCTATCTGTGATGTAAGGGATCTTTTCTTTGTCAATACGGCAAACCGGGAGTTCTTCCAACCGGTTAATATCGGTAACGCTTTTAAGACGTTTCAGGCGGGTGCTTGTTGCTTTTTCCAGGAGCCGGGTATAGCTGGTGTCAGTAGTCTTAAGCGAGGTCAGTATCCTGGCCGGTTTGTTGAAATAACTATCGAAAACAGAAAAATCATAAGCCTGGTTTTTATACACCCAGTTGATCATCTGTGTTTGCCGGGCTGGCATGAAATAATTATTGTCCTTGTCAAAGGCTACTGCATAGTCCTCGTCTAGTTGTTTATTGAAATAGATCCTGGAAACATGCTCCAGTGTACTTGCATCATATACCCTCATGGAATAATCATTCAGCAGGAAGAACAGTAATCCTTTTGCTTTGTCTACCAGCAGATCAAGTACAGCGGTATTCTTTTCAATGACAAATGAGTCAAGTGTTTCAGAAAGATTGCTATTCCTGATCTCCGCCATACCAGACCTGGTGACCACCATCCAGTAACCAGCCTTCCCTTTCCATTCAACAGGCCGGATAAGGCGGATATTATAGGTATCGTGAAGACCCAGTAAAGTGGCTGTATCACCTGTCTTTACCCGGTAACTTTTCAATTGAAAGGTGGATTCATCCTTATATAATTGTACCTGGCTGATCGTATCGTATGCCATCATTAAAAAATTACTGTATTCACCCTCGTCGATTATTTTCCAGGATTTCTTACGTATATCATAATTGATCAGTTTGTCTGCAGCCAGCAGGAAATGCCCGGCTGATAAGGAAGTAAAATGGTTTTCAAATACAGGAGAAAAATCTCCTATTTTATCCGGTAGCGGAAATTTTTCAGCGTTTTTCTTATTGCCCCGGAAGTTCAGGTAAAAAGCTTTTGCTTCTGTATCGAAGATATATATCGAATCATTATTCCGGCCGGTATAGAAAAGGCCGTTGCTTAATAACCGGCTGCTGGCCGGAAGGGTCAAAATGGTATAGATCGTATCAGGTTGCCCATCTTCGCCGAATTCCATCAATGAATAAACCGTTTCCTTATCCGGGTTTGTTTTCCAGAAAAGTTCGGCGGGTTTCCGGCAGCCAGGCAGGTATAAAAATTGATAAAGGGGCACATTGTCTGAACCAGCATCACGTTGCATCGCCCGCATTTGTAACCGGTTCAGGTTCAGTATCGAGATTTCCGCTGCGTTTGATAGATAATATTTGCCGTTACCCGTATTCCTGATCTCATCAAAACGCATCATATTGTTTGTCCCATAGTTCACAACAGATTGCTCAGAGAAAATAGTATCATAGGTGTCAAAAACACTATAATCATAGGTAAAAAGTGCCGCTGTACGGTTTCTTGCCTTATCCAGGTAAAGATTTTTATCAGCTGTAACGGGCATAATGAAATAATCCATCATTTCTTTTCCCCTTTTCAATTTGGTAATTGAGTTATCCTGCGGATTATAAGTATAAGCACCCAGTTCTGTACTGATTTGCAACAGGGGGCCGCTTTCCCAGGAATACTGGTAATAACCTTCTAATAACGAAATGTCTTTCTGTAAGATCAATTCCTTTTGCTGCAAAGGGGAGCCATGGAGAAGCACTATTTTTTTAAACTCTGCTACCGCCAACACTTTCTGATCATCGGGGAAGGATACCAGCGCAGTAATATTTTTATAACTATTGAATAAGATGACAGATTCAGGCGGATCTGTACCTGTCTCCCGGATCTTCCAGATACATGGTTGCTTGACCTTAAAATTATACCCCGAAACAAGCCATGCACCCTGGCAGTACGCAACGGCTGACAGTGTATATCCATCCTTTATCTCAACAAGAGTTCTTTGTTTGCTGTGAATATTATAAAAGAAAACAGCTTTCCCCATTACAGCGGCTAGCCACCCGGTTTTCTCATTGATAGCGATGTCTTCAATTTTCCTTTCAGAGGGATAATTCTTCCCACTTGCAGTAAAGCTATCGACCATCACGTAGGCTTCATGGTCCAGATCGCTTAGTTTGTATACCCCGAGGAACGTATTTCCTCCCTCTTCTTCGGCTGTGACCAGGTATTTCTTCCCGGTTGAAAGTTTTAGGTGCCTGGTATCGCCTTGTAGTTTTACCTGCTTCAGGCACCTGCCCGTTCTTATATCCCAGCGGAAGAGCATATTATTGGTGACGGTGATAATTGCTTCACCTGAATTATCCGTGGTGATCAGGCGGGCATTTGACTGCGGAATATTCACTGTTAACTCAACCTGTGAAAAAAGAACCGGGGAAATCAGCAGAAGGCTGATGGAAAGAATAAGTTTTCGGGACACGAACCGGTATGCACAACCTGTAAATAGAGTAAACATAAAATTATTATGATGGTGGGTGGTTCTTATCCCGTGGAGACAACGGCCGATTTAAAGTTATAAAAATTCAACCAACGATCAGGGATGATTTCATCAACCCGGGAATTGTTGATTGCAAAACGGATGGCGTTTAAGTTCCAAGTGGTTTATAGGTTGGTTGTTTGATCTTTTTAGGTGGAAGAATAAATGCCCTCGGGTGCTGCCACAAATATTTACCTAGTATCCTGAAAAAACGGGGGTATTGCGCAAAACGGATCCCCCTTGATTTTACAGCCACTAAAAAGGCCAGGAAGAAACTAACAAGAAAATTCAGGAAGCCGATACATAACACACCGCCAAAAACAGCCAGTAAAAAATATGGTGGAATATTTTCAATACCCAGGCCATACACGGCAATAGCTGTATTGCCGGCTGAGATAGTAATGTGACGGATATCGAAAGGGATACCAAAAATATGACCGACGATACCCGCAAAACCCAGGAAGAACCCCAGTGCGATATTTCCTGCCAGCGCTCCAAAATTATTTTCTACCCAGTTAGCGAACTTGTCTAATCTTTTGGCAGATAGGGATAGCTTTAAAGCAGGGTGTCTTTTCAGGCGGTCCCTGATCCTACCATACCGGATCTTGTTCTGCCAATAACCTGCAATGATACCGCTGGCAAATAAAAAGAAACCGGTGAAGCAGGCATAAAGTAATGAAAGACTTCTCCAGGGATGCTGGTCTTTAAGCATCTTCATAGCCGCATCACTTTCGGCAATTTTTTGATGAAATACCAAATCATACCCCATTGCCAGTAAAAATGTAATTGGGAAAACGATGATGAGATTACCAAAGAAAGAAGCAATCTGGCTGCGTGAAACTTTGGCTACTGTTGCAGCAAGGTTATTCAAATCCGGTTCGCCATGTTTTTTTGTATCTAAAGAACTGGCCACTGCACTGGCCGTAAATGCCGGCTGTTTGGTTGCCAGTGTGGAACCTGTTCCTTCAATGGCAATAAAACCCAGGCTGTAATTCACACTGTAAAGAAATCCTTGCGGGAAGGGCGCCAATTTTAATTTTCCGCTGAGGTTCTTCAAAATCGCTACAAAACAAATAATCAGCCCGCCACTCATGGCGCTTATGATCATCCGGTAATACTCTTTTTTGCTGTCGGTGATATAGCGATGTCCCTTGGATCCCTTATGCTCAGCGATCTGGTAAGCGAGGTAGCCGATGCCCTGCGAAAGGAATTCACGAATACTATTCTTTCTTTTTTCATTCCTTACCAATAACCGGAAAATATCTACAAACCGACCCGTATCAAATTTATTATCGCCGTCCAGTATATCCAGCAACAGTTGCATTCTTTCCAAGCGGTTGCTGAGGATCAGTAAGAGATAGGTTTGCTGGATACTCGCTCCCATTTCTGAATGACTTTCGCGAATATGTTCGATGAGTTCGTAACAATCAAGCAATATCGTTCGCAGCCCGGAAGAAATCACTGCGATATCAACTGTTGTGGCATTTTCCAGCAATAGTTTCTCCACTTCATGCACTTTGTAATTCTGGAGCACAAATGGCGTTTCATCCTGTTCAGATACTGGCAGGTAATTCAATACTTCTTTTTCGAGTCCCAGTTGCGCCACCTGGAAGGAAAGTATCTTGAGCGCTTTTGATAATTCCTTTTTTAATGAGTTATGCTGCGGCTTAAAACTAAACCCTACGGCCTTAAAGAAGGCGATCCATGAATGGCGCGAAATTGTTTCCACCCATACATAATCATTCTTCTTAAAAAAAACCTGGTTGATGACGTACAAAAAATCATTCTCGTCCTGGAGACGTGGAAGGAGTTTATGTTTGAGGCGGTTCGATAATTCCTGCCAGAATCCTCTCGCAAGCGGGATACCGCTTTCTGTGATGGCAGAACTCAGGTCGCTATCGATCAACTGGGAAAGAAACGCATGCTGTGTGTTGGCAAGAATTATTCTATGTTGTTGAATTTGTGCGGTGACCTGTTGCAGGTTTTTTTCCGCATTCTTTCTTTTTTTGCCCGAAGCCGGTCTAATCTCTGAAAAAAGCGATACCAGGAAATCCAGCCCTTTTTGCCTGCCATGGTGGGGCAATACGACATTTCGTTCAAGGATCTGTTCAAAAAAACCAGGCTTTTTCTTTCTTAAACGGATAATGGCCATTGCTCCGAAAATACAACTTCCCGGCCGTTAATATTATTATCAGATTGTAAAGCGGCACAATGGTCAATCACCCGTTTTGATCACCACTCCTTTCTTCACGGTGACTGTATTGGCATTGGCGCAGCTGCAGGCGTATTCGTAAGAGTTGCCACTGAACCCGGTGATTTGAATGTGGTACCTGCTACCGTTAAATTTTCTTTGTTCCTTCCGGTTTGACCAGACCTGGGTAAGCTCGTAACTGCACTCGCCCACCCAATTGATCGTAGATCTGATGAGCAGACCTGTTTTTGTATTGGTTTCTGTCTGCTGTTTTTTGGTGCGGATGATTTTTGTAAGAACACCGGCGGAATCCCGGTAGGAGAATTTACCAGTTTTAAAATGATAACAGGTGTCAGATGAGGTACCGGCAAAACTTTCAAAAGCAGCAAAAAGGAATAGCAGGAAAAATATTTTTTTCATAACCTTGTTTAGAGAAACTCTCCATTGATCATTACTTTGTCGACCAGGTTGGAACCAAAAGCATAAGGTAAATAAGCTAAGGATGGCACAGGGTTGGTAATAATAAGATTGGCTTTCTTCCCGGCTGTGATGCTGCCTGTTTTGTCCTGCAATTCCATGGCATAGGCCCCATTGATCGTAGCGGCATTGATCGCTTCTTCCGGTAACATCTTCATTTGTATACAACTCATCGATACGACCAGGTTCATATTCCCGGAAGGCGATGACCCGGGATTAAAATCAGTTGCCAGTGCAATAGCACAGCCTGCATCGATCAGTTTGCGGGCCGGCTGGAAAGGCATCCGCAGGAAAAAAGCTGCACCGGGAAGCAGGGTGCCGATCGTTCCCGAACCCGCCAGCACCCCGATTGCCTCTTCATCCATTGTTTCGAGGTGATCAACTGAGACTGCCCCCAGCTTCACACCTGTTTGTACACCACCCGAAAGATTGAGCTGGTTGGCATGGATCTTTGGTTTCAATCCATGCCGCATCCCGGCCCTGCAGATCGTTTCGGTCTCTTCGGGTGAGAAAAAACCTGTCTCGCAAAACACATCGATATAGTCTGCCAGTTTCTCCCCTGCTATTACCGGGAGCATTTCGTTGATGATAAGATCAATATAACCGGGGTGATCCCCTCGGAATTGCAGCGGGTATGTATGTGCGCCGAGAAAACTCGATTTGATGAGCAGTCCGGATCGTTCTTTTAATTTTTTAATGACACGGAGCATCTTCAATTCGCCTTCCACTGTCAGGCCGTAACCGCTTTTTATTTCAACTGCTCCGGTACCCAAACGACTTATCTCTTCCAGCCGTTTCCAGGCAAGCCCGAATAGCTGGTCTTCACTTGTGGCATTCAGTTTATTTGCCGAATTTAAAATTCCGCCGCCCTTTTCCGCGATCTCAGTGTAGCTCAATCCTTTTATCTTATCAACGAATTCTTCTTCCCGGCTTGCAGCAAAAACTAGATGTGTGTGCGAATCACACCAGGCAGGTAACACAAATTGTCCGGATGCATCAATGGTCGTAGCCGCGCTGATTTTTTTATTCTCCAGGTCTGCCATGCTTCCATAGGACGCTATCTCATCCTGCTCAACCAGCAAATAAGCATTTTCTATAAAGGGCAAAACAGACAACTCTTTTCCCCGCAGCAGTTGATGTTGCGGCCGGGTATTTGCCAGTTGCCGGATATTTTTAATAAGGATAGCGCCCATGGGCTGCTAATTTAGTCGTAAAAAAGCAGCTGCACACCAAATTGCGCAATAAAAAACCGTCCTGCTGGAGACAAGACGGTTCAATTATTTATACTGCAGATCAATAAGGCAAAATGACGGTATGTGGGATCCCGGCTGGTCCTACCAGGACGATCTTCATGTAGTATGCACCAAGACCCGGGCAACCAGTTGGAATACCATTCACATCAAGGCCGAAAGTAACGGCTGCATGGAAATGCGGAGTAACATGTTCTACTTTACCGGCTGTAAGACGGAAATTGCAATCCTGGCGAACGACAAGGGGAACAGTTACTGCCGTGGTAAATGCATTACCGAAACGGTTGGTGCCCCACTCTGCTATACCGGTTGTATTTCCCTCGCTGTGAGTCCCTGTAGATGTAATTACAACACCATTGTGATAGGTAAATACTCTTTGTTTGGCCACTTGCCAGTTGCGCTGTGATCCATTATCAAATGTGATGGACATATTGCTGCTTGTGATTGTGTGCGTAATGGTACCCAAACTGGCCAGGTTGATCAGTAGTCCACCGCTTACATTGGTATGGGTTTGCGTACCGTTGATGGTAATACTTTTATTGTCCACGGTACGGGTTACTTTGAAATTCTGGAAACTTACATTCAGAGCGGCGCCGGCATTTTTCCAGCGGACACCCTGTGCCATTGAAATAACGATCACACCGGTACGGGTACGGCCAACAAGGCAGTTGGTACCGTTATAGGTGATCGTGATGGTACGGGGATTACTCATCGTATCAACAGTAATGCTGGCATCGCAGATAAGCGATTGCACCTGTTCTCCGCGACCAGCAAAACCGGCAGTGGTTTCGAGGGTAAGATCGGCATCGTTGGCGACAGCATCGACCTCGTTCGAAAAACGGGATTGGTCATCTGAGTGTACAGAGGATTCGGTTGTATAATCAGTCCCACCACCTGAATCTTTTTGGCAGGCAGTAAAGAAAATGATGGATGACAGGGTAAGAATACTTAGTAAAAGGATGCGTGCTTTCATCATGTTGGTTAAATTAATGGTTAGGTAAAATTCAGACAATAGACAGGCACCGGGCCAACAGGTTTAAAGGGACGGTTGTTTTTTAAAATTGGGTTTACAGTGACCACATATAACGAAGGAGAGCAATATTTAGTGTTATGGCAGGCAGGAAATTTTACGGAAAATTATACGAAGGACCTTTTCCATAGTCTTCGTCTACCCAGTCTATCCTGACTTTACGCCGCATGAGTTCTTTCAACGGGGTGCCATCAGGGCCTGATTCAGCAATGGCAATAAAAAAAAGGTAGAGTGTACGCCGCAGATCTTTCAGTTTTATTTGCTCTTTTGTAGCAGGCAGGTATACCTGCTTGATGGATTTTGAAGCAACCAGTCGGTTCCCATCCAGTAATACGATCTTCCGGTTAAAGCGATGCGAGGCGGGCGGGATCTTATAATACCAGTAACCCCATCCATCATTACTGATCCACAATTCTTTTTCTTTGTTGTAAGCGGCTTCTTCAAATAAATGTTTTTGTATTTCCGTGAATCCCGGTATCATATCTGTATCGGCAAGCCGGTAAAGCGAATCGCTGAAGCTTGCAAAGCAATAGACGCCCTCCACGTTCTCCAGGAGTACATTTATCTTGAATTGTTTTCGTTCCAGGACCAGGGACTGTTCGCTTGAATCAAGGAGGTATGACTGGTCTTGCGCGATACGTATCACAACTTCTTTTTGCTGGGCAAAACAAAAAAAGGAGGTTAGTGAAAAGAGGCAGGAAAGTATTGAGTTGCTGGTCATTCTTGTCATTGCAGCCGCAGTTTAAATTAATTATTGCAAAATCATTTTTCCCGTCAATGCTTTAATAAGTATTGGTCATATCCTCGTCCACGCAGATAATAAAATCCGCCTTTCCTTTATGCTCATCGAGTAAACGGTGTATATCTTTTTGGGATACGGTGGTCACCGTGGCATACTTCAGCCCCGGTTTTTTTCTTTTCAGGTACCAGAGGATCCCTTCATAATTTTCCGAATGATAAGCGCCATTATAGTGGATGAACAAACTGCCCGGCCGGTAGTAGTGCAGCATGAAATGTGCCATGGTGGCATCTTTGATGGCCTGCGCTTTCGGGAGATTCGGCCCGCCATGACCACCCATCATTTCGATCATTTTTTTATACCCCGGGAGCTCCGCGTCATATTCGACCGGTAAGGGCGCGATCCAGTTTTTTTCGGGTGCAGGCAGGCTGTCGAGTTTTTCAAAACCTCCTTTAGCTACCAGTGAAGCATACTTGCGCGGAATATTGGTGGCAGCAAAAACAAGTTTGTTGTCTTTGGCAAAATTTACCAGCGGTGCATAATCCGTTGGATAGTTTTTCCAGAGTCGGGCGTTCGAATCAAGCCCTTTCGCACTCAACTGCCCTGAAAGATATTTGTTCAAAGCGTCCTGGTTATCCGCTTCGAACATTTCAGCACCTAACACCAGTTCACGGGTTTGCTGAAGATCCTTTGTTATTTCCAGCTCCATCCAGTGAGAAATGGCGTTGTTATGAAACTCCCCGATCAATACAATATCTTTTTCCCCAAGCACCCGGATCATCTTTTTGTAGGAGATCTTTTTCCCCTTTGAATTGTATAGGCTATAAGCAGGTTTGTCCTGCGAATAACCGGTAGCTGCTAAAAGAAAAAAGAGTACAAGGAGATGAGGTTTTATCATATTGATAAGTTTTATAATTGTTTTTTCATCAGCCAGTCAGTCTGCGGGTCATCACCCAGCATAAATGTATGTGTCCCAAATTTTTTAAACCCTCCTTTCAAATAAAAATCAATGGCCCGCTGGTTATTTTCCCAGACACCCAGCCAGATGAATTGATAATTGTTTTTAACAGCTAAAGCTACACATGTTTTCATCAGTGCTTTCCCTACGCCTTTGCCGATCGAATTAAGTGTGGCATAGATACGGGCAATTTCAATGGTTTTTGCGTAATCGATACCCGGGGGATTTCCAGATTCTCGCATGCGCACATAGCCAACCGGCTCTTCATCCTGGAAGGCAAGCAGGAAAGTATTTCCCGGGGCGCCTACTTCCCTTATCAGTGCATCCCGGTTAAAAGTTTCCCTCATGAATTTCTCCATATTCTCTTTACTGTTCTGCTCGGCGAAGGTCTCAAAAAAGGTTTGACGACTCATGTCAGCGATCAACCCGGCATCTTCAATAACTGCCTGCCGGATAGTGAGTATTCCCATAACTGCAATTTAGATGAAAGTTTACGGGAGTTGTAAACCAGGGAATAGCCAAAAATCGTAAAATCGACATAGTAAAATAACGATTTCTGCCTCTTGGGGGCGGAATTTTAAGGCTGAGCTCTTGTTATCGGTTGCAGTAGTTTATATTTTGCATAGAATCCTTTAGATGAAAACCAATAATATCCACCATGAAACCAATTTTACTAACACTGACGCTTACTGCCTGTATCAACTTGTCAGCCCAGGTTGAACAGACTTCTACAGGTAGCAACTTTTCTAACAGCAATCTCCCGGGGTCCAGCCAGTCCTGGATCAACATCGGTAACGCCGGTATCAGCGACGATGCATATGCAAGTTTTGGTAATCTTCCCGTTACCGGTAACTACACGGATTATCTTGTTGTGACCAATTTCGGCTTCAACCTTCCCGCCGGGATAATCATTACGGGTATAAAGGCCGATGTAGAATGTTCCGATAACAATTCTCTTACAGCCGATTACAGTATCCGCATTGTGAAGCAGGGAGTGATCGGGGCCACTGAACTGGCATTGGGTACGGCTTTCGAAGCCAACGACAAGAATCTTACTTATGGTGGTGCCACCCAACTTTGGGGTGATACCTGGAGTTATACGGATATCAATGACAATAACTTTGGTTTCGCCATAGCGGTACAACGTTTTGCTCCCGGTGCTGTTACGGCCGGGCAGGTTGATGATATCAGTATTACCGTGTATTATCGCATGATCGCATTGCCGGTAACACTTTCATCTTTTACCGCGACGAAAGGGAATAGATCGGTTGTCCTCAATTGGAATACCGCCACCGAATCCGCAATGGATCATTACGAGATTCAACGCTCGTCCAATGGCGTTAACTTTTATGAACTCGGTACTGTGAGTAGTCAAAACCAGCAGGGGTCAGCTTATTCTTATATGGATAAAACACCACTTTCAGGAATTGTATACTACCGTCTCAAAATGGAGGGACAGGCTGGTTATAAAAAGTATTCGCCCGTCGTTTCAGTGCATTTCGATAAACATGCTACGATCAGTCTCACGCCATGTCCCTGGACAAAAGGAAATGATCTCAATATCAACAACCCGGGTAAAGAGATATTTCGCATACAGTTTTATAATGCGAATGGCCAGGTGATAAGTACCGTGATCACCTCCTCCGACAAGGTTGCAACCGACAACCTGTCGAATAAGGAAGGTAAATTCTATTATAATGTTTTTAATATGCGGAATGAATTGCTCGGATCCGGGACATTGATCATTCAATAATTAAATATCCACTAGCCATAAAACAAAGACCCTCCATTAACGGGAGGGTTCTTTTTTAGCCGATCAATAAGATTCTTATACATTCTCTATCACCATTGCGCTGGCGCCACCCCCGCCATTGCAGATTCCCGCGGCGCCATATTTTGCTTTGTTCTGTTTCAACACATTGATCAGCGTAACGATGATCCTGGCACCACTGCACCCCAGCGGGTGACCTAGTGAAACTGCTCCCCCATGTACATTAACTTTGGCCGGGTCAAGTTTCATGCGCCTGCTGTTCTCAATTCCCACCACGGCAAATGCTTCGTTCAGTTCCCAATACGCGATATCTTCCATTTTTAATCCTGCTTTGGCCACCGCCCTGGGGACAGCAACCGATGGAGTCGTGGTAAACCATTCGGGAGCCTGTTCGGCATCCGCGTAGGAACGGATCACAGCAATGGGTTTAAGTCCAAGCTCAGCTGCTTTTTCTTTGCTCATCAATACCAATGCGGCTGCTCCATCATTCATCGTGGAAGCATTCGCTGCAGTTACTGTTCCATCTTTGATAAAGGCGGAACTCAAAGAAGGTATTTTATCAAATTTTACATTATAAGGTTCTTCATCTTTTGCGAATACGAGAGAATCACCTTTGCGTTGAGGTATTTCAACGGGGATCACTTCTTCGGCAAACAGGTTTTTTTCCCATGCAGCCTGGGATCTTTTATAACTTTCCACAGCAAATGCATCCTGGTCTGCCCTGCTGATGCCACATTCTTTGGCGCATAATTCAGCCGCGTTACCCATTGCTTTCCCATCGTACACATCGGTTAAGCCATCTTTTGCCAATCCATCAATAAAAATGGCATTACCGTATTTATTTCCCCAGCGCATACTGTCACTATAAAAAGGTGTATTGCTCATACTTTCCATTCCACCGGCTACCACAATTTCCGCATCCCCCAGCAGGATGCTCTGGGCAGCCTGGGCGATCGCTTTCATGCCGCTGGCACAAACTTTATTTATCGTGCTGCAGTTTGTCTCGTTGGGCAGACCGGCGAATTTTGCCGCCTGTCGTGCAGGCGCCTGTCCCAGGTTGGCCTGGAGCACACAACCCATCAGGACATCCTGCACCTGCTCCGGTTTTATCCCGGCTTTTGCCACAGCAGCTTTGATCGCAGCGGCGCCTAACTGGGTGGCAGATAAACTTTTCAACGAGCCGCCGAAACTTCCTATGGGCGTCCTGACGGCGGATATAATATAAACTTCCCTCATTGGTTCTTTATTAAGAATGCAAAGGTAATGATTGTAAATGTCCTTCTTATAATGAAACAAACGGGTATAACAGGAGTTTTGTAATTTCAAAGAAAAAACAATGGCAAGATCACATCATCGCAAAAAACACAAAGAACATCTTCGCCAGTTCAGGCATAGCCAGGAAACAAGTGCTTCAACTGGGGGAAAAGGGAAGTCGACTGGTTGGTTTACTGCTATTGGTGCAGCCCTTGGTTTCGCAGTAAGCTATTTTGCAACGCAGGGAACTATTATCTGGATTGCTGCCGGTATCATTGCCGGTGGTATTGTGGGTTTTTATATTGGTCGTAATATAGATAGTGAGAAAGCATAAGCTTTATTCTTCATGTGGGTAACCCATCATTGGATAAAAAGTTTTTTTAATTGATTTTATATTAAGAATTATTTTTTTCTGCATCGACGCACGTACAAAGGATATTGTTAAAATACGAACATTCTAACATTCTTATTATTAGTAGTTTAAGTACTGCTTTTCCCCTCTCTTAACATACCGGAATTCTCTGGCACCCTTTCTGTTTTACAGGGTATGAGTTTGAAATTTATTCATTTTAAAAATCTACAGTTATGAAAAAAATTCTATCTATTATCGCCATCACGGCAGCAGTAGCTGTGGTAATGGCAGCCTGCAAAGGAAATCCCGCAACTACCCAATCTATATCATATGAGGATACAGTTGGTTTCGCACAATTCCAGGCATGGAAAGTGATGAATGAACGTGTCGATCCGGTTGTTGCTTATGGTACAGCAGTTGCTCCTGTGGCAAAGAAAGTAAGAGCTACATCCGGCAAATCCGGTTCAATGAGTTCTTCATCCAGCCATACTGCAGAAACAGCCAAAAAGAAAGGCTGGAGTAAGGCGGCCAAGTATGCAGCAATTGGTGGTGGTACGGGCGCAGTCTTAGGTGCCGTGATCAATAAACGTAACCGGGTTGCCGGGGGTGTTATCGGTGCCGTTCTTGGCGGTGGTCTTGGTTATGGAATCGGCCGTTCACAGGATAAAAAAGACGGGAGATATTAAGATATTAATTGAACATCCCAGCATATTTTAAACAGGATCCCCGGATCCTGTTTTTTTATACCCAATATTTAATTGTAATAAAATCCAATGCTGGTTTCTTTTATTTCATAATGGCAATGGGAAGCCTGTTCTGCCTGTACCGTCTGGGCGATGAATTTCAGTATCTCATTTCTTTTGCCGATGGTTGTTTGTGTTTGTTGTTCCCATTGTTTTTCTGAAGGGATATCGATATAGAGCATGCAATTACCTCCTCCCATCTCATGACTGAATTCGATCCGTGTATTACCGTCAATATAAATAATAGTGCCTGCCCTGAAATTTCCTTCATACACTAGTCGCCGTGAAAATTTTGCGGCAATCTCTTTTTTCAATTTTTCCCGCAATTGAATGTCTTCATCTGGAATGATCTTCCCGGTTCCATCCTTGTAAACAATGGGTTGGGCGATCTCCTCTGCTTTTATTGACTTCAGCGGGTTAATGGTTTGCTTTGTTTCGGGGAGTACGCCTTCCTTGTATTTTGTTATGCCAATGCGATGCTGCGAACCATTTTTCCAATCGATCTCGAGCGTATAGCTTCCCGGTTTAACAGTAAGCGTATCCCATAAAATCTGGATACTCCCATTCAGTTTATCATTTACCGGCCATTCTTCTTTTAGATCGCCAGTCTCACTATCAAAGAGGCGGATATTACCATACTCTCTCCCGGGATGGGTCAACCAGATGATGAGCTGCTGGCAATCGGGGTAATGCACAAAACGGATGTTGGTTTCTTCCAGGGGAATAAAAAGCAGCGCCTGTTCTCCATCCGGGCCGGGGTGCTGTATATTTTCTATATCTCCAATTACGATTTGACCAAACCAGTTCATAAGTATATTACTGAACCCTAAAAATATTCATTAACAGGGAATGAAAAGAACAATAAAAAAACCGCCCCGCAAGGCGGGAACGGTTTTTCAAATAAGTTTGGATGAGTTAACCGGCCTGTTCAAATTTGACAAAAGCACCTGAAGGAGTAAAAATCGCTTCGTATTTAATGGTGCCTCTCATAAAATGAGGTTTCCAATTGCCATCATTCATCAGTTTCCATTCATAGACATTGTCCGTGGGGAAACGCTGACGGAAAGCATCCAGTACTACCTGGGGAACCGGCCCATCAAGGCAAATCACTGAATGAGAAGAACGATGACCATTGTCATCATACCCGGCGCTGTGACGCAGGCTGCTATGGTTGAATTGTACAGTAAAACTGCTGCTGCTGTTGCGCTGCCATTCCACACCGGAGGCACCGCTGAACTCTGTGCTAAATGCCGTACGGGTAGCCTGTGGAACTGCTGTGGCGTCAACTACATTGGCAGAACCTCCCCCATTATTATCAATGGCGGATTTGGAGCAGGAGGCGAGGGTGAATAAACCCAGGACGGAGAAAAGGACGATGTTTTTCATACTCATATTTTTAGTTGATTAAATGCTGGTACGCTAATAGGTCAATACCGGGAAACGGTTTGTAACCAGCTTATGAAAAATAATTGCCGGACTCCCCTAACCTCCCCCAATGACAATTTCAGTATGTTTGGTAAACAATCTTGTTTTATGAAAAAAGCCAGTCTTTTTGTCCTGCTATTGCTTATTGGCTGTATTTCTGCCAGCGCCGCAGAAAAGGATTCCACTTTCTATTACCCTATTCCAGATAGTATAAAAGCAGTTTCTTTCCTTACTGAGATCAATATCCGGGCGATCCATTCAAAAAAGGAATTATTTGCCGGTATCCGGATTGGCCAGGTAAAGCTGGCTTTTGAATCGGATAAAAAGGAAAAGGAACTGGTCTTTGAATTTCCAGCCTCCGCTCCCGAAATGGCCAAAGGCCTGGATGTAAAAAGTGAAAAAGGTGAATTGAGCTGGAATTACGATTGGGCGATCAATGAAACATATAAATTATTACTCGCGAACGCCACCGATTCCGCGGGAAATTTTTCACTTTATTCAGGTTATATCTGGCTTCCCCGCGAAAACAAATGGAAGCTGATAGGAACTTGTAAAATAACTGGTCAGTGGAACACAATAAAAGATCCCGCAGTTTTTACTTCAGGTAATGATATCAAGATAGAGACCGGGCAGGTTTGGCTGCAAAGGAATAGCGGTTCCTGGAAACAGCTTAATGGGGAGCAGCCGCCAATTACTGTCAATTTATTATCACATATAGATAGTACACGGCAGGCATTGATCGAAAAAGAACTGATCCGGCAGGCGATCGCAGCCGGTAAAACGGATGCAACGGATAATATCGAAGGTGTGTATTACAAAATACTCAGGGAAGGAGATGGAAGGCAGGTCTCCATCAATGATACCGTAACCGTACTTTATAAACTGACGATATTCAACGATGGATCATTGGCAGAAGAGACAAAAGATAAACCATCCACTTTCCCGCTGAAACGCCTGATCAGGGGTTGGCAATTGGGAGTTCCCCTGGCAAGAATCGGAGGCAAAATAAGGCTGCTGATACCTTCTGCTATGGCTTATTCCATCCGGACGAGAGCCGCTAAGATCCCGCCAAACAGCATCCTGCAGTTCGATATTGAAGTGCTAGATGCAAAAGCTCCGCTTTAACACCCATTTTCGGCATAAGTTGCCTAATTTTACCAAAAATAGCTTCATGAAGATTTTTGTCGCTGGCCTCCCTTATGATATGGACGATGCTGAACTCGAAGAATTCTTTGAGAAGTTCGGTACGGTAAGCTCTGTTAAAGTCGCAATGGACAGGGAAACTGGAAAAAGTAAAGGCTTTGGTTTCGTGGAAATGCCCAACGATACCGAAGCCAGGGAAGCTATTGAAGGTTTGAATGATATTTCCCTTGGCAAAAAACCGCTCGTAGTAAAAGAAGCCGAAGACAAACAAGGCGGCGGAGGTGGTGGCTACCGTGGTAACAGTGGTAACAGTGGTAATAGTGGTGGCGGCGGCTATAATAAATTTGGTAATAACAGGGATAGCCGTGATCGCAGACGCTTCTGATCGGTAGCTTCATCACAAATTTTTTCCCCGCATATTTTCTTAAGTGCTGCAGCACACATTATCCGGATTTTTTCCTGAACTTTATTGTTATTCAATTACCCATAAATAATTTTTATGAAACAATACCGGGCAATAACGGTTTGTATCCTTGCCGTTATCAGTTTATTCAGTTCCTGCAAACTCAGCGATAAAAAAAAGGAGCCTGAAATGAAAGAGCCAAAACTAAAAGAAGAGAATATCACTTATTCCCCGGCCGGTATGGATAGCCTCAAACTTGATGGCTATATCGTGTATGATGAGAACAAAGAGGGAAAACGTCCAGCTGTACTTGTTGTGCACGAATGGTGGGGCATAAACGATTATGTGAAAATGCGGGCAAGAGAATTGGCCAAACTGGGCTATATCGCCATGGCGGTTGATATGTATGGCAATGGCAAAAAGGGGGATAACCCTGATGTTGCCGGCCAACTCGCGGGACCATTTTATCAAAACCCGGCAATGGCAAAACCATTATTTGACGCTGCCCTTTCAAAATTGATGGCATATAGCCAGGCAGACCGGGGAAACGTTGCAGCTATCGGTTACTGTTTTGGCGGCGCACAGGTAATTAACCTTGCTAAAATGGGTGAAGACCTGAAAGGTGTTGTCAGTTTTCATGGAAACCTGACAGTGATGCCGGTTAATAAAGAACTTTTAAAGGCACATATCCTTGTCTGCCATGGTGCTGATGATACATTTGTTCCTGCTTCCGAGGTTAATCTGTTCAAAGCGGAAATGGATTCGGCCGGCGCGAAATATACCTTCAAATCATATAAAGGGGCCACCCATTCATTTACTAATCCCAACTCAACAGCAATGGGTGAAAAATTCAATATACCTATTAAGTACAATGCTGCTGCAGACTCAGCTTCCTGGCAGGATATGCAAGATTTTTTCAAGGCTATCTTTAAGTAAGAATACTCCCTGGCTATAAATGGAATTTTGACGGGGCTCGATGGCCCCGTTCTTATTTACTTGTTCTAACGACAGTCAACAGCTCATTTTCAATTATTTGCCTGGGTTGACTCCAGCTTTAGATAAACATATCTAACTCCTTTAAGAACAGTAATATTACGGAAGACAGGCGCGATCAATGTAAAAAATACTTAGAAAAAATACGATGAATCACTATGATTTATAAAATCCTGTTTCTATTTTGTCCTCCCCTATCTGGGACATTAAAAACGGATTCCTTTGAAAAAAAACATTCTAACCCTGGTTACAGGAAGCATTTTTTTTGCCTCTTGTATGAAAGAAGAATTCGCCCCGCACCCCTCACCGGTGACGCCTTGCGAATTGCAAACTGCTAACCCTTCTGGTAAATCGTATGCAAAAGATTCTGTTGCAGCATATACTTGCACGAATAAGCATTGCGGTATATTACCATTGAGTACAAGGAATTACTGGGTATATCAGGACTCTGTATTCATTGATGGGGAGTACCTGACCAGTCGCCTGGATACGCTCCGTTACACCAAAACAATGCAATCTCCCGATGGGCTTGTCTGGTGGGAAAGCAATATCTATCTCGGCCTCCCTGCAAAGTTGTATGCCAATGACTCCTCTTTTTTCAGGCTGGAAGAAAGAATGTTCACCTTGGGTATATTGGATGCGAAAAAAGATTTTAGTCTTTTCCCGGGTGATTCTTTACGTTACCTGGCCAGTTTTGATGATATCGCCGCACAAGGACGTTCTTTAAGAATTGCAGAGATGATCAAAACAGCAGCCGGTGATTTCAGTGACTGCCTGTATTTTGAGAAAAACGCCCGTAACTATCGCAAAGACCAGGTGATCTACAAACCGGGGATTGGTGTCCTTAAATATATCCAGGAAAAAGCGCCGATGGGTCTTCGGGTCATCAAATTGCAGCAGATCTCCACACTTATTGCTTACCATATTGAGTAATTATTAATTGAAAACCCCGGCTCCCAATTGCTATCGGGACACCGGGGCTTAGTTGGCCTGTATAAGGCGCTATTTTATGGTAAGGTTATCAGTAAATGATTATTGCCATTGTTCCAGCTCAGCAACGCTTTATTATCGCAATCCCCGTTATTGGGTGCACCGTAATTAAGGAACAATACCCTGTCATTGATTTTGATCTTCAAAAGCCCATCACTGATCCAGGGGCAAACTACTTTTTTGATCAGCGGTGTTTCTGTATTGAGGTTGATGGTAAGCCCATTATTGAATTCTGTTTTTGATCTTCCTTCGATGCTGTACACATCGTCCCGGATGATCCGGGTGCTGCCACCTTCAATTTGTCTTACATATTTCAGGCCCTGGTACTGGTATCCTCTTCCGTTGGGGAAAGTTACCTTGCCGCCCACTACCTGCACCGTGAATTTGATATTACCGTTCTCACTCAGGTTACTCACGACCTTAGTGCCTTCGATATGCGCACGGTTCAGGTAAAAATCAACAAAGGTAATAGTCATCACAGAACCTGTACGACGGATAGGCCCCGTCAGGTGGATCACGATCGCACCCCGACGCCATTTACCATCCGCACACAGGCAACCATTTGGTCCAAAATCAATGGTGATCGTTTTGGGGTAAGTGCTGTCGTTAGGTGTAACAGTGATCGTAGCACAGGGACCCAGGCGCAGGCGTAATTCATCAAAAGTCGGGATGAGGCGGTTAGCATCTTCAGAACGACCGTACATACTGGCATCGCCTTCTTCTTCAGCAGCGGTCATACTAACATCTTCCACATCATCAAAACTGGCTTCTGCCTGGGCGCTTTCATCTGAATATACCTGGGCTTCTTCTTCAGATACGGCGACGGTGTTATTGGAAAAACTGTTTTCTTTCTGGCAGGAAATAACAAATACGGAAAACAATACTGTCAATGCAGCAAGGATAATCCGGTTAAGTGATAAAGTTTTCATGGCTATACTTTTTTAGGTTCAGGAAATATTAACGCAGGTTTTGAACTGTGTTGAGCAGGAAAGTTTAAAGACCGCCAAAATATTTTACTTTCCGGGTTTAAATGAAGGCGATCCTAAGCTATATACGGCAGTACTTTTACGAGACCGATAAAAGGGTTTTGGCGATAGTATCCATTTTTACTGCTGTACTGATCTTCCTGAATTATCATTTTTTTATCGACCATACCATCAGTAAAAATTATTCTTTTACCAAAAGTTTGGTAGCCCGCTGGCTGCTCTTCCTGCTTGCATTTGGATCTCCCTATGTTGTATATAGTGCATTGAAAAAGAAAGATTATTTTACAAAACCGCTCTTCGTTTTTCTTTTGCTGCTTGCACCCGGCATATTTTCACTAAAGATCGCATTGGATCTGCCCCTGCATTTTTCAGACAATCCCAACTGGAACAATTACTGGCAACATATTATCTACTGGCCTTTGCTGGTAATTATTACCGGGACGATCCTTTTTATCCTGTGGAAATTATTTGATAAGCGACAGCCTTTCTATGGTATTAAAACAAGTAGCATCGACTGGAAACCTTATTTCCTGATGTTACTGATCATGGTACCATTGATCGTTGCTGCTTCCACACAACCTGATTTTCTGGCGGTGTACCCGAAACTAAAGTCGATCGAATCTGTTTATGAAGAACCCGGTCTGCTATGGTGGTATAAATTACTATTTGAACTTTCTTACGGAAGTGATTTTATAACAATAGAATTGTTCTTCCGTGGTTTTTTAATACTTGCATTTATCAAATGGGCCGGTAAAGATGCCATTTTACCGATGGCTTGTTTCTATTGCACCATCCATTTTGGAAAACCATTGGGTGAATGTATCAGTTCTTATTTCGGCGGGCTGTTGCTGGGTATCGTTGTCTTCCATACCCGTTCTATCCTCGGAGGGTTGATCGTACATCTTGGTATTGCCTGGATGATGGAACTGGGAGGATATTTAAGCCCTCTGTCACGCTAATTCAAATAAATGTTTAGCACGGGATTATTCATTGGTGAAAAGAAAGCCCTCTTCAGTGTTGTTGAAAAAAAAACTACAAGCCGATAAGCCGGATTCTGTGCACCCGCCGAAGCCTTGGCAAAGGCGGGTTGGTTATCATTTATCTGTCCTGCAAATTACTCTGCAGGATCAAGCTGCCTACCCTGTAACCTGTCCCGGCATAAAGCCGGGGCTTGGACGAGCCGTCCTCGAAGGCTACTATATGTGACATTTCAGCATGCAAGGTTTACCCGCGATCGATGTTACCATCAAAAGCCGTAGGCTCTTACCCTACGTTTTCACCCTTTCACTTACCCCCAACCCCCTCTCCACAAATGGAGAGGGGGTTGGGGGGTGAGGTTATTTTCTGTGGCACTATCTGTTCCCGCTTTTGGCGGGACCCGGCTCTTCACCGGTGCATTGCTCTGTGCTGTCCGGACTTTCCTCCCCAAACGCTGTCTTTCGACAGTACTCAGGACGATAGCCTGGCTTGTAGCGGGGCAAAAATAACATTAAATCAGTACTGAAAAAATATCTCCGTTGCCCCATACCCAAAGCTCGGATGGTATTGGTTTACAAAAGACTTCACCTCCCGTTTTAAGCGCAGTATATCATGTATCTCATTCCGCAGCACTCCTTCTCCCACCCCATGTACCACGATCAGTGAATGCTGGTGATGAGCAAGTGCGAGATCATAATACTTTTCAAATGTCTTTAACTGGAGACTGAGGATCTCGTAATTGCTGCGATGCTTCCAGTCATCCGCCAGTTTTTCTATGTGAAGATCGATAACGCTCCGGGCAGGTTCCAGGTGCTGCCGGGCTTTGGATGCTTCATATATTTTGTACCCTTTCGCTGCAAGTTGACCCATCTCAACAGTTTCTTCAACCAGTTTATCAGGATAATTCTCAAACAAGCACTGGGAAAATGTGGCCTGGTTCTTTTGCTTTAACTCTTCGATCTTCGCAAAAAGCTGTTTAGGTTTCAATTTTACTGAACATTCAAAATGAGCTGCTTTTTTTTTGTCAGGTGCTGTCAACGAAAACTGGAATTCAAAGGAAGGACTGTCATTCAGGTCGCCGAATGCCACGTCATGCAGGTAAAAATCTTCGAATGGGTGAATGATATTCTTCAGCTCAAAGTCTGGCTTGCCGAAATAATGGAGTTTGTAAATAAAATTGTACGGCGTTTCCGTCCGGTTGACCAGGTGGATCTTCAGTTCTTCCACCACTTCATCACCAAACTCATCGGTATCCATCACCGGCAGGAAAGTTAGCCAGGCCCCGTCGCTTACCCGTTTTTCAGTGGAAGGCTTTTCTTTTCTAAGGTCATCAACAAACTGCTTCTCTTTTTTGGCAGGGAATAATTTTTTTTCCGTGAACCGTTTAAAATAAGGAAAATCTACCTGGTCCATATAGACAGGGAAGGCAACCCCCTTTACATCCACCATCAGCATCTTATCATTGATAATATCCACTACCTGTGCCTCTTCGTTGGAATGAAGGATCAGCACGATATCTCCAACCTGGTACTTCATCCTGCAAAAATAAGCATGCCATCCCGGTTGTTGGGATGGCATTGCAAAAACAATAATTTTTATTCTTTTTTCTTTGCCAGTTTACTGTTCCAGAAACTATAAAGGAAATAGATACACAATCCTATAACAAGCCAGATCAAAAACCGCATCCATACTTTATGTGTTTCCTGTGCCATCAGGTAGAAACAACTGATCATCCCGAGTATCGGAAGCAGTGAAAGCCTTTTCAGAAAGGCCAGTATGGCCATGGTGATCGCTATCACCCAGAAAGCTGCCATCGGCCAGGTGTCTTTGGTCCAGATATCTTCAGTGAAATGAGACGGTACTTTAGTCACGATAAGTATGATCGCCGCAATTAATAGAACAGGATAAATGAATTGGGCATTGACAAAAGGTACTTTGAACTTGCTTTCAGGACGGTCTTTTCGCTGCTGTAAAACAAGGATACCCCCGCAAACCATTACAAACGCAAAAAGCGTTCCTATGCTGGTCAGGGAAAGCACTTCATTCAGGTTGAGGAAAAGAGCAGGAATAGCGACTACGAACCCCGTAAGAATGGTAGAAAAGGAAGGGGTGCCATATTTTGGGTGAATTCGTGAAAATATCTTTGGTAACAAGCCATCCCGGCTCATGCTCATCCATATCCTTGGCTGACCCAGCTGGAAAACGAGCAGCACACTCGCCGTAGCAATAATCGCACTCATCGCCACGATGCCCCCGATGAATTTCAATCCTCTTTCATCGAACACCATGGCCAGAGGATCTCCCACATTCAGCTTGGTGTAATGCACCATCCCGGTGAGGACAAGCGCCAGTAAAACATATACGACGGTGCAGATTATCAACGAATAGATCATACCTCTCGGCAGGTCTCTTTGCGGATCCTTGCATTCCTCCGCTGTGGTCGATATCGCATCAAAACCGATATAAGCAAAGAATACGGCCGAGACTCCTTTCATGATCCCACCAAAACCTTCCGGTGTAAAGGGTGTCCAATTCGTGGGATTTACATAGTAGGCACCCAGGACGATCACGAAAAATATAACACAGAGTTTGATGATAACCATCAGGTTGCTCGCAGAGCGGGATTCCTTGATGCCCCTGAATACGATATAGGTGATCAGCGCCACAATGAGCAAGGCAGGCACATCCATGATCAGGCGGAACCCGGAGATTTGAGGCGCATTATTCCAGGCAGATGCTGCCGCTTCGGTAACGCCTCTTTTGGCGGTAATGTAATCCATCGTCATCCAGTCGGGAATATGCAACCCGGCTTTCGACATCAGGTTAGTAAAATAATCACTCCATGAAATGGCGACCGCAATATTCCCGATCGCATATTCCATCAGCAGGTCCCAGCCAATGATCCAGGCAAAGATCTCCCCGAAGGCGACATAGGAATAAGTATAGGCGCTCCCGGATACCGGGACGGTGGAAGCAAATTCCGCATAACACAAAGCGGCAAAGCCACAGGCGATGGCGGTAAAAATATAAAGAAAGACAACACCCGGCCCCCCACTGGAAGCTGCTGACCCAATACCACTAAAAATACCTGCCCCGATCACAGCGGCTACGCCAAAAAAGGTCAGGTCACGGACACCCAATACTTTTTTCAATCCAATACCATGTCCGTCATGAAGCCCGGCTTCGGCTTCCTTTAATATATGCGTAATGGATTTTTTACGGAAAAGCTGATTTGCCATAGCAGTTAGGTTTTTGGTAATTCAAAATAGGAAAAAAAACGATTGTAAACAGGATTAATTAGTCATTTTGACAGGCGGGAAATCCCTTGTATGACGAAAATCAGTTAACAGGTGAATCCCTGTCATGATCTGGCGCTTTTACCGATACCATCTTTGTGTCCACAAACAAACAATATGGAAACCTCGATCGAACACGTATTGACGTCTTCTTACACAAAATCCGCAGTAAGACCCTCCTTGTGGAAAAAATTCATCCTTTGGGCTGACGGCCAGGAAGAGCACCGTTTGGGCTGGACCGCTTTCGCGATCGCCGGTCATGGATGCGTTTTTACAATTATCACTACCATGATCATACTTTTGACTGGCAATCATTTTATTTTCTGGCCCTTTGCGATCGGGGCAATGGCTTTTTGCCTGATTGCTAACCTGGCAGCACTGCCGACCAGGATAACTATTCCTACACTTTTTATCAGTCTGCTGGTCGATTTAGCCATTATCATCCTTTGCCTGTCAAATGGAATTGATACGGCGGGGATGTATCCTTAATTCAATGTTCCCGTTTAATAAGGAAATGAGCCAGTTCACGGAGTGGTTCTTTTCTTTTGGTCAGGACAGCAATGTCCTCGAGGTGGGCCAGCGCTTCATCAAGGTATTTATTCTTTAATTGAAGTGTCCATTCGTCGGCCTTGCAATCCCGGTACACCTGTAACATTCTTCCTATTTTATCTTTGTCTTTACCAGATAAAAGGTCCGTAAGCTCTTTTTGCTGACCCGGATTGGCTGTCTCGAAAGCATGAAGGAGTAAAAATGTTTTTTTATTGGCCAGGATATCGCCACCGGTTTGCTTACCAAATTTCTGGGGATCACCAAATGCATCGAGATAATCATCCTGTACCTGGAAGGCGATACCCAGTTTTTTGCCAAACTCGTATAAGAGATGTTGGTTTCTTGCACCTGCCCCACCCAGGATCGCCCCTGTTTGCAAACTGGCTGCCAGTGCAACCGAAGTTTTTAATTCGATCATTCTTAGATAGGAGGGCATATCCACCTTTTCCAGTTTTTCAAAATCCATATCCATCTGCTGACCTTCACAAACCTCCCGGGCTGTTCTATTAAAAAGATAAAGTATCGATTGTAAGTAATCAATACTTATTTTACTCAGTTCCTCGTAGGCCATTACGAGCATCACATCTCCTGCAAGCAGGGCTGTATTCTCACCAAACCGGGTATGCACCGTATCCATCCCTCTCCGCAAAGGGGCCTTGTCCATAATATCGTCGTGGATAAGTGTAAAATTGTGAAACAATTCGATGGCTGTTCCTACATGCCAGGAATCTTCTTTGATCGTGTCGAACAATTCATTTCCCATCAGGCACAGGACCGGTCGTACCCGTTTACCTCCAAGCCGCAAAAAATATTCATTGGGGTCGTATAAGCTCGCGGGTTCAGCGGGGAAATGTCGTTTATCAAAGTATAAAGCAAATTTTTGGGATAAAAGTTCAAATGAATGCATAAAATTTATTTAACCGCAGAGGCGCATAAGTAGTGCGAAGATCGCAAAGGTTACAAATTATTTACTACTCTTTTGATTCCATCTTTTATCAGGGCAACATTGAAATTAATTAACAGGCCAAGTTTACACCCTGATAGTTTTAAATAAGTTATCACTTGGGCTTTGTGAACATCGTTCAGTGATTCAACAGCTTTTATCTCAACTATAAGTTTTGAGTCAACCAGCATATCAACCCTGTATCCTATTTCCATTTTAATATCCTTGTAAAATAAAGGCAACGGTTTTTGCCGTTCTACTTTCATACCAGTGCTGCATAGTTCATAACAAAGACATTCTTCATATGCACTTTCAAGCAAACCAGGCCCAAGTCTTTTATGTACTTTAAAAATACAATCGACTACAATAGTTGAAATCTCGTTCTCTGTCATAATAGCGTCTTTGCGATAAATTTCCGTCTTTGCGGTTAAGCCAGCTATATAAATTTAGATATTGAAGACTGCTATTAATCGTGTTTTTTCTCCTTTTAAATGATGTTTTACTATGGATTCACAGGAAACTTTAAGGGATAAGATTACTATTTGTTCTTTTATTTCCGTTTCTTTTCCCTTTTCAACTGATCTTTTTCTGCAGCGAGTTCACCGGCCACTACCCATTCATAATCCAATTGTCTTTTGGTAAGATTGGCAGCGACCACTTTGATGATCACTTTATCTCCCATCCTGAACTTCCTGCCGCTTCGCTGACCTGCCAGGCAATAATCAGTTTCCACGTGCCGGAACTCATCGTATTCGAGCAGGCTGTTCACACTGACAAGACCCTCGCATTTATGTTCCACCGTTTCCACCCAAAAGCCAAAACTGGCCACCCCGCTGATCACTCCTTCAAATTCCTCTCCCAGGAAATTCTTCATGTACTGGACCTGTTTGTATTTATTTGCGGCCCGTTCTGCTTCCATCGCCGCTCTTTCCCGCTCACTGGTATGTTTGCATTTTTCTTCGAGTTTCTTATCGGGGATTATCTGGTTGTTTAAAACCAGTTCCAGGATCCGGTGTACCTGTATATCGGGATAGCGGCGGATCGGTGAGGTAAAATGACAATAGTGCTCAAATCCCAATCCATAATGACCCACATTCTCGGTGGTGTATTTTGCCTTGGCCATGGTACGGATACCCAATTGTTCCAGTACGTGCTGTTCCGGCTTTCCATGTACATCTTTCAGTAACTGGTTAAATGATTCCGCAATGGTATCCGGGGACGAAGTATCAAACTTGTGACCGAATTTTTTAGCAAAAGCCGCGAAGGGAAGCAGTTTTTTTTCATCCGGATCATCGTGCGTACGATAAGGGAAAGGAAGAGGTTTATTGGCCACTTTTATTTTCGAGATGTTTTCGGCCACCGTCCTGTTGGCAAGCAGCATAAATTCTTCGATCAGCTGATGTGCTTCCTTGCTCTCCTTGATCATGATCCCAACCGGGTCGCCTTTTTCATCCAATTTGAATTTCACTTCCTGGGAAGAGAAATTGATCGCCCCGTTCTGGAAGCGTTTTTTCCTGAACCGCTGGGCAATATCATTCAGGATAAGGATCTCTTCAGCATGTAGTCCTGCCTTTTCTTCGATAATGGCCTGCACTTCTTCATAGGTGAACCGGTGATCCGAATGGATCACTGTCTTGCCGAGCCAGTATTGCTTTACTTCTGCCTTAGGAGTTATCTGGAATATGGCCGAAAATGTCAGCTTATCTTCTTTTGGTCTCAACGAACAGAGCATATTCGAAATATGTTCCGGAAGCATCGGGTTCACCCTGTCTGGCAGGTACACGGAAGTGGCCCGCTGGTAGGCTTCTTTATCAAGATCATTGTCTGGTGTTACATAATAACTCACATCAGCTATATGAATACCTATTTCATAATTCCCGTTCTTCAATTTCCTGAAAGAGATTGCGTCATCGAAATCCTTTGCGTCAAGCGGGTCGATCGTGATGGTAAAAATATCGCGGGTATCCTTTCTCTTTTTTATTTCATCATTGGCGATCGTATCGGGTATCCGGGCGGCCACTTCGAGCGCTTCGTCAGTAAACTGGAGCGGGAAACCGGCTTCCAATAATATTTCTTTCATCGCCGCATCATTGCTGTTCTCAGCATCCAGCACTGTTACCACTTCGCCGACAGGTCGTTTCCCCCCGTTCTCCCATTGCAATAGTCTTACCACTACCCTGTCATTATCCGTGGCGCCATTGATATTGGATAGGGGAATAAAGATATCGGGCATGGGTTTATCCATTTCCGCCACGAAAAAAGCAAAACCTTTGTTCATTTGCAGGTGACCAATGAATTCGGTGCGCTTCCTAAGTAATACTTCACTGACGATTCCCTGCATGCGTTTCCCATTGCTTCGCATTTCTTTGATCGCTACACGGACCGTATCACCGTGAAGGGCGGTATTGAAATCGGAAGGCCGGATGATGATATCTACATCCATTCCTTCGATCGTAACAAAGCCCATTCCCGAGCGGGTAATGTCCAGTACGCCTTTGAGCACCTTCCCCGGTGAAGATTGCCGTTGTTTCTGTTTGGTTTTTTTCTTCTTTGAATTCTTTCTTCCCATGATAAGGTTTTATGATGCTTTTTTAAAATCCCGGATAAATGCGGTAACCAGTTCATCGAATCGCACTCCTTCCTTAAAAAGAAAATGATGTCGGACTGGCAACACATACAAGGGCATTCCTTCAATCTCCGTGCTAAACTTTGCCAGGCGAACCGCGTCTTTCTCCGTTGTAAGAATGATCTTATGGGGAGACGGGATATTTTCAAATTTTTGACGGATATCTTTAAGGTCATCGATCGTAAAGATGTGGTGGTCAGAATACTGGAGCATCTGGTAACTATTACTGTGCTCTTCCAGCATTTTTTTCAGCGGCCGGGGATTGGCAATCCCTGTTACCAGCAGGGTCTCCCGGTCTGCTTGTGGCGCTATGATCTCCTTGCTGTGGATATGGTACATTGCACCATATTCGATAGCGGTAAAAAAAATATGCTGTCCCGGTTCCGTTCCTATCTCTTTGATGATCTCCTGTTTTTCCTTTTCGCTGATTGCGGGGTTACATTTTGTTACCACGATCACCTGTGCCCGTTTATAACTTCTCTTCAGGTCACGCAGGTCGCCAGTAGGAAGATAAAAATCGCGGGTGAACAAATTGTTGTACTCTGTAAGCAGGATATTCAAACCTGCTCTCACACGACGGTGCTGGAACGCATCGTCCAGTATTATGGCTTCTGTTTCGGGCCGGTCATGTAACAATTGGGGTATTGCTACAAGTCTTTCTTCACCTACTGCAACCGGTACACCCGGGAATTTCAAATGGAATTGCATGGGCTCGTCGCCAATCTCGAGGGCGGTAGTGTTAGTTTGCGCCAGTGCGTACCCTTTTGTTTTCCTTTTATAACCCCGGCTTAGTGTGGCCACGCGGAACCTGTCTTTTAATTTTTCCACCAGGTATTCCACCATCGGCGATTTACCCGTACCACCAACAGAGAGATTGCCTACACAAATCACCGGTAAACCAAATGCTGAGGAACGGAGGATATTTTTGTCATATAGCCAGTTCCGGGCAGCGATGATAAGCCAGTAACAAAGGGAAAAAGGCAGTAAAAGGATCCTGAATGACTTGAGAAAAAAATTAGAAAACATAGACAGTTTGGGGCGTGATACAAAGGTCTAAAGGTACGTCAAATTCGTCCTTATCTGCGATGCTTTCAACTGGTGGAAAATAGGAAAACCCAGCTTTGATGCAACCCGGACGGCAGCCAGCGAGGTATTTATCATAAAAACCTTTCCCGTAACCAACCCGGTATCCCTGTTCATCGAAGGCCAGCAAGGGCACCAATACCATATCGATATCCCCGGGAGAAATTTCTTCCTCCCCCGTTGCGGGTTCGTGGATATTGTATTTCACTTTTATAAACCCTGTATCTTTTGTTGTCGCGAACGCTTTCATTTCATTCGTGGAGAAATCGGCTTTTGGATAAGCCACTTTTAATCCCGGATTATTGAATTCAAGATAACCGGTAAATAAATGGGTATTGGGTTCATTATTTTCTTCGATCGGCCAGTAAGAAAGCAAGCTGCTGATAAAGGGCAGTGCGGCTGACTGGAAACTGATCAGCAGGAGATCATCCAGTTTTGCCTGCTCAGGAACCGTCAGTGAATATCTTTTATCCCGGTAGTTTTTTCTTATTTCTTTTTTTATCATTGTTCCCTGTTGTCTACAAAAGTAGAGAAAACCGTTGTGCCGTAATTCCTTTCTGATTTGTACAGGGGGAATGCTTTATAATCATTTTTTGGCGTGTGCTCCAGGACGAACCATCCATTTTTGTTCAACAATTTCTTTTCAACGATGAGCCTGGGTAATTCATCAATGCTTGTCAATGCATAGGGCGGACCTGCAAAAATAAAATCAAACCGGTCATTGCATTGCTCAATAAATTTGAACACATCCATTTTGACCACTTTCAGGTTCTCTATTCGGAGGGTCGCCGCGGTTTTTTTAATGAATTCATACATAGCGCTGTCTTTCTCCACGATCGTAAGATCAGGAACTCCTCTTGAGGCAAGTTCATAACTGATACTGCCCGTGCCGCCAAAAAGGTCGAGGGTTTTCATTTCTTCAAAATGCAGGTTATGCTGCAATACGTTGAAGAGACCTTCTTTGGCAATATCCGTTGTAGGTCTTGTATACGGCATATTATTCGGGGGATTGAATTTTCTTCCCCCATGTTCTCCTCCTATGATGCGCATTTTGCCAGGTCGTTAAGTCCGGTAAAAAAATGGGCTGGGTATTCCTCCGGCATTTTCCAGGAAGACTCCCTGAATACCGGGTGAATAAAATATTGGTACAGTTCTTTGTACAAAGCCGATTGCTTATCGATGAGCCCGGATAATTGCAACAGCACATCCTGCTGTGATAAAGAGAATTGACGACAGGTCTTTAATAGATAATAAATAACATCCTCCGGTGTCGCGTACCCGAAAGTCTGTGCGAGTAAGAATTTATTTTGACTCATGACCACTACGGTAAAATCATTTTTCCGGAAGTCAACCTGCAAGGTCCCAGTGGCTGAAGGGGTCATGTTTTTTATATCCAGTGAATAGTGATGCCAGGATCTTGTGATGGGAAATTTCAGGTCGAGCCAATCCCGGGTTTCCCGGGGTACGGAAAATACATTCAGCAGCTGCCAGCCGGGTATTGTTTCGGATATGATCAGCTGTTGATGGCCGGGCAGCGCCGAGGCATTTAATATGCCAGCCGCTTCCTCTTTTGCGGACCCAACTGAAGGCAGGATGATACTTTGTGGGTGATCATAGCAGATCAACACTTCATAAAAAGAATTCTTCAAAACAGGATAGGCCGCAAAAAGATCGTTCAATTCCGTTTCATTCCATTCTTCCGCCGTACAATAAGCCAGTTCTGCCAGTTCGTTGCTGTTTTTACCTGTAACGGCAAAGCTTGCATGCTGTTCTCCCACCCTTAACGCCAATACCTGCATCACAGGATCCGTTTGCGTATTGGTGATATGAAATAATTGCTTCACAATCCTTTTTTCAATTCGTGCAATAATAGACAAAAAATTAAATATCGTAGTTTTGCCAACTTTTAATCATGGCTTCCACAACCGTTGATACAGGCTTACAAGTAGAAATAACCAACCGGCAGATACTGAGGATCGCCCTGCCGATCAGCCTTGCCATGCTTGTACCACAGATCAATTTTGTCACCAATAATATTTTTCTTGGCCGCCTGGGTGAAACAGAACTGGGTACAGCGGGCATCACCGGTGTCTTTTACCTGATCTTCGCTTTGGTAGGAAATGGCCTCAACAGCGGTCTCCAGGGCTTGTTATCCCGCCGTGCAGGAGAAAACCGGCCGGGAGAGATCGGTAAGCTGTTTGCACAGGGACTGTGGATCTCGATGTTCTTTGCCGCAGCCGGCATATTACTTACCTATCTCTTCGCTCCTTATTTTCTTTCGTATAGTCTTCATTCAGAAACCGTACACCGGGAAGCGATCGGTTTCCTGAAGATCCGCGTCTGGGGTGTTCCTTTTTTATATGGTTTTCAAATGTGCAATGCCCTGCTGGTCGGTACCAACAGCAGCCGGTATATGAAGTATGGATTCTGGACACAGGCCCTCCTTAATATTTTACTGGATTATGCCCTGATCTTTGGACATTTTGGGTCACCCAAACTGGGGTTTAACGGCGCCGCCTGGGCCTCCGTTATATCAGAGATCGCCGGGATGCTGGTGGTGCTGGGTATCATCTTTTATAAAAAATTCCACCACCGGTTCTCGCTGTTTCTCCATAGTCGTTTTGACAAAGTGGTCGCCGGGCTGATATTTAAGCAATCATCCCCACTCGTAGCACAATGGCTGCTCAGCATATTTGCGTGGTTGCTTTTCTATATATTCATTGAACATCTTGGAGAAAGACCGCTGGCCATCAGCAATACGATGCGTAATATCTTTGGAATTTTTGGCATATTTGTCTGGGCTTTTGCCAGTACTACCAATGCCATGGTCAGCAATATCATTGGCCAGGATAAAAAAGAACAAGTGGTTTTCCTGATCAAGAAGATCATGTGGCTCAGCATCGGGTTTACCTTTGTTCTCTGCCTGCTCATAAATATTTTCCCCAACCTGTTCTTAAGCGTGTATGGACGTGACAAAAGTTTTGTCGCTGATGCCATCCCGGTCATCCGGATGGTAACTGCCGGGATGATGGTGATGTCATTTGCCACTGTCTGGCTGAATGCCGTTACTGGTACAGCTAATACAAAGATCAACCTCGCCATCGAGATTGTTGCCATTGTCCTTTATTCCCTGTACGTTTACCTTGTACTGAAAGTCTTTCACCTCGGTCTTGTATGGGCATGGGCCTCGGAAATTTTGTATTGGGGTATTCTTTTTATCCTTTCTTCTCTTTATATCAGGAGTGGTAAGTGGAAGAAGAAGGTTATTTAATCATCTTCACAACGTTTCATTATGTACCTGTGGGGAAATTGAGGCTTCAGAAAACAAAGCCCAAACCTGCTTAATGACGAATCCCAGCACGGTCATTCATGATTAGCTCACAACACCGGCAGTTATTTAATTATTTGCCCGGAAAACTCCAGTCAAAAAAAGCATCCACATCTTTTTTAAATTGTATCATGTCCGGTTTATTGATATAATACATGTGCCCTGAATTATAAAAATAATGCCTGATATTCTTTTTGGCTTCGGGGCGAAGGAACATATGTTCCACGTCATACTTTGCTGTAAAAAAAGGGGTGGCAAAATCATAATAACCCGATCCGACATATACTTTCAGCGCCGGGTTTTTAGTCATGGCATCCCTTAAGCTTTCAGCTACATTTAAAAACTGGTTTTGGACATTATTGTAGTTCCAGGGGCGAACATTACCAAAAATATTATATGCCTGGTCTTCTTTAAAATTCAACTCTTTTATAAAATAATCATTAATACCTGAAGTAAACGGGCCATCAATATTTGTAAATGAGGGGTCAAAACTTACTGTCTCCCCGGCATCATCTAAATCTCTTCCCGTGAACCGGGCATCGAGCCTGCCAATTGTCAATCCATCTTTTCTCATTAATTCTTTATAAAAACGATTTTCTTCTACCCGGAGATTCGCCAGCAAACAATATTCCTTGCTAAGTCCGGTGTAATAACTCATCTTCTCTGCTATTCTGTCTTTTTCTGAATCATTCATCCACCCTCCTTTCAATAACGCACTGGCATATTCTCCCATAGCAAATGCTTCACTCTCCTTTAATGTTTTTTGCAAATCGGCCTGTAATACCGGGGCTAATTTTTTATGATACCATGCTGCGGCTGTATAAGAAGGAATGTATAATGCCCGGGGCAAATCATTCCCAACATAATAGTCATTGGTTCCAAAATTCAGTACAGGAGAGATAAGAAATATGCCATTGAAATAAATGCGGTAATTGTCCTGCAAAAATTTTGAAAGTCCTGCTGCACGGGTAGTACCATAACTTTCACCTGCCAGGTATTTTGCCGAGCCCCATCGGTCATACCTGGATAAAAAATGCCGAATGAAAGAACCAACTGATTGTACATCCTCCACATACCCGTGAAACTGTTTGGGGTTTTCGCCGGGCGCAGCTCGGCTGAAGCCGGTAGCCACCGGATCAATAAATACAAGGTCTGTTTTATCTAACCAGCTGTATTCATTATTAATAACTTTGTAAGGAGGCGCAGTTGCAGTTCCATCATCCTGCAAGTAAACAATTCTTGGTCCTAGCGCACCCATATGCAGCCATACAGAAGATGACCCCGGTCCACCATTAAAAGTAAAAGTTATGGGGCGCTTGGCGGCATCCTCATTATCTTTTTTATAGTAAGTGAAGAAGACTTTGGCAATTAATCTACCCGTATCGTTTTTTAAATCGAGATACCCGGTGTGGGCTGTATAGTCAATCTTTTTCCCTGACACAGTAACTGAATTCTTTGTAACAATTGCTTGCACTCCGGAGGGGATTAATTCTTTTGCTTCCACAACCGGGTTTTTTTGTGCACCTGCATAAATGGCAAATGAAAACAGCAGGAACAGTACCAATAAATTTTTCATAACAGAAAACTATTTAATGGAAGATAAGATATTCTGTCATTTGATCTTTCTTTTTCCAAACGATCACCGGAATCACCAGGTTTTGATACGGCCAAACTACAGGAGACCAGCTGATTTGTAATCAGAAGGAGAGTAAGAGTCCATTACGTATGACCAACTCATCGGAGTAAGTTAAAAATCTTTACTGTATTTTACTTCTGCACTTCCGCTAAACTTATCAATAGGCGGGTTTAGTTTTTCTACAGACACATCAATTTTTTTTACCTGGGGGAATTTCAGGGAAACTTTATTAGTAATGGTTTGGACAAGCGTTTCCAGAAGATCAACAGGCTGTTGCATGGTGGAGTTTATTATTTCAAACAGCACAGCATAATCAATGGTATCCTCCAGCGAAATGACTGTTCCGCTAACAGGCGGAAAACGAACCTGCATATTCACGACAAAATCATTTCCTTTTTGTCTTTCTTCCGGATGCAATCCATGATAAGCTCTGAAGCGGACATTATTGAGTGAAATGGTAAGCAGGTCAGCCATGAGTAATAAATTATTTTTCTTCAAACTTTTTAAATGTTAAATGCCTTTGGCACTTAAATAGCGCTCCGCATCTAAAGCCGCCATACAACCACTCCCGGCAGCTGTTACAGCCTGTCGGTAGATCTTATCCTGCACATCCCCGGAAGCGAACACTCCTTCGATATTTGTTTTTGAACTGCCCGGGATCGTTTTGATATAGCCGGCTTCGTCCATATCAAGCCACCCTTTAAATATATCCGAATTGGGCTGGTGACCGATCGCCACAAAAAAACCACTAACCGGGATCTCTTTTGTTTCGCCTGTTTTATTGTTTTTCACCCGCACACTGGTTACTTTTTTTTCGCCCAGCACTTCTTCCGTATCCGTATTCCAGTAAACGTTGATATTTGGCGTGTTTAATACCCTTTCCTGCATCACTTTGCTGGCACGCATCGCTTCTTTCCGGATAAACATATGCACCGTACTGCAAAGTTTGGAGAGATAGAGGGCTTCTTCTGCAGCGGTATCTCCTGCCCCAACGATCGCGACTTCTTTACCCCGGAAAAAGAATCCATCACAAACGGCACAGGCGCTGACACCATAACCATTCAGCCGTTGCTCACTTTCCAGTCCCAGCCATTTGGCAGAAGCCCCGGTAGCTATGATTACTGCATCTGCTTCGACCCATTTTTCCTCATCGATCTGTACTTTATAAGGAGCTGAAATGAAATCAACTTTGGTAGCCAGGCCATACCGGATATCAGCGCCCATCCGGGCAGCCTGTTTTTCAAAGTGCACCATCATTTCCGGGCCCTGCACACCATCGGCATAACCAGGGTAATTTTCCACTTCGGTTGTGATGGTCAATTGTCCGCCAGGTTGTATTCCCTGGTACAAGACAGGTTTAAGATTGGCCCTTGCGGCATAAATAGCGGCTGTATAACCGGCAGGTCCGGACCCAATGATCAGGCAATGTATTTTTTCAGTTGTGTCCATTCAATGTATCAGTTTATCCCGATCAGATATCGGGGCGGGTAAAATTAATGGTTAATGAGCAATCGGGCAGGTCAGCCAACTGGCGACACAGGCAATATGTGTAAAACATGTTACTGTGGAATGATAATGGTCCTGTATTGTGCGGCATAGCCTCCAAAATAACCCAGCCCCCCACCTTTGATATTACTCAAGACCTTTGTTGGTGAGGAGAAAGGATTACCAACGCTGGCATAAGTATATTCCATTGTTCTCCAGAAATCATAAGTGGCTTTGTCAATATTGGCCACTTTTAAAGTCACCGTATCCCCTTTATCAAAAAAAGAATAACCCTCAGGAATATCGGCATTCCTGTCCACTCCCCTTTCTACCTGTACTTCGTAGCTGCTGCCGTCGATCACCTGGTCATCAAATACTGAGGTCAGACCCGGATAAAAGAGTTCACTGTTCCTTTTTGTGAAGTATCGTACATAATCCCCGAAACCAGGGGGATCATAAGCTCTTATCATCACGACCACTTTCCCGGGTGGATTTCCGGCTGCTGCAGGTTTCCAGAAGAGTGAATCAATACGACGCGTGCTGTTGGGAATAGTGGTGGTCGCAGTATATTCTTTCCCCTCTGACACAATCCTGAGTGAATAAGCGCTGTTAAGCTGGCCTGTAAACGCAGTGGAAGGATTGGCGGGATCATTTGAATAGTAATAGAAATTGATCCCCGGAGCAACGGGAACTGTATATTCTTTTAATTTATGCGTGCTGCTGCCATTGGAAATATATACATCCGCATTCCTGGCAAAACTATTAGCCAATGCAGCAAGATCGATCCTGGAGAAAAAAGCCTGGCTTTTGGTAAGATAAACCACAGGAGCCTGGCCATTCTCAATGCTGGCTTCCACGACAAGTTTGGGGGATACATCACCCAATTTGAATTCAACAGCCCTTTCGCAGGATACAAAAAGGAGAACAAGAAGGATCAATATGACATGTCTCATAGTTATCACAAAAATAACGGCGGGGAGCGAAAAAGGTTCTGTAAAAAAAATCCCGGCGGTAATGCCGGGACTACTGGTATTCTAACCCATGAATTTTTTACTATTAGCCGAGATAAGCTTTCAATGCACTGCTGTAGCGTGCTTTCTGTAAACGTTTGATCGCTCTTTCCTTGATCTGGCGGATACGTTCTTTGGTAAGATCGTATTTCTGCCCGATCTGCTCGATCGTAACACCGTTTTCACCATCCAGCCCGAAATACGCATTTACGATCTCGGCTTCCCTGGGCGACAGCGATTTCAAAACACGACGGATTTCATTCCTCAGAGAATCCTTCATCACATCATCATCTGTATCATCACCGCCTTCCAGCAGGTCACCCATGGCTACATCTTCTGCTTCATGAACGGGTGCGTCAAGGGAAGTGTGACGGGTATTGCTCTGGAAAATATTGTTGATCTCTGTTTCGCTCATTTCCAATAGCTCAGCCAGCTCTTCTGTAGATGGTTCCCGCTCATGCTCCTGTTCGAAAGCCATATAGGCTTTATTGGCCTTATTGTAGGTACCGATCTTATTCTGGGGCAAACGAACCAGCCTGCCTTGTTCGGCCAAAGCCTGCAGGATCGACTGGCGGATCCACCATACTGCGTAAGAAATGAATTTGAAACCCTTTGTTTCATCAAACCGTTGTGCGGCTTTGATAAGACCGAGATTTCCTTCATTGATCAGGTCACTGAGAGATAATCCCTGGTGCTGGTATTGTTTGGCAACGGATACCACGAAACGAAGGTTCGCCTGTACCAGTTTATCCAATGCCCGCTGAGAATCTACCGGGTTCCTGTTAAACATTTTGATACGCTGGGCAAGAGTGGTCTCTTCTTCCGGCGTAATCATCGATATCTTGGAGATTTCCTGTAAATATTTTTCTACCGCCTGTGAGTCCCTGTTGGTGATCTGGGTGGCGATTTTGAGCTGCCGCATAACTAAAAAGGTTTAAATTTCAACGTATAAAGACAGTCTTTGTTTGCAGATTGTTGCAAATGGATAGTTAATTGCCGAAGTATGAATTTTACCGTCCCAGACCGTCTGCAAAGATATTCAATAATTGCCGTATCTCATAGCCTTTAGAGATGAAAATTGCTCACAACGGCTACGCAATCGATACCAGGCGCATATTCAAGTCCAAGAACTCCGGCAGTCCTGGGTTCCAGCCAATATGTAGTTCGCAAAAAAGTCCTAAAAAACAGCTTTATATCGTGTCTGCAGTTGCGGGTGTGGATTTCTTACTGCCGGATTTCCGGGCTAAAATGATCCAAATTCCCAGTCCTGAGAGGAAAAGCAGGCTCGATATTACTTCCGCCTGGGTAGGATGAAGTCCCAGGATATCCAGGCGGTTATTGACCCGTATCTTTTCGATAAAAAAACGTTCCAGGCCATTGAGCATAAGGTAAAGCCCAAAAAGTGTTCCTGGTACTTTAAATCTTTTTCGAAGCGACCAGATCAGCAGGAAGAGGATGAAGCAGATCACGATCTCATAAAACGAAGTGGGATAATGGCCCACCGCTAACTGGTTACAGAATTTAGAGTCGGTACAACCGGGGATCATGACCCCGGGATCCATTTCGTTCACATTGTGCGGAAAACGATAAGACCACATCCAGTCGGGCAACCAGCTAAATGGTTTGGGGTTTGCATTCTCTATGCCCCAGTCCCCATCTCCGGATACCTGGCAGCCAATCCTGCCCAATGAATATGCCAGCATCATGGTCGGCGCCATAGCATCGTTCAGGTGCCAGAAACCGATCTTATGTCTTTTAGCATACCACCAGATGGCAAGCGCTGCACAGATCAACCCCCCATAAAATGTAAGTCCTTTTGCCGAAAAGATATAATCCGAAGGGTGTTGCAGAAAATCGCCCCAGTTCTCAAAAATGTCAAAAAGTTTGGCCCCCAGCAGACCAAAAACAAGGGCGATGATCGTGATCTCTCCTACCCTGTCATGCGGCCAGATCCTGACAGTTCTTTTCTCAGGCTTAGCCAGTTTTTGTTTGTTCTTATCCCACCATTTCAAACCGGCAAACAATAACCCGAGCCCGATCCCGGCTGGCCAGCTTCCAAGCGTGGAAAAAATAAATGCCTGGGGATCTTCTGTTGCAGAACTATCCATAATAAACAGTGCAACGATTTTATAACCAAGTATAAAGCCCAGGATAAAATTGAGCGCCAGTTCGGATACGGTAGCCGGTTGTCCAACCATCACCTGCATTTCCGTAGGCTGGAACAAACCCTGTTTGCTTTTGCGCCGCAATTCATTCGCTAATACAATAGCAGAAATGATAAACGCTATTGCCACAAAAAAGCCAAAGGAATTGACAAACCGGAGAAAGGTCCACTCCACGCCAAAAAGGTCCTTAAATGCGTAGTACAGGTTGGGATACATGAAAACTTAGTTGGTTGGCAGCGAATATACTAAAGAAAGTCACGAATTTGGCTATTAGCTATTGGCTCTTAGCCGTTAGCAAAGATGAAACAGCAAAAGATTCCAAACTACATATTGGGAACCCAGACAAACAACGAATAACTGATAGCTAAGAGCTATTAGCTTCTCTTAATTACAATACTGGTCGAATGCCCCGATCAGGTTTTGCGCAATGACCTGTGCGGGTCTGCCTTCGATCTGGTGACGTTCGATAAAATGAACCAGCTGGCCGTTTTTGAATAATGCAATCGCGGGTGATGATGGCGGGTAAGGCATTAAATGCTGGCGGAGAGCCCCGACCGCTTCGATATCAAAACCAGCAAAACTGGTGGCTAAATAAGTTGGTTTTTGCGTAGCATTGGCAACAGCCATTAACACCCCGGGTCTTGCAGTACCGGCCGAGCAGCCACAAACTGAATTGATCATTACAAGTGTCGTACCTTCTTTTGCCAATTGTGATTCAACTTCGCTCGCCGAAAGAAGTTCTGTAAAACCACCTTCGGTCAATTCTTCCTTCATGGGGATAACTATTTCTTCAGGATACATTTTATTCGTTTTTAATATAACGCAAAGGTAAAGAAAATATTTACTGTAAAATGACAGTTGCTGTCTTTGCGAAATAATGACAGCAAAAATTCCTCTTTTCGGAAATTCTGTCGCTCAATATCCAGGTAGCTGACTATACTGGCAGAAAAAAAACCAAAAAAAAAGGCTGGTACAGGCTTTGAACAATGACTGTTGTCACAAAGAAATTTAAATAAAACAACCCGATATAATCATGACAAACGCAAAATTCAACAGGAAGCCTTTTGAAGGCACAACATTTAACACACTGGTGGATGACCTTTTCACCGAATTACCTGCCCTCTTTAAAAATGATTTTAACGGATCGGAAAGAAAAGGGATTGTCCCGGTCAACGTCATAGAAACAGATAAAAGCTTCCGGTTGGAAGTAGTAGCCCCGGGTTTTGAAAAATCGGATTTTAATGTGAAGCTTGACCAGGACCTGTTAACGATATCGGCGGAAAAAAAGAATGATCCCGAAAGCAATCGGGCAAAGGAAGATTCTGATAGCAATCGGTACCAAAAACAGATCCGCAGAGAGTACAGCTACCGGTCCTTTAAGAGATCTTTCACAATAGACGAAAAAATTGATGCAACGAACATTGAGGCGACCTACATCAATGGAGTACTGACATTAAACCTTCCTAAAAAGGAAGTAGTCAAAGCATCGGCTACTGAAATAGTAATTAAATAAAATATTGAAGATTTTCTCATAAGCAGTTGGTTTTGGTTTACAACCCTCCCTTTCTAGGGAGGGTTTCTTTTCGCCCTTACGGTCGGAATAACCAAACCTCGGCCAATAGCAAAAGCCTTACTGGCTGCACCCCTGCTTTCTCCTCGTATCGATCAGGTACTGGATCTTCCATTCACCATTGAAGCGTACCAGCTGGAAAGAATTCACCCCGCAATGCTGGAACTTTCCCTTGTAGTAGAAACTATAAGGGGTCCAGGCGATCGCAAGCGGTCCATCCACTTTTACCACATCGAATGTTATCCGCTCGTCGGCATTCCCTGCAGTTTCTTTACTAACAAAATCGATAAACCCTGCTGGGTTCTCATCCCTTACAACAAGCTTTCCTTCCTTATTGATGAAAATAGTCTGCAGCACCATGCTGTCGGCAAACGTGCTGCGCAGCATCTCCCCGTTTCCTTCCTTCATAGCAGTGAACATTTTATTAACAACTGCTTTCACAGAATCCCCGGCGTCCTGGGCTTTTGCGCCCGTTCCATACAGGATTACTGTTAAGACTATGAAAAAGTATTTCCTATTCATTGATTTTAAGATTTTATGGCAAATGAATTGAAACATGAATGCGTTACTTCCTGGCAAGGGCCCGGTAGGACGCAACAACATCTTATCCCGTTAAAAATAAAACCTGGAGTTATGCAAACAACAAGAATAGTACAAGCGGTTGTTTTGATCATGATAGTGGCAACGGCAGCCAGCTGTGCAGCCAGTAAAGAATATACCAGCAAACTGTTTACACCCCGTGTACCTGTTGAGAAAGACAGCCAGGTGGTAGCGCTTCGCTTCCTTGAACTGGATAATCTTGAGCCTGACCAGGAGAATTGGGTGACTACCGATATCATCATGGGACGTGACACTTCGAGTAAGACCCTGGCCCTGGATAAACTCTCGACAATATATCCCGCAAACAGCACAGCCAGGTCAAAAGACAGCACTGTGAAACCTGAACCCGTAAACATAACGCCGGTACTCGTACAAACAAAACCGGTCCAGGTAGAGACCAGGTCTCAAAAATATGAACCACTGCCAGCTGAAGTAAAACCCGAACAAGCGGAGGCAGCACCGGTTGCCCGCGCCCTTAACCCGGGTGAAGTGAGAAATAAAAGGTCAAGAGAATGATAAAATATAATACAAGACAACCGTTGCCTCAAAAATCTTCTCCTAATCCAGTTGATTCTAAACCCTAAAATCTGCAATATGAAACGAACATTTATTTTGCCCGCAGCGGTTTTACTTGCTGCAACACTTGTTTTCACCAGTTGTAAACCCAGCCGTGTCTGGGCCACCAAAGACAAAACAGAACGTTACCCGGAAGAAAGAAGAGAACGTTACGAAACACCCCCGCCTCCCGCACCTTCACCGAGGTATTATCCTTCCGCTTCATTGATCATCAGCCCGACACCCGGTTTTACGATGAACCGCTACCCTGACGGGAGATATTATCATCGCAGCCCCAGTGGATTTCTTTACTGGAAAGGCTATGATAACCGTTTTTACCTTGACAGGTCATACCTGCAACGGGTGAGTTATAGCAAATGGGAATATAATGAATGGAAACGTTATAGCCGCTCTGCCAATAATCCGAACAGGCGTTACTAAACAAGTCACGCTACCAGGTCCTTTTGTCTGAACTAAATTATTACTGTAATCACAGCAATGTTTCAGCAAAAGGGCCTCCTTATTTATAGCCGAGAATCTTCAGCATACTTTGGGCTGTTTGCTGCTTCGCATATACCCAGTCGACCAGTTTACCATTCCGGTCATAACCAACGATCACATGTTTGGGTGATGGGATCAGGCAGTGTTTAATGCCCCCGTACCCACTGATCTGGTCCTGGTAGGCCCCGGTATGAAAAAAGCCGACATATAAGGGTTGCTTGTCCCCGTCGCCGCTGGTCTTTGGAAGGAAAACTTCATTAATATGTTCTTCTGAATCGTAATAATCATGACTATCACAGGTAATACCGCCGAGTACCACCCGGTGATACTCCCGGTCCCACTTATTGACGGGTAACATCAGGAATTTCTCGCCAATACCCCAGGTATCAGGCAGGGTGGTGATAAAGGATGAATCGATCATGTACCAGGTTTCCCGGTCGTTCTGTACTTTCTCCGCGATCACACTGAAGATATGCCCCATACTCTCTCCTACTGTATAGCTGCCGAACTCGGTGTATATATGCGGCATCGGAACTTTGGCTTTCTTGCAGGCAGTTTTGATATTTTTTACGATTTCGTTGATCATGAACTGGTAGTCATACTCAAAACCAAGTGAATGCTTGATGGGGAAACCACCGCCGATATTGATCGAATCCAGTTCGGGGCAGATTTTTTTTAACTGGCAATAAAGGTTGATGACCTTATTCAGTTCGCTCCAATAATAGATATCATCCTTGATGCCTTTGTTCAGGAAGATATGCAGCATCTTGAGCTGGAACTTGCTTTCATAACCCTCTATCCTGTCCACGTAAAATTCAAGAATATCCTTGGCCCTGATCCCCAGCCGGGATGTATAAAATGGGAAATTCGGTTCTTCTTCTGCAGCAACTCTGATCCCCAGTTTAAAAGGCACTTTCACAGAAGTGGCATAATCCTTTAGTTCTTCTTTGTTATCCAGTACTGGAACCACGTTGTGAAAACCCGTGTTCAGCAGGTTGGCAATGCGGCGGGTATAGCCTTTTTGTTTGAACCCATTACAAATAATATGTGTGTCTTTGGTTATTTTCTTTTTGGCATAGAGTTTTTTGATGATCTCGATATCGTAGGCATAGGAAGTTTCCAGGTGTATATCGCTTTTCAGTGCCTCTTCAACTATAAAACTGAAATGTGAACTCTTGGTGCAATAACAATAAAAATATTTGCCCTCGTACTTATGCTTTTTAAAAGCTGCCGCAAACATTTGCTTGGCCTTTTTGATCTGCATCCCGATCTTGGGCAGGTAGGTGAGTTTCATCGGGGTGCCATACTTGGCGATAAGCGCATTCAGGTCAAGCCCGTTAAAGAAGAGATTACCCTCCTTTACCTCGATCCCCTCCTGGGGAAAATTGAATGTTTGCTTGACGAGATCATGGTAAGAATTCGTCATTAATGGGTGCTCAGTTTTTGCCACGGCTTTGTTTTAAAGCCCGCCTGAACAATTCAGCCGGGTGGGATACAAAAGTAGAAGATTAGAGAAATCGGGGGGAAATTTTTTAAGGTGCAAATAAACAATGCCGGCCCTCCTTATCAGGTGACCGGCATCTGCTTTGATCGGAAACGGATAATTGTATGCGATTATCTACTGAAACGGCTCCCCGCAGTTCTTGCATTTCTTCGGATATTCCAAAGTCCAGCAAAAGTCAGGGTTGTTTTTTTAAGTTCCGGCAGTTCAAGGTCGGTTGCCAATGTTTCCTTTACTTCTCTTACCAGGTTTTTTAAGATCCCCGGTTCCATCTGTACAATAGATGGACGCTCATCAATTTTCATGATATTATGGTTTAATAAATGACACTAATAAATCACTGGGCAAAAAAACCGGGAGAAGAACACTAAGAATCGTCAGAAGAAGTGTTGAATTCAGTCATCCGCAGCAAGCATGCTGATATGCCCAGATTTGAATTGCAAATGTACGCTATTCTTTGTCTCCTTCCAAGATTAACTGCAAGAGAATTGAATAGCCGGTCAGAACTAACGCTAAAGGATAGTGGTGTAATAGATCAGGGCATCAGGTTCAGGAACAGCGGCAGTCCTGATTTCCAGTCACCGTCGATATACAATTCAAAAGAATAACGGCCGGCTGTTTCAAATTTCAACTGGTTGAAATTAACAACAATATTGATCGATGAGAACTGCCCGTTTGGTGGCGCACCGATATTGATATTTCCTTCGATCGGTTGGATCGGCTCATTCCCTTCAGAATCGATCAGGCGGAGCCTGAAATCATGATGACCGGTTTCGCTGGCGCCAAACCTTAGCCGGCAGGCGATTGAGCAGGCGGGGTGCGCAACAGGAAATTGTTTCGATTGGATCGAATCAAATGTGCCTACGATCGTAAGCTTTGAATTATTATCCTGGGCAAAATCAGCTAATGTAAAAATTTCGATTTCCATGATTGTATTATTTGGTCTTTATAAACGTAAAATTATGGTATATTTCTCCGGCAACTAAATTGACTAATAACCGTGCCGCAGCAGAATTCCTATTATGCGGGTGTCAATACTTTCATTGCAGACTGACATTGGAGCAGGCCGCTGCCATTGCAGCAGGGATGATCACGTATTCAATTCCTGAATTCCTCGACCCGGATACTGTGCTTGGTATGTTGCAGAAATCCTGGCGGCATCTTCTGAGTCCCTTTCAGGAGAGTCGGAAGGAAAAGCGCTTGGTGGAAACACCAACTTCGGCAAAAAAACAAGATAAAACAGCGATTCTTAAAAATCTCTATCCACAGAACGGTATTTCCTGCTTAGCATAGATTTTGGGGTACAAAAAAACAATTAAAAAATAATTGCGCAACCAGATAGTTGCGTATATTTGGGTTGATCAACTCGACATGTTCTTTTAAAAGAAAAAACTAAAAATCATGATGGCAACAAAGGAAACGGTCTATTCAAAAGACCTGGCAAATAAAAAGATCAACGTGGTGCGTGAATTCAGCGCTCCAATAGAAAGAGTCTGGGAAGCCTGGACAGTCAGCGAACAGCTTGACCAATGGTGGGCCCCCAAACCCTGGAAAGCCAATACCCAGGAAATGGATTTCCGGGAAGGCGGGCATTGGCGTTATTACATGCAAGGACCCGAGGGTGAACGGCATTATTGCCGGGCAGATTATGAAACCATCTTTCCCAATAAAACCTACAGTGGCCTGGATGCTTTCTGTGATGAGAATGGCAATATCAATACTGAATTTCCGCGTATGCACTGGAAGGTTGATTTCAAACCTTCGGAGGCCGGTACAAAAGTGGAAGTAGAAATAACCTTTAGTAAGATCGAAGATCTGGAAAAGATCGTGGAAATGGGCTTCCAGGAAGGATTCAGGATGGCGCATGAGAACCTGGACGAATTGCTGGCGGGATAAACTTTCTGGTATCTGCCTACTCCGAGTTTCCGGCAGGAAATTCGGAGGGAAAGAAAAGCGGTTGGTGGAAATACCAACTTCGGCGAAAGACTACCAGTGAATAAGTTTGGAAGAAATGAATTCACAAATGATCAATTCCTTTTTTGATTCGAAAATGACGATCGTATATTTCTTTTTGTAAGACACACATTTATGTCCCAAAATTGCCCTGGTTGGCTCCCTGCAAATGGGATATGATTTTCTTGTATCAGCCAGACGGATGATATAATTGTAAATATCGTCGACAAATTTTTCTGCAGTTGCCAGCATACCCCTTGATTCAATATACCAGGAAATAGCAGCAATACTTTCTGCGGCAGCCTCTTTTACTACAACACTTCTCCTGCCCATTTTCTGATCAGTTTTTTACTATAAGCCCGGGCTTCTGAAAGTGATAGCGTCTTTTGAGGTTTTGTTTTAAGCGCTGCTCTTTTCTGTAGCGCCTCGTATTCCTTTTGAGGAACTAACACATATTTCTTCTTATCTATTACGATTTGTGTCATAGACTAAAGATACAAAACATTTTGAGCTTATTACTTCCCTTTGAGTCCCTTTCAGGAGACTTGGAGTGAAAGAAAAGTGGTTGGTGGAAACACCAACCTCGGCAGAAAACACAAAGCTTGGCGGTAGTAGAAAAGCCCCTACGATCTTCGTAAGGGCTTATTAAGATAATTCTTCTTCTAACCACGCTTCGACAAGCTCCCACGACTTTCGTTGGAGCAGGCAGCATGAGATTCCGTTTTATTTTACTTCCTCATAAGGAACATCCGTTACAGCCTCACTCCTGCACCCCTCTCCTTAAGAGAGGGGACAGAAGCATCTCGTTTATTTTACCTCTTCATAAGGAACATCAGTTACATTGTCTGCCGCAGCTTGCTCACTTGTACCTTGCTCGCTTGTGGCTTGAGCCTGTTCTCCTGTCCCTTGCGGCTGCTCTTGAGTTGCTTTATACATATCCTCACTTGCCGCCGTCCAGGCCGCATTGAGTTCAGCCATCGCTGTATCTATGGCGGTTAGATCCTGTGCTTTATGCGCTTCTTTCAGTTTTTCTGCTGCCTGTTCGATCGCAGTTTTCTTTTCAGCCGGTATTTTCTCACCGTATTCTTTCAATTGCTTCTCGGTCTGGAATACCAGGCTATCGGCTGTATTCAGTTTTTCCACTCTTTCTCTTTCGGCCTTATCGGTCGCTTCATTGGCTTTTGCTTCGGCTTTCATTTTCTCCACTTCATCTTTGCTCAGGCCAGAGCCTGCTTCGATATGTATCTTCTGTTCTTTACCAGTGCCTTTATCTTTCGCTGTTACATGCAGGATACCGTTGGCATCAATATCGAAAATCACTTCGATCTGTGGAACACCTCTTGGTGCTGGTGGTATATTATCGAGGTTGAACATCCCAAGGCTTTTGTTATCCTTCGACATCGAACGTTCGCCCTGCAATACATGGATCTGCACCCCGGGCTGGTTATCACTGGCGGTAGAGAACACTTCTGATTTCTTGGTCGGGATCGTTGTGTTGGATGGGATCAATGGGGTCATTACACCACCCATCGTTTCAATACCTAAAGAAAGTGGTGTTACGTCGAGCAAGAGTACATCTTTTACTTCACCGGTCAGTACAGCACCCTGGATCGCAGCACCAACTGCCACCACTTCATCCGGGTTCACACTCCTGTTCGCTTTCCTACCAAAGAATTTCTCAACGATCTCCTGCACTTTGGGGATCCTGGTAGAACCACCCACCAGTATCACCTCATCTATTTGCGAAGCAGATAAACCGGCATCTTTCAATGCGGCTTCACAGGGCTTCAAACAACGGGCAAATAAATTATCGGCCAGTTGCTCAAATTTTGCACGGCTCAGTTTTTTCACCAGGTGTTTAGGCACACCATCCACCGCTGTGATATAAGGAAGATTGATCTCTGTCTCGGAAGATGAACTCAATTCCACTTTCGCTTTTTCTGAAGCTTCTTTCAGACGTTGTAATGCCATCGGGTCCTTGCGCAGATCGATCGCTTCATCTTTTTTGAACTCATCGGCCAGCCAGTCCATCACCACTTTATCAAAATCGTCACCCCCCAGGTGAGTATCACCATTGGTGGATTTTACTTCAAATACACCGTCACCCAGTTCGAGTACAGAAATATCGAAGGTACCGCCACCGAGGTCGAATACTGCGATTTTCTGGTCGTGTTTGCCTTTATCAAGGCCATAAGCGAGAGCAGCCGCCGTAGGTTCGTTCACTATCCTGCGGACGGTGAGTCCGGCAATTTCTCCGGCTTCTTTGGTTGCCTGGCGCTGTGCGTCGTTAAAATAGGCTGGTACCGTAATCACCGCTTCAGTCACTTCGTGTCCGAGGTAATCTTCGGCCGTTTTCTTCATTTTTTGCAGCACCATGGCGCTGATCTCCTGTGGAGTGTATAGTCTGCCATCTATGTCAATACGAACGGTATTATTGTCACCTTTTGCCACTTTATAGCTCCAGTGGCTGATCTCTTCCGTTACTTCATCGAACTGGCGGCCCATAAAACGCTTCACCGAACTGATCGTGTTTTGCGGGTTGGTGATGGCCTGTCGTTTGGCCGGGTCACCCACTTTGCGTTCGCCATTTTTTAAAAAAGCCACTACTGACGGGGTTGTGCGACGACCCTCATCGTTGGCAATTACCACCGGCTCATTGCCTTCCATAACCGCTACGCAGCTATTCGTGGTTCCCAGATCGATTCCAATTATCTTTCCCATAGTTTATTTTTTTCCTTTTTTAATGACCCTCCTTCCGCCAGCTGGCTGAGCAGGACTAGCTTCCATATCTTGTCAATCATTGTGCCGTGAGGATGAAATGTGAAAAAATGGCAGTCCCATAAGGAATAATTTCCTCTTTGTACCACACTGACTGAGGCTTAGTTATGGGTTATTCTTGGATTTGAAATTGGAAGAAAAAGGAGGTTTTATCTTCAAGGGCAGATTTTGAAGGCCGGGTGTTTTTATCCCCTATTTCAGGTTTTGAATGATGCTGTTGGCTGTTTCCGAAAACTTTTTGAGTGCATTCGATGCGGCCTCATCAGCTTTCGTCATCCTGTCCATATACAGCTGTATCTTAAGTTGCAGCTCTTCTCCCATTTCACTCAATGAAATTTTTTCTTCATTCATTTTACGAATCAATTCATCTATCTCTTCTTTTGTTACAGGTTTGGTTGACTCCCCGTTAATAGGAACACCGGAAGGTTGTTTCCTGATTAGTAAATAATATGAATCCAACTGGGCTCTCAATAGGGTTTGATTTCTTTCATTTTTTATTCTGGCCAGGATATCACTTAGCTTTTTTTTCTGCTCATAGTTTTTTTTCATCTGCTCCATAAAGGCCTTAAGATCATCCTGGGCATCTTTAGCTAACTGCATCATTATAAGAGAAACCAATGCTTCTATATCCATAGCGCCCAGAGAACCCATGCTTCCGTATTCAGAAGCCATATTCCTGACATCGGATTCTGAAAGGTTATCTTTTACTACCAATTTTGCACTGCTCTTAACCCAGTTTATATGCTTAGGATTTATTTGTGACATAGCTTTCTTGTAAAAAGCATGTGTGGCTATTGTATCAGTTTTTTGGGCAATGGCGATAAACGGCAGGAAGAGAAGAGTAAGAAGGAAAACAGATAATCTCCGGTTCATAAAAAAGGTTTAGTAATTTAAAGTTCCTTTTTTTGGGGGATATTAATTGAAAAAAAGCAAGTTTAGAGAAACGCTGCTGAACTGCAGTATATAAATTTGGTCATTAAATTGTTTGTATGGCGACTTCAATTTCTAATAAACTGAAGGTAAAAGCAGATTATACCCTGCTAACCCTGAACGCACCGGCTAATTTTAAAAAAGGATTACTGGGCTTACCAGGCGGGGTAAAGATCAGCGATAGTGCTAAAGCGTACGACCAGGTACATTGGTTTGTGATGAACCGTGCACAAGTGGAAAAAGAAATGAGTAGGGTAATGAAACTGGTAAAACCCGGAGTGGTTGTATGGGTGTACTACCCCAAGGGTACTTCCAAAATACAAACGGATCTGACAAGAGATAAAGGATGGGATTGCCTCTTAGCTGAAAGCGATAAGGTTACCTGGATCAGCTTGATCTCTTTCAATGACACCTGGTCGGTATTTGGTTTCAGAGCTAAAACAGCAGCCGATAAAAAGAAGGAAGCCAAACCGGCTCCCCCGAGAGAGATATTCAATTGGGTGAACCCGCAAACCAAAGAAGTAAAATTACCGGAAGACCTGGCTACTGCTTTAAAGAAAAATAAAAAAGAAGCCAGCTTGTTTGAAGCGCTTTCTTTTACGAATAAAAAAGAATGGCTGGAATGGATCGTTACCGCCAAACGGGAGGAAACTAGGGTGGAACGTATCAAAGGAACCCTTGAACGCCTTAGCAAGGGTTGGAAAAACCCAGTTAACAGATAAAAGTTGAAGAGATAAAAGTTAAAAATGCTGATAAAAAATTTTACCTTTTAGTTGTTAATCACCAATCGAAGTGAACTTAACCCCCGACATATACCAGCGCATCGCCGCCGCTAAGGTCTTTATCGATAATAATTACCATTTGGCTATTGACCTGGAGCAGATCTCGAAAAAAGCCTTTCTCTCCCGTTTTCATTTTCACCGTTTGTTCCGGCAGGTCTATAAGCGTACTCCCCTGCAATATATCACGCAGAAAAGACTGGACAAGGCCAAAGATCTTTTATCGGATAACAAACCCGTCACCGAAGTTTGCAATGAAGTCGGTTTTGAAAGTATCGGTTCTTTCAGTGTCCTCTTTAAAAAAGAAATCGGGTTTGCCCCACAGTACTACCGCAATATGGCTTACAAAAAGAAAATGGAACAAAAAGCGCAACCAAAGAAGGCGATCCCCCATTGCTTTATTGAGAATTATAAGCTGGGCTAGTAAGGAATGGGTAGTAGCTGGTAGGTTGTATACGTATATCCCTAAATAGCGATGACCGGTTTTTGAATAATGTTGTCATCAAAAATATCTCCCCGCTCCCATTCCAGCAAAGCAAGATTCAAGAAGCCCCTCTCCTTTCTTCCTGTTATTTTTGCTTTATAGCACATCAATCTTCAATTTTAAATCTTCAACCTAAAATCATTTATCATGGTAACAAAACTCTCCCATACATCCTTCTTTGTGACCGACCAGGAAAAAGCTTATGATTTTTATGTCACTAAGCTTGGGTTCAAAGTGAACACGGATGTGAAAATGGACAACGGCATGCGCTGGCTTACGCTTAATCCACCGGAGCAACCCGATCTCGAGATCGTCCTGATGGATGCTTCGGGTGAGGGTGGTGGTATGGGCTTGGATGCCGAAACTCAAAAAGCATTGAAACTATTGCTGGAAAAAGGTGTGATGGGAGCCGGCGTGTTACATGCACCAGATTGCCGCGCCACTTACGAGGAACTCAAAGCAAAAGGCGTAAATATCACAGAACCAAAAGAGCAGTTTTACGGTATTGAGTGTATCGTCAACGATGGGTGTGGTAACTGGTTCAGTATGACACAACCCAAGGAAATGCCCGCAGGAGGCTGGCAATAATAGAACCTTCACAATTCCTTTTCCTTTCTTTGTCTATTTTTAGTCCATTAAATCATCGCATGAAAGGAAAAGGGATCATTGTTCTGTTCTGTTTATTTGTCTCTTTAGCTGCTCATACCCAAAAGATCAACCCGGGAAATCCTGATCTTTCCCCTGGTAATTTCAGGCTGGACTCCCTCCCCAGTTCTGTTATTAATATACCCATCAGGGTCAACCTGAAACCGATGTATGCCATGGCAGAGAAAAGCGTGGACACCGTTTTCAAATCAACCGGCTACCCTGACGACTGGGTGCAGGATGGTTGTGATACCCGTTTCAAATATGTTTTCCGGAGAAGTCCCTTAGCCATGACCGGGTCTGGAAATTCACTCAATATCGGGTTTATGGGTTATTATAAGATAATCGGGTCGACAAGACTTTGTGTCAATGGCACGGTAGTTTCACCCTGGACGCCCGCCTGCCGCTGCGGGTTCAGCGAACCGGAAAGAAGGGTGAATGTGTCTTTTTCTAATAGCATGACCCTATCGCCCGACTTCAAGGTGAAACTATCCATGAAGAGAAATGACCCGCAGCCACTGGATAAATGTGAAGTGTGTTTCTGGGGGCAGGATATCACCAAACAGGTGATGAAAGGACTTACAGCCGAACTCGACATATCGAAGAATGACATGGAAAAAAAATACGGGGCTGTTGACCTTAAACCCCGGTTCCAGCAGGTCTGGAACCAGTTGAACAAGGTATATAACCTGTACGGATTGGGCTGGCTGCAGATCAACCCGCAAAAGATCCATATCAATAATCTTTTTGTCAGCAAGGACTCACTGATGATCTATCTTGGTTTGTCTGCCAAACCCGTGATCCGTTTTGAAAAACCGGCGGAAAAGAACAGCAGTGTTCCCAACCTGGGAACCTTTAATAAACAGAAAGGATTTTCCATTTTCCTGGATGCGGTGCTGAGTTATGATTCCCTTGGCACACTCCTGAACGCACAGGTACAGGGAAAGGAATTGAATTTCAAAAAGGGTTTCATCAAAAAGAAATTCATTATTGATACCTGCACTATCTATGGCGGCGGGTTTGAAAAACTTGTTATCAAGATAAAGTTTTCAGGTACCAACCAGGGTGTGGTATACCTGGTGGGTAAACCGGTTTATAAAAATGATAGCCGTTCTATTGAAGTGGAGGATATCGACTTTGATATCAAATCAAAGAACGTATTGCTGGGATCGGCCGACTGGTTGTTTGATAAGAAAATAACCAAAGAGATCGGCAAGAATGCCCGGTTTGAGTTGGGAGCTTATATTGATACAGCCAAAATGAGCATGGTCAAACAACTGAACCAGGAATGGATAAAAGGTATCCGCAGTGATGGACAGGTAAATGATATCAAACTGATCGGCATCTATCCCATGCAGCAGCACCTCGTGATCAGGAGCAATTGTACCGGGGAGCTTTTGTTAAAAGTTGACTCGATCAATTTCAGCCTGTGATCTCATCTTCGGTATTCCTGATCTTAAAAGTGAAATTCCGCTGCGCTATATAACTGAAAAGAATGATGATGCAGGTAGTGAGTATTTGCGCAAAGACGGGATAGATTTTCAAGTTCTCTACAAATAACCGTAACAGGACATAGTTCAGCCCGAGATTGAACACGTACAGCATAAAATAACGGAACAACTGCACTCTCCCCTTCATGTGTGAATCACTGAACACCACGTATTTCATCAGGAAAAAGCCAAATGGGAAACAGACCAGGAAAGAAAGAAATAGGGCGGCACTGTGTGCTTCGAAGACATAAAAGCCCAGGTCAACCGGTTTTTCTTTAAAGATGAATTTAAACCCGATATAAAAAATAGTAAAACCCAGGCCTGTATTGAAACTCCCGGATGCAGCATAGCGGAATGTCTGTAAGCCCATCAGCCGGCGGAAGGGCGGATGGAAGAAATCAATGAGGGGTAATAAAAGATCCCTTGCATTATGTATATGTCTGCGCATCGATGGCCGCAAAGGTACTATCGATCCCGGTATTTACCGGGAAGGAATTGGGATCCTGATCAAATCCAGGAGGGAATTAGGGAGTGGGTTTCCTAAATTTGCAGGCTAAACCAGAATTGGATGAGCATTGTACAGGAAATAAAACAACGGGTAATACGCACGCTGAAGGAACTTTATGACTATGATACCACTGCGGCAGGGCTGACTATCAATTCCACTAACCCGGAGTTTGAGGGGGATTATACACTGGTCATGTTCTCTCTTGTCAAACAACTGAAAAAATCCCCGGAACAACTTGGTAAGGAGATCGGTGAAGCCCTGGTAAAATCAAACCCGGAGCTTTTCACCGGTCATACTATTATCAAAGGTTTTTTGAACCTGACCGTATCTGATACGTACTGGATAAATTTCCTGAGTTCAAATTTTGCTCAGCCTGGCTTTGGTTCGGGGTCATCCAAAGGTCAGAAAGTGATGGTGGAATACTCCTCGCCGAATACCAACAAACCCCTGCACCTGGGGCACCTGCGGAACATCTTTCTTGGCTGGAGCATTGCACAGGTATTAAAAGAATGCGGGTACGAAACGATCAAGAGTTGTATAGTTAATGACCGGGGCATCCATATCTGCAAGAGCATGATCTCCTGGCAACACTTTGCCAACGGGGCTTCGCCGGAATCGACCGGGAAGAAGGGAGACCATTTTGTAGGTGAGTACTATGTAAAATTCAATGACGCCTATAAAAAGGAAGTGGAGGAATTAGTGGCCGGTGGGATGAAAAAGGAAGAAGCCGAAAAAGAAGCTCCTATTATGAAAGAAACCCAGGAGATGCTGTTGGATTGGGAGGCCGGGAAGCCGGAAGTGATCGAACTCTGGAAGAAAATGAACAGCTGGGTATATGATGGCTTTGATATCACTTACAAAAGGATCGGGGCAGATTTCCAGAAAATATATTATGAGAGCAACACTTACATTGTAGGCAAACAGTTTGTGACAGATGGATTGAAAGAGGGTGTATTCTTTAAAAAAGAAGATGGCAGTGTCTGGATCGATCTGACCGCTGAAGGGCTTGATGAGAAACTTGTGTTACGTAAGGACGGGACCTCTGTTTACATCACCCAGGACCTGGGGCTGGCCCAGCAGAAATACGACGAGTTCAACTACGATCAGAGCCTTTATGTGATCGCCGATGAGCAGAATTACCATATGAAAGTGCTGAAGCTTAGTTTAGAAAAACTAGGGAAACCTTATGCCGACGGCATTGACCATCTAAGCTATGGTATGGTAGAATTGCCCAGTGGCCGGATGAAAAGCCGGGAAGGTACCGTAGTGGATGCGGACGATATGATCGAAGAGATGGTAAACGTTGCCAAAAACAAAACAGAAGAGCTTGGAAAAGTAAAAGATTTCTCAGCGGAAGAACTGAAGGAACTATATGATACGATCGCTTTGGGTGCTTTGAAATTCTTCCTGTTGCGGGTAGATCCCAAAAAGAAAATGATCTTCAATCCCGAAGAATCGATCGATTTTCATGGATTCACTGGTCCTTTCGTGCAGTACACCCATGCGAGGATAAAGTCAATATTGAGAAAGGCACAAGGCACAAGGGACAAGAAACAAGGGAGCAATAGCTTATATAAACTGGAAAAAGACCTTATTATTTCACTGGAGCAATATCCGACGATCATCGAGCAGGCCTGTAACGAACATAATCCTTCCGTTATCGCTATTTACGTATTCAATCTTGCCAAATCATTCAATACATTCTATACGGAGCATTCTGTGATGAATGCAGAATCGGAGGAAAAAAAACAACTGAGACTGCAACTTTCAGAAATGACGGCCAACGTGATCGCGTCGGGGATGGGGTTGTTGGGGATAAAGGTTCCGGAGAGGATGTAGAAAAAGGTTGCTGGTTACTTGTTGTTCGTTACTGGTTAGATATAAAGAAAGAGCGACCATCAATTGATGATCGCTAAATATTTTTTGAAGACTACTGGCTCACCATTCACGATTCACGTTAAAGTCCGGCCATCATTTTCTTTTGCTTGTAAGAAGCCAGTCCTGGATCCATTTCAATGGCCTTGTCGCAAAGCCTTACGCCCTTTTCCTGGTTTTCTTTGCCACCTTTTTTCTGGTAACACATACCGATCATGTATAAGGATGATGCGCTTGTTTTGTCGTATTCAAGGATCTTATCCCAGTAACCCATGGCTTCGTTGTATTTTCCTTTGTAATAGTAAGCTTCCGCCACCATGTTCAGGATATTCATATCGCTGGGCTTTCTTTTCAGGATCTCGTTGAGCATCTCTACTCCCTTATCCAGGTCGCCGACGTTCAGGTAAGCGATACCGAGGTTCTCCAGGTAATCGTTATCCTTTTTCAAGCCCTTCTCTCCTGCTTCGAGCATATATTTCAATGAATTCTTATCATCGTTCATGGCATAATAAATAAGTGCCATTTCATAGATCCAGTAACTCTGGTCAGGTTTCAGCTCTATCGCTTTCTGGAAATAAGGTATCGCCAGCTTAAAATTCATCATATCCGCATAACAATGAGCGATCATGTAAGGTATCTCACCGTTAGTAGGATCTTCTTTGGCTGCTCCACCCAGGTATTTGATGGCATCACCGTAATTATCCATGTCATAATTGACCTTACCAACATAATAAAGCACTTTTTCAGAAGGATCAGCTGATTTCAATTTATCGGCATAGACCAGTACATCTTCATTCTGCTTTAACTGGAAGGAAAGAGTCATCAATAGTTTGTAAACCGGGGCTGACTGGTCACCCAGCTCAACCAGTTTTTTATAGGAATCCCTGGCCTGCGTGTAGCGGCGGAGATCATAATAGGCAGAAGCGAGCTCAGCGACGATCGCTTTGCTGTTTGCATCATACTTTGCTGCTTTTTCGAAATTTTTGAGTGATTCGAGGCGGCGTCCGTTCTGCTTCTCTACCAATCCTTTTTGAAGGAAAAAATCAGCGCTGTCGACGCTAATAGTAATGGTAGAAACTGAAGTTTGGGACCAGGCTAACGAAGTCGTCAGCACAAGACAGGTGATAAATGTCAGGCGGATCATAGGGGTGATTTTAAAATGGTACTCAATAGGATTCTCATCACTAAAGTAGATTTTGCTAATGACTAATCAAACTTAACCGGCTTCTAATCAGCTAATTTCATTCCAAAATAGTATTATTTCAGAATTATTACCCCAAGGGCGGGTAAATTTACCTCAAGCCGATACTTTTTTTGACCCATATCAAGCAAAACACATCTTAGTTCGGGATTATAAACGTCACCGGTACCCCAGTAAATTGCCCTGTCGCTATTAAATATTTCCTGTTGATAGGGTTTTCCGCTTAGTTCGAGCACCCAGTCCATCCGGACCACCGGTGTCATATTCAAAATGATCAGCAAGTCATCACTTCTTTTTTTCCCTTTTCGCTTAAAAGCTATTACAGATTCAGCCCGGTGACCGAGGTCGACCCACTCGAAGCCCGCCGGTGAAAATTGCTCTTCGTATAAGGCTGGTTCGTTCTTTAATAATTTATTCAGATCTGTAACGCAGTCCTTTAATAAGCGGTGAGGATCAAACTGCAGAAGGCCCCAGTCGAGTTCAGATTTATAATTCCATTCTGTCGTCTGCCCGAATTCATTTCCCATGAACAATAACTTAGCGCCAGGGTGCGTCCACATATACGTATATAACAACCGGAGGTTGGCGAATTTCTGCCATTCGTCTCCCGGCATCTTATAAAGCATCGGGCTTTTGCCGTGGACCACTTCGTCATGACTAAGGGGAAGCATGAAATTCTCGTCATAATAATACATCATGCTGAAGGAGAATTTATCCTGCTGAAACTGGCGCAATAGCGGATCGAGTTTGAAATAATCAAGTGTATCATGCATCCAGCCCATCATCCATTTCATACCGAAACCCAATCCATCGTCCCAGGTGGGCCTGGATATTCCCGGCCAGTCGGTGGCTTCCTCGGCGATGGTCTGTACATCCGGGAAGTCCCGGAAGATGGTTTCATTGAGGTCCTTGATAAAAGCGATCGCTTCCAGGTTGCCATCCCCCCCGAATTCATTAGGCTCCCACTCTCCTTCCTTCCTTGAATAATTCAATTTAAGCATGGAGGATACCGCGTCCACTCTTATGCCATCAATATGGAAAAGATCGAACCAATACCTTGCACTGCTGATCAGGAATGACTTTACCTCTCCTATTTTATAATTAAAAATATAACTGTTCCAGTCCGGGTGAAACCCTTTTCGCATATCTGCATTTTCATAGGTATGTGCGCCATCGAACATAAACAGCCCATGAGCATCGTAGGGGAAATGCGATGGCACCCAGTCGAGTATCACGCCAATACCCTCCTGGTGAAAAGCATCGATCAGTTTCATCAATCCCTGCGGGCTGCCAAATCTTGAAGTGGCTGCAAAAAAACCGGTACATTGATAACCCCAGCTTCCATCAAATGGATGTTCGGCGATAGGCATGAATTCTACATGCGTAAATCCCATTTGCTTTACATAGGGAACAAGTTGTTCTCTTATTTGATCATAACTATTGTAACTCTCTTCATCCTGCTTATCGGGGCGTTGCCAGCTGGCGAGATGCATTTCATACACGCTCCAGGGAGCATCGAGCGCATTCTTCTTTTTCCGGTTCTTCATCCAGTCAGCATCATTCCATTCATAATACATATCCCAGGTGATAGAAGCCGTAGCGGGTCTTTTTTCCCAGAAATTGGCGAAAGGATCACCCTTGTCCAGCTTTCGTTTTGCATAACCTGTGATATGATACTTGTAAGCTTCCCCTGTTTTTAGATGAGGGATAAACCCTTCCCATATCCCACTCTTGTCCCAGCGGGGATTTAACTCATACTCATCTTTCTTCCAGTTGTTGAAATGACCGATGACAGAAATAGCAGTGGCATTGGGGGCCCATACACAGAAATACATACCCAACACATCATTGATCTTTACGGCATGTGATCCGAATTTTTTGTAAAGCTGGTAATTCGTGCCGTTCTGGTAATTGATCACATCTTCCCCCGTGAGCAAGGAATAGTTCCAGACAGGTAGGGCTGTGTCGATAAAGTTCAGTTCCTCGTAAGGGATATTTTTTTGATCCGGTGCTGGATTCTGCGGAGAACCTGACAATTTTGATTTGGGTTTGCCGTTACTGCGTGGTGCCTTTTTTTTCCCGGGTGCATCTCCTGTATCCTTTTTCCTGGACGGCATCTATGGAATTGATTAATTTAAGTATCTCACTCAACTTACACCATTTTACTGGAAAATTAACATTTGTATAAGTGCAGCTATACCTTATCCTTACCGGAAATCATCAATTTTGCACAGTTCAAGTAAATATCAACTCTGATCAGTAGCTAAATTGATATTTTTCAGAACAAATCAAACCACCTGTATGCTAAAACCGGCTGTCTTTACCTGTTGCCTGTTGTTGTTTGCATTTCTTTCCGGCAATGCCCAGCAGGGAGTAGTCAGTGGAAGAGTTGCCGATTCCTCGGAGAAACGTGATCTCCATCTCGCTTCCATCTCACTTTTAAGAAAATCAGATACCACACTGGTCAGCTTTACCCGCAGCGATGAGCAGGGAAAATTTGTTCTGCCCAAAGCAGACAGCGGCCAATATATGGTGCTGATCACGTATCCCCGTTTTGCTGATTATATGGAGCAGGTGGAGATAAAGGGAAATACAGATCTCGGCAACGTCAACATGACCTTAAAAAGTAAGGTATTGGAAGAAGTGGTGATCAGGACTGGTTCCGCCATCCGGATCAAAGGCGATACAACGGAATTTGTCGCAGATAGTTTTAAAGTAAAAGAAGGAGCCACCGTAGAGGATCTTTTGAAGAAGCTTCCGGGTTTTTCCGTTAATAGCAAAGGAGAAATTGTGGCCCAGGGTAAGCGGGTAGATAAAGTGCTTGTTGATGGAGAAGAATTCTTCGGCGATGACCCTACTATGGCGACTCAGAATATCTCTGCCAAGGCCGTTGACCGTGTGCAGGTTTTTGAAACAAAGACAGAGCAACAACAATTGACGGGTATGAGCACGGGTAACGAGGGGAAAACAGTCAATATCAAACTGAAAGAGGACTCAAAGAAAGGTGCTTTCGGGAAAATAATTGCCGGTACTGATTTTAATAAGTACGTCGATAGTAAGGTTCTCTATAACAGGTTTGTCGGCAAAAAGAAAGTCTCGCTTTTTGGAACGCGTACCAATATAAACGCAGGGAGCCTTAACTGGGAGGACCGGCAGAAACTTGGAATCGAAAACGATTTTGAATACGATGAATTGAGTGGCTATTATTTCAGTTTTGGCGGCAATGATGAATTCAATGACTGGAATCTCCGGGGTTTACCGGATGCATACACCGCGGGTGCTTTGTTCAGCAATAAATGGAATGCCGACAAGCACAACCTGAATATCTCTTATCGTTTTAATAGTCTTGGCACCACGAATATAGGGACAACCCTTTCACAGAACATATTACCCACTGGTCTTACTTATAGCAACAGGTATAGCACAAAAACCGGGTTAAACCAGCAGCATGCTGTTAATGGCAAATACGAATGGAAGCTTGATTCGCTGGCATCTTTTAAGATCGTAACGTCCTACACAGATAAGAACAGTAATACCAACGGGTTTAACCGTAGCGAATTCCTTGACGCGGACAAGGACTCGGTCAATCAAAGTTTCAATGATTATGATAATGAAACGCACCGAAAACAAACGGACAACCAGTTAACGTACAAACAACTTTTCAAAAAGAAGAACCGGTTATGGCTTACCACCCTTCGCTATGGTATTACCGATGATGAGAACAGCGGTCTTACCAATACCAGGATACGGTATTTTGACAACGGCATATATAACCACAGCGATACGATCGACCAGCAGAAAATGTTTGATGGTCATTCAACGACCCTTGGGGTTAAATCCACTTTCACCGAACCGTTGTCTGACAAATGGATGCTTGTTACCGATTATGCCTATAACAAGAATCACTCCCGTTCCCTGAGAAATACCTATGAAAAAGGATTTGATGGTAAATACGAAGTGCTGGTAACCGATTTCAGCAACAATTTTGAATTGGATGCTTATTCTCACAGTGGGAATGCGATCTTGCGTTATACAGGAAAGAAGGTGAGATTCGGAATGGGTTCAGGGATATCGACTGTAAAACTATTGCTGGAAGACCTGGATGCGAACAAGACGAGTCATTTCAACTTCCTCAATATTACTCCGCAGGCACAATTTAATTATATGCCCAAGCAACAAACTAACCTGGGGATCAATTACCGGGGTACTACCCGTCAACCAACGATCAACCAGTTACAGCCTTTGAGGGATAATACAGATCCGCTGAACGAATACAAAGGGAATCCCGATTTGAAAGTAGGATTCAATCATGCCGTGAATCTATTTTTAAATCAATATAAAGTACTTTCCCAATCCTGGCTGGGCGTAAATTTTTCTTACAATATCATGCAAAACGCCATTGCCCAGTACAACACGATTGATATCAGCACGGGCAAGCGCACCTATTTCCCTGTCAATGTGAATGGTAACCATTACTGGTATCTCTGGGCAAATTATAATAAAGGCGGTGGCATGTTTAAAGCAGCGGGTGGTAAGCTCAATTATGGTTTTGGTGTGAATGGCAATGGCAGCCGTAATCTCAATTTTGTCAATGGCGAAAAAGGTATTACGAATTCGAATTCGTTTACTTTCAATCTCAACCTTGGTATTGAAAAAGAAGATAAATATGATTTTAGTATCAGTCCCACTATCGGCTATAACACCTCGAAATCATCTTTTGCCACAGCTGGTAATATTAACTATTTCACGTATGGTGGCCGGGCCAATGCGGAAATTGCCCTGCCCTGGAAAATGGAGATCGGCACCAATATCAATTTCGATCTCCGCCAGCAGATCACCGCTTTTGCCACGAATACTAATTTAATCATCTGGAATGCGCAGCTGGTAAAAAAACTCTTCAAGAAAGACGCTGGTAAGATCGGGTTGTACATGAATGATATACTGGATGACAATAAAGGATTCACCCGGACGATCAACAGCACATTTATTACGGATGACCGTTTCCAGCGGATCAGCCGTTATTTCCTGCTGAAATTTGAATGGTCGTTCAACAAAATGCCAGGAGGAGAGAAAAAATGATAAAAAAAATCGTCATTTGCGCAACAGCTATTCTTGCTGTCATCAACCTGACCGCACAGGCCCGTTTTTTTCCTACCGTTAAAGTGGAATACGAAAAGACCACGAGCGTCCGCCAGCTGATGAAAGACCTGCAGGAGGGAAACAGCTGGTATGAGCAGAACAAAGATCGCTATCCTGTTTCGATGGTCAACTATTATGAGTTTACCGGTGACACGGCAAGATCGATCTACCAGCCAGGTAAAGATGTTCCCATAGATCCAAGAATGTGGTACAGGCCTGTTGGCGATAGGAATATCGTGTATACAGATTATAAGAAAGGACTATCTGTTTCACAGAAACCCGTTTTTGAAGAAACCTTTCTCGTGGAAGACAGCCTGCTGAAGATCAAATGGAAGATCACCGGTGACCTGAGAACCATCGCAGGGTATGATTGCCGTAAAGCCGTGGGTATCCTGAATGATTCGATCGCAATTTTTGCTTTTTACACAGAGGAGTTATTGGTAAATGGGGGACCGGAAGGTATACAGGGTTTGCCTGGGATGATCCTTGGGATGGGTATTCCCCGCCTGCATGCGACCTGGTTTGCTACCCGGGTGGAAGTATTTGATGTCAAGATGAACAAGGTAAATCCTGCTACAAAAGGCAAAAAAGTGAACCGTAGGACTTTGCTCACGTCGCTCGATAAGATCGCGAAGGATTGGGGAGCTTACGGCAGCAAGTTGCTGATAAATTTTATTATCTGAGGCTATACCACGAAACCATTCGGGATGATGGCTCCTTTCTTCAGGACCACGATGCCGTCCTTTGCTGTAAATAGTTCATGATCCGCATTCTCCAGGTGAGTACCTCCATTAATGCGTACATCATCACCGATCCGGCAGTTTTTATCAATGATTGCGTTCTTAATATAGCAACGGCTGCCGATACCCATTAACGGAATACCTTTCTTATTGGCATCGGCGATTTCTTCCAGGGTCTCATAGGAATCATTACCCATGATATATGTATTCACCAGGGTGGAGCCCAGCCCAATGCGGGCACGGATCCCGATAATGCTGTTCTCGATCCTGGACGCGTGAATGATGGAGCCTTCAGCCACCAGCGTTTTCTCCAGCGTGGTACCGCTGATCTTTGCAGGAGGAAGCATCCGTGAACGGGTATAGATGACCCGGTCGTTATCAAAAAGATTGAACTCGGGTATATCTTTTGTCAGGTCGAGGTTGGCCTCGAAAAATGAAGAGATATTCCCGATATCGGTCCAATAACCATCGTATTGATAACTTGCGACCCTGTATTTACTGATGGACTGTGGAATTATTTCTTTGCCAAAATCGGTCGCCTCCCTGAATTCATTTTCGAGCAGCTCAAACAATAGTTCGCGGTTGAAAATATAAATACCCATCGAGGCCAGGTAATTCCTACCTGCTCCTTTCATCAAATCACCTGTATCACTCACCCATTGGGGCAATAATTCTTTTTTAGGCTTTTCCACGAAAGAAGTGATCAGGCCGGCTCCTGATTTCAGAATTCCGAATTCTGGTGCTTCTCTTTCGGTCACAGGTATGCTGGCCACAGAAATATCAGCTCCCAGCGCTTTATGATTGTCCAGCATCTCGGCAAAATCCATCTGGTAAAGCTGGTCACCCGAAAGAATAAGTATATAATCGCTTTCAAAAGGTTCGATATGGCGGAGACCCTGTCTCACGGCGTCGGCCGTTCCCTGGTACCAGGTTGGATTATCGGGTGTTTGTTCTGCCGCGAGGATATCTACGAAAGCTTTGCTGAAGGCGCTGAAATGATAGGTATTCTTGATATGCCGGTTCAGCGAGGCCGAATTGAATTGCGTCAGCACGAACATCCTGCCGATACCGTTATTCAGGCAATTGGAAATGGGGATGTCTACCAACCGGTATTTACCAGCAATGGGTACAGCTGGTTTGGAACGGCTGGCAGTCAATGGATACAATCTCGATCCCGCCCCTCCGCCAAGAATGACTGAAAGGATCTCACGGGGATTTGTTATTGTGCGTATCGCCATTTTGGAAGATAAAAATTATATAGATAATAGATAAAAGTGGTTTATTTCTAAACGTTGCTTTTACTTCTTAATGTCTTTAAACTCGCGACCAACATCCGGAGCAATTCTTTTGCATCGGAACCAAGCGACCCAAACATTCTTTTAGTAATATACTGTGTTGCTGCCAATAATTCAAGCCAATAAACACATTCATTGGCCTCTTTTAAACCGATGTTCAGCTTATGTTTGAAATCCACCCTGCTCTCTGCAAATTCTGCTTCCCTGATAAGAGCACCAATTGAAGTCCCGGCTTTCAGCACCTGCTGTGATATCACATACTCTCCATGCTGTTTCTTCAGGTACTTGTACAAGTTGATTATCCGAACAGCAAAATCAAAGCTCTTTTTCTTTAAAATACTATCCTGGCTCATGTTACTATTTTAAGATCAAAAATAAATGTAATCTTAAAACCTGCCCTGTGAAAAAACACAGAAAAAATGAGGTTTTCCGGGTCAAGAGAGCTTTTATCTTTTATCTACAATTAACCTTTTATCTGCTTCAACGACTTATACAAATCAATATACTGCTGGGCCGCTGAATCCCAGGAATGATCGATGGTCATCATGTACCCACGCATCCAGTTATAAAGATCATGTTTATTATTGTAAAGGTCAATAGCCCGGCCCACGGAATAGGTGATGTCCCCGACGCTGGCCTGGTCGAAGCGGATCCCAAATCCCTTCTGTTCTCCAAAATCCGTAATAGTGTCTTTCAGTCCTCCCACGCTCCTGACCATCGGCACTGTGCCATAGCGTAAGGCGTACATCTGGTTCAGCCCGCAGGGTTCGATCCTGCTTGGCATCAGTAAAAAATCGGAGCCCGCATAGATCAGGTGGCTCAGCGATTCATCATAGCCTATATGCGAATTAAAATAACCTTTATACTGGTGACGCATCTGGTCCAGTTTGTCTTCCACAACCGGGTCGCCTGAACCCAGTACCAGGAAATTGGCATCTCCATGATGCTGGTAGATCGACTGGCTGATCGCATCCGGTAAAAGATCCGCTGACTTCTCTCCCACTAACCTGCCGACAAAAGATATCAGTGGTTTATTCGGGTCAAGACCGAATCTCCCTGCTAGTTCTTTTTTGTTCAATTGCTTTCCTTTTTCCACCAGCTGCTTATCATAGTTCCCTGCGATCATGGTATCTGTCAACGGATCCCATACCTGGGTATCGATCCCGTTGAGTATCCCATAACTTTTCCCCTGCTCATAGCCAAACAGGTTCTGCAGGCCATTGGCTTCCTGTTTTAGTTCATCGAGATAACTGTTGCTGACAGTGGTCACTTTCCAGGCGCATTTTACTGCGGACGCCATGGGGTTGATGGTCTTGTTCCAGTCGAGCAGTCCCCATTTCCAGCTATCAAAGGAGGGCAGGTAATAATATTTATCCCAACTGATCCAGCCCTGGTATTGTGCATTGTGAACTGTGAATACTGTCGGTACCCTTGCTAATTGTTGGCGAAATTCAAAACAGTATTTGACCATGAAAGGGATAAGACCGGTATGATGATCATGGCAATGAATAATATCCGGCTGGTGTTCCCATTTGTTCAACCAGTCGCATACCGCCACCTGGAAGGAAAGAAAACGTTCGGTGTCATCCTCATAGCCATAGATCTTTTCACGGTCGAGCAGCCCGTTTATATCGATCAAATAAAGATCAAAGCCCAGTTTGTTGGTCTTCTCTTTGATCACGCTGTATTGGAAATAATGCGGGCCAATATGCTGGCTGCCTTCGTGTACCAACTCCCAGTCGTTCTCATAAAGAAATTTGGTACGGTACATGGGCATCACCACTTTGGCGGTATGACCCAGTTGCACCTGGTACTTGGGCAAGGCTCCTACAACATCGCCCAGCCCCCCTGCTTTAGCAACGGGATAACATTCAGCAGCGATATGAACGATCTCCATACATTATTTTTTGCCCGCCTTATACCCAGAATGAACAATCGGCAAAATAAAATCTTTCCGGTGATTAGATGCTGTTGTCACAGTACTCATATTGCCTAAAAGTTCCCCGAACTTAATGAAGAATCGCTAATTGCCGGAAAGTATTTTCATAATGGGGTTACTGTAAATGAACGCTTTACAATGGAAGTTGTAATTTCGGTAAAACTCCTCCGCTTCTATTTAAAATATCGATTATGGCAGATCTCGCAATCGGAATTGATATCGGTGGCACGAATACCAAGTTTGGGATCGTTGACCACTACGGGCATATACTTCAACAGGACAGGATCCTGACGAACCAGCACGAGTCAGTGGATGATTTTATCAATGATCTATATGTCAAACTCAGCCCTATGATCGAAAAGGCTGGCGGGATCGGACGATTCAATGGTATCGGTATGGGAGCGCCCAACGGGAATTATTATAGTGGTAATATCGAGTATGCTGCCAACCTGAAATGGAGAGGGATCATTCCCATCGCAAAAATGGTATCGGAAAAATTCGGGATAAAAGTAAAACTCACCAATGATGCGAATGCTGCTGCGATGGGTGAGATGATGTATGGATGCGCCAAAGGAATGAAACATTTTATCACGATCACACTGGGAACAGGTGTTGGAAGCGGTATCGTAATCGATGGGAAGATCGTACTCGGTCATGATGGTTTCGCCGGCGAATTGGGTCATACCATTATCCGCCCGGGTGGAAGATTACATAAAGGAACAGGGATCCGGGGCGTGCTGGAATCTTATGCATCCGCAACCGGGGTAAGAGAGACAGCGCTTGAAATGCTGTCCGAAGATCCGGGTACCGAAAGTCTGCTCAGGGATTACAGTATCAATGAACTCAGCAGCCAATCAGTCTATGAATGCGCCATGAAAGGCGATAAGATCGCCAATGCCATTTTTGATTTTACCGGGCAGATCCTCGGCGAGGCCCTGGCCAATTTCGTCATGTTCTCTTCTCCGGAAGCGATTGTATTATTCGGCGGCCTCACCAAGGCCGGTGACCTGCTACTCAATCCTACACGAAAAGCTATGGAAGACAACCTGGTGCAGGCATTTAAAAATAAAGTGAAATTACTTTTCAGCGAACTGAAAGAAGCAGACGCAGCAATACTTGGCGCTAGTGCGCTGGCTTGGGAATAGTTGGTTGATACTTTGCAGCGCCGGTGATCTTTAGGTTGTTTTTTTGCTGGGCATAGACGACCACTATCCAGCCATCTTTTTTGATATCCGTTGGTATTTCCAGGTGAAATTCATTTTTAACCAGCGCAGTTTGTTTTTCAAATGCTCTTACCACGTTCACATGTGAAAGTGTTGCCCCCTTGTTCTCCCCTGCTTTTACCTGCATCATGGCGTTGTTTTGAACAAGCACAGCGATGATATCCGTTTTCTTAAATTCACCCCCAGGGATTACTGCAAAACTCAGTTTTTCTCCTGTTTGCAATACGTCCTGGACGGATAAACGGACAAGTGCCTGCTCTGCAAGTGCCTGTCTGACTGCGGCTGTTGCTTTGCCCCGGTCACTACCCACCAGTTCAGTTTCGCCATTTACGATTAGCTGCGGGGTGTAAACAGATTCAAGTTTAAACTGGTCACTGTAAATTCTTTGTCGTTCTGAGTATTGAGTACTGCTGAACGGATCTGTCCACCCCAGCCGGTTCCAGTAATCGACATGAAAGGACAGGGGAATAATGTTGTTATCCAGTTTTTCCAGTTCCGGGAGCAATTTATCCGCAGGCGGGCAGCTGGAACAACCTTCCGAAGTAAATAATTCCAGTACTGCAATGGGTTCGTAGTCACCAGTCAATACAATTCCTTGCCTTTCTTTGTGCGCGGGTATCTTTTTGATTACAAATCCTGCTACTACTATTGAAGCAAAGAGCAAGAATAAGAAAGGTAGTTTCATATTTAAAAGTACGAGGAATAAGCTTTTCAGAGTTGTCTCACAAATGACAAAGAGCGGGTATTAACAAATTAAGTAAAAAACCCATCCCGGCAAGCCGGAACGGGTTTATGATCATTTATAAGAAGAAGGATTATTTAATCTTCAGCACAGGCTTCAGCTGGTAATTGCCGGGGCCTATCTGGTGTATGGATAAAGCTGCATCAAAATCGATGAGCAAAGAATCCAGGGTACCATTTAGTTTTTTGTTCACCTTTATCTTAAGACCCGATTCTGAACCACTCGGGATGGTAAGCGGATAATTGATCCCGCCAACTACAATACTATTATTCGGTCCCAGGACAAAACGAATCTCTTTGACCACATCGGTCGGAATTGTTCCGACGGCCAGCAGTGTATCCACTCCATTTTGCAAACCTAACAGATTGTAAATACCAGCATAGGTGTTCAGATCGATCCAGCCATTGATAGAGTCTTCGCTGAATTTTACCCTTACCTGTCGAATATCCACGTTTACACTATCCGCGAGCAAGGGATTATCCGTCATCCGAACCCGGAGGGTTGTTGGCCCGCCATCATTATCCTTGGAGCAGGCAATAAATACAACCGATGTAGCTATCGCGAACACAAAAAGAGACAACACAATTTTTTTCATACTGATTGATTTTGGCTAGCTATTTGAGAAAACCATGCCAAACGCTCTAATTGTGGAAAACTAACGATTCTTCAGGTTCTTCGTCTTGATCATAAATACCGCAGGAACAGGTCGTTGTCCTGTGGCATCGGAGACTTTGATGGTCTCTTTCCCGTTAACCAGCATGCAACTGCTGCCCCCTCCATCCAGGTTCAATGCTTCCCAGCAACCGAGGTCTTTGAAGATCTGTGCTTCCTGTTTCAGGGTGGCCCCTGAAGCTGTTTTATTCCTTCCCTCGATCATTAAGATGATCAACCGGCCATCTTTTGTATAACCCATAGCTGTCCGGGGATGCTTATCGTCGATAGCCTTGCCGGCAAATTTCAATTCTTCGTTATTGGTAATCTTTATCTCGCCGTCCTGGAGAAGGACCGGGCCTCCACCTACGGCGGTTTGCATTTTCCATTTTTCAAACCCTTTGTGTTGCGGAACAGCGGTTTGTTCAAAAAGATAAAGCATAGCCGGGTATTTCAGCGAATCTTTTATTGGGGGAAGACAGTATTGACTTGCCAGGATCTTCCCGGATAAGGAATCAGTATAAAGCCAGGCGACATCTGCCTTTCTTTTCCTGGAAATACCGATAGCACTTCCGAAGGGATGGCGGTAGGTGAATGTATCCTTCCCTCTCCCATTGACTGTTTGAACATTATAAGCCACCAGTTCTCCATCCCTGATCACGGCGTTGAGGCTCCTGTTTGTCTCATAAGAAAAAAAAGTTGTATTGACCACCAGCAGCGGTTGTTTGTTTCTTAGATAAAAAGCTGATGGTGATAGCCGACGGTCACGGGATGTATCGGTCGTAAATTCCAGGTCTTTGTTTTTAAGATCGGCAATAAAGTAATAAGCCCTGAAAGGCGATGTATCCACCGGTGTATTGGTAAAGTAAATATGAACGGAAGACGGCAACGGGCCATATAGTGAATCGACATTCTGCCATCTTAGCTGACCAAAAGAAAAGATTGGGATTAAACTAACCACGAGGAGGAGTGAACTTTTAAGCACCAGAATTTTTCTCATCCAGGAAACTATCATCGTTTATCTTTTTCTGTAAATTACGAGCTTAGAGCAACGGGCTGCGAGAGGGCACCACTTTTATCTCTCAAGCTACCAGCTTTGAGCCGAGAACAAGCACAAACTTTTATCTATCATCTGTTTTCAAGCCATTCTTTCCTTCCGAGTCCCGCAAACACGTGGCGTTCGCTGTGATAGGAGGAACGAACCAGCGGGCCACTTTCCACGTAGTCGATTCCAAGACCGTAACCGATCTCGCGGTATTCCGCGAATTCATCGGGGTGTACAAAACGATGAACAGGTAAATGTTTTTTAGTAGGTTGAAGATATTGACCGATGGTGATCACATCGCATCCATTTGCCTGCAGGTCCTTCATGGTCTGTATCACTTCTTCTTTCTCCTCTCCTAAACCAAGCATGATCCCGCTTTTTGTCCGCATGCCCCCCTCCTTCAGTGTCCTGATCACTTCCATGCTTCTCCAGTATTTGGCCTGGATACGCACTTGTCTTGTCAATCGCTCCACCGTTTCAATATTATGACTGACGACCTCCGGTGTTGCGTCAATGACCCGTTGTATATCATCTTTCTTCCCTTTAAAATCCGGGATCAACGTCTCCAATGTCGTGGAGGGGTTTAACGTTTTAACCGCTTTGATGGTGTTATTCCAAATGATGGAGCCACCGTCTTTTAATTCATCGCGGTCAACAGAAGTAATAACAGCATGTTTTACTTTCATCAGGTGTATGGCTTCGGCCACCCGCTGCGGCTCGTCCCAGTCAACCGGTTCCGGCCGCCCGGTAGCAACCGCGCAAAATCCGCAGCTTCTTGTGCAAGTGTTTCCCAGGATCATGAAGGTAGCCGTGCCTGCTCCCCAGCATTCACCCATATTGGGGCAATTACCGCTTTCGCAAATTGTGTGAAGTTTATGATTATCAACCAGGCTGCGGACATGCTTGTAACTCTCGCCGATAGGTAATTTAACCCTCAGCCAGTCGGGCTTTTTAACCCTTGTATGATCCACCGCCGCGGGAGCTATGGGGAGTTCGGTCATCCTGCAAAAATAAGCCAGTTACTTGCGTCGGCCAAACAGCAACGCAATATAGCCCTGGAAAAACATTTGTTTATCTTTTTGTTCGGCCATGATGGGGATCTTGGAACCGTAGAATTCCAGGCTTAAACCAACTTCTATTCCTGAAACGACCTCGTTGAAACGGCCGTAATCGAAGCGAAGTGCTGTTTTTGCAAAACCACCCGGTTTTATCTTCAGCTCATTCCAGCCTTTTCCAAAACCACCGGCGCCAATGATCGTTGGCCCAAGAAAAACAGCTTTAGTGTCTTCTGAATATTTAATGATCTTGTTGTCGCCACCCAGGGGATCTTCCACTTCCAGGTAGTAGGGTTTCAACAAGCCAAGTGCGAGTCCCCCGCTATAAACAGCGGTAACTGCTACCCCATTCTTATTGCCTTTTTGCCCGAGTATATACTGCTGGCCAAAGCCCAGGCTTAGTTGGTAAAAATTATTGATCTTCCCATAGATAAAGGGATTACCAAAGAAGAAGCCTGCATTGGAGGATTTCTCTTCTTTAGCATGTTTGATCTCTGTCAGGTCGATCCGGTAAATGGTTGTTTTCCGGTTGGTCTGCATCCGGCCCAGTTCATAAAAAATGCCATAACCGTTGGTCCGGCCCTGTACACCAAAAACACTTTGTTTACGGTAAACCAATACTCCTTCTTCGGCCTGCTTGATCAGGTTGTTCACTTTCTGGCGGCGACCTTCCTTCTTATCATTCTTTGGTGATTTGCGATCTGTTGAATCCTGTGCGGATAAAGCAAGTACGATCGTCACCAACACTACAGTGAGACTTATTTTCTTCACGCAGATACTATTTTAGCTAAGAATTGAAAAGAGAACAGCAGGAAAAGAGAAATTGAATAGTGATTGTAACACCCGAAAACTCTTTCTTCTCTTTAACTCTTTTCCTCTTCGTTTAATAACGTAAATTTAGGGCAAATTATTGATAATGACTTCTGAAGTAGTTTATAACGGGGGCCTGAGAACTACCTGCACCCACCTGCGGAGCGGGTCTTTTTTTGAGACAGATGCCCCGGTGGATAATAACGGGAAGGGAGAACGTTTCTCTCCCACCGACCTGATGTCAACCAGCCTCGCTACCTGTATGATCACGGTGATGGGGATCAAGGCCCGTGCCATGGGTTTTGACCTGGACAACATCCGGATCGAAGTGCTGAAGATCATGAAGCAGGATCCCCGCCGGGTAGGTGGTATTGAATTAACTTTTCATATACCCGATGCGCTGGCAGGAATCGAAGAAAAAATAAAAGCGATCCTCAAACACGCGGGAGACACCTGTCCGGTCAGGTTAAGCATTCACCCGGATATTGACGTCAAAGTGGATTGGGGGAAATGGAGTTGAGGATTTGAGATTGAATATTTAAGATTGAATATTGATGTGTTATTATAAAACTTTGAATAACGCATTTCCTACGCCACATTCCAGGCACCTCTTCTTCTCACAGTATTCGTTTTTCAATTCCGTCAGTGCCTGCGAATCAACGGCTGTCCTGTTCTCCATTCCCAGTTCATGGAATCCTTTGGTAATACTATTTGTTTCTCCGGCAGTTTCTTCCAGCCATTTAACTGCCTTGTCCTTATATTTTTGTTCGTTATGATACTCCCCATAGGCGAATAAAACGGGAGCCGCTGTGTTGATGATGATATTGTCTGCCATGGCTGCGCCAAGGTTTTTCTTTTTGAACTTCGATTCTTCTTCAAAACGATAATGATAATGCCAGTAATCATTGGCAGTCACATCGAACCAGGATTTAACATCTTTTACAGAAATTGCTTCTTTAATTTTAGTGAATAAATGCGCTGATCCATGGATAAGCATAGCCAATTGCGCCAGCCGGATGGAAGGAAAATTTCCCGGTCGCATACGAAGAAAGAATACGGGGATGGTTCCTGGTTTGAGGCGATACTTATTTTTATAGAATTTATATTCTTTCTGTAATAGCCGGGGGTAGTCCTCCCTGAAGTTTTCATTGAGCAGACCTGCTTGTCCCAGTAATAATGCTTCCAGCTGATGTATCTGCGTTTTATGTTTCACCAGTACGGCCATCGGTATAGAACGGGCGATCGCTTCAAATGCTTCGGCATTCACTTTGATGCCAAAATTCCTTGCGATCAACCACCAGAAAGTCTCTTCCCAGTTATTGTTATTCTGCTGCTGGCAGGTTTGTACCAGCTGGGATTTCCGCAACAATCTTTCCGCCAGCAACCGGTCCTTCCAGCTTTCCCAGGCCAGTTGAGGAACGCTGAGAATTTTCCGCTCACAGGGGATAAAAGAAGATGAACCCATCAATTCTTCATAGCGTTGCAGGAGTAGCCGGGATATCCTTCCTTTTAATTCCAGCAGGGGGATCGCAATTTTATCCCCGTCGTCTTCCCAGACCACATGTAGAATAACGTTATTGTAATTGCTGTCCTCCTGGTGATGGTGTTTCAGCCAGTCGCTCGCCAGTATATGCAGTTCAACACTGCCCGCCCATAAAGTGTTCCCGATTCGTACCTGTGCATCCAAAAAATCAGGCCCCTGGTTGGTATTGTAAAAACCGGGAAATATTACTTCGATGGGTTCTCCTTCCGTTGTTACCAGTTCACCCCGATTGAAATATTGGAATTGCCAGATGAATTGAAAAAGTCTTTCGGTCATCAGAAATGGGAAATAATTAATAAGAAATAAGCCTGCCTGCCGGCAGGCAGGGAATGAGAAAGTGGATCGTTACTTTTTAAGCCTTTCGTTATTTGCCTTCGCCGTTCCGATACTCTTTAAGAATATGGCCATCAGTTCGGTTGATTCATTAAAAGCTATCTCTACTTTTTCATGAACCAGGACTGGCATTGTTTTAATTATTTTCAGGTTCACTCTTGATTCCCTGATCTCCTTTAAGACCATTTTCATCTTATGAATAAAATCTGCTTTTGACTCAGCCGCCTGTGCCTCACCATAGATAAGGGCAGCTGCAGTTCCGCTTTTGGATAATTGGTGTTCAAGATTCTGTCCTGCTTTAGTATTTGGTATCAGATCACATACCTTAAGGCACATAGACGCAAATAAGACCAGCCTGTCTTCCAGGTCGAACTTTGTTTTCGATTCTTCCATGATAAATGGTTTGTAGAATAAGGAATAAGAAGTTCTGACAACCCCGCTTCATATTCTTCCCGCTTCTTATTCCTTATTGCTGAGTTACTGTTGAGATAAAATTAATTGAAGAGCCAGTTGAGGCCAAGGTGTTTTCAACGATTCCAGGCGTTTTTTAAAGGAATAAACAGGTGTATTCCCCCGGAACAGGATAACGGCAGGCAGCAGTGTAAACAGCAACGTAAAACTTTCTGATTCTTTATAATTACTCCTTATTTAATCTTTTCAATTCCTGCACCACCCGGCTCACCGGCAACCCCATTACGTTGTAGAAATCACCGTGAATGGATTTGATACCCACAACACCGATCCACTCCTGGATGGCATAAGCGCCGGCTTTGTCATAGGGTTTGTATTTATCGACGTAAAATTCTATTTCTTTCACGGAGAGCGGGTGAAATTCCACTTCCGTTGTATCTGAGAAAGCGATCTCCTTCTCTCCTTTCCTGATCACTACACCGGTGATGACCTGGTGTATCTCCCCCGATAGGGCGAGCAGGATACTTACAGCATCTTCCCGGTGAACGGGTTTCCCGATGATGTTTTCCCCCAGCAACACGATGGTATCTGCCGCAAGGATCACTTCATCTTCTTTTCGTTCCTGCTGTACGGCGATAGCTTTGTTACGTGCGATATAAACAGCCACTTCTTCCGGAGCAAGGCCAGGGGGAAAACGTTCATCCGTTTCCTTTACAATGACCTCGAAGGGCACTTCGGCCCATTCCAGTAATTGCTTACGCCTTGGTGATTGGGAGGCAAGGATTATTTTATTCATAGGTTGAAGTAAAAAAATGTCATGGAAAGTATCCCGGTGAACATGACGAGCTTGGTCATGGTGCTTAGCTGGTGAAATTCCTTCGTGGTTGAACTTTTTCTTAATTTGAACAATACAATTACCAGGGGGAATATGATCGCCGTGATACAATAAGTAACGGGTAGCCACCAGCGGAACTGCAGGATATATACCTGTATCACGATCAGCAACGCGATCAGTACCACCAGCCATACGGCGGTATAAACCTTTGTAGCATTGATACCCCATACCACCGGCATGGTCCGGCAGCCATAGCGTGCATCACCCGGCATATCCTCCATATCCTTGATGGCTTCGCGGATCAGCGAGATGATAAAGGCAAAACCAGCATACAGGATCGCCAGCCGGAAGAACCTGTAATTACTTCCACCCTGCCCCAACGCATCACCCAATTCAAATTTGGAAAAAAAAATAATCAGGATCGTCCAGGCGGTCAGCAGGGAGATGACAATATTTCCAGTCAGCAGGTTCTTTTTAAAATTGGTGGAATAAAACCAGAGCAGTGCCACGCATACGATATTTGCCAGCACCAGGTACCATTTTTGTAACACAGGCAGGGCTAATACGGTCAGCACGATGCCGGTTATGCTAAGCATGAAATGCCAGGCAATAGCCCAACGCCGGTTGATCACTTTATCGATGACCATTCTACCGGGCTTATTCACTTCGTCGATATTGATATCAAAATAATCGTTGATGATATAACCGGCCGCTGCGATCAGCAGGGATGCCAGCATAAGCAAGATGAAACTGCTGAGATCGCCTTCAGGGATATGATCTTTATAAAGGTTGTGATAGATACAGAACTGGAAAAGCACCTGGCTGAGGGCAATAAAAAAGAGATTGGGCAGTCGCACCAGCTTCAGAAAGGCTGCTATCAATCTCATGTATAAAATTTGCTGAAAGATACAACAGAAGTGCGAAGTCTAAAGTCCGAAGACGGAAGCAGGAAGAAGAAAGTCTTATCTCGAAGCAATATCCTCGCTGTAATTCCAATGATCATTCAGCTTGAGCACTTTTTCGATCACCTCCCTTACACAGGCAGAACCACCATTCAATGGCGAGATATACTGAACCACCTGTTTAACTTCCGCCACCGCGTCAGCAGGACAGCAGGGCAAGCCAACTGTACTCATAACTGGAATATCCGGGAGGTCATCTCCCATGTACAATACTTCTTCTTTTTTCAGTTGGTTGGAACTGATATAATCAGCCAGTAATTTTTTCTTGTCAAGCACAGCCATGCTGACGTCTTTTACTCCCAGTTTCTCGAGACGGTCTGCCACCTGCGGTGAATTACCCCCCGAAATGATCTTTACACGGTACCCATTCTTCAATGCCATCTGGAGTGCAAAGCCATCTTTGATATTCATTCGCCGGGCCTGTACACCGTTCTCCAGTACCAATACGGTACCATCTGTCAAAACTCCATCGACATCAAAAATAAATGTGGTGATATTTTTAAAAAGAGTAAGAATGTCCATGGCAAAAGGGATATTTAGAATTTTTCCGCTTCTAAAATAATCTCAAATATAACAAAAGCTGTTTACGCCCCTTTAGAGGCTGGGGGCTGATTATCCCTCCATTCATAAACCCAGGCGCTCTGGATCATTTCCAGGTGACCCTCGGTGCTCTGTTCTCTTTTTCCTTCAAACCCAGGTATCTCCAGGATCCATTCCAATAGTTCAGTAAAGCGGATACGGTAAATTTTACCTTCATTAAAGTCATCGCCGAAACGTTCGTACAACTTCTGGGCGATGTCTTCATGATCGTTCCAGTTTATGGGGGGCTCAAAATGATTCATGTGCTGGTTACTGGTTTTTCCGAAGGAATCCCTACGGGACTGGTTGTTTGTTGCTGGTTGCTTGATTTATTAAGAGCTTAACTAATGGCTATAAGCTAACAGCTAAAAGCTTTCTTTATTCCCCTAAAAATTGTGTCTGATCGGGTAATAATACTTCAATCTCACCTTCTCCTGTCAACAACAATGACTGGCAGCCCAACCTGGAATTCAGGCGTGGGTTTCCAGCCCGGTCGATAAAATCCTCTTCTTTATCACTGATCTCGTCAATATACTCCATCCCTTTTTCGATATACAGGTGACAGGTGGTACAGGCACAAACCCCGCCACAATTATGATGCAGCTCAATATCATTCTTCAGGGCTATTTCAAGAAGTGTTTGTCCGTCCTCCACGTTATTGAAAACGACTGGTTCCATCCCTTTCTCTTCAAACCTAAACTTTACAGTATACATTGTTTCTTTCGTTTCGGGAGGCAAAAATATCAGAAAAACAACGAAACGGCTTACTTGTTTGGGAAAACATCATTTTGATTGCTGGATACTCTCCGTCAGCAACACATAGATATTTTTCAATTGGGGATGGTTCTTTAAAAGTTCCAGGTGTTTCTGGATCGTTTCGGCATCATGCCGGGTGGCCGGGCCTGTTTGTACCTGTTTGGGTGATGTATCTTTTAGCCGTGAAGCGGTTTCCTCAATAAGTGGTAATAACTGTTTGAAATCGAGCCCCTCTTTCCGGCAATAACCTTCCGCAAGGGAGTAAAGATGATTGACGAAATTGCTGACCACAACAGCCGCGACATGCAATTTCAGTCGCTCGTCATCTCCTGCTTCCACTACTTTTTCCGCGGAAATGGAATGGGCCAGCTGTTCGAGGATTTTTTTGGTCTTCTCATCCACCCCATCGATCGAAACGGGGATATCCGGCAAAATATCCATATCCTTTCGCAGGCTTTGCAAAGGATAAAAAACACCATAGTGTGCGGTAACTTTTTTCAGGACGTCCTGGGGAACAGACGCGGCAGTATGGGCAACCACTTTACCGGGCAGAAAAAGGTCCGCGGCAACCTCTTTGATCGCATCATCACTTACCGCGACCAGGTAAAAGTCAGCAGATTTATTGATCGTGCTCTTGTAGTTGGTCGATTCGGAAGCCAGCTTATAGGCGAGTGCTGAGGCAGCAGCTGCATTCCTGCTATACACCTGCAATATCCGATGTCCTGAAGCAATGAATTTTCTTCCCAGCACAGAAGCAACATTCCCCGAACCGATTATAACAATATCCATTTTATCTTTACTGATTATGAAGTTATCGCAGCGTCTTGCACTCAGCTATATCCGTACAAAGTTCAAGCTTCTAAGCACCATCTCCAAAAAGAAAGCCGCGGAAAAAGCTTTTGTGCTGTTTTGCACACCACAACGCAGAAATAAAAAGCCGTTACCTAAAATATTCGACGAGGCCGAAAAGCTGCAATTCAAGCTGGACGGTATATTGGTAAAGGGGTGGCGCTGGAATTCCCCTGCGGCGAGAAAAGCCCTTATCCTTCACGGTTTCGAGTCCTCGGTCACCAATTTCGAGCGCTATATCCGCCCCTTGATAAAAAAAGGATACGAGGTGCTGGCTTTCGACGCCCCGGCGCATGGCAGAAGTGGCGGTAAAAGGATCACCGCTCCCCTGTATAAAAAAACCATCAAAGAGATCAATGAACGCTATGGCCCCATCCAGTCCTATATGGCACATTCCTTCGGAGGTCTTGCTGTTTGCCTGGCGCTGGAAGAGATCAGTCATACAGCTGATCACCGGCTTGTGTTGATCGCTCCCGCTACAGAAACCATTTCTGCCATCGATACCTTTTTCAAATTCCTGCAACTTGATCCGGATATCCGCGACGAGTTTGAAAAGATTATTATCTTTCATGGCGGCGTCAGTGCTGAATGGTATTCGATCAAAAGAGCGATGAAGCATATCCGGGCTAAAGTGCTCTGGTTCCATGATAAGGATGATGAAGTGACCCCCTTGTACGATGTACAACAGGTAAGGAATGAAAACTACCGGCATATTGAATTCGTAATTACCGAGGGACTTGGTCACCGGCGGATATACCGGGATAACAAGATTTCCAAAGCGATTATTGAATTTTTATGAAATTGTTTCTCGCAATATTGTTTTTCTTTACAGCCAATAGTCAGCCTGTTCTCAAAAAAACAGACGGAATGATGAGTGATCACGATGTAAAAAAATACAGTTATCTCGCCCTCGGTGATTCCTATACGATCGGTGAAAGCGTACCGGCAGAGGATAATTTCCCGAACCAGGTCTCAAAGATGATGAGCAACGATTCGGTTGTATTCGGACCTGCACGTATCATTGCGAGGACCGGCTGGACGACAGCCGAACTGGAAACTGGCATTCTTTTTTCAGACAGGGAAGACCCTCTGCAGCGTAACTATGATGTTGTATCCCTGCTGATCGGGGTAAATAACCAGTACAGGGGCCAACCGGTTGAAAATTATAAAACTGAGTTTGAAGAACTATTAAAAAAAGCCATTCGTTTTGCGGGTAATAAGCCGGAGCAGGTGGTAGTGCTTTCCATCCCTGACTGGGGGATAACGCCTTTTGCAGCAGGCAGGGATAGCAGGCAGATCGGGAAAGAGATCGATGCCTATAATGCTGCCAACCGGGAGATCGCGGGGAGATACCATATATATTATATAGATATCACGCCCTGGACACGGGAAGCTGTCTCCGATAAATCACTGCTGGCGCCCGATGGGCTTCATCCTTCAGGTAAAGAATATAAACGCTGGGCAGGACAGGTAGCGGCTTTTTTCAGAACAAAAATATAGTTGATTTCAGCGAAAATTTCGCAGTAATAATCCGTCAGAGAGAGGGGAGTAAAAAATTGTAAACCCTGGTTTCCGGAAAAATTTATTATCCTTGTCCTAACTTGCGGCCGCTGAGAAGCGGTTTTGTGATATAATATAGTATCCCTTATGGCGAAGAATTTACTGATAGTGGAGAGTCCTGCGAAGGCGAAAACGATCGAGAAGATCCTGGGAAGTGATTTCCAGGTAAAGAGTTGTTTTGGTCATATCCGTGACCTGCAGAAAGCCGGGATGGGTATTAACCTGGAGAAGAATTTCGAACCTACTTATATCGTCCCTCCCGAGAAAGAAAAAGTGGTGGCTGATTTGAAAAAACTGGCGGGCAAAAGTGAGGAAGTATGGCTGGCTACGGATGAAGACCGGGAAGGCGAAGCCATTAGCTGGCATTTGTGCGAAGTACTGGGACTGGATCCTAAAAAGACCAAGAGGATCGTTTTCCACGAGATAACAAAACCGGCCATCCTGGCTGCTGTACAAAATCCCCGGACACTTGATATGAACCTGGTGATGGCGCAGCAGGCAAGACGTATCCTGGACAGGATAGTCGGGTTTGAATTAAGTCCCGTGCTCTGGCGAAAAATGAGCATGCGGAATAACCTGAGTGCAGGTCGGGTACAGAGTGTGGCGGTAAGGCTGATCGCTGAAAGAGAGCGAGAGATCAATGCTTTTGTACCTGTCAGCGCTTTTAAATTAGAAGCATTATTTACCGCGAATGATCTTTCCGGTAAACCCGTGACATTTGCCGCTGAAGGAAAGAAACAGAATACGCCTGAAGACGCGGAATCATTTTTACAAAGCTGTGCCGGCGCCGATTACAAGGTGACGGACATCCAGGTAAAACCCGGCAAACGTTCCCCTGCCCCACCTTTTACCACTTCCACCCTGCAACAAGAAGCTTCCCGGAAACTGGGTTATGGTGTAGCGAGAACGATGCAGATCGCACAACGTTTATACGAGAACGGGTATATAACTTACATGCGTACCGATAGTGTGAACCTGAGCAATACGGCCCTGGGTGATATCACCAATACGGTGAAGAGTATGTATGGAGAAAAATATCACCAGTTCCGCAAGTTCAAGAATAAAAACGACAGTGCCCAGGAAGCACACGAAGCCATACGGCCTACTTATACCAGCAATCCCTCGATACAGGAGGCGGAATGGGCCAGGTTGTATGAACTTATCTGGAAGCGGACTATGGCGAGCCAGATGGCTGATGCAGAATTAGAGAAAACAGTGGCAAAGATCGAAATATCAACGAATAAGGAAGAACTCAGTGCCTCCGGAGAGGTTTTGAAATTCGATGGATTCCTGAAAGTATACCGGGAAGACAAGGATGAAGAGGAATTGGAAGAATCGCCCCCTTCAACAGGCTCAGGAGAAGGCATGCTGCCACCGCTGGCAGTGAACCAGCAATTGCCCTTTAAAGAGATGCATGCGACGGAACGCTTCAGCCGCCCTCCTCCCCGTTTCACAGAAGCCTCACTGGTAAAAAAACTGGAAGAGTTGGGTATCGGCAGACCTTCCACCTATGCACCTACCATTTCTACGATATTAAAACGAGGATATGTGGAGAAAAGGGATAAGGAAGGGGTGATCAGGTATTATAGTGTGTTTAAATTAAAAGATGACAAGGTCAGCAAAGTATTGGACAGTGAGACGACCGGTGCGGAGAAATCAAAATTATTCCCCTCCGACCTGGGACTGGTGGTTACGGACTTCCTGAAGCAATATTTCGACAATATCATGGATTACAGTTTCACTGCCAGGATCGAGGAGGAATTTGATGAGGTTGCGGAAGGCAAAATGAAATGGAGCAATGTATTGGAGGAATTTTATACGCCGTTTAAAAAAGATGTTGACAATACGATCGAAAATGCTGAACGGATCAAAGGTGAAAGAGAACTGGGCGTGGATCCCGAGAGCGGGAAACCTGTGGTAGCAAGAATGGGACGCTATGGCGCCATGATACAGATCGGCGTGGCAGACGATACCGAGAAACCCCGTTTTGCCAAGATACCGACAGGACAAAGTATCGAGACGATCACTTATGAAGAAGCTATGAATCTTTTCGGGGCGCAGGGAAGCATGGGACAATACGAGGAAAAGGAAGTATCCGTGAATGTTGGCCGTTTTGGTCCCTATGTAAAATGGGGTGAAGAATTTATCTCCCTTCCAAAAGGAACCGATCTCGGTACTGTAGGTCTGGAAACTGCGATCAATCATATCAAACAAAAACAGATCGCCGATGCACCGGTAGGAACCTATGACAATAAGCCGATCATCAAAGGCAAAGGCAGGTTCGGCCCGTATATCAAATGGGATGGTATGTTCATCAATGTACCGAGGCGCTACAATTTTGATACCCTCACGCAGGAAGAGATGAATGAACTGATCGAAGCCAAGATCAAAAAAGAAGAGAACCGTTATATTCAAAAATGGCCGGAGGAGAAAATTTCCGTCGAGAACGCAAGATGGGGTCCGGTATTAAAATTTGGCAAGAAAGTACTGAAGCTGAACTTCAAAGCTGATGGAACAAAATATACGGCCGACGAAGCGGCGGCTATTCCGTTGGAGGAGATCAAAGCGATGATCGAAGCGCAGGTGCCGAATGCCTTTGGTAAGAAAAAAACAGCGACAAAAAAAACCCCTGCAAAAAAGAAGGCTGCCAAAAAAGCTGCGCCCCGTAAGAAAAAGGAATAAGGCTGTACATTGGTTCAATAATACTATGGACAGGAATTACTGGGAATAAATAGCCCCCTCCTACGCTGACGAGATCTTCGATGTGCTGCACAAATAAATTTTGTACCTTACGGTTATGAAAGCAGCGATAAAAACAGCCACCCAGTATATTACTGACAAAAAAGGCAAAAAATTATCTGTTGTTATTTCCATAGCACAGTATAAGCAAATGCTCGAAAACCTCGAAGAACTGGAAGATATCCGGTTATACGATGCCGTAAAGGCAAGAAAAGAGAAAAGCATTCCCTTTGATCAGTATCTCCAACGCCGCCGAAAAAAGCATGCCTGATTACCAAATAAGAATTACCAGGACAGCCCAAAAGCAATTAGATAAGCTACCAGACCCTGTTGCAGGGATACTTATAGAAACGATTCATGATCTGGCTGTCAATCCCCGGCCTCATGGGTATAAAAAATTGAAAGGTCGTGATGGATATAGAATAAGAAAAGGCGATTTCAGGATCATTTATGACATCTAGGATATTATATTGACCGTTGAAGTTATTGCTATTGGAAACAGAAAAGATATTTATGAATAAATCCTTCTTATGAAAAGATCGTACTGGGAAAAAATAGCCCCCTCCTACGCTGACGAGATATTCGATGTGCTGCACAATGATAAGAAAGCCCTGATCCGTTCTGTCATACAAAAACATGCTTCGAAAAATAAAACGGTGATCGATATCGGCTGCGCGATCGGCAAATGGCTGCCAGTACTTTCCCCACTGTTTAAAAAAGTGGTAGCGCTGGATATTTCTGCCAAAAACCTGGATATAGCCAAACAACTATACCCTCAGTATAAAAATGTGCAGTATCTCCGGGCGGATATGTCGGGTTCTTCCACCAAGGTACCGCAATGCGATTTTGGCATCTGTATCAATGCCATTCTCACCCCCGACTTAAAAGACAGGACGATCTTTTTTCAATCCCTTTCTGCTTGCGTTAAAAAAGGTGCTCGTATCGTGATCACGATCCCTTCACTGGAATCCTGGTTGCTCAGCAGTATCATACAGCAGCAGTATAAAATTGACAGATCGCTTTACCCTCCCACAAAAAATGGACGGGAAGCATTAAAAAAATGGAACAATATCCGCAGGGGCAATGCAGATATCGATGATGTTCCGCATAAACACTACCTGAAAGAAGAATTACAACTGTTACTGGCCAATGAAGGGTTTATAGCAGAAGATTTCCAGAAAATAGAATACAATTGGGATACAGAGTTCCTGAAACCACCGCAATGGCTGAAAGAACCCCGGCCCTGGGATTGGATGGTTGTTGCGAAAAAGAAATAAGGCTTCACGCAAAGACGCAAAGATCACGCAGGGGTGCGGCGTAAATACTTTATAAACCCCATCTACTTTATATACTTTTTCACTTCTTCCTGAATAATACAAAAGCCGGGCTGTCGTTACTATAACAAGTCTTTCCCCACCTGTGGAAAAGTTTAACTATTTGCTTTCACTGCCAATAAAGATATTGTGCAGGAATCAGCACCATGGAAACGAACAAAGAAATATCGGCCCTGTTAACCTTACTTGACGATCCTGATGAAGAAGTGTTTGGCTTAGTGTCGAACAAGATCGTTGATTACGGGAAGAACATCATACCTAACCTGGAACATCTCTGGGAAACTACTCCCAACGAAGAGATACAGACCCGTATCGAATTATTGATCCATCGTTTGCATTTCACCGATCTCACCGAAGATTTCCGCCAATGGAGCGTATCCGGTCACCACGACCTGTTGCTGGGCGCCATGCTGGCCGGTAAGTTCCAGTACCCGGATGTGCCCACCACGCCTGTATTACAGGAAATCGAAAAAGTGCGACGCAATATCTGGCTTGAACTGAACAACTACCTCACCCCGCTGGAACAGATCAATATCGTCACCAGCATTCTTTACAGTTATTACGGGATGAAAGGCGGTGAGACCACTTACAAGGAACCCAATGAATTCCTGCTGCACAAGACACTGGAAGCAAAAAGAGGGAACCAGATCAGTAACGGCATCTTGTACCTGGTGCTTTGTGAACTACTCGATATACCCGTAAAGGCCATACAAATTCCCAAGCAATTCATCATCGCTTATTTCAAACCCGGTTATTCGGATGAGAGTCTGCCCAACCCGATCCACAAGATCGAGTTCTTTATTGACCCGACTTCCGGGCAGGTCTTCTCACAACAGGATGTAGACAATTATTTCAAACGGATAGCTGTTCCCCCCGTAGGTTCCTATTTCAAACCTCAAAAGAACAAACAGGTGATCCAGCAATTACTGGAAGAATTCAGCAAATGTTTTGACAACGAAAAAGAAAAATACAAACAGGTTGAGCTGATGCAACTGGCCAAATTGCTCGGCGACTGATCTTAGAGTTCCAAACTATACCCCGGCCGGTACTGCCTTCTCACAAACTGGTTTGCTTCATCAAAGTTGGTCACTTTCATATTGGCGGCATCCCATAAAAGTTTCTTGCGCCCAAGGTATTTATCCTCCCAGCCTTTCAGTTTAGGATTCTTCATCAGCCAGCTGCGGATAGCCAGGTTACCCATCAGGATGCTTTCGGTGAACGGTCCCGCGTATTCAAAAGGTGAACTGGTCACTCCTTTCCCATAACCGGCAATACAGGCATTCACCCATTGGAGATAATGTCCTTCGGGGACTCGTTTGATCGTTTCCTTCGGCATTTTCTTTTCCTTCATAAGTTTTGTTGGCAATAATCTTGGATTCTCACCGTAGCAATCCAGCAGGAGTTTGCCTTTTGTTCCAACAAATAATACCCCCCCATCCCAGTTGCCAAATGCTTCACCCGGCAGTAATTCATCGGGACGTTCGGGAAGCAATCCTCCATCATGCCAGGAAATTTTGATATCGCCTTTCCTGTCTTTGCGGGGATAATTCAAATGGATGATTGAAGCCGGTGGACAGGCGTCCAGGTTCTGCGAATCGTTCCACATTTCTTTCCAGACCGTGCCCACGCTGCATTCAGCTGAATTGGGATAATCGATCGGCAGTATCCTGTAAATGGGATCCATGATATGACAAGCCATATCTCCAAGAGCGCCAGTACCAAATGCCCACCAGCCTCTCCAATTAAAAGGCAGGTAAGCAGGATTATATTCAATTTGTTTGGCGGGTCCAAGCCAGAGATCCCAGTCCAGTTCTTTGGGGATATCATATTTACCGGTAGGTGTTGGAATGCCCTGTGGCCAGACAGGCCGGTTGGTCCATGCATGGGCTTCGGTCACATTCCCGATCATTCCCGCATCGATGATCTCTTTTGCTTTACGCACTCCATCACCAGATCCACCCTGGTTACCCATCTGGGTGACCACTTTGTATTTTGCAGCGGCCTTCGCCAGTATCCTTGCTTCATAAATATCATGGGTCAGTGGTTTCTGTGTATACACATGTTTACCCAACTGCATGGCTGCCAGTGTGGCCACCGCATGTGTATTATCCGGCGTGGATATGGAACAGGCATCGATACTATTCTTTTCCTTTGCCAGCATTTCCCGGAAATCCTTGTAATAAGGCGCTTTGGGGTAACGCTCCCTGGAACCTTTGGCCTCCCTGTCATCCACATCGCAAAGCGCTACAATGTTCACATAAGGACTTTTAGCGAATTCCTGGAGGTCACTGGCCCCTTTGCCGCCGACACCGATACCGGCAATATTGAGTTTGTCACTGGGTGCAATAAACCCCCTGCCTAGCACATGTCTTGGCAGAATAAAAAAACTACCTCCAAGAATAGCCGTGTTACGAACAAAATTTCTACGGGAGATCGTGCTTCCTCTTTTAACTGGCGTCATGGGAATAATTTTTATCAAGATACTTAGAAAAGTCAGATAGGTCAAATTGGTCATGGAGGTCAAATGGGTCATAGAAGTCATATGGGTAACCTGTATTTGACCAATTTGCCATATTTGTCTAATTTGACTGCATGATCTCCTGGGATGATTTTGAAAAAATAGATATGCGCACCGGAACCATCGTCGGGGTGAATGATTTCCCCAAAGCCCGCAAGCCTGCCTATAAGCTGACGATCGATTTTGGTGTAGGGATCGGGGTCAAACAGTCATCGGCCCAGGTCACTGTACATTACCGGAAGGAAGATCTATTGAACAGGCAGGTGATCGCCGTCGTGAATTTTCCGCCCAAACAGATCGCTGATTTCACCAGCGAATGCCTGGTGCTGGGCGTATATGATGCCAACAATGATGTAATTTTATTGCAACCCGGTCTACCGGTCCATAACGGAAGAAAGATCGGCTGATATGCCCGAAAGCTACAGTACATATTATCATTCCCCTGTTGGCCTGCTCAAGATCAGCGGCACCGAAAACTATATCAGCGAAACCAGTTTCCACGACACTACACAAAAAGCCGAAGGCAATAAAAAACATCTCCCCCCGATGCTGATCAATTGCATTGAACAACTGATACAATATTTTAACGGGCAGCGCAGGCAGTTTGAGTTACCACTTAATCAGGCCGGTACTGATTTCCAGCAGGAGGTCTGGAATTACCTTTTGACCATCCCTTATGGGAAAACGATCAGTTATCTTGAACTGGCAAGAAAGACCGGCGATACCAAGGCGACAAGAGCTGTTGCCAATGCGAATGGGAAAAACGATATTGCCATTATCGTCCCCTGTCACCGCGTGATCGGTTCCAATAAGGAACTCGTGGGCTATGCCGGTGGGTTATGGAGAAAAAAATGGTTACTGGAACTTGAGGCGAAAGTGGCGCATGGGGTGCAAACGTTGTTTTAGTTTGTTGTTTGTGGTCTATAGTTTGTTTTCTGTTGTTCATGGTTTGTTTATTATCGACTAGGGTTTATTTTTTGAGGTTTCTCTTTGGTGGTCCACTCACTTATCCGATTTATTCCTGTTTTTAAATTTAACTCCTCTCACTGTTGATCTATTCAGATAGATGATAAAACTGGCTGTTTTTTTCAAAAGCAGGTCAATATCATTGTATAGTTCCTGGAATTAAATTTCATCTATGTATTTATCATGCAGGCATCTATAGAGCTGGGATTGCAGTTCTCCGCACTCTCCTTTCGCAATACTTAAGGAGTTTATAAATTCCAGGCTTCTTCTTCTTTCAAACCCCTCAGCAATATTGTCCATGACGGATCCTGCAGCTGTTTTCATTTGATCGGCAAAGCGGAATTCATGCGCTGCTCGTATTTTCTGTGCGAGGGTAGAATTTTTTTTATAGATAGCAAAAGCCATTTGCCAGATTTCCAGGTCTTCAAACCGGTGGATAGTTGCCATAATTAAAGCTACCATCCATGCTAAGGAAAGCAATGGTTAAAATAACCGGAATAAATGTTTTTTTTCACATGG
>JBDSPR010000037.1:0-2658 GCA_039930245.1 Chitinophagaceae bacterium | reverse complement strand
AATAAACAGTCAGCTGCATACCCGTTTTGGTCCATTCCATATATTTTCTTAATAAAGGATGGAATATTTTAGGAAGGAAAAATATCTCGCACACACTAAACAAACTTTTCTCGATACGATATCCCAGTTTTTCGCCTAAATCCTGGAAGGATTTCAGGCCAAATTCATATAGATGGAAAGGGCTATGCATTGGACTTAAACTGGTCACGTAGTTGGTGCCTCTAAGCCTGTAATAAAAATTGAACAGCCTTGCAATAAAATGTCGTGATGAAGGAACTTCAATATGGATCACACCATTTGGCTTTAGCCATTTGAATGCCTTTTCCAGGTTTGCTGCCGGGTGGTAAAGATGTTCAAATACGGCACCAAATGTTATGAAATCAAAAGAATTTTCCGGGTAATCCAGTTCTTCGATCATCCCTAATTTTAATCGTTGAGGGTCAACGCCCATATCAGCGATCGCACGCTGGTAAAAAGACTGGGATGGTTCAAACCCGTAGGCATCAAAACCCGCTTTGTTCAAAGAAATCATACATTTTCCCAGGCCTGCGCCAACATCAAGGGCGGTCATGCCGGGTGCAAAAGGCAATAATTCTTTGGCCGTTTTAATTTCCGGGGCAAAATAGTTAGGATCCAATTCGGTGAAATAACTCTCCAGCCAGTATTCTTCCGGTGGAGTACCATAATGGTCCTGTATATCAAAGGGAACCGGCATTGGCTGTGCATAGATCAAAGAGCAGTTCCTGCATCTCATTACGGAAACCGTAATACCGGTTTTTTTCTTTGGCGAAAAGCCCTGGGATTTATTAAGCCGCTGACCTAATATTTTATGTCTTTCCGTGCTGTCCCCGCACATTTCACAGGTCTTTACTTCCTCGAAATAATACCTGAGTTGTTTTTTATTATCCGGGTTATTGTTATTCATATATGTTAGGTGGTTTCCGCTGCGTAAAGCCTTTCGAGATTACCGATCATCCTTTCCAGCGAAAAAAAGGATTTAACATCCTCGCGGCCATTTTTAATCAATCTATTCCGAAGGTCAGCATTTTCCAGTAATTCGAGAATGGCCCGGTATACCTGTCCGGCATCCTTGAAATCTACGAGAAGAGCGTTTTCGCCGTTCCGGATAAATTCCCTGGCCACCCCGGAATTAGTAAATACTGAAGGGATGCCGGCTGCCAATGCTTCTACATAGGTCTGCCCGAACGCTTCCAGTTCCGCATCAATCGGTATATGTACATACACATCAAAAAGCTGGTACAGGGCAAATAAATTATGTTCAAATTCTATCTCATGATAACTGCTCTCCGGGAGTTCCGATAAGAGGGCAGCCAATTCATCCTTGTAATCTCCGTGTTTGGCATTCGCAAGGAGCAACAATGCGTTGGGATAATCTGCCAGGAGTTTTTTAAACGCTTCAATAGTATATTGAATTCCTTTCCAGTGAGAATACCGGGCCACCACACCGATCACAGGCCTTTTTTGCCGCGGGTTATATTTTACGGAAAGGTCTTCCACTTCTTTGGAAGTAACGTTGCTGAAACGATCCAGGTCAAACCCGTGGTGAATAAGCCGGATCTTCCGGGGATCCACTCTTTCTTCTGTAACCAGGATTTTTTTGACATTCTCACTGATGGCCAGGATATGCGTGGAAAGTGAATTCACGAGATTATCGATCCTTTTCTTATTATGGTATTTCCTGTTCTCATTGGAACTGTGCCGGGTATAGACTCTTTTTTTGACCCCCACGATCTTACCCGCAGTCTGCCCGATAATATCGGCGATATACATGTGCGTGTGTATAACATCGGGCTTTTCTTTGCGGAGCGCCTTTATCACTTTCAGTAAAAGAAAAGGAAGATTCTTTTTACTTCCCACCGGGATCTCCTGTACTGCAATTCCCTTTTCCGCCAGGTGACGGGTGAGGTATGAAGGTTTATCGTTCAATAAGATAAAAGACAGTTCGAATTTTGCGGGGTCAAGCTTTTCAGCTATCCACTCAAAGCCAATTGCTTTATCAATATGAGATATAATGTAGACGACCTTGCGGCGGTGCTGCTGGTTAGTCATTACTTTGAATTCCTCCTCATTTTGTTCCTTTTACCCGTCGCAATATCCCCTGGGGTACAAGGTACTTCGCCAGTAATTTCAGTCGGCCGGTTGCCCGGAAATTCCTGCTATATACCCCGAGATGCCCGAAGAGATACCCTATTTTTTTCAGGTAACTAACCGGTTCATACACTTTATAAACCAGGTTCCACCGGCTGATCACCTGTTGCAGCGGCCGGTGATACACGGAGCCGGAATATTCATCAAACAGCCTGAGATGATGAACAAAATTCTCTTTGATATCGAGGGCACTCCTGGTAAACGAAACACTGCTTCCATGGTTCCGGAACACAGACATTCTTTGATTGATATACCAGGTTTTCCCTTTCATGGAAACAAATAACACCAAAAAATGATCTCCTGCCAGTACGTTGCTGTACCAACCCGGGAAAGGCTGTGGCATTGCATCCCTTCGGAAAAAATAGCTGGCCATATGAAAGAAAGGGTTCAGCATGTATTCTTCTGTTGTCACTGTTTTCCCTTCCTGCTTTACGTCTATGTTTTTATTGGCGGGGATCAGTTCTCCTTTTGCCAGTACGAAATGATTAT
>JBDSPR010000036.1:0-76989 GCA_039930245.1 Chitinophagaceae bacterium | reverse complement strand
TGTCTTTAGATTCCTCCTTTGTCGGAATAGAAGCTTCAAAATCTTCATCTTATCCTTCGCTGAGCTCAGGATGACAACTTGGTCATTCAATAGAATCGTTGTCGACTAATTCAAACTGACCCACTACCGGTTTCACCTTCCCAGATATCTTGTAGCATGGATCGTAGAATCCTTTTCCAGTAAGTCTTTCAGCACGCGACCCTGCAGGTAATAATCGGAGGGTGTAAATAAAAGAGGCAGTCTCAAAAGCCATTTGATTGTCCTATTGATACAGCCTCTTTTATTTTGTTATTTGATCATCAATCCCTTGGGATCCTTTACAAATAAGTAAGCATCACTTTCCACAAATTCATTGGCCTGGATGATCACCGAAACGGCCTTCCCGTTCGTGACAGAAAATTTAGCGGGGTAAATACCGTAACCGATATTGGAATAGGTAATGCGAAAATCATCCCCATCCATGTAATCCATATACCCGACCAGGTCGGGATGATGCTGGAAACGGCAAATAAGCATACTCCCGTTTTTAGTAACCGATATCTTCCCATAGATCGTGTTATAAAAATCACCCGTATAATCTTCCAGTTTAATGGCGGGCGGGGTTTTTTTATCCACCCTGGCTTTCAACGCGGCGACATCTTCATCGGTTTCCTTTTTACCCTGCGCAAAAAAGCCCCATTGGTATTTGCTGCGGTCTGTATACGAAACGCCCAGGAAAGCATCCAGGAGCTGGTAACGAAGGGCCTCAAAAAAACTCTGGTTATCGTTATTGGTCAGGATCGTGATACCTAGATTCTCTTCCGGAACAAAACAAACATTGGTCACCTGCCCGAATGCGCCACCGGTATGCCAGTACACCTGCCTGCCGGAATAATCGGTCATATACACGCCCAGCCCATAAGCCCTGAAATGCGTAGGGAAAGCGGAACTTTTGCGACTGCCGGTCAGGATATTGGCATCTCTTGTTTTTTGCAACACCTGCCAGGGTAGGATCTGTTTACCCCCGTAACGACCACTGTCCAGCTGCATCATCAACCACTTGCTGAGATCCTTCACATTGCTCACCATGCTGGTAGCCGGTCCCAGGTTATCAACATTATCAAAGGGTATTTTGCTAAGTGGGCTATAGAGATTATTATGCGGGGCGGCTACATTATTCCGCCCGGAGAGCCCCGCAGTATTCATATAGGTATTGGTCATGCCGAGGGGAACAAGGATGTTTTGCTCGACATAATTCTCCCAACTCTGACCGGTCACTTTCTCCAATACCTGGCCGGCCACCAGGAAACCAGCGTTACAATAGCCATAGTCCTGCCTGAATTCACCCGGCGGTTTGAGGTAGCGCATTTTCCAGACGATGGAATCCTTGGGAAGGTTAGAATCCCAGAAAGTAAAATCCCCCTGGAAGGTCTTTGTGCCGAGCCGGTGACATAGCATATCCCTTACGGTTGCCAACCTGGTGGATGTGCTGTCATATAGCCTGAACCAGGGTATATATCTTGTTACACGGTCATTGAGTGATAATTTCTTTTCATAATCAAGTTTGGCAATGGAAGTGCCTGTAAAAAGTTTAGAATTCGATGCGATGATAAACAGGGTGTTCTCATCCACTTTATCTTCTTTCCCGAACTCCCTCACCCCATAACCCTTGCTGAGAAGGATTTTGCCGTCCTTTACCACGGCGATGGCCAGGCCAGGGATCTGCCATTGCTTCATTCCCCTTTCAATATAACTATCCAGGCTGTCGGTGAGAAAAGCAGGTGACTGCGCGGAGGAAAACAGCGATAGTGATAAAGCTGTAATGGCCAAAAACAGGTTCAGGCTTAACTTTTGGGGGAAGCTGGGACTCATAATAAAGAATTAAGAATTGAAAGTAGGAATAAAATAAAATAGCCGGTCGGGAAGACTTGCATTTTCTATAATTAGTTGCCTGTAACACCTGGCGGTGGAATCATTAATGGCCTGAATCCCTCTCTTAATTCATTGAATTCAGAACGTTTAACGCTTACACGCAGTAGCCATCAAAAAAAATGGCCACCCCGAAGGATGGCCATTTTGGTAAGTGTCCAGTACACTTTATTGATGTCTTACGATTATTCGTTTTCCACCTAATGATTTACCGGATCCGTTAACAACTTCTACCAGGTAAACACCGCTACTGACTGTTGGTCCAAGATCAATATCGAGTTTAGTGTAGGCTGTAGTTGTTATCATCTGGCGCTGGTAAACTCTTGCACCTTTAGCGTCGAATACGCTAAGCGTTGCAGTTTCACCAACCTGGTTGAAGAACCTTACGCTGAACTGTCCAAAGTTCGGGTTCGGGAACACATACAGGTTACCTGATGGTGCTCCGCTTACTACGATCTCATTTGACAGAGATACGCAGCCGTTAAGATCAGTATAACGTACCCTGTAAGAACCGATATCATCTACAGAAAGACCTGAAAGGGTATTTCCGGAAACACCAGGAATTGGGGTAGCCGAACCATCCTTGAACCATTGGAAAGTACCGCCGGTTGGGTCAACTGTAGCGACCAGGTTTACAAATTCGCCTGGTAACAGGATAGGTATACGTGAAGCAGCAATAGACAGAGTCGGCAGGCGGTTCACATACAATGTAGCATAGTTTGAAGTTACTACTGAGCACAATCCTGTTAAGATCACGCGGTATGAATTGGTATTCTGGCTGAAAGCAACTGCATTCAACGGCAGTATTGCGTTTGTACCACCAGGAACATCAACCCATGTGGAAGTAGCTCCATCCCATTTCTGCCATTTGTAAGCAAGCGGTGAGCCGGTTGGTACGCTCGCTGTTACGCTGAATGCACCATTGCTTCCTACGCATACAAACTGGTTGGCAGGTTGTGCAGATATTACTGGTATCTGGCCATCGTTAACTGTTACCGTGAAAGAACACTGGGTAGAGTTACCGGCAGCATCAGATACTGTATAAGTGATCGTTGTGATTCCCTGGCCGGTAGTACCGTTAAGGTTAAACGCCCTGGTTCCAACATAGTTGATACCTGTTGCAGGTGATGTACCTGTTGTAGCACCGGTCATTACCCATGTTACTTTAGTTACTGCGCAGTTGTCAGAAATAGTCGGGTTCGGTGTAGCAATTGTAGCGACACAAGCAGCAGGATCTGTATTGCGAACAATGTTCGCAGGGCAGGTTACTGTTGGTGCCTGTACGTCGTTAACTGTTACAGTGAATGAGCAGGTACTTGTAAGACCAGCTGCATCTCTTGCCTGGTATGTGTTGGTAGTAACTCCCACTGGGAATACACCACCACTTGCAATACCAGATACAAGGCTAAGAACAGGAGGAACTACAGGAATTGTTCCTGACATGTTAATGATGATATGGTCATTCGGGAATCCAATTGAAGCCAGGGTAACTGGATTTGCAATTCCGCAGTCTGCAGCCTGGATGTAGCCAGGAGCTGTTTGACCAGCAGCATTACTTCCAATGAAGAAAGTATGATTAACCGGTGAACGGCCATCTGGAACATTGACCTCAACAGCCACAATTGCGTTAACAGCAACTGTTGGCGGAGTAGTCAGGTTCACGGTAAACAATGTACCAGCCTGGTTAGGTACGTTCACAGTTTGTGAAGCAATCTGTGTCCTTGTACCACCGGGGAATGCACCGGCACTTGTGTATAATTTCACGGTTACAGGAATAGTTCCAGAAGCCGCATTAGATGTTTCAATACCAAATGTAACAGTCCTGATCGTGAGTGGTGCTGACAGGGCCAGTGGGGCCAGGTCATATGCACGCCACCAGCTGTTCATGGTGGTAAGACCACCAGACTGGCAACCGATCTGGATAGGAACAATCGCTGTAGAAGCAGACTGTGTAAGGAGATACTGACCAGGAAGCGGGCAGTTATCCGTTACAGTCGGCAAGGCATAGGTAACTACCGCGCTGCAAAGACCAGGCGTGTTGCTGGCAACCACATTCGCGGGACAAGTGATCGTTGGAGGCGTATTGTCAACCACTGTTACAGTGAATGAGCAGGTAGCACCGGAAGCACTTGATACGTTAACTGTTGTTGTACCAACCGGGAAGAATGATCCGGAGGCAGGACTATATGTGATCGGTCCGCACAAGCCTGTAGCAGTTGCTGCAAAGCTTACATTGGCACCACAGGCGTTCGATGCACTGTTTACGGTGATGTTAGCAGGACATGTCAGGGTACAAGCCGCACCGCAACATGCCGGTTGAGATACCTGGAAATTATCGATCCTCCAACCAATACCGGATACACTACCGTCTGATCCCGCCCTGAAGCGGAGTTTAACGCTTTGACCGGCAGCTGCGTTAGGCAGATTGACCGTTGTTGTCGTAAATCCACCACTGCTTGCTGACCAGGCGGCTCTTCCACCTAATGGGTTAGCACTTGCATTAAGGGTATGTGTATAACCACCGGCAACAAAACTACCGCCAGCTGTTAGGATGTCTGTATATGCACCCCCGTTGATGGAAATTTCAAGCACACCTCCATCCCAGTTAGTCTCAAAGGAGTAATTCTTACTAAAGGTGGCTCTTGCCCCGGCTCCCGGAACAAAAGCTGGAGTCTCGATACGCTTATCTGATGCAACTCCAGGGTCATCAACAAACAGGGCATTCGGAGCAGATAAAGCCGCTGGAGCAGGAGTACCGGCGTTTGAACTTACCCAAAGAGGAGCAGGACCTGAACCATTCGTTGCAACCCAGCCTGCAGGTAATGCAGGGACTACAACAGCATCAAAATTCTCTGATACAGCTACTACAGTTGTACCTAAAACAAAATTATAAGTAACGGTTCCAAGGTTGGAAGCTCCATCCTGTAACTGGAGAGAAGCTGTTATCGTGGCTCCGCAGGTTGTTGAGTTATTGGTGAAAGTGAAGTCGCGGCAAACCGGAGGGCCGGCTGCAACCACTACACCATAGTTCTGTGGAGCACTTGGTGTTATTACACCACCCGAGGTCAGTAATGTACCAACCAGGTTTACAGTATTGGCTGCACCTGTGTTCTGCACACAGAAGCTGACAGTAACAGTTTCACCTGGATCGATCACGCCATTATTAGGCACACAGCTTTCTGAAACTAATGTAGCGCCTGATGCTACCATGATCGGGGTTGGAACCACCACTGAAGGAGGCACCTGTACCCACCATACACCTGAACGGCTGTTATTATCAGCGAAAGGAGCAGGGAAGCCTGCATAGGTTGAAGCATATTCCTGGAGCGTCCACAATGAATTATTAACAGGGTCTAAATGCGCCTGGCTATAATCACCCCATCTTGCACGTCCGCTTCCGAAATCTTTCCAGTAGCGAGTTTCACCCGCATGGTAAACAAATGGATCGTCGAGTGTATTGGCAGGAGTACTTGACTGTCTTGTAGAATAAGCTGCACTAGGTAAGCCGGTTGTGCTTGAAAGAGAATAACCAACAATTACATCCTCATTCTTATTAACAGCGATACTGGAGAACCATCTGTGCTGGCCAGGTACTGCACCGGTACGACCGCGCTGCATTACATTACCAAAGGTACCACCAGGGTTACCTTCCAGTTGCCAATATTGAACATCTGTATGCGTAACTCCAGCTCCGGATGCACCGGCAGGGAAAGCGCAGTGTTGCGAAACCCAGATCTTACCATTCATCATAACCGCACTGCTCGTACGGGCGTCGTTGGATGCAAGCAACCTTACTTCTGGAGCTTGCTGTGCAATAGAACCTGGGCTACCGTGGCTGCCATTTGTCCATGCTTCAGCAGGAGGAGCAGATGGGAATACCGCAGCACCAGAGTTCCAAACTGCTGTAGGTATATTTCCTGTTACAGTTGTTAACCTCAATGAAGTATTGTTCCAGCCCTGTACTATATATATAGTACCGGGTGAAGGGTTACCAGAATTGGAGAAAGGAGGGAAATAAACAGTTACCGGGCGGGGAGAGTCCCCGTCAGCAGCTGTCTTGGTGATCGTCTGGGCATTAGTACCAAAAGTAATAGCGGTACCGGCCAGCATATCGGCTTTATCGATCAGGTATAGTTCAGGACCTGTAAAGCCAGGGGTGAACTTACGTCCACCGATAGCGATCTTGGTATCATCATATCCCAGGTAAGGGTGGTCAAGAAGACCGCCGGGTAATGGTACCCAGGTGATCCTCCTCCAGAGACCAGTAGGGTCTGAAGTATTTGAAGTCATTAATATTACCTGGTTGCTGTTTCCTGCGCAACCGATCGCAACAAAGATCCAGCGTTGTGTAGAGGGATCAAAGAATATCTGTGGGTCACAGGAAGAACCAACAGTTGTAAAAGAAGAAATAGTAACCTGGCTGATCTGTGCTCCACCAACTTTAGCATGGATCTTCACAAAGTCGTTGGTAGTGGTCATCACATGGTTCAGACCAACTGCACCATAAGTATCAGGAGGGATCGTATTTCCTGGATCCACATGTCCCAAAAAGTTCTGAGTCGGGGCCCTTGAAGGAACATCCGGCCTTGGCTCATTAGGGTCTCTTTTAGGGAGCGGGTCGCTCATTTTGATATTCGCTCCCGGGGGAAATGGCATGTTGGGATTAACGAATTCTTCCCAGCCACCATCAGCCTCTTTTCTGGGGCAGGTCGGGCAGGGTTTGAACAACTCAGGGTGGGCAGCTTCATATGCGGCAGCCTCAGCAAAGTTGAACGTCGACTGGGTAACAGTTTGTGCTGTCACAAACTGCTCCGTGAGTAGGAACAGTACTACTAGAGTAAAAATTTTTCTCATAACATGAGTTTGTTTGGTTAACTGCATAAAAGTAATAATGATTGAGAAATATAAAAAATAAATCCTTTAACAGGTTTTACAGCAGAGTTTTCACCCCGGTCCTCTCCACTGATCGCTCAGTAAAAAAGGCCGGAAAATCAATACCCGCGGGCAAAACCGGCTAACCAGTAAAATGGCATGAGCTCTCTTTCCGGAGATCCCTGCCTGCTACAACAATAAAATCATGGGAAGTGTAAATCTTTAATGTCATCCACGTTTGTTTATAGGTTATTAAAAATATTTTCGGACAGATCAGCCCCCTTTTTGAAAACAGGAGCTTGAAAAGAAGTTTTAAATCTACATATATAATAGGTGAATCTCAAAAGTTTTTCTTCAGGTTGTCCGGGACGAAAAATTATTCCCCGCCGACCCCCTTTCCCGGCTTCCAGCTATCCTTTAATCCCACGGTCCGGTTAAAGACCATCCCGCTGGGGCTGCTATCCTTATCCAGGCAGAAATAGCCCTTTCGGATAAACTGGTACCTGTCCGTGAAACTGGCAGTTTTCAGCGCCGGTTCTGCGTAAACACCCTTTATAACCTGGAGAGAAGTGGGATTGATATGGTCTTTGAAGTCCCCTTCAGCATTTCCGGGGTCTTCCACCTTGAAAAGCCGGTCATATAAACGTAGTTCGGCCGTTATCGCATGTGGGATGCTGACCCAGTGGAGGGTCCCCTTTACATTGATCCCCGATTCATCCTGCCCGCTTTTACTTTCCGGGATATAGGTACAATGGACCTCCGTTATCTTTCCATCGGCGTCCTTTATTACCTCTTCACATTTAATAATATAGGCGCTTTTCAGACGGACCATTTGGCCGGGAGCCAGCCGGAAATATTTTTTAGGGGGATTTTCCATAAAATCGTCCCGCTCAATATATAATTCCCTGCTGAATGGCATATCCCGGGTGCCTCCCTTTGGGTCTTCGGGGTTATTTTCACCGGGAAGCATTTCTTCCGGGCCCATATAATTGGTGATCACCAGTTTGAGTGGGTCAAAGACCACCATCCTGCGCTGGGCCAGTTTATTCAGGTCCTCCCTTACACAAAATTCCAGCAAACCCACATCTACGATATTCTCTCTTTTGGCGATCCCTACCCTGTCGCAAAACTCCCGGATGCTGGCAGCCGTATAACCTCGCCGCCTCATCCCGCTGATCGTGGGCATTCGCGGATCATCCCAGCCATACACGTGTTTCTCATTCACGAGTTGCAGGAGCTTTCTTTTGCTCATCACCGTATAGGTCATATTGCGGCGGGCAAACTCGTACTGGCGGGAAGGGAATATTTCCAGTTGCCGGATACACCAGTCATATAATTCACGATGGGGAACGAATTCGAGTGTGCAGATCGAATGGGTGATCTCTTCAATACTGTCGCTCTGCCCGTGCGCCATATCATACATCGGGTAGATACACCAGGCATCGCCCGTACGGTGATGATGCGCATGTTTGATACGGTAAAGCAAGGGGTCGCGCATGATCATATTCGGACTGGCCATATCGATCTTTGCCCGCAACACTTTTTCACCATCCTTGTACTTACCGGCTTTCATGTCCTCGAACAATTGCAGGTTCTCTTCGATACTGCGTTCCGCATATTTATTTCGTTGACCCGGCTCTGTGGGTGTTCCTTTTTGCGCGGCTATTTCTTCGGAACTGCTGTCATCGACATAAGCGAGTCCTTTTTTGATCAGCACAACGGCGAACCCGTAGAGCTTGTCAAAATAATCTGAAGCGTAGAGTTCATGTTTCCATTCAAACCCGAGCCAGCGCACATCATCCTTTATGCTTTCCACGTATTCGGTTTCTTCCGTTACGGGATTGGTGTCATCAAACCGCAGGTTGGTATAACCACCATACTTTTTGGTAAGACCAAAATTGAGACAGATGCTTGTGGCATGACCGATGTGCAGGTAGCCATTGGGCTCCGGCGGAAAACGGGTCACGATATGTTTATATTTACTTTCTTTGAGATCCTGCTCAATGATCTCTTCTAAGAAATTAAGGCTGCGTTCTTCTGACATGGTTATTTAAATGAACGCAAAGATAATATATACCGGGCGGAGGCCTGCAGGAAACTCCCCGGTGTCAAAAGCTCAAAAAAAATTATCTTCATGGCGGTTTAATATATTATTACCGCCTGTTTGAATATGTCTACCGCTACAAATGATCTTTTCTATTCCCGGTTACCCGTTAACGAGATACCGCTGAACGACCTGCTAACAGAGGAACATCTTTTTTTTAATGTCCCTGCCAACTGGCATGTGATCATCACGGATGTAAAGAAATCCACCGAAGCAGTAAGCAGCGGCCTGCACGAGACAGTGAACCTAGTGGCCACAGGGAGTATCGTTGCCGTACTGAATATTGTATTCAAGGCCAACCTGAGTGTTCCTTTTTTCTTTGGTGGCGACGGTGCAACATTTATCGTCCCCCATTCTGTATTAAAACCCGCCATGCAGGCATTGGCCATTCACCAGGAAAATACCAGGAACAGTTTTAATCTTATGCTGCGGGTGGGAACTGTGCCGGTTGAACTGATCTATGCCAATAACCATACCCTGAGTATCGGCAAATTAAAGACCTCAGCCATTTTTGCGATACCTGTATTGCTGGGTGATGGCCTTGCCTATGCGGAAAGGATCATTAAGGGAGAAGATTACCAGTCAGAGCCCTTTCCGCCGGCAGAAGAAATGCTCGACCTGAGCGGTATGCAATGCCGCTGGGATAAAATAAAACCTCCCCAGAATAACGATGAAGTAGTGAGCCTGGTAGTGATCGGGCGGGAAGGCGTAAAGCAATCCGTTGTTTTCAAACAGGTGATGGATCATATCGATGCGATCTATGGCACTCACCAGCGTCGTACTCCGATTTCGATCTCCCGGCTGAAACTAAAAGGAACATTGAAAAAAATTGGATTGGAAATGCGGACAAAACTGGGAGGCTACAAACCCTTCTACCTGGTGAAAACCTGGGCCACTACCCTGCTGGGTAAACTTTATTTCCGAACCAAACAGGGAAAAGTTTACCTCGACCAGCTGGTGAATATGTCAGATACCCTGGTGATCGACGGGAAAATAAATACGGTGATATCGGGGACACGGGTGCAGCGAGAACAACTGGAAAAAGCGCTGGATGAGCTGGAAAAAAATGGCACCCTTTTATATGGGATCTATGTAAGCAAGGAATCGGTGATGTCCTGTTATGTGCGCAATATGGATGATAAACATGTTCACTTCGTAGATGGCTCGGAAGGAGGCTACACAAAAGCTGCCAGCCTGCTGAAGAAAAAAATCGCTTTACAATAATTATTGGAAGGATCAATTATCCGCTTCCGATGCAAAATAACCAAGATCGGCCAGGATGATCCCCGGGTTCGTATAATTGAGCAAGGTACATTTCAGGTTTTCAACCAGCTCATTCCGGGTCTGGCGAAAAGCGGTATTCACCTGCGAAAGTTTATACGAGTTGATCTTGAAAAATGCCAAACGGGCAGTTTGAGCAGTAAAGTCGTCAGCGAGGTGAAACGATTCGGCAATATGCGCCTGGTCGTTGTAGAATGGCTTATTCATACTACGGATATTGGTTTTAAAAAGGATTGGACTCTCTATTAACGGTAAATAAAAATGAAAATTGCCCGAGGGCTGTACTGAGCCTCCCCGGGCAATCAAATCTGGTGGCAACTGGCTGAAATACAATAGACTTATTTCTTGCACAGTTAAGAACCTTACAGTGGCTGTACATCTTTTTCCTTCAGCAGGAAATAGACATTCCAGTCCCATTTTACATTGGCATTCCATTCTTTGTTCTCTTCGTAAGGAACGCGGAGGATTACATAGCGATCGAACCGTGTGCCATAGTAGATATGCGTATAACTTGCGATGCTGTACATCTTCAGGTTATTGAGCAGGCTGTCAAATTTCCTGTCCTCCTCTTCAGAAAGATCGGAGGAGTACAAACCATCAGGCCAGCCATTCTTGCTACATTTATTTTTCATATTATCAAACTCCTCCTGCCCGATCTGTGCGATAATACTATCCTTTGTTTCCAGGAAATAATTATCGCTGAGGAGAATGATCGCACGGCTACCCCAATGGGTCACGATGGCTCTTTGTGCATTGACGCTGGTTCCACCCTGGCTGAAAACCGGCAGACTGGCGTACAATAAAACTGCAAGGAATAACTGTTTCATTTTTTTATTTAAAATTGATCAAAAAAACAGCTGATATCTATACCTGCTCCCGGGTATTTTTGATAATTCCTTATATTCACTTATGAAAATCTTGCTGCGTCTTGCCTTCCTGCTTATCCTCTCCCTGCCCGTGCTTTCCGCATCCGCCCAGCAATGGAAAAATTTCTATGATACATCTATAGCGTTTATCGCGAAATACCCGCCAAGCTGGGTCAATAAGATCAAAGAAGATAAAAGAGTTTTTTTTACCTCTCCTTCTGACGGCGCTTCAGATACTTTCCTGGAAAATGTGAATATCGGTATTAGCCAAAACCCTGCTTTCGGCGTTACACTCCTGATAAAGGATGCGGTACCTTCTATTCTCGAAAATGTTGAATCTGCTTTTACTGAATTCAAGCTTGAAAAAGAACGATATTTCACCTGGAATAAATCCAGCGCCTGCGAGATCATTTATACCGGGTTCATAAAAACCAGCCCGGATATCAGGTTGCGCATGACCCAATGGTTCTGCTTTTATAAGACAAGACTTTATACGGTGACCTTTACGTCACTCACCAGTACCAGTATACACACGGCCAATGCCAGGAAGATCATGAGTGGTATCATATTTAAATAGCTACCTGTCTCGGTTCAACATCGTTTTACATCACATCCCGTAAAGCCCACCTTGTTCCAGTATGCGTCATTGGTTGCCAGTAATATTGCTATGCCTTTTCTTTTCTTTTCCCGTGCTTGGCCAACCCGGTACAAATTCCGGTAAAACGCAACACCGGGTCTATGGGTTCAGTTTTCTCTCCGGTCCTGTTCTTGTCCATAACCACCTGGTTGAAAGTATTGAGAATGCAAGGACGCATGCTGTTTCATTTGAGATCTCAAAGCAAATGACCGACTCTGTATCCTATTCTTTTTGCCGGGCCTATGTGCGAAAAGGATTTTCTTTCTCTTACTTCGACTTCGGTACCCCGATCCTCGGTTATGGACTGATCAGTTCTTATTTTCTCGAACCCGTTTACCGCGTGGGTAACAAACTACAACTACAGTTCAGGGGAGATATGGGTGCAGGATATTTTTCAAACCCCTTTGACAGCAGCAAGAACCCGACAAACAAAAATTACAGCCAGCATATCACACCCTACCTGCGTATATCGGCAGGGTTTGGTATCCGCCTTACCCAGAAACTGACACTGGAAGGAAATGCGGGTCTTCATCATATATCCAATGGTAATTACCGTGAGCCTAATGCGGGGTTGAACTGGCTCAGCCTATCGGCTACATTGCTTTACTACCCGGGAAACAATCTATTTCCCCATTATAAAAGACCATCCCGATATAAATGGAATGAAAAAAAAGGGAGCCTGGATATCGGTCTCATGTATGTACCCAAACAGGGATACCACCTCAAGTGGAACAATACCCGCAACTATATGATCGGGCTGTTTGCGGTAGCGACCAAGAAGGTCAGCCACATCAGTGCCGTTTCGGGTGGCGTAGAATTCTGCTATAATAAGTTTACGCCTGACCCGGTCCCTATTCTTCATAACTGCAGTCCCGGCGTAGTAGCCGGAGTGATGATAGGCCATGAATTTTTATTGAATAAGATCATTTTCAGCCAGCAATGCGGCATTTACTTCACCAATTACCCCTCCTTCTATAAATCCGTTTACCATCGTTGGGGTTTGCGGTACAGGCTTACTAAAAAACTATACGCCGGTTTCAATATGAAGGTCCACCGTTTTACCGCAGACTTCATTGACCTGCGGATACAATACAAATTGTTCTGATCTTCTTTTTAATCGCTGTAAAACCTGTTAACGTTATTTCATGCGGCGTAAACTCCTGGTAATTTGTATCCTCCTGGCCTCCTGCACTTCTTCCAGGATGGTGGAAACAAGCCTGTACTTTGGTCAGTCCAAACCAGGTGGTGGAATGGTAACAGCTACCGAATGGCAAAGATTCAAAGAAGACTATGTCATGAAAGTCTTTAAAGAAGGAAGCACCGTTATCAATGTTTCGGGAAATTGGTATGATACTGCTGCCCGTAAACTGATCACTGAACCTACTTTTGTAATGATTTATTATTATAAAAGATCCCCTGCTGTCTCCAAACAGATAGATAGTCTCCGGCAATGGTACAAGGACCTCTTCCAGCAGCAATCGGTGTTACGGGTTGACAAAAAGGTCGCCGCCTCTTTCTGAGGGACAAACTATTTTTCATTTTGCTGCATTACTTAACATTTTATTTGCCACAAAAAAAAGATCATGACGTTCTTATGAGTTACAAGCCTGTGTAATGAAAAAGAGTGATGCATCCTGCTATAAACTGCGGGACATGAGAAATACCATCCATCAAAAAATTACAAAGGCCCTGCTGCTCTCCTTCATCACGATGCCTTTCGTATCGTCAGCACAACCTCTCCTGGCAAAAAAAGATTTCAAACCCGGCATCTTATCGGTTGCCTATTTCGTGGAAAGTGCGAACAACTCGGTCAACTCGCTGAATAGTTTGCTGAAAAAAGATAATTACCGGAATAAAATAACCACGCTGAACAATCCCACGAATAATGAACTCGGGTTCAGCCTGAAGAACGAGATCCTCGCGGCACTCAAGCCCATACTGGATAAGGCCCGCCGAACCGACAGCCGGAAATTCAAAGAAGTGATCGAGAACTTTCTCAGTAACCCGGAGGAGAACGGTATCAGTTCGGTAAAGAAATACCTTCCGGCGCTGGGCATTTTCAGCACGGTCTTATCACTGGTAGGCAACCTGGTGATCGCCGAGAAAAGTATCACCAAAGATGACCTGAATGTTTTTATCGCCAAGATCCAGCAATACTTCTCCCAATACGAAAAACTTAATACGATCAACCAGCAATTCGGGATGCAGGTGCAAAAACTGTTGGATAAATCGGCAGAAATAAAAGAAGACCTGAAAGATTTCCTGGTGGATTGTATCTGCACCATGGACAAGGGAATAACCAAAGCAAGTATTAAAATCCTGTCTGTAGAAGCGCTGGCCCAGCAATATTATGATCCCCAAAAATTGCAGAGCTGGCTGGATACGACCAGGTCTAAAACTGAAGGATCGCTTTATCCTCCTGATGCGCCCACCTCTGTAAAACTGCTGACTTCGGGTATCAAAAAATTACAGAAAGAATTCGAAGCGCTGTACAGCGATAATTATAAAGAGTTGAAAGAACTGATCGCTTCTTTAAAGACCACGATCCCCAATCTCGATCAGAAACAGCTTGATAAAACAAATACCGAGATCGACAAGCTCTATAACGACAGCCGCCAGGCAGATATCATTAACCTGAACATCACCCAGGTGGATGAACGGATGAATACCGCCTGCAGGATCATTAATGCGAATAGATAAAGTCAGAAGACTGAAGTCCGGAGACCGAAGTCCGAAGTCCGGAGACCGAAGACGGAAAAAGGAAGCTTTCTAATTTCTTATTTCCCAGGGCAGCTTTTATATTTATTGTTCTGTCTCTATTAACAACCAAAGCAACGACATGTCGACCACTGTACAACCACTAAAGAATCCAATCAGTGCTATCCTGCTCACCGGGTTTACTGCGGGACTGCTGGATATCACCGCAGCCTGTACGCAGTTTTATATTAAAACAAATAAAGACCCGGCCATTGTGCTCCGCTATATTGCCAGTGGAGTATTCGGGAAGAAAGCTTATACCGGCGGCCTGCCGATGGCTGCCTGGGGATTGCTTTTCCATTTCCTGATCGCTTACGGTCTTACGATCTTTTTCTTCTGGTTATACCCCCGGGTAAAATGGATCGGGAAAAATAAGATACTGGCGGGTCTGCTATACGGAATTTTTGCATGGCTGTTAACCACACAGGTGATCGTTCCGCTGAGTTTGATCACTCCGCAGCCCCTGGTGCTTTCAAAGATGATAGTTGCGATACTTATATTGATGTCCTGTATCGGCCTCCCCATCTCGCTGATGGCAAATAAGCATTATCTTTATAAAAAATAATACCGGCTATGTCATTGCTTAACCAGAATAGTAAAAAAGGCAAAAAGAAAGAAAACAAAAAGAACAGCGTCGGCAACACCCCCGGCGGTTCAAAATTCATCCAGAAACCCGGGAAAACATCGGGTGGTTTTGTGAGTAAACAAGCAAATACCGGCTCCCAGCGAGGAAGTTGATGCCCTGTAATCAATCTATGAGCCGACAGTAAAGGCTAGGGCTTGAAATTGCCCCTGAATTCTTTTTTAAATTTCTGGAAATCAGGAATGGAAACATTCACTACGTAAGGATTGGTAGGATGATAATAAATATATTCCTGGTGATATGCTTCTGCGGGGTAAAAGGCAACAAACGGCTTTACCTCCGTCACGATCCTGCTATTATATTTTTTGCTATCTGACAGTCTTTTGATCTCGGCTTCAATTATTTTCTTTTCGTTCTCATTCCGATAAAAAGCGACAGAACGGTATTCTGTCCCCTCATCATTGCCCTGTCTGTTCAGTTCTGTCGGATCCATGCTTGCAAACAATGCTTTTACCAAAGTTTCATAAGAGATCTTTGAAGGATCATAATAAACCTGAACCGTTTCTGCATGACCCGTTGCTCCGCCACTTACTTTCTCGTAACTGGGTTTTTTGTCCGTCCCACCAGCAAATCCAGACACCGCATCCCTGACGCCTACTAAACTCTGGAAAACAATTTCAGCATGCCAGAAACATCCTTCCGCAAACGTAGCGACGGCTTCGTTGGAGCCCGGTTTTTCCTTTGATGCAAGAGGGATACCCGATTTCTGTCCCTGAGACTGCATACAGGAGGTAAACAGGAAAGCAACAAAAACTGTATTGAGCAATGATTTCATATGATAATTTTATTATTGTTGTTTGGAATTTACCGGCGGCTTTCCACCTTCAGGAACAAATATCAGCGCAGCTGAGTTCATGCAATATCTTTTACCGGTGGGTTTAGGTCCGTCATCAAACACATGACCCAGGTGCGAACCACTTTTGCTGTCCACCACGGCCCAGCGCACGGATCCAAAACTTGTATCCTTTATCAGCTTGACAGCATCAGGAGTGATGGGCGCATAGAAACTGGGCCAGCCTGTACCTGAATTGAATTTTGTTTCAGAGGTAAAAAGAGGTTGTAAAGAAGCTGCGGAGTAATAAGTTCCTTTCTCATAAAAATGATCATACTTTCCAGTGCCTGCTCTTTCCGTTCCCTCCTCTCTTAAGACGTAGTACTGGAATTCCGTCAGCTTCGCTTTCCATTCGGCATCGGTCAGTTTCAGGGGATAAACTGTTTTGTGATCCGCAGTGGGCGGATCAGGATATTTATTCTTATTACCTGTTTGTGCTGAACCGCAACTCGCGGCGAGCAATAAAACAACGGGCATTAAAAAAAGATAGCTCATTCTCATAATAAAATACTTTGAACAATAAACGAGATCCGGAACCCTGGGGTTTTCTTTTGACGTAAAAGTTTATACAAAATTATCCTATGTATAGGACCGCGAGGTCATAAAGCTGACATTTCACCCATTATCTCTTCAGGAATCGGTTTTTTAACAGTTTCTCCATCACTTCTTCCTTCTGGTTGCGGCTGACGGGGATATGCTGCTGCCCAATCCGGATATCGTTGCCTTCGATACTATCTATCCGGGAAGTGGCCACGATATAGGATTTATGGACTTTCAGGAATTTATCAGCGGGCAGGTAATCCTCCACAGATTTGAATGTGAGATAGGTTATGTATTTTTTTTCGGAGGTATGAATAGTTACATAGTTCTGCAGCGCTTCAACATAGAGGACATCATCATAAGCGATCTTCACCAGTTTATTATCGGCTTTTATAAAAAAATAGTCGGATGTCTTCTCACCACCAATATTCTTATCCCGCACTTCATAATATTCCTTCGCCTTTAGCGCAGCGGTTAAAAAGCGGTTGAAGGATATCGGCTTCACCAGGTAGTCGAGCGCATTTACTTCAAAACCTTCGAGCGCATACTGGGGAAAGGCCGTGGTGAATATCACCGGCGGCGGGTTTTGCAGGCTTTTGAAAAAATCCAGTCCCGTTATTTTTGGCATTTGTATATCGAGGAAAAGCAATTGCAGTTCTCCTTTGCTGATCGTTTCTGCTGCTTTGAGCGGGTTATCAAATTCGCCGTCCAGCTGCAGGAAGTCCACGTCAGCGATATACTCTTTCAACCCTTTGCGGGCAAGCGGCTCATCATCGATGATAATGCAGTTGATCTTCATGATACCTGTAAATTTAATTGAACAGCAAAATGGTGACCGTTCTTATCGATCGTCAATTCATGTTTCCCGGGATATAATAATTCAAGTCTTCTTTTCACATTGGTCAGCCCGATACCCCCATGCAATTCTGTGGTCGGTTGCGCTTCCTTTGAATTGATAACGGAAAAAATGAACTTCCCGTTCACCCGCGAAAGGTCAACTTTTACAAAATTGGTCTTGTCCGTATAATGGGAGATATGCTTAAAGGCATTCTCCACGAAAGGCACCAAGAGCAGAGGTTGCACCGAGAATCCTTTTACTTCCGGTGCACAGTTGAACTGCACGGAATACTGCTCATCTTTTCTCAATTGCTGGAGATCCATATAATCTTTCAGGTACTGGATCTCTTTTTCAATGGGGATTGTATCTCCTTTTACTTCGTACAACTGGAAACGGAGCATATCGGAGAATTTGTGCAGGGCATTCCTGGCCGGTGCATTGTTCTTGTCGATCAAAAAATATACTGCGTTCAGCGAATTGAAAACAAAATGCGGGTTGATCTGCGATTTCAGGAAATTCAGTTCCGCTTCGGCTTTCTCTTTGGCCGTTTCGGCCATGCGTTTTTGTAATTTTCCATAATCCAGCATCAGTTTCACCGCTGCCCCGGCGATCACCAGGAAGAAATGAGGGATGATATTATTGTAGAGACTGCGTTTGATGAAACGTGACCAGTAGATCAGCTCATAATTATGCAGCAGTTTCCCGAGTATCGTCATTTTTATTACGCTGCTGCTAAATATCATCACGACAAAGACAAGAAAGAACCATACATATTTTTTTTTATAAAGCAGCTGGGGGATCAGTAGATAATTGGTGATATAGATCATCAGCGCCAGTTCGGTCACTTTGATCAGCGTTACAAGCAATGCCATTCTGCGGGTGGGATAATCGTCTTCCCGCAGGATGAACCACACGAAAAAGATAAGCATCCAGCCCAAAACATGATGCAGCTTATACTTGAAGAATAGCGGGGACTTGGCCATAGCTCAAAATAAAAGTACAAATTCCGGCTGGTAAAAGAGATTACACGATCCGCAGGGTTTTCCTGATAACCGGCTTGATTGGGCGCTGCACTATTAAGCAGGCGGGGTTATAAAGGCTAAAGGGGATCAGCGTATATAAAAATCTGACCTCGCCTTGTAGTAGGTAACAGACCGTTCCACCATGTTGGCGATCATACCGTTTACCTTGATCCGCCATAATTTCTTTTCCTTATCGAAAGTTGTCTCGACCGTACCGCTGGATACATTCACATAAGAGACCTGGTCGCCGGAACGGAAAGAATATTTAGCCATCATCTCATTGTTGCCATCGGGATTGACAGCCAACCGGTATTTTGTATTCTTCAGTCTTTTTACGGAAAAGAATAAGGTAAAGAACTGGTCCTTCTGTTTGATCACGACTTTCAGGTCGCCTTTTACCCGTTCAACAGTAATAGTAGCCGGCAGCCCTTCAATAAAAAAATTATTGTTGCTGACGGTATCCGTAATAAAAAGCGGACAACGCCTGTATACAGTGTCTCGTTCCTGCTGGCCGGCTGCCGCAAGAGAACACATTACAGCAAAGGATAATATTAATGATCGCATAAAGAGTATTAATTGGTAAAAAATACGAATAATTGTCAATACAACAGAAATCAATTTGGGCCTAGCCCTGCGGGGATCGTTCCCCCAACAACAAACTTCCGATGCGTAACATCGTAGTTCCTTCCTCTAACGCTATCCTGTAATCGCTGCTCATGCCCATGGATAAGGTCTGAAGGTTTGGATAAGCGTCGAAAAGCTCTTTAAGTCTCCTGAACTCCTTTCTTACCTTTTTGAAATCATCCGTAAAACTGGCCATACCCATCAAGCCCTTTATTCTTATATTTTCCAGGCCAGCGGCTTCGTTGATCGCTTCTTGCAGTTCTGTTTCATCGAAACCGAATTTTGTCTCTTCGTCTGCGATATGCACCTGCAACAAACAATCAATGACCCGTCCCTGCTTATTCCCTTCTTTATCGATAGCTTTCAACAGTTTCAGACTGTCAACCCCGTGGATCAGTTGCACAAAAGGCACTATTAACTTTATCTTATTGCTTTGGAGATGACCGATAAAATGCCAGCGGATATCTTTTGGGAGCCGGGAAGCTTTATCAAGCATCTCCTGCACATAGTTCTCTCCAAAATCCCGGTGTCCTAATTCATATAAAGCGAGGATATCTTCGACAGGTTTGGTTTTGGAAACAGCGACAAGCGTTACAGCTTTGCTATCTGATTCCGTTTTTAATTGATGATATGCTTCCTTATTTACAGGCACAACTAAATTTTGGAATTTTGGATTGGGTCCCGGATTAAATCCGGGATCGAAATTGTACTTTTCCCAATTATTTCAATATGCTTCTACTAATAACTATCCGTTGTACCTCACTGGTTCCTTCATAGATCTGGGTGATCTTAGCATCCCGCATCAGTCTCTCTACGTGGTACTCTTTTACGAATCCGTATCCCCCGTGTACCTGTACTGCTTCAACGGTGGTCCACATGGCTGTCTCGGATGAAAAAACTTTTGCCATCGAGGAGCTGAGTGTATAATCGATGTTATTATCTTTTTCCCAGGCCGATTTAAGACAAAGTAACCTCGCCGCTTCGATCCGGGTGGCCATATCGGCCAGTTTAAAGGCAATGACCTGGTGATTCATGATCTCGGTGCCAAATGCTTTTCTTGTCTTGGAATATTCACGGGCGAGTTCAAAAGCTCCGCTCGCGATACCCAATGCCTGCGAAGCGATCCCGATCCTTCCCCCGGCCAGTGTTTTCATAGCGAACTTAAAACCAAAACCATCTTCGCCGATGCGGTTGGGCTTGGGCACTTTTACATCATTGAACATCACGGTATGCGTATCGCTGCCACGGATACCGAGTTTATTTTCCTTGGCCGCCACCACTACTCCCGGCCAGTCCTTTTCTACGATCAGTGTATTAATACCTCTCGATCCTTTGGATGGATCTGTCTGGGCCATCACCAGGTAAACCGATGCAGTGCCCCCATTGGTAATCCAGTTCTTTGTACCGTTCAATAAATAATAGTCTCCCATATCTTCCGCCGTAGTGCGCTGCGAAGTGGCATCGGATCCAGCTTCCGGTTCGCTGAGCATAAAGGCCCCGATATACAATTGTCCGTCCTTGCGGCCCTGCGCCAGCGGGGTCAGGTATTGTTGTTTTTGTTCTTCGCTGCCATATTGCTGCAATCCATAACAAACCAGGCTATTGTTTACGCTCATCACCACACTTACACTTGCGTCGATCTTGCTGATCTCTTCCATGGCCAGTACATAACTGATCGTATCCATTCCTGCACCGCCATATTTGGGGTCTACCATCATTCCCAAAAAACCGAGTTCGGCCAATTTCATCACCTGTTCACGGGGAAACTGCTGTTTCTCATCCCTTTCGATCACGCCAGGCAAGCATTCGTTCTGTGCAAAATCACGGGCTGCCTTTTGGATCATCAATTGTTCTTCTGTAAACTGGAATAACATGTTATGGTTTTTAACGATGCGGCAAAGATAGGAATCTGGTTGCTTGTTGCTTGTCATCCCGGTGAAAGCCGGGACTGGTTGCTTGTTGCTTGTCATCCCGGTGAAAGCCGGGACTGGTTGCTTGTTGCTTGTCATCCCGGTGAAAGCCGGGACTGGTTGCTTGTCATCCCGTCGGAAGCCGGGACTGGATACTAAGCCCGATCATTGAGGAAATGTCGTAAATTTGCGGCAGCAAACAAATATGAAAAAAATCCACCTTGTACTCCTTGTAATGATCGCCGGTGCTATTGCCGTGTTGCTCACTTTCTTAAAGACAGCCAGCACCTATGATACAGTTGATACCGCCAGGGCAAAACCTGGTAAATTCGTTCACCTGATGGCCCGGCTTGACAAAACACAGCCGATCGATTACGATGCCATAAAAAATCCCAACTATTTGAGCTTTACGGTTGTTGATACCGTGGGCAAATCGGTAAAAGTAGTTTACCACAATGCCAAGCCGGACAACCTGGAAATTAGCGAACGCCTCGTATTAAAAGGAAAATATAAAGACGGTTATTTTGATTGTAAAGATATCCAGACTAAATGTCCTTCCAAATACAAGGAAGAAATGAAGGCAACGGATACACAATTAAAAAGCAGTTCCACTACCCCGGCTTCTACTAATTCTGTCGCCACTAAATATTAAACCGGCATGGATTATATCGGTGAGCATCTTCTACCCGGCCAGCTAGGGCATTTCTTCATTGTACTTTCTTTGGTTGCTTCGCTGCTCGCTACCTTTTCATATTTCAAAGCAACACGGTCAACGATTGCAAGTGACGCGATCAATTGGAAAAAACTGGCCCGTATCGCTTTTATCATTGAGTCTGTTTCCGTGCTTGCTGTTTTCGTTATTCTTTTTTACATTATCTATAATCACCTGTTCGAATACCATTATGCCTGGAAGCACAGCAGCCGTTCGCTGGAATTCAAATACCTGCTTGCCTGTTTCTGGGAAGGACAGGAAGGAAGCTTCATGCTCTGGAGTTTCTGGCATTGTGTACTGGGACTTATCCTGATCCGGAGAGGTAAGCAATGGGAAGCACCGGTGATGACCGTGATCAGTTTTGCGCAATTCTGTCTCGCCACGATGATCGCCGGCATCTATATTTTTGGCTGGAAGATGGGATCCAATCCATTTATTTTATTAAGGGACAGCGGTGTACTTGACAGTGCGGTCGGCCTGCATATTAATATGGATGTGAACCAGCCGCTGCGGCCGGATTATATGGCTTCGATCAAGGACGGGAATGATCTGAATCCTTTGCTGCAGAATTACTGGATGGTGATCCATCCACCGGTATTGTTTATGGGCTTTGCTTCCACGATCGTTCCATTTGCATTTGTCATCGCAGGTTTATGGACAAAGAAGTTCGGAGAGTGGACAAAACCCGCTCTTCCCTGGGCCTTGTTTTCCGCCGCGGTATTAGGAGTAGGGATCATGATGGGTGCTATGTGGGCTTATGAATCATTGACATTTGGTGGTTACTGGGCATGGGATCCTGTTGAGAACGCATCTCTGGTACCCTGGTTAATATTGATCGCTGGTATACATACCCTATTGATCTACAAACACAGTGGTCATTCACTCCGGGCCACACATTTATTCTTTATCCTCAGCTTTGGCTTTATACTTTATTCCACATTCCTGACACGAAGCGGGATACTGGGCGAATCATCCGTGCATGCATTCACCGACCTGGGTATGAACTGGCAGTTGCTTACATTCCTGCTTGTGTTTGTAATACCTGCATTGAGTTTTTTCCTTCTTCGATACAAACAGATACCTGCTGTGCAAAAAGAAGAAAGCGGTTCTTCACGAGAGTTCTGGATGTTTATCGGGTCACTGGTCTTTTTTCTTTCCGCGATCGTGATCATTGGCAAAACTTCTTTACCGGTATTCAATAAATTATTCGGAACAAAGATCGCTCCACCGGAAGATGCTGAGTTTGCTTATAATAGTATCCAGGTCTATGTTGCCATGATTATTGCATTACTGACGGCCATCACCCAATACCTGAAATATAAAAACACCAGCGCCGGGTATTTCTGGAAAAAGATTTGGATCCCAACAGTCATAGCTGCAGTAATTGCAACACTTGTACTGTTATTTGGGGATATAAACTATACAAAGAAGGGACCGGTATTCCTTGGTTCTATCTGGCTGGCCGTGGCCTGCAGTATCTATACGATTGTCGCAAACCTCTCTTATATCTGGCTGGGCTTAAAGGGTAAACTCAAATTATCCGGAGGGTCTATCTCCCATTTCGGATTTGGAATGGTGCTGCTGGGCATCCTGCTCTCTTCTTCCAAAAAAGAAGTGTTGTCAAATAATATCAATGGCATACCCGCTCCTCTTGGTGAAAATGAGAACCCGATGGAGAACCTTACATTGGTCAAGGGTCTTACCTCCGATATGGGCAAGTATTCACTTACCTACGAAGGCGATTCCGCTCACCCCAAAAAACAACTCTGGTTCTATAAGATCCGTTTCAAAAGCAAGGACGGGAAAGAAGAATTCGTATTAAAACCAAATGCATTTGTCAATTATAAAGGGAACGAGGGTTTGATGGCCAATCCCGCATCAAGACATTACTGGGATCATGATGTGTTCACTTATATCACATCACTCCCCAATCCCGAAAAGCAAACAGATACCGCCAGTTTCCGTACAAACCCCATGAAACAGGGTGATTCGCTTTTTTATTCCAATGGTTTCATGGTATTGCAGGATGTAAAGAAAAAAGACAGTTTACCCGTGGAATTGTTTGGTACTGACGGCAGTCTGCACGAAGCATCCCTGAAAATATTCTCCAAAACAGGCTCCATTTATTCAGTTACTTCCCGTCTGGCGATGGCAAAAGGCGAAATATTGGCCCTGCCGGATACGATCATCGCGGAAAGCATGGTAGTACAACTCCAGAAAGTGAACCCTGATAACAGCATCGAACTGGGCGTTAAAGAGTCCAACTCGATCATGAAATATGTCACCCTCAAAGCCTATAAATTCCCCTTTATCCGCCTGTTATGGTTTGGCGTCCTGGTCACCGCTGCCGGTATCATAATCAGCATGGTAAGACGGATCCAAATAAACCGCAGGGAAGGTTCCGCCTCCTGATTTTGGCTTTTTTGCAACAGCATCCTGTTTAGCTTTGTAACCTGGCTTTAAAATGCAGCTACTGTTTTCTACCTTTACAGGGCCATGTTATCCCGTGTTCTCCATATAAAAAAAATAAGCTGGCTGGCGGGTCTTTTATTCCTGTCGGGCGGAGCTTTGTTTGCACAAACCACGGACCCGGAGCCCGTTTCGGATTCTTCTGAATATGCACGGCGCTTTATGAAGGAACAGGCCAAAAAATGGGGTCCTAACGATACCATTTATGTTCCCGCGATCTGGTATAATAACGAGATCGTCAATTACAGGGAAATGGAAATGGCCTGGGTGTCTAATATGTCGCCCGATAAGCTGGCCAAGTTCATCGAAGAATGGACAAGACTCCGCAACGCCGTTTATGTTACCTATCCTTATGCCAAGATCGCCGGCGGTACGATCAACGATATCAATAAGAACATGGACAATGTAAAATCGAAGAAGGACCGCAAGGCATATATTAAATCAAGAGAGAAAGAACTAAAGAATGAGTTTACCGATCCTCTTTCCAATTTATCGGTATACCAGGGAAAGATTTTGATGAAACTCATTAACCGGCAAACCGGGAATAACTGTTACGAGATCCTCAAAGAATATAAAGGCGGACTGAACGCACGGTTCTACCAGACCATGGCGTGGTTTGTAGGTGGCAGCCTGAAACAAGATTGGGACATCAAAGAAAATAAAATTGACCGCCAGATCGAAAATATCGTCAACGAGATCGATGGCGTCTGGTATGGGAATCCTTACCGGAGATAGTTGCTGGTTGCTAGTAACTAGTTGCTAGTTGTATGTTTCCCTTAATTGAGTTATTCGCTTCATCTCCTACCTTTATCGCTCCAAAATAGCCAATAGCCAATAGCCAGTAACCAGAAACCAGCAACCAGTAACCAGTAACAAGTAACCAGCAACATGAAACTCGACATACTCGCCATAGGCGTTCACCCCGATGATGTGGAACTGGGCTGTTCCGGTACCCTGATCAACGAGATCAAAACAGGTAAAAAAGCAGGGATCGTGGATCTTACCCAGGGTGAACTCGGAACAAGAGGTACTATCGAGACCCGTTACCAGGAAGCAGCTAATGCCGCTATGATCATTGGAGCGGCTGTAAGAGAGAACCTGAAAATGCGGGATGGATTTTTCCAGAATGATGAAGAGAACAAACGAAAACTAATTACAGCCATCCGGAAATACCAGCCCGATATCGTTATCGGGAATGTGTTGCACGACCGACACCCCGACCATGGCCGCGCCGGCGGGATGATCGCAGAATGTTGTTTTTTAGCAGGCTTATCAAAAATTGAAACCAGCGATGAGAACGGCAAGCCCCAGCAAAGATCGCGGCCCTCTTACGTGTTGCATTATATACAAGACTGGTACCACGAACCCGACCTGTTGATCGATATCAGCGATGTGTTTGAACAACGGATGAAATCGATCGAAGCATATTCAACGCAGTTTCACAGTAAATCCGGTAACAGCGGTGAACCGCAAACTTATATCTCGACCCCGGATTTTCTGGAAAGCGTAATCGCCCGGGCAAGGATGTTCGGCAAAAGGATCGGTGTGAAATATGCCGAAGGTTTTATTTCCGAAAAAAAGATCGGGATCCGAACGCTTGGTGCGTTAATACAGAATGAAACATAGAGAGAAGACATTAGCCCATAGCCGTTAGCCAATAGCCATTAGCAGTTGGTCATCACATCGAAGCCAAACACCTGTTCGTGTTTTTGGACCCAACATTAACATAACAAGCTGTTAGTCATGACAAAACCGTGAACAACTTTCACCTCTTATGTCAGCTGTAAAACCTACCTTTGCTCTCTGAAAAAGCAGTCCTATGGCAAGTCCTAAATTCTCAACAGTATCACAATCCTTCCACAGCGAATTAAAGAAAAGGATCAGTGATTATTTCAAACAGGCCGGTAAAGAATCCACCGGTAACTTCTCTTTATACTTCAAGGCCATTGTGCTGGTACTGAGTTTTGTCTTTGTATATGTGCACCTGGTGTTTTATACGCCTGTTACCTGGATGGCCATCACCGAATGCATCGTGCTGGGAGGATTGACGGCAGCCATCGGTTTTAATGTTATGCACGACGGCATGCACGGCAGTTTCAGCCGCTACAAATGGGTGAATGAACTCGCAGGCTTATCATTGAATTTTCTGGGTGCCAATAATTTTATGTGGCGTTCGAAACATAATATCATTCACCATACCTATACCAATATCGAAGGGGTGGATGACGATATTGAGGCCAAGCCCCTGTTGCGTCTTTGCGAAACACAGAAACATTATAAGATACACCGTTTCCAGCATTGGTATTTCTGGGCGGCTTATTCCCTGTTGTACATCTGGTGGGTGTTCTTTACTGACTACAAGAAGTATTTTCTAGGCAGGATCGGTCCTACGCCTCTGAATAAAATGACTATCGGCGATCATCTCTCTTTCTGGGGATTTAAATTATTGCACGCTTTCATCTTTATGGCCATTCCCATTTACACCCTCGGTTTCTCTACCTGGGTGATCGGGTTCGTCATCTACGGATGTTTTGCGGGTTTTGTGCTGAGCATTGTTTTCCAGCTGGCACATACCGTGGAAGACACGCATTTCCCCCAGGCTAACCCCGAAACGGGCAGGATGGAAGATGAATGGGCTTTGCACCAGTTAAAAACTACAGCAAATTTTGCAACACGCAACCGCCTGATCTCGTGGTGGGTGGGTGGATTGAATTTCCAGGTTGAACATCATTTATTTCCCCGCATCTCGCATGTGCATTATCCAGCTATCAGTAAGATCATCAAGAAAGCCTGCCAGGATTTTGGCTTCCCTTATATCGAATACCCGAAGATGAGAACTGCCGTGGTTTCCCATGTCACCCATCTAAAGAACCTGAGCAGGAAGTAAGGCCGATCCTGGATTCTAGTTGCTGGTTGCTGGTCTTTTCGTAAATGTAGATCGGTGCATTTACCTATATACTTTATTAACCCTATTTATTTCATGTCCCCGGTATTTACCCTATATACTATATAAACCCTATATACCCTATATACCCTATATACCCCATATTCCCTGTATTTATCCGGTTTAATTTATATACCCTATATACTTTATAAACCTTCCCCCTAATAGCTTTTCCACAAATCCCGTCCTGATTTTGCCGCTATCCCAAACCCTGTTAACTTGCACAGCTTTTTAATTTCTCTTTTATGCTTGATCTCACCAATTACGACCCCAACAGCGTTGGCAACCCCAACAATAATATTTTTGGTCTGCCTACCAATGAAGAAGATTCACTTCTCGTGATAGTTCCCATTCCGTGGGAAGTAACGGTAAGTTATGGCGCAGGAACGGCCAGGGCTCCTGAAGCCATTCTGAAAGCAAGCCTGCAGGTGGACCTTTTTGATCCCGAAATGCCCGATGCCTGGCACCAGGGATTTTATATGCGTCCGACTGATAAGAAGATATTGATGAAAAGCGATTACCTGCGCAAGGAAGCCGAACTCTATATTGATTATATCTCGAAAGGCGAAGAAGTAGGAGCCAACCAGTTCATGACCAAAACCCTTAGAGAAGTAAATGAAGGAAGTGTTTTCCTCAACAACTGGGTATACGAGCAAACCAAAGTGCTGATGGATAAAAACAAGCTGGTCGGTTTGTTGGGCGGCGACCACAGCACACCATTGGGTTTTTTAAAAGCGATCGGCGAAAAGCATGGCGGGTTCGGCATTTTACAGGTAGATGCGCATTTCGATCTGCGCATAGCTTATGAAGGATTTAATTATTCTCATGCCAGCATCATGTACAATGCATTAAAGGAAATTCCCCAATTAGAGAAACTGGTCCAGGTAGGAACCCGGGATTTTGGAAGTGATGAATGGGAATATATGAAGAACAGCAATTCCCGTGTTATCACTTATTTTGATAAAGATATCCGCAATCGTCAATTCGAAGGGGAGACCTGGAAACAGATCGTAGAAGAGATCATCAGCAAACTACCCGCCAAAGTTTATATTAGTTTCGATATTGACGGACTCGACCGGAAACTTTGCCCTTTCACGGGTACACCGGTTCCAGGTGGATTTGAACTCGAACAGGTCTTCTATCTCTTCAGCAGCTTGCTGGCCAATGGCAAGACCATTGTCGGGTTTGATCTCAATGAAGTAGGTATCGGCGGCGACACTGACTGGGATGCCAATGTGGGCGCACGGGCCTTGTATAAGTTGTGTAATTTACTGGTGACGAGTAATAGTTGATATGCAGCAGTCATATACACTAATCATTAAGGATGAAAAATATAAGAGTTATAAAAAATTAGCTTCTTTCCTTTTCCTGATCAATGCGATCGTTTTTATCATTCTTGCTATCCGCTCTGTTTCGGTTTCAAACCAACTCATACTCTTCACTGCTGCCTTTATACTCATTGCCTATTCGGTTTATAACTGGTCTTATAAAAAAAAGAAGGAAAGGTCGTATTTCATTGTCTACCTGCTGATCGCCACGATCTGGATTTCCGATTCTCCCTTCTGGTATTTTTCAATCCTTTTACTACTATTGCTAGTTTTACAATTCCGGATGGAATCTGATTTTACCATTTCCTTATCCGGCCAAACCGTTACGATTGACGGGTTTATCAATAAAGGGTATAGTTGGTCGGATTTCAATAACATAGTACTCAAGGATGACCTGTTAACGCTTGACTTTACGAATAATAAAATTTTGCAGGTGGAACCTGACTGGAACATGTCGATACATTCCGGTGGAATCGAAGCATGGGAGGTCGGGGAAGGTTATCCGGAAACTGAACAGGAATTTAACGAATTTTGTAAGGAAAGACTGAAGTCCGGAGACCAAAGTCTGAAGCATTGACCTATTTAACCTTTTGACCTATATGACCACTTTGACCTCATTTGACTTATTTGACCCATAATATGACCCTCTCCCAATCACCATACATTCTTTACTCCGACGGAAAAGGAAATATTTTCGAGGATACCTCTTTATACAGCACCGGCAGAAGTGGCTGGGATGCCCTGCCCGTGCCACAGGATGAATGGATCGAATTACCGGAAGGCGGTTCTTTATATGAATTACCGGGACGAAGAGGGATTGGTATTGATGTAAAAACGGGTGAAATGAGACTCTGTGAAAAAGGCTGGGCAGTTGCAGCTTTTATCCCACCCGCCCATACAGGTTTTTATCTCGCCGCTTATGAAACAACCAAAGAAGCCCCGATACTCCCTTTATTTTGTTATACTGCTGCCGGCTGGCTGAATGAAAAATTCTATGTGCCTGCAACAAGAGTTGAACCGGATATTCGCCAGGATTGTGCGGGCTATGACCAGGAAAAAGTAAAATCAGGCGTAATAGAATTACAAAAACACTATCCCCATAACAGGCTGGTCACCCATCTCACGAATAACTGTGCACTCACCTATCATTGCCCCGCAGCAAGAAATTTTTCTCTCGGAAGATGGGAATGCCCGGTACCCGTATCACCGGCCTGTAATGCCAACTGCGTAGGTTGTATCTCGTTGCAACCTGATGAAGAGCCGATCGTTTCCACGCAGGACCGGCTGACTTTTAAACCAACCGCTGAAGAGATCGTGGAGTTCACGGTGCCACATCTTGAATCGGCCCCCTACCCCATCATCAGTTTCGGCCAGGGTTGTGAAGGTGAACCGCTATTGATGTGGGAAACCATCCGGGAAGCCATCATTGAAATAAGAAAACATACTAAGAAAGGAAGTATTAATATCAATACCAATGGTTCAAAACCCGATGCGGTAAGAGCTTTGTGTGAAGCCGGTCTCGATTCAATACGTGTCAGTACCAACTCCGCCCGCAAAGAGATCTATACGCCGTATTACCGGCCAAACAATTACCAGTTTGAAGATATTGTCGAAAGCCTGAAAGTGGTAAACTCGTTTGGTGGCTGGACTTCCATTAATTATTTTGTTTTCCCGGGCATGACCGATTCGGTTGCCGAATATGAAGCACTCAGGAAACTGATCAAAGAAACAGGGCTGAAAATGATCCAGTGGCGGAATTTCAATATTGACCCTGACTGGTACCTGGGCAAGATCGGTGTAACAGAAACAGGTGAATGTCTTGGCGTGAACCAATTACAGCAACTGATCCGGGAAGAATTTCCTGATCTGAAATACGGCTATTTCAATCCGCCTATCGAACGGATCAAAGGAAAGTTCGAACTGGACTTTGCACATCATTAAAATTCTGCGCTGAATGGAAAGTGGTGAAACAGTCAAGGTCGAAACCCCGAAGGAGTATTTTTCTTACAGAATGAATTGTTTTCTTCTAATTGTGGATTGATATCAGCAATCCCTTTGGATATCATTTACAACATTTGTTTTTTAACTCTTCCGCTTGTTTCATGATCCAGCCCATATCATCACCCTGCACCCAGGTATCATTTCCTGATTCGCCCCGGAATAATTCCCAGGTGCATATTTCCTTCACACCGGAATTCGCCAGCTTCATTTCTCCATGCTGCCATACGCCATTATGGCAAACATATTCCGCCTTATAGGATTCCCAGTCCCTGACTACTCTTATCCATACCGCAAAACTCTTGGAAATGGAAAATGTTTTGGCCAGTTTTCCACCCAGTTCAGCGCCATCTTCTGAAACCTCCCCCAGCAGGTCCTGGATCTTGTTCAGGATATCCTCTTCATCAGGGTCAATAGAAGAGGCCCTTGTAGTGGCCATTTCGACCCTGCAGGGCTTTTCAATATACAACCAGCTTACCGTTGTCTCTCCTTCTGGTTGACAGGGATTGCCGGCGATCTCGTTAGCAATATAGGTACCCGCATTGATATTAAATACAGGTGGCTGCATATTCTTACTACCCGTTTCCACCGCACCGTTAAAAACATGTTGGATACTGCTGAGCAAACGGATCACGTCGGATGTATTGCTGAACTGTTTTTGCCTCTTCCACAGGTCTTCCTGCAAGAAAGAGCTGGCTGCGTCGCTGAGTCTTTTGTCAGCGGCAACACTTGCCCGGTGTTCTATATGTTTTAAAGCTGCCTGGATCACTTCATAGTTCACTGTTTCATTGCCGGGATTATTCATTCCATTTTCAATTGCAGCTTTCCCTGCTTCAAGCGTGCAAATAAAATCCACCACCACTTCCTGCCCGATACGGGGCCAGCTGATGATACTATAGACACCCGCTTTTGCTTCTTCTAATACTCCCGGCGAAGCAATCGGGGCGAACCTGTGCGTTATCATTCCATCCGATATATGCTCACCCAGTGTCTGCGTACGGACCTGTAGTAAAACCAGGTCATTCTTTAATGCATTTTGCCAGTTGTTGAACTGCTGCACCGTTTTTAAAACATCTAGCTGCTGACGGAAAGGTTCATTGTAAACGGAAGAAGGATATGACAACCCTACATTGATCACGAAACCGCCGGATTGTAATGCCGTGATGGAGCGTTCGAGCGAAAATTGATTGCTTTGATATTTTTCCTGGTTGTTTTGCGCTGCCTCCTTGCTGTTTTTTTTATCCTGCCGCCTATAATCTCTTTTTACTTTTGAATAATTCATGGAAAGGGGTTCAAGCACCAGTTCCTCATGGTTGGATACGCCCAATTGAACAAACCCAGCCGTGGTATTATCCAGTGACAGCCTGAGGTAATCTGCGGGGTATTGTTCAAGCCCTTGTACTACAACATTCAGTGTTGTTTTTTCCCCTTTAAGTAAATTTGTCTTTGGACAGCTAGCCTCCAGTTTCAATACATGTATCTTTTGAGAAGCAAGAGTTAGCTTGCTTTTATCTTCCAGCGCTATTATCCCAGGTCCGGATACAGTAGCTGGTATCTGTACAATGATCTTCCTGGGCGAGCCGGCCAAAGATTGCAATGCTATTCTTCCAGGCACCGGTGATGAAAGGCTGGCAAAACTGATAAAAGAATATTCAAAATCCACTTTGCCAAAAACAAGTGGCAGGGAGATAGTGGCATTCTCCCCGGAGAGATATATTTTTTTATCTGTTTGAATTGTTGCTGAAGTTGCTGTACTTTTTGCGCCTCCAGGTATCAAAAAAACCTGATCCACCAGGGGCAGTTTCGCTTCGCCGATCATTTTGTCCCCCGCGTTTTTCAGGTAAAGGCGAAAGGAGGATGGATCATTGGAAGAAGGTATCGTCAAACTTGCTCTTCTGCTCACCGGGCTTTCGTCTATCCGGTCCATAGGGGTGTCCTCGTTCAGTTTTCCCAACACCCTGGTTCCATTTTCAAGGGAAAAAACATACTTCGTCAGCTGTTCAAGATTGGCTTTTTTTTTCTTTGGGCTGTTCCCCGCTGGTTCGTACAATACCGTACCTGTGATAATATCACCAGTGGCCATGTCATCAGGCAGGATCGTTTTTATAATACCATGGGGAGTGGTAAAGGAATTTTTGATCGTATTCTTTTCGTAAACATTCCCTGTAACAGAGACCGTTTGCGCCCAGGTTATTGATGCGGGTACCAGCAGGAATAAAGAGAGCACAGAGAAGAAGTGGCTTTTTCTCATACATGTGCTTTTTTGAAAGTTAGCTTTATTTAAATATTATTCAAAACTGTTTTTCGCGTAATAAAATTTCGAATGACCTTATCTTCACCGCTATTCACTTAATAATGAATCAGTTCAATGCAGGTTAAGAAAGACATATATACCGGTATCGGGCTGGCAGTGCTGGCGGCTTTTATCTGGTCGGGCAATTTTATTGTTGCCAAAAACGTGAATAAAGAGATCCCACCCATCAGTCTTAATTTTTACCGCTGGCTCATCGCTTCCCTGGTCATTCTCCCTTTTGCAGTCAACCGTTTCAGGAGCGAATGGAAGATGGTAAAGCAGTCCTGGCATTATCTCTTTTGGATCTCGCTCACCGGTGTGGCCCTCTTCAATACATTTGTCTATATCGGCGCACATTATACTACCGCTATCAATCTCGCGTTGATCGGCACCACTACTTCACCTATTATGTCCGTTGTTTTTGCCCGCATCTTCCTGGGAGAAAAGATCGGTCCGCTAAAACTAGCCGGGATGATCCTTTGTATCGCCGGTGTATTGTTTCTTTTATCAAATGGGAATTTCCAGCAGCTCCTGTCTCTTCATTTCAGCGAGGGCGATTGCTGGATGCTGGTTGCAGCTTTTTGTTTCGCTGTATACAATACGATGGTGAAGAAAAAACCTGCTGCTATTTCACCAGTCAATTTTTTATTTGTCATCTTCACGTTGGGAACACTGATTGTATTCCCTTTTTATTTATGGGAAATGAACCGCACAGAACCGGTCGCCTGGAACGCAGGCCTGCTGCTTTCCATTCTCTATCTCGGGTTGGGCGCCTCTGTGATCTGTTTCCTGATCTGGAACATCGCGATCGGGAAACTGGGAGCCGGAAGAACAGCTTTGTTCGGTAACCTGATACCCGTATTCAGCAGCATCGAAGCCGCCATATTGCTGCACGAGCAATTTACCTGGGTACATGTGACCAGCATGCTGATCGTGTTTGCCGGTATATTATTGGCCAATCTCCGGTTGAGCAGTTAAGATTATTTTTACGATATTGAACCAGCATATTGATGGACCGTCCAAAATACATTCTGCCCCTCATCGTATTTTCGCAATTCGCGGGTACTTCGCTATGGTTTGCAGGCAATGCCATCTTGCCCGATATACAACAGCAAATCCAGCTTGACAATACGGCCCCCGGTAATATCACAGCGGCTATCCAGCTGGGTTTTATCGCGGGGACTTTGTTGTTTGCGCTTCTATCTGTTGCCGATCGTTTTTCACCTTCCAGGGTTTTTTTTATTTCTTCCCTGCTGGCTGCCGGGGCGAACGCCGCCATCATCTGGCTGGTAAAAGATGTATTCAGCCTGATGGCATTCCGTTTTGTTACCGGTTTTTTCCTCGCCGGTATTTATCCTGTGGGCATGAAGATCGCTGCTGACTGGTATGAGAAAGGACTTGGTAAAACACTTGGTTACCTGGTTGGGGCACTGGTGCTTGGAACTGCCTTCCCTCATTTATTAAAAGCATCGGCCTGGCATTTTTCCTGGCAAAAGATCATCCTGTTCACCTCCCTGTTTGCGGTTGCAGGAGGCTTACTCGTGTTATTGTTCATTAAAGATGGGCCATACCGGAAGCCCGGGCAGGGATTTCATCCCAAAAACATCGGTCATATTTTCCGGTCAAAAGATTTCCGTTCCGCCGCCTTTGGCTATTTCGGTCATATGTGGGAATTATATGCGTTCTGGGCTTTTGTTCCTTTTGCATTAACATTGAATAACAGTTATACCGGGCAAACGATCAATATCCCGCTCTGGTCCTTTATCATCATAGCATCCGGAACAGCAAGCTGTATTGCAGGCGGGTATTTATCTCAAAAAATCGGGAGCGCAAGGGTCGCATTTTATTCATTGCTCGTCTCGGGTACTTGCTGTGGTTTATCCTTTTTGTTTTTAAAAACATCCCCCTTAGTCTTTCTCCCCTTTCTGCTTACCTGGGGGATCGCTGTTGTTGCTGATTCTCCACAATTTTCGGCACTGGTAGCACAAACGGCCCCACAACAATATAAAGGGTCTGCCTTAACCATGGTGACCTGTATAGGTTTTGCGATCACGATCGGGAGCATCCAGTTACTCAATTATTTCTTTGCTCATTTTCCAGACAACAAGAATATTTTCCTCCTGCTGGCGCCCGGTCCCCTGTTTGGTTTATTATTCCTCTATCGTTTGGTGCGTAAAAAGAATGATACCAGCAGGAACTGATCCCTGCCGGTATCTTAAAAAGTTTACAGGTTCATCTGCTTACTGTATGCTGGCAGATATCTGCCCGCGGATCTCACCGGTAATATGTGCTGCTGTCAAAACCGTATAATACAACTGGCCTGCGAGCAAATAGGCTTCCTGCTGTTCGGTCAGTGTGATATTACCGTTTGCTGAACCATTGATGCCAGGTGTTGTGATGGTCAGTCCAAGCAATAAGGCTGCATTCACACCTGCGCTGGCAGGTCCATGGATCTCAACGGCTGAAGCGGTGCTGGTCAGTGTACTCCAGTTGATTGTATACTGCCAGTTATTAGTAGTAGCATTGTAGGTACCGGTCATTGTCCCCGTGCCGGTTGTTGCTACAGCAGGGTTTTGCTGGGCGCCGGAGGCATTCCCTGTCGTGTTATACGTCTGGGAGTTGTTATTATTATCATTCTTTGTACAGGAAATAAATAACGCCGAAAAAGTAATAACAGTGAATAAAGCAAGCAACCCTCTTTTTCTGTTGAAAATAGTTTTCATGATTCCGTTTTTAAGATTAAAGAATTTCGCACAAAAGCAAGAAGTCAAAAATGCTGCCAATCGTCTTTAAAAAAATAATTTGAACAAATTCACTGCTTATAATAAAATGCAAGTGAAACCATATCTACTTTTTGGGGATTCAAATCAACAGATCTGGGAAAACATTATTACCGAAGCTCTCCAGCATTTTGCCCAAAAAAACTTCGCATTGCACTGCTTTTGATATATTTAATGAAGTTTTGTTGAACTTGCAGCAGGATTTCTATTAATATGACAATACAGCGGATCATTATCATCGGGGCTAGCTCAGGTATTGGGAAAAGGCTTGCAGAGCGTTATGCAGGAGCGCAACAGCGGGTTGGTATTTCGGGAAGGAGGCTGGACCTGTTGCAAGAAATACAACAACAGTTCCCACAACAGGTGGAATATGAGTGCTTTGATGTAACCGGTAAAGACAATATACTCCATCTCGAAGCGCTTATCGCTAAACTGGGAGGACTCGATATCCTGGTGATAAGTGCTGGTACCGGTGAGCCGTCAAAAGAACTTAGCTGGGAGATCGATAAGAAAACTGTGGATACCAATGTGAATGGATTCGTAGAGATCGCCAATTGGGGTTATAACTATTTTGTCCGCCAGGATCATGGGCAACTCGTCACGATCTCATCGATCGCGGCGGTAAGAGGCGGGCACTGGGCCCCTGCTTACAATGCTTCCAAAGCCTTTCAAAGTAATTATTTTGACGGGTTGTGGGTAAAGGCAAAAAAGATGAACAAAAATGTTCATATCACCTGCATCGAGCCGGGTTTTGTCGCCACCAAAATGGCCAAATCGGATAAATTATTCTGGGTAGTACCCGTTGATAAAGCGGCGAGACAGATTGCAAGGGCCATTGAAAAGAAAAAAAGAAAAGCCTATATCAGCCGGCGCTGGTGGCTGGTTGCCTGCATCCTCAAATTAACGCCACATTGGCTTTACAGGAAGATTGCCTGATCATTTTTCAAATCTTAACATTTCATAACTCAGGTTCCGCGCAAGTTGCATGGGGTTTGCATCGTTACTGACATGTGTGAACAACAATCATTTGCATCACCATTCACCAAAATGTAATTTTGTATGAACAACGCTTACATTATGTCGGCATCCCTTGAAGCCAAAACCCGTACACAGGCTTATATGATCACAGGCGGCTTTGCCGGCCTGATGATCCTGATGATGTTTTTATTGAAATGGACCACCCCCCAATTTGAGATCTTTTCCCAGGAAACCGGGATCGATGTAGAGATCACGTTGCCTCCTGATCCCCCGGAGCCCCCACAGCAGGAAACAGCTGAAGATGCGGGTGGAGGTGGTGGTAACCCGGTTACTGCTGCTGGTCCGGTTGGCGCCGCACCCGAAACAGCCGCTACTACTTCAAAAGACGTGGATGAAGAGGATGATAAAACAGCTCCTGAAGTCACCAGGCCAAAAGCCGTGGCGGAAAAATCACCCAGAATCAACGAACAATCCGTTGCGAAAGCGGAGCCTAAACCTATTGTTGAACCACCTGCACCAAAAGCAAAAGCCCAGATGGGTAAAAATGTTTATGGGACCAATAAAGGTGGCGGAGCGGCTGATGATTATGGAGTTGCCGGTGGTCGCGGGAATGGCACTGGTGTTGGAAATGGGAACGGAACCGGTGGTGGCAGTGGAAATGGCACCGGCGGAGGTAATGGAACCGGCAGCGGATCTGGCAGTGGCCCCAAAGTAACCAGGGGTGACAGGAAGATCATTCGCTATTATTCCTTTGAAGGCGACCTGGATAAAGCCGTTGTATATGCGAATATCACCGTATCGCCGGAAGGGGTCGGTAAGTTCGTCAGTATCGCCAAAGGGTCATCGAACAGCAGCAATGCTTACAAAACGGCCATCATGCAATACCTGCAAAACATCAAATTCGACAAAGCGGATCATGAATCCATGCTCACGGTTCAGTTCAATTTCCGTGTGAACTAAGGGCGAAAAAATAATTTCAGGATGCCACGTTTCCCTGTTTATATACAGGATCCGTGGCATTCCTTTTTTATACATTTGCCGGGATGGATTACCAGAAAACCCTTGATTACCTGTTTACACGGCTACCCATGTTCAGCCGTATCGGCGCTGCAGCCTATAAGGCCGACCTCGCAAATACCATAAAGCTCTGCTCGTCGTTGGGCGATCCACAGAACCGGTTCAAAAGCATCCATATCGCGGGCACCAATGGGAAGGGATCGGTGAGTCATATGCTGTCGGCCATTTTGCAGACTGCGGGCTATACGACCGGCCTCTATACCTCACCCCACCTGAAGGATTTCAGAGAAAGGATAAAAGTCAACGGGAAAATGATCAGTGAAGATTTCGTGGTAGCGTTCACCGAAAAGATAAAACCCTTGGCCGAAGAGATAGAACCGAGTTTTTTCGAAATAACCGTTGCCATGGCCTTTGAATATTTCGCTGAACAGAAAGTAGATATCGCGGTAATCGAAACAGGACTGGGTGGCAGACTGGACAGTACCAATATCATAAGCCCTGAGCTATCGGTCATTACCAATATCGGCTGGGATCATATGCAGTTGCTGGGCGATAGCCTGGAAAAGATCGCGGGTGAAAAAGCGGGTATAATCAAGCAAGGAATACCGGTAGTGATCGGGGAAGTATTACCAGTGACAAGAGCAATATTTGAACAGGCAGCCAAAGAAAAAAATGCTCCTATTAGTATTGCCACTGAGAAAAGACGGGTAATGGGCTGGAACTGGACCGTACATGAACTGGTGGTGAAAGTAGCCGAAGCACAGCACGAAGATCATAAGATTTATTCAACAGACCAGCAGGGTATTTACCAAAAGAAAAACCTGCTGACAGTGCTAGAAGCTGTTTCGCAACTACGGCAAAAGGGATGGAAAATCGATGATAAAACTGTTCACAAAGGATTGCAGCATACCAAAAAAATAACCGGGTTGCATGGCAGGTGGGAGATCATCCATACCAAACCAATGGTAGTTATTGATGTTGCCCATAATGCGGACGGTATCAGCCAGCTATTACAACAAGTCGAAGTGACCCCGCATAACCAGCTCCACATCATAACAGGAATGGTGAAGGATAAAGAAATAGATAAGATACTGACCATGTTACCCAGGAACGCTGAGTATTATTTCACGAAAGCGCAGATACCACGGGCGCTTCCTGAGATTGAATTACTTGAAAAAGCGTTGAAAATAAATCTTAAAGGAGCGGCTTTCCCGGAAGTGAATGAAGCTCTTCAATTTGCACTCCGGCATGCACATCCCAATGACCTGATCATTGTGTGCGGGAGCGTATTTCTTGTCGGGGAACTAAGAGCCGTGAAGACTTAGTCGCCAAACAATTTTTCTGCCTCTTCCCTGCCGATCACCGCCATGATGAGATCGTCATTCAGGATAGTTTCTTTGAGGGTGGTCTTCTTTTTTACAGATAAGCCAAGGTGATGAAGACAAAGGGATCTGTCGGCCAAACCAGCAGCAGCCCTGCTCATTAAATAATCAGGATCCAGTCCGGTAGGGGTAAAAAATGAAAGCACATAAGCAGCTTTATAAGCCTGTTTATATTGTTTCGATCCCATCAGCCAGTAATACTGCTCGATACATATCCGCCAACTAAAATCAAACAATCGTTCTCCCGACAATTGGCTGTACTTATTTTTAACTGTCCTGAGCGAATTGATATGCTGCGCTTCTTGCTTCCACAGATCATCATTACCAGGTTTGTCTGAACCCGACAATACAAACTGGCCGAAAAGAAAGGACAGTTGATCCATACTCCCCCGCTCTTCGTTGAGTGAGATGTCAAAGGACTTTTTTCCCTTCGCGATGGTCTTTGCCGGGCCGGCGTTGCTGATCAGCGAATCGGCAATTGCCGATAATGCCGGGATCTTCCTGAGTTCATTCGCCTGTAATAAGGAAAGGTAGTGCAGCCCTGCTTTTTTGGCTTCATTTGTTTGCCGGAGGAAATAAGCGGGGTCACTTTGCAATTTATTCATGACCATTAGTGAACTTTCCTTATTCAGCCAGAGCAGCGCCAATGATAACTGGTCTTCGGGTGGCCACTCGTGCCCACCATTGAAAATAAGCAAAAGATTTGCTTTATTCTTTGCCGTCAGTTCATCCTTAATGCCTAGTAATTCTTCAAAATTCATATCTCGGTAGCCAACAAGACCTGCAAAAGCAATATTTCTACTACTGTTATAAAAATCTTCTCCTGCAAACCCGGCGCCGCAAGCGATCACCCCTGCAATAGTACTATTTGCGACAGCATAAGAAGAAGCCATTCTTGCTCCTCCGGAAAAACCGGCCAGCCAGATCCTTGATTCGTCTGTGTTGATGCTTTTTACCAGGTCAGTGATGATAGCAGTTACTGATCCTGCAGAAGAACCCGCATCGAAATTCTTACTCTCTGAAGAGCCTGCCAATACCAGTTCCTGCTCATCAGCTACAGAGCGGTATTTTTCCACCGGAAAACGACCCCTTGCCGCCGGGTCAAGGAAAATAACAACGGGGTATTTTTTTCCGGACTGGTAATTTTTGGGGAGATAGAGGCTGTAATGCTGATTGCTATCGCTCCTGCATTGCATCCGCAGTAATTCGCCCGCTTTTATTTCCTGGGCTGTGATATGACAGGAATAAACAATCAAAAAAAATAGGAGATAATATCCTCGCATTATTAAAACTAAGCTATTGCCGGACCGGGGATCATTCTTTTCAACCGGCGGTTGCAGCAGTCCATATATGGCAGGTCACCAGCTATGACCCATTTTCTTCAATCCATAAACTATACAGGTGACGTGCATGGACTGTACGATCTTATTCTCATTGAGCAATTGCTTCAACTCATCTATGCTGAAGAGGACGACCTCTATCTCTTCGTTCTCGTCCAGTTGCTGGGTGGTCACTTTTTTTCCTCCTGTTGCAAGGAACATGTGGAGGAGATTGGTATTCGTTGAAGGGTTGGGTGATATTTTACCCAAATACTCAAAGGAGGAAAAAGAATAACCCGTCTCTTCAAGCAGCTCCCGGGCCGCAGCTGTTTCAAAGTCTTTATCCGTATCATCTACGCATCCTCCCGGGATCTCGATACAGGTCTCCCCCAGCGCATGCCTGTATTGCTTTACCATCACGATCTTCCCTTCTTCTGTTACGCCCATGGCGCCTACCCAGGTCGGGAATTCATAAACATAATAGGGATCAACGATCTTGCCGCCGGGAGTTTCGCAGACATCTTTCCTGACCGTGAACCAGCGGTCTTTAAAGAGATATTCTGAAGAAAGTGTTTTCCATTTCATGTTGCTGGTTGTTGGCTGCTGGATGCTGGTTGCTGGTTGCTGGTTGCTGGTTGCTGGTTGCTGGTTGCTGGTTACTGGTCATCCCGGCGAAAGCCGGGAGTGGTTGCTGGTTGTAATGAGAATTGATAGCGATTTGTAATCAGGTCACCAGTTCATTCTTTTCCTGAGTGAAGTGATATGCGCAACATGATGACGGCTATGCCAGGCGTACATTCCCAGCAGGTACCAGAGGCGCATTGTTTTTTTGTGTTCCGGGTGAAAGACTGTTTTGTTGTTCCACTCATCGTCTTTCACATATTTCAGCGCTTCGAGCCAGCGGGCATGCAAAGCATGCAATAAAGTGATGGAAATATTTACGGGAAGCTTTTCCACATCATGCATTTCCGCCCATTGCTGTTCATCATACGGTTTGATCGTAGGATTATCTTCGGTCAGCCCCACTTTGAACCGGATATAGGCATTCATATGACTGTCTGCCACATGATGTACTACCTGGTGAATGGTCCACCCTCCTTCCCGGTAAACTGTATGCAGCTGTGCTTCATCCAGGTTAAGTATCGAATTCTCGATATGCAAGGGCAGGAATTTAATGTCTGCCAGCCATTCGATCTTTTGAGCTATCGAAAAAGGCTGTGGTTCATATTTACCAATGGGATAACGAAGATCCAATTCAACGGTCGGCATAACAGCTTTATTTTACTATTTCAATTAATTCAACTTCGAAGACCAGCGTAGCGCCACCGGGGATATCGCTTCCCGCTCCCCTGTCCCCATAAGCCATATCCGACGGGATCCAAAGACGCCAGTGACTTCCTTCTTTCATCATTGGCAGGGCTACCTGCCATCCTTTTATCAAGGCCCGGAGCGGGGCGGTAAAAGGTTGCCCGCGTTTAAATGAATTATCGAATTCTTTCCCGTCAAGCAAGGTTCCTTTATAATGTGCCTTCACGCTATCGGAGGGCTGCGGCTGGGCGCCCGCACCTTCTTTGAGCACGAGGTATTGCATACCACCCGGCAATTCCACCACCCCTTCGTTTGATTTGTTTGCCTGGAGAAAAGCGACTCCCTCCTCTTTTTGCGTTTCAATTTTACCTGCCATAAATTCTTTTAGTTTATTTTGAATACTCATTTTTTATAGAGGATGGATGATAACTGATAGTTAGCTATTCGATAAACTCTAATTATCATCTATTATCTATTACCTATTACCTATCATCTTTCATCTAATAACTATCATCTTTTTTTATCCTTCCCTCAATGAATGACCTGTCAAATTTATAAAAACATCTTCCAGGTTCGCGAGTTTCATTTCCTTCGGGCGTTCAAAACCAGCGGCGATCAGGTTATCGATCAGTTTATCCGGCGAATCCAGTGCAATGATATTTCCTGAATCAATGATCGCAACCCTGTTACAGAGATACTCCGCCTCGTCCATATAATGTGTTGTAATGATCACGGTAGTGCCACGTTGGCGGATATTCTTCACCAGTTCCCAGAGACTTCTTCTCGCCTGGGGGTCAAGACCGGTAGTCGGCTCGTCCAGGAAAATGATCCTTGGCTCGTTGATCAATGTAGTAGCAACAGAGAATCGTTGTTTCTGACCGCCGCTCAATTGTTTGAATTTTGCTTTTGCCTTATCCTGGAGATTGACAGTCTCCAGCAATTCCATCGGGTCCACATCCCTGTTATAAAGGCCACTGAATAATTCGATCAGTTGGAGCAGGTTCAGCCCGGGATAATAACCACTTGTTTGTAGCTGCACCCCGATAATTTTCTTTATTTCATTGGGTTGTTTGTCCAGGTTCAACCCATCCACCATGATCTCCCCGCTGGTTTTCTCCCGGAGCGTTTCAATGATCTCCAGCGTGGTGGATTTACCTGCACCATTCGGTCCGAGCAATCCGAAAATCTCTCCTTCAAATACATCAAAAGAAATACTCTTGACGGCCTTGAAATTCCCGTAATTCTTAACCAGTTTGCTGACAGAGATGATCTTTTTCTTTTCCATGAGCCAGCAATTTACTAAAAACCCATTGCAGCCCTCCAAAAAGATCAGCCAACGAATATTTGCGTATAGTAGATGCGTCCCTCCCTGTCCCGGGCCGTGCCGATACCAATATAGCGGTAATCCCCGAGCAGGTTATGGCGATGTGGGCTGGAATTCTTCCATTGTGTCACGGCATCCTTACCGGTGGTAGCGCCGTAAGCAACATTTTCCGCCGCGGTGCAGGATTTAAATATCTTTCTTACTTTACTATACCGCTTTTCAAACCCATCGTGCCCGAAATCGGTCTTTCCCTTCGCCATGTCCTCGCTATGTTTCCGGGCGATCTCGTTCAGGTCTTCCCGCATGATCAGTTCTTTCATACCATTTGACCTGCGGAACTGGTTGGTCCAGGTAAGTACATCTTTGTCCAGGTCGGCGGGCATTGAAATAAAAGAAGGCAAAAATACCAGGAGACTAACGGCAACAATAAGAAGCGGGAAACGGGTACGATGGATAGATAATATTGACAAGGCCGGTATTTTTCGCTTTTGCATCAAGTTTTATACCACGAAGGATGAATGAAATCTTAAAATACCAGCTCCATCTTTACATCCGCCGTTAGAAAGGGCGAATCGACCAGTTTCACATGACGGAAACCATATTTTTCATACAAAGCCAGTGCTGTCTTCAACTGGCTGTTGGAATAAAGAAAAACTGAGCCTGCTTTTAACTTCTTTGCTTCTTCCAGGCAACGTTCCAGTAAGAATTTACTGATCCCTTGTCCCCTGTAAGGCGGATCCACGGCCATTTTTACCAGCTCATATTCTTTTTCATTCTCCTTCCAGAGACCTGCGGTCCCGATCACTTTATCTCCGTCCATGGCAAGGAAAATACGGCCACCCCTGTCCAGCACAGTGCCTTGGGGGTCATCGAGTATCTCCAGGTCATGGGTTTCTGTCAGGTTGTATTTTTCCAGCCACTCGAGGTTCAGCCTTTTGAAATCAGGCTGGTATTGATCACAGTAATCAATAAGGCTGATCATATCAGGGCAGGTAGGTTTCCAGTTCTTCCATCATAAGTTTGCTGCCGATGAACAGCGGTGTACGCTGGTGGAGTTCGGTCGGTTCTACATCCAGTATCCTTATCTTACCGTTGGTGGCTTTACCACCCGCCACTGCAAGGATAAAAGCAAAAGGATTGCATTCATATAATAAGCGCAGTTTGCCACGGGGCTTATCGGTTGTACCCGGGTACATGAAAATTCCTCCTTTGATCAGGTTGCGGTGTACATCAGATACCATACTCCCGATATAACGCTGGGTATAGGGACCACCATTGCTCTTGTCTTTTTTCTGGCAATTGGTGATATAATTTTTTACGCCTTCATCATATTGGAAAAAATTCCCGTGGTTGACGGAATATATCTTCCCTTTTTCGGGGCATTGGATATCCGGGTGACTCATGGTCCATTCTCCGATAGAAGGATCAAGCGTAAAGCCTTGTACTCCTCTCCGCGTTGCATATACCAGCATGGTGGATGATCCATACACGATATATCCTGCGGCCACCTGCTTATTACCCGGTTGCAGGAAATCCTCTGCTTTTACCACCGTTCCGATCGGTGTAACACGTTTATAGATAGAAAAAATGGTCCCGATTGAAACATTCACATCGATATTGCTGCTACCATCCAGTGGATCGAACAGGCAGACATATTTCGAATTCACACTTTTCGCATCATCAAAAGCCACAAAATCATCCAGTTCTTCACTGGCGATACCGGCGCAGGCGATCCCATGCCGTAAAACTCCCACAAACTGGTCATTGGCATAAACATCGAGTTTCTTGACCTCTTCACCCTGTACATTGATCGTACCTGCATCGCCGAGGATATCAACCAACCCGGCTTTATTGACCTCCGCATGAACTCTTTTGGCGGCCAGACCGATATTACGGAGCAGGTGCGACAATTCCCCGGTCGCATTGGGAATATCTCTTAACTGCTGGATAGTAAATTCATCAAGGGTCTGAACTTTCCGGTTGACATCCATAGACACATGTTTAAGCTAAACAAAAGTAAGGGATTGGACCGTAGTTGAAAACTTGAAAGGTTAGGCTTTATTACCGACATTTGCCCCCCTGTTAACTTATCAACTAATTAATCTGTCAACTTTCCCATGAAGGTCTTCAAATTCGGTGGCGCCTCGGTGAACAGCGTGGAAAGGATACAAAATACAGCCCGGATCATGCAGGCATATCGCGGTGAAAAGATCGTCGTGATCGTTTCCGCCATGGGCAAGACCACCAATGCGCTGGAAAAAGTTACCGGTGCTTTTTTTGCCGGCAAAAAAGAGGAGGCATTACAGCTGTTTGAATTGGTAAAACAACAACACCTTAACACAGCCAAACAGGTGCTGGTAACACATTTTCTTCCCTGCGAAGAACAACTCAGGGATTTCTTTACGGAAGTGGAATGGTTGCTGCATGATAAACCAGTAAGGGAATATGATTATTATTATGACCAGGTGGTTTGTGCCGGAGAATTGTGCTCCACTGCGATCGTAAGTGCTTTTCTCAACGAAGCAGGCGTCCGCAATAAATGGCTGGATGTACGGGATATTTTCCGCACCGACGATGATTTCAGGGATGCCAATATAGACTGGGAATTTACCAGGGAAAGGGTTGAGCTTTTGGTTGCGGAGGAGTTGAAAAACCATGACATTATTCTTACTCAGGGTTTTATCGGTGCTACGGATGAAAACGAAAGCACCACGCTGGGAAGAGAAGGCAGCGATTATACGGCAGCTGTTTTTGCGAATATGCTGGACGCGGAAAGCCTGGTGATCTGGAAAGATGTAAAGAGTGTGATGAATGCCGATCCCAAACAATTCAGCGATGCGATCCCCCTTCCTGAACTGAATTATAATGAGGTGATCGAAATGGCTTACTACGGCGCACAGGTCATACATCCCAAAACGATCAAGCCCCTGCAGAATAAAGATATTCCACTTTATGTAAAATATTTTCTTGATCCCAGCCTGCCGGGAACCATCATTCACAATAAACCCGCGCACCGGCTCCCTCCGATCATCGTGTTAAAAGAAAAACAGGTGATGCTGGAAATGAGTTCAAAGGATTTTTCCTTTATCGGTGAACAGCACGTGGGTCATTTATACCATCTTTTTGAAAAACTGCACATTAAACCCAGCCTGACGCAGAATGGCGCCATCAGTTTTGTCTGTGTACTGGATAACTGGCCTGAAAAAATTGAGAAACTTGCTTTCGGAGCGGCGGATTTTTTAAATGTACAGGTAGTACAGGACCTTTCGTTGCTGACCGTGCGGCATTACACAAAAGAGATTTTTGAAAAACTGACGGAAGGCAAAAAGATCCTGCTGCGCCAGCAAACGCCTGAGACGATACAACTATTAATGCAGTAAGATCAATCAGGAATCTCAACCGTAACCGTCTGGATCATTTTTTTTGCAACAGGTTTGTCGTGCAACATAGCAGGCTGCCAGGTGCCCATGTTCTCCATGCGGTTGATCAGTTCATCATTAAAATCCTCTCCATCTTTCAGGCCTTTCAATACTTTGAAATTGACAGGCACCCCATCTTTATCCACCACAAACTCCACCTGCACATAGGCTTTCTTTACGCCGGGGGGTAAATAAGCAACCATGTCTTTTCCAAGGGCCGCCAGGTATTTCATAAATACTTCGGCGCCACCGGGAAACTGCGGCCACTGTTGAACAGCATCCACCAGTGTTCCCACATTCCTGGTACGGTGTTGCACAGCTGCTTTTTTTACCGGTTTCACGGTCACCATATCTTTTGATTTGCGGGGTGGAACATCATTGATGATATATCTTCCTTTATCATCGGTCAGAACAACCGGTAACTGTTTGTATTTTTCAAAATAATCAAATGCATCTTCCATTCTTTCCGCGAATTTCTTCAGGCCCTGGTCATCTTTGGTAAGATTTTCCAGGTATCTGACACTTTTTTCTTTGTCAAAGCGGATGGGGAAAATATGCACGGGAATAAAATCCTGTCCCTGGTCCTTGGCATGTGCTGCTAGGATATACAATTCATCGATCTGTTCATCGCGGATGGGAATGCAGCCAACGGTCACGCAACTGCCATGTATAAAGATGGCACTGCCTGGCCGGAGTGAATCGCTCAGTATCCTGTCCGAAACATTGGGATAGTTCAACCCAAGCGATAGATAATAATTGCTTTTGGGGTTAAATTCATTGATATAATAAAATCCTTCCGGTACCTGGTAATCTCCTTCCATTCTCTTGGGACCAAGCGTACCGGCAAGTGCGCAAACCCGGTAAGTTTTGAAGAGCTGGAACTTGTCCCTGATATCGTTCTTCACCCATACTTCCAGCTGGCTATCGTATTTAAAAGACCGGATATAGATATATTTGGCGGGCCAGGAAAGCTTTTTGTCATTGAATTGCTTTTGCAAAGTGTCTTCTTTTCGCTGCAATGCTTCGCTGGGACGGGGAAAGGTTTTCTGGTAATCAATAAAAGAAAAGGAAGTACCTCCCTTGGCCTGCGGCGGCTGGGCGGTCAATGCCAATGCGAAACCGGAAAATAGAAGGAGTGATACCAGGTTTTTCATCATACTGTGTTAAGGTGTAACGGAGGGTAACGGATCTTATTTCAGGCGGCTTGCCAAATTATTTATAAAGGTACGAGGATTGTTAAATATGGCAAATTGGTCATATGAAAGGTCATATCAGTCATAAAGGTCATAAAGGTCATAAAGGTCAAAAGTGGTCAAATAGAAATCCATATGACCATCTTTGACATATTATACTTTCTAATGCCTTATTCCGAATTCCTTATTCCTAATTACAAATTCCCCCTGGCATCCTGCTCTCTTTCTAATGCCTCGAAAAGGGCTTTGAAATTACCCTTGCCAAAACTTTTAGCGCCTTTGCGCTGAATGATCTCGAAAAACAAGGTTGGCCGGTCTTCCACGGGTTTGCTGAATATCTGGAGTAGATAACCCTCATCATCCCGGTCGATCAGTATCCCGAGACGTTCTAAAGGTTCCAGGTCCTCGTCGATCTTACCCACTCTTTGCAGTACGGTCTCATAATAACTGCCTGGTATCTTTAAGAACTCCACGCCTCTTTTCTGTAATTCTATAACAGTGGCCACGATATCCGCAGTAGCGATCGCCACATGTTGCACACCTTCCCCATTGTAGAATTCCAGGTATTCTTCCACCTGGCTTTTCTTTTTTCCTTCCGCCGGTTCATTGATCGGGAATTTCACAAACCCGTTTCCGTTGCTCATCACTTTACTCATCAGGGCGGAGTATTCGGTAGAAATATCTTTGTCATCAAAACTCAGGATATTCCGGAAGCCCATGACATCCTCGTAAAATTTCACCCAGGGGTTCATCTGGTTCCAGCCCACGTTCCCCACGCAATGATCTACATACAGTAAGCCGGTGGAAGCAGGGTTATAATCTGTTTTCCATTCACGGAAACCAGGCATAAATATGCCTGAATAATTTTTCCTTTCCACGAAAAGATGGACTGTATCACCATAGGTATGAATGCCGCTTAGTACCACTTCACCGTTATCATCTTTCAGCGTGGTAGGTTGCATATAAGACTTACCGCCTCTTTTGGTGGTCTCATCAAAAGCGCTTTGGGCATCTTCGACTTTTAACGCGATCACTTTCACCCCATCACCGTGCCGGGAAATATGATCTGCAATAGCGTTATCTGGTCTTAATGGAGTAGTCAGTACAAAAGTGAGTTTGTTCTGACGAATGACATAGCTCACTTTATCTTTCATACCTGTTTCGGGTCCGGCATATGCCAGTGACTGGAAACCAAAAGCAGTTTTATAAAAATGGGCCGCCTGTTTGGCGTTACCAACATAGAATTCTACATAATCGGTTCCCTGCAGGGGAAGAAAATCGGTTTGTTGGTCCTGTGAGGCTCTATTAAGCGTTTCTGTTTTCATATTTTCCAATTCAGTGTTTGCAATATTGATCCTGTGAGATAATGTATAAAGGGAAATACAAAACTCCCCTTAAGGGATATGGGTATCCATGGCAAGGGTCTCCATCAGCAGGTTAAAATCACCGCGTTGATCAGTGAACAGTTTATGGGGATAATCGGGGATCATCGTACAAAGGTAAAAAGTCCTGAGCGAAGTCGAAGGGCTTTTATCAAGCGACACTGAGCGAAGTCGAAGTGGCGGATCGCGGGCCAAATATCATTAAATTTAAACATGATTTACCCTGACATGCCGCAGGAACTGTACTACGTGTATATACTTGAATGCAAAGATGGCTCCTTCTATACCGGGCTTACCAATGAGCTGATAAGAAGGTTTGAAGAGTATTTCGACTCCGCTCACCCCGCAAATAAATATCCCCTTTATAAAAAGAAGCGAATCAAAAGCTCCTTCGACTACGTTCAGGGTCTTGATACCCATTATCTTTGTCCCCATGTTAAAGATCGGCATCCTCGGCGGCGGACAATTGGGAAGAATGCTGCTGCAGGCGGCTGCCAATTACCCTGTTGAAACTTTTGTACTGGAAAACGATGCCGAATGTCCCGCAGCACATCTCTGTCATCATTTCACCAGGGGTGATATAAAAGATTTTAATGCCGTTTACAATTTCGGGAAAGATTTGAATGCGATCACGATCGAAATAGAGAACGTGAACGTGGAAGCACTGGAAAAATTAGAGACCGAAGGAGTAAAGATCTATCCCAGGCCTTCGGTACTCAAAACCATCCGCAATAAGATCCTTCAGAAAGAATACTATAAACAATACCAGATCCCCTCACCCGATTTTATCGTCACCAATAACCTGGCAGAGCTTCAGCAAGCAGTCAATTTCTTACCTGCCGTACACAAAATCGGCGAAGGAGGCTATGACGGAAAAGGAGTGCAGCTAATAAAGACCAAAGAGGATATTGAAAAAGGTTTCGACGCTCCCTCGGTGCTCGAAAAAATGGTGACGATCCAAAAAGAGATCGCTCAATTGATCGCCATCAATGAAAAAGGCGAAACGGCTTTGTACCCGCCGGTTGAAATGCTTTTCGATCCCTTATTAAACCTGCTCGATTACCAGCTTTGTCCGGCCCGACTTGATGAAAAAACCATTTGGAAAGTGGAAGCTATCGCATTGGCGGTTGTCAGGAACTTCCAATGCCCCGGGATTTTTGCCGTCGAGTTATTTGTTGACACGAACGGGGTTGTGTTGGTAAATGAAACGGCACCTCGTGTCCACAATAGTGGTCACCATACCATTGAAGCCCACTATTGTTCGCAGTTTGACATGCTCTGGAGAATAATGCTTGGGCATCCTTTAGGCAACACGGATGCTATTCTTCCGTCCATTATGGTAAATATTATCGGTGCAGAAGGCTACCAGGGTGACGTTAAATACGAAGGGTTGGAAGAAGTATTAAAAATTGAAACTGCCTTTGTTCATCTTTATGGTAAAAAACAAACCAGGCCGGGCCGGAAGATGGGGCATGTTACTATTCTGAGTAAGGAAAAACAAGAATTACTTCACCAATCAAACAAAGTAAAGAGAACATTGTTGCCCCGTACATAAATCTCTTTTATCCTGCCTATAAACCGTTCATAATTCCGTTGAATTGGGCGCAGGATTGGAAATCTTTTGACGTCCAAATGCTTACGATTATGCGTTATCTTTATTGCCCTGCTTTTAACCCTGTTTAGCAACGACCATGAGAATACTTGTTTCACTACTATTTGCCGCATCTTTTCTTTCCCTGTCTGCCTGCGGCAATAAAAAGAAAAAAATAATCACAACATCCGAACAGGCAACAGCTCAGAAGACTCCACCCCTTGCGGTAGAAGCAATAATTGCCAGGGAGCAGGTATTGGATGAAGATATTGAAGTACCGGGTTCCCTGCTTGCTTATGAATCTACTGAAATTCATCCGGAAGTTTCCGGACGTTTAGTCTTGTTGAATGTAAGAGAAGGAGCTATGGTTGGCAAGGGTACTTTACTAGCAAAATTGTATGATGGTGATATGCAGGCCCGGCTTAAAAGCCTGGAAGTTCAACTCAAAAAAAGTGAAGTGCAGCTTAAAATAGCTCAGCAGTCAGAGGACAGGTCTGCGAAACTTTTAAAAATACAAGGCATTAGTCAACAGGATTATGATATGTCTTTGCTACAGGTGAATAACATAATGGCTGATATGGGAATAATAAGGGCTCAAATGGGGGAAATAAGAGCCAGTATGACCAGGTTAAGTATCTATGCTCCCTTTGGAGGCAAACTCGGATTAAAGAATATCAGCCCCGGAGCTTATGTAACGCCGGCAACTGTTATCACTACTATCAACCAGGTAGATCAATTAAAACTCCAGTTCAATATCCCGGAAAAATATGGAGCTATGATAAAGAAAGGGCAGGATATAAATTTCACTATCGATGGTACCCCTAAAAATTTTACAGCTATTGTACTTGCTACCGAAGGTTCAATTGAGGAGAATACAAGGAGCCTCGCAGTAAGAGCCCTTGTAAAATCTAAAGATGACGATCTGTTGCCCGGAGCTTTTGCTAAAGTAAAAATCGTATTAGGAAAAAATGAAAATGCAATCATGATCCCGAATAATTCCCTGATACCGCAGGGCCGTAAAAAACTGATCTATTTATATAAAAACAATAAAGCACTATCAACAGAAATCACCACCGGTATCCGTGATTCAACAAATATCCAGGTATTGACAGGTTTAAATGCGGGTGATACAGTTATAACTTCCGGTTTATTATTCCTAAAACCAGGGAGTGATGTGAAAATTACAAAAATAAACCCCCAAACCCCCTGATCCTTCGACAGGCTCAGGACGGTTTGTTGATGCACAAGGTTCACTTATTTATTATCTGTTGATTAACTATAAGTCTGTAAATATGATGAATAGAAAATTTTTAAATTTAATTCCCTTTAGGGGATAAGGGTATGAATTTATCAGAACTAAGTTTAAAGAGACCGGTGTTTGCAATGGTGTGCTCCATTGTAATCATAATTTTTGGAGCCATCGGTTATAAATTTCTCGGTGTCCGGGAATACCCTGCTATTGATCCGGCTGTTATCAATGTCCGTACATCTTATGTCGGCGCCAGTGCTGACATCATTGAGCAGCAAATCACAGAGCCTTTGGAAAAAGCTATCAACGGGGTACAGGGTGTGAAAAATATTACTTCCAACAGTGCGCAGGGCGGCAGCAACATCACTGTGGAGTTTGAATTGAATGTTGACCTGGAAAAAGCGGCCAATGATGTAAGGGATAAAGTATCACAGGCTATTGGCAACTTACCCCAGGATATTGACTCACCACCCATAGTAACAAAGGCTGACTCCGATTCTGATCCTATCATTTTCTTACAGATACAAAGTCAGAAAAAAGGATTACTTGACCTGACTGATTTTGCAGAGAATGTGGTACAGGAAAGGCTGCAAACTATTTCCGGGGTAAGCTCTGTGAATGTTTTTGGCAAACGATACTCGATGCGTTTGTGGATTGATCCCTCAAAACTTGGGGCATATAAACTTACCATAAATGATGTAAGGGCGGCATTAGACAGGGAAAATATTGAACTGCCTGGGGGAAAGATCCGTGGCAACAATACCCAGCTCATTGTAAAAACGTATGGTAAACTGACTACCGAAGCTGATTTTAATAACCTCATTATTCAGGAGAGTGATAATAATGTAACCCGTTTTAAAGATATTGGTTATGCGGTGCTGGGTCCTGACAATGAAGAGACCTCATCCCGTAAAAACAATATTCCTTCTGTGAATCTCGGTGTAATTGCCCAACCGGGCTCCAACCAGATTGAGATTGCAGACGAAGTATACAAAAGAATAGATGAGATCAAAAAAGATATGCCTTCTGATGTTTTGCTGGAAGTTGGATACGACAGAACCACTTTTGTACGCAATGCCATCAGTGAAGTAAAAGAAACCCTGCTGATCGCCCTTATCCTGGTAGTACTGATCATCTTTGTTTTTTTCCGGGAATGGGCTATCGCCTTACGCCCTTTGATTGACATTCCTGTTTGTCTGATCGGTGCTTTTTTCATTATGTATGTTGCCGGTTTTTCCATCAATGTACTGACCTTGCTTGCCATCGTTCTTGCTACTGGTCTTGTAGTGGATGATGGTATCGTTGTGACGGAGAATATTTTCAAGAAAATGGAAATGGGGATGAATAAGCACAAAGCTGCTGTGGAAGGTTCAAAAGAAATTTATTTTGCTGTTATTGCTACCTCATTAACCCTTGCTATTGTTTTTTTACCCATCATTTTTTTACAGGGCTTTGTGGGAAGATTATTCAGGGAATTTGGAATAGTGCTGGCGGGAGCTGTATTGATTTCTGCTTTTGTATCTCTTTCCCTGACGCCGGTGCTGAACATTTACCTTACGCCAAAAGGTGGAATAAAACATTCCTGGTTTTATCGTAAAACAGAACCTTTTTTTACCGGCATGGAAAATCTATACCGGAAAACTTTGCAGGGTTTTATGCAGCTACGTTGGCTTGCATTTGTAATTATTCTGGTTTGCGTTGCTGCCATTTATTTTATTGGAAAAAATCTTCCCTCAGAACTGGCGCCGATGGAAGACCGCAACCGGGTACGCACAAGTATAACAGGGCCTGAAGGTTCAGACTTTGATTTCACAGATAAAACTAATTATGAAATTGCCCAGCAATTGCTTGATTCAATTCCTGAAAAAAGTGTGGTGCTGGCTTTCGCACCCGGGTTTGGGGGAGGTGGCCCCAATGCATCTTTTATCAGTATGGGCCTGGTGAATTCAGACGAAAGGGAACGTACACAGGATCAGGTAGCGCAGCAAATGACACGGATGTTTAAGCGATATAGTAATGTAAGAGTGTTTGCCATCCAGGAACAAACCATTTCTGTTGGTTTGGGCGGAAGAGGTGCTTTCCCGGTGCAGTTTGTTTTGCAAAATCTCAATTTTGACAAGCTGAAACAAATAGTTCCGAAGTTCATGGAAGAGGTTTCTAAAAGTCCGATGTTCCAGGGCTTTGATGTAAACCTGAAATTTAATCAACCTGAATTACAGATAACAATTGACCGGTTAAAAGCAAACGAGTTAGGCATATCTGTGCTTGATATCAACAATACCCTGCAATCCGCATTGAGTGGCCGTCGCTTTGGGTATTTCATTATGAATGGGAAGCAATATCCTGTAATAGCCCAGGTAGAACGCAATGACCGGGATGATCCCCTCGATCTCAAATCATTTTATGTAAGAAATAATAAAGGAGACCTGGTCCAGTTGGACAATGTGGTAGACATGGTAGAAACAGCAAATCCTCCCACTATTTATCATTTTAATCGTTTTAAAAGTGCTACTGTTTCGGCAGGGCTTGTTCCGGGCAAAACCATTGGTGATGGAATTGCTGAAATGAAACGGATTGCGTCCAAACTTTTGGATGAATCTTTTACTACATCGCTGAGTGGCGCTTCACGGGATTTTGCAGAAAGCTCCTCCAATACCGCTTTTGCCTTTTTGCTGGCTATTATTTTGATATTTTTATTGTTGTCTGCACAATTTGAAAGTTTTGTTGATCCCCTTATCATTATGATCACGGTGCCACTGGCATTGGCGGGTGCAGTAATGACGTTGAAACTATGTGGGCAGACATTGAATATATTTTCACAGATCGGAATTATTATGCTTATCGGGCTGGTAACCAAAAATGGAATCCTGATTGTAGAATTTGCCAACCAGAAACGGAGAAAGGGAGAGAAAAAAATTCCTGCGGCTATTGATGCGGCAGTTGCCCGTTTGCGTCCAATTCTTATGACTACACTGGCTACTACGCTGGGTGCATTGCCGATTGCTATGGCCATCGGTTCGGGAGGCAAAAGCCGTGTGCCCCTGGGTATTGTTATTATCGGGGGGATGTTATTTGCTCTTATTCTTACTTTATATGTGGTACCTGCTATGTATTCTTTCCTCTCTACGAAGAAGAAAAAAAGCGAGATCGATAAATTCATGCATGAAAAAAAGGCCGAAGAAATCAGTGCTGAACAAGTATAAATTCCTTTGATGATCATGAGAAAACTTTTTTTACCGGTTCTGTTATTCATCAGTATATCCTCTTCCGCACAGCGGGTATTACCGCTGGAAGAAGCCATTGCAACCGCTTTGCAGAATAATTATAATATCCTGCTCGCCAGGAATGATTCTGCATCGGCAGCGATCGATTATTCTTATAAGAATGCCGCTTTTATTCCCCGGCTGAATGGCAACCTCGGTACCACCTGGAATAACAATAACACCAAACAGATACTGGCAGACGGTACAAAACGCCAGAGCAGTGGGCTTAAATCAAATAATATCACGGCTCAGCTTGCATTGAACTGGACCCTCTTCGATGGCTTCAAAATGTTTGCCACCAGGGATAAACTGGCCGAATTCGTCAGGCTTGGCGAACTAGGTATTAAGAACCAATTGGTAAATACCGTGGCGGCGGTCATCAGCACTTATTTTAATATCGTCCGGCAAAAGCAACAATTGAAAGCGATCGAAGAACAGATGTCAATCAGTAATGAAAGAGTGAAACTGTCCCAGTACAAATTAGATATCGGTGTGGGCGCCAAACCGGATGTATTGCAAAGTAAACTGGACCTGAATGAACAAAAAGCCATCCAGTTGCAGCAACAGACCCTGATCGTCAAACTGAGAGAAGAATTGAACCAGGTGATGAATGTACAACAGGGAACTGTTTATGACGTGAGCGATTCCATCCCGATCAATATGGCTTTATCGCTTGGCGATATCCAAAGCACTGTAGAAAAAAATAACCCTTCCCTGCTGATCGCAAAAAAGAATATTGATATCGCGGGGCTTACGCTTAAAGAAAGAAAAGCGGAACGGTTTCCTACGGTTTCTTTTAACTCGGCCTATAATTTCAACCGTACTCAGAACCAGGCTGTCATCAATTCTTTCTCGACGCTTTATAACCGGAACAATGGGTTTAACTATGGCCTCACCGCCACGATCCCGATCCTGAACAATTTCAATACCCGCAGGCTTATCAAACAGGCACAGCTTGATATCCAATACCAGCAACTGGTTTATGATAACCAGCTTTCCCTGGTCAGTCTTTCGGTGATCAGTGCCTATAAGGACTATGAATGGCAGAAAAAAGCACTTTATCTCGAAGAAGAAAATATTTTACTCGCCCACGAGAACGTAAGTATCGTGTTCCAGGTGTACCGTCTTAACTCCACCACCCTGATCCAGTTAAAAGAAGCGCAGAAAAGTTTACAGGACGCTTACACCAGATTGATCACTGCGCGGTACAATACAAAACTTGCTGAGACGGAACTGATGAGGTTGAAAGGTGAGTTAGTGCGATAGATGCTGACTGTCATCCCGGCGGAAGCCGGGACTGGCTTGCCCACCGAAGCTTTAGCGTAGGCGGGTTGCTGGTCACCTCTTTACTTTACATACCCTATATACCTATTTACTAATATACCCTATATACACAACAGCCTTTTCTTGTACTTTTGATACTAAATCAACTCCATGGAACCTCTTGTAGGCATAATAATGGGCAGCGATAGCGATTTGAACGTGATGCAGGCTGCTTCGGATATCCTCAAACAATTCGGGATCCCGCATGAAGTGACCGTGGTGTCCGCGCATCGCACCCCTCACCGGATGATCGAGTATGCGCAAAAAGCAAAAGAAAGGGGACTAAAAGTCATCATAGCCGGCGCAGGTGGTGCCGCCCATTTACCGGGCATGGTGGCTGCGGTGACAGTTTTACCGGTGATCGGTGTTCCCATCAAATCTTCCAATTCCATCGATGGCTGGGATTCAGTGCTTTCAATTTTGCAGATGCCGAATGGTGTTCCCGTGGGAACGGTTGCCCTCAACGCCTCGAAGAACGCGGGGATCCTTGCTGCCGAGATACTTGGTACCGCCGATGAAAGCATTTCCCAAAAAGTGGCTGAATACAAAAACTCACTCCATACTGAAGTGATCGAAAAAGTGGAGAAAATGAAAAAAGATGGTTGGGAAAATAAGTTTGATTAACCAGCATGACCCACCTCATCAGCATTCTCATACTCATAATTCCCGCCCTTTCCTGTGGGAATGACAATATGCTCAAAGAAGTTAAAAAATTAGGCGACTACCCTTCTGCTTCCGGCATCGAATATTTCAACGGGCAATTCTATGTGATCGGTGACGACGCGAATAATCTACTGGTACTCGACAGTAATCTCGCTCCCGTTGATTCACTCGCTCTTTATGCATTTCCGGAAAAACGGATACCGAAACCTATTAAAGCCGACCTGGAATCCATTCTTATCACAGCCGGTAAAAAAATATTACTGCTGGGTTCCGGTTCGGTTGACCCGCAACGAAATATTGCCTGGCTGATCGATCCGGTCTCCAAACAAAAAGACAGTATCCGTCTCGATGTTTTTTACCAGCGATTGAAAGAAAACGGCATCAAAGAACTCAATATCGAAGGCTCCTGTTCAGTTCCCGGCGCTATTGTTCTTTCGAACAGGGGAAGCAAGGGTTACCCGAAAAATCAGTTGATCATCACGAGTACTTCTTTCTGGGAAAAACAAGCGCATGCACCGATCACTATTATTCCTGTGGGTTCTAATACAGACACTTCTTTTTTTAACGGGGTATCGGGTATCGCTTATGCTAAAAAAAGTGATAAACTGGTACTAACCGTTTCAACGGAAGATACACGTAACAGTCTTGAGGATGGAGCGATTGGTAAAAGTTATCTCTGGATCATCAATGGGTTTTCCGCTAAAAAAAACTGGAAAGCCATCAATCCAAACCAGGTGATCGAACTGGATGCTATTAATCCCCAATTCAAGGGACAAAAAATTGAATCTGTTTGTGTAACAGGGGAAACCCGGCATTTTTTAAAGCTGGTGCTGGTAGCGGACAACGATGATGGGAGCAGTACCGTCTTCAGTTTGCTGGCCGAAAAGAAGTAACTTTAAAGATGGCCGCTACTGTAAAGAGCGGTCACGTTTTCCCGTTCAACCTGAACTTATGAGATATTTCTTAACCCCGCTACTGACGATACTGTTATTTACAACATTCACTGCATCTGGTCAAACACCACTCAAACCAAGAGACCCCTCTATCAGCGGTCCGCAAACATTCGCAATCGTCATGGGCGTTTCAAAATACAAGTTTGTGCGCCCGCTTGCTTACGCGGATAAAGATGCTCAGTTATTCAGTGACTATTTGAGATCCCCGGGTGGTGGTAGTGTAAAAGAAGAGAATATCTTTCTCCTGCTGAATGATAAAGCGTCCAATTCCAATTTCTGGGGTAAGGGTTTTCAATGGCTGAAGGCAAAAAATCTCCAGCGCGGCGACCGGCTTTTTATCTATCTCGCCGGTCATGGTGATGCGATCGATGAGGACCAGTTTTTTTTCCTGGGTTATGACTGCAACCCCGAAGGCGATAAGAACAATTACCTGGTCAGCGGAGCGATCCAGCTATTCAATCTCAAAAAGAAAATAGCCAATGAAACCAGCAAGGGCGTAGAGGTATTCTTTATCATGGATGCCTGCCGTTCCAATGAGCTGCCGGGCGGTTTGGCGGGACAGAATTTCCTGAATACGGCGATATCCGAAAAACAGGCGGGTGAGATCATCATGCTGGCCACCGGGGCAGGACAGGAATCGCTGGAAGATGCTTCTATCGGCAACGGCCAGGGCCTGTTCACATATTATCTCGTGGATGGATTAAGCGGGCTGGCTGATTCTATTGACAGCGATAAAAAAATAACCTTTCTGGAAATACAGACCTATGTCAACAAGAATGTACCCTCCATTGCACAGCAACGTTTCAGGAGAAAACAGGATCCTTATTTCTGTTGCAACGAGAACAGTGATAAAGTGATCAGTACGGTTGACACCGCATATCTTCAACGTTGGCTGAAAACAAAAAAACAACAGCACCGCGGACCGGGCAATTCTTTTACCGGTGATCCCGCCCATCGTTCCCGCTGGACAGCGGCGGATACTTTGCTTATTGAAACCTATAACCGTTTTAACAGGGCTGTCGGTAATAATAATCTTACGGGCAGTTCTTCCGCCGAAGATTATTTCCAGCAACTGAATAAAAAATTCCCGGGGAATCCCTATACGCTGGATGCCAAATCAACACTTGCTGTAGAATATATCAATGTGGCGCAGAAAAAAGTGGACAGGTATCTTGGCTGCGGGGATGATGGTTCGGCTAAAGAAAAACAAGCCAATTACCAGGCAGCCCTCAATCTTGAAAAAGCAATTGCCATGCTGCGGGAAGATGATGTTGACTTTGCCAATTCTCTTCGTAACCGTATGTATTTACTAAAAGCCAGCGGTGATTTCGGACAAGGTGGACAAAACGGAGATATTGCCCTTGCCTTCCAACAGGCGCATGCGGCGCTGGCAATCGATCGAAACGGGGCTTATATCCAGAACAAACTGGCCCAACTTCACCTGCAAAACAACAATAAAGACAGTGCGCTTTATTATGCGGAGAAAGCTACAAAAACGGCTCCCAACTGGGCTTGTGCCCTGAGTATGCTCGCTTTAGTAAGAAATGCCATAAGTGAGCATACTAATCCCGGGATAAAGAACAACACAACAAAGAAACTTGTAAGAAAAGTCAGTTTTGGTATCACTGCAGGCGGCGGATTAAGCCAGTCAAACCCCACCTACTCAGGGAATGCAAATACTGGTTATATAGGTGTTGAATCCGGCAGCGGAGGAAGAGGCAACCTGGGTATTATCTGCCAGGTGAACCTCGGTGGAAATATTTATATCCGACCCTCCGGCAATCTGATCTTTGAGAATACTTCTATCGGTTTCCAGCGAAGATTTGTAACCGGTGGCCCTATTGTCGTAGAATCGGTTGATGTGAAGACCGTTTCGATGAATATTGCGCTTCCGTTGATCATCCGCTTCTCGTCTAAAAATACAGCGCCGTATTTATCGCTTGGACCTTCGTTTAGTTACCAGCTAAGCCAGGACAATACTTCCAGGGAGTTGCTACCCGTGAATAAATCTGTGTTCATCGGGGATGCGGGCTTGGGACTTGATATCGGCCTGTTAAAATCCGGTATCGTTATCTCCCCGGAGATCAAATATTCGGCAGGATTCTCCGATATCAAAGACAATGCTGCTTCTACCAACCAGGCGGCCGCTCTTACAACACTGAAGAAGAATGCCTTTACCCTGAATGTTTACTTAAGAAAGAGATGAGGATCATTTTTCAGTGAGGATAACAAATTCCTGCTCCAGTGCAAGCGAATGCTCATATAATCGGGTGATAAAATCTTTTCCCCATTTTGCATAATGGTACAGGAGATTCTCTCTTCTCTCCTGCAGCCCATTCCCGGGGAATAAATGTTCTTTAATGGTATGGATCTGGCGTTGCTGGTCGCTGAATTTTCGTTTTTCAGCCCGGAGCATTTTCTTTTCCAGTTCCTGCAAGCGGTAGACCGTATTTACTTTTAAGGCATCCACATGTTTTTCGAGGGTGCTGTCAACTGCTGCTGCTTGTTTTTTAAATGACTCGTAAAGCTGCTCCAATTCTGTGAGTGATCCGTTCAGTTTTGTATCATTTTTGCTTTCCCTTGTTACAATCTTGCCCATTAACTCCTGTTCAGTCAAAAAAAAGTCTTCCACTATAAGACCCAGGTGCCGGATCTTCTCTTCCCATTTTTTCTCCAGCACAAGAAATGAATTGCGCAACAGCAGCACCGGGAAAGGAATTTTATAGTGTTCAAACAAACTTTTTAATTGTAACCAGTAAGCAGTTTCCCCGGCCCCGCCTATAAAAGCGATATTGGGCAGGATCGTTTCCTGGTAAAGTCCGCGGAGAATGACGTTTGGACTAAAGCGTTTAGGATGCTGCCTCAACTCTTCAAGCAACTGTTTTTCGTCAAACGTGAATGATGAATCGTGAATAGTGAATTTATCGTTCAGCTTTTCAATCCGCCCTCGTAGATCGTCCCGCAGGTAAAACAGGTTTATTTCCCTTGGATTGGCCTGTGCCTTGTATCCTGCACCTTGTAATTTTTCAACAGTTTCCTCGACGATACCGGAAGCCGTTTGGTGTAAAAGGTCGTCCTCAAACACATCGTTCATTTGTTTTTTCAGGGCTGCGTTATCGGGCAGTAATACGACAAGCCCGTATTGGGCGAACAGCCGGTTGACAAACCGGAAAGTAGCATCCTGGATAGTAATTCCTTCTTTATAGAATTCCCAGAGATAATTAATGATCTCGCTCCCATTGGGTAGTACAGATAATTGTCCTTCCAGCGAAGCGATCAGTTTGACCAGTTCTTTGTCGACCTTCATTCTACCCACAGCGCCTTTTTGTCGGGTATTCCAGGTCTTTTTCTCTCCGCCCATCCAGATATGGTTCAACTCTTCCAGGTCGGCATCTTCGGTACCGATATAAAAAACAGGAACAAAATCATTGCCTGGTAAAGAAGTCTTTAAATGCTCCGCCAGTTTAATAGCATGAACGATCTTGTAAATAAAGTAAAGCGGGCCGGTGAAAATATTATTCTGGTGAGCGGTGCTGATCGTGAATGTGCTTGCCGATAAAAGTGATTCAATATTTTTTTTCACTTTATCACTCGTCTCCACTCCCTGGTACTGTTTTTTTAATTCCTCAACAAGTGCTTTGCGGTCAGTGGAGAAAATCTTCCTGGCTTCGATCGCTTTTTGTATGCCCTGTAAACTGGGAGGATTGGAAAAGAAAGGTTTTAGCGCGGGTGACTGGTCAATATAATCCAGCGCTGTTTTGGCAAAAGCGCCTGTCTGGCGGTAAGGCAAGCGGGTAGATGTACAGTCCATAAACAATTATTCGATCTGCGAACGCGTTGTCGTCTTGTAAAAATAAGAAGTAGTTTCCGAAACAAATGCTAATTCGCCGGGGGTGGAAATTAGCTAAACCGTTCAACGGAGAAGGGACGGGTATCCATGCTCAGCGGTTCTTCGTTGATAATCTCGCTGACAAGTTTGCCTGTACCGGCACCGAGACTAAGACCCAGCATTGAATGTCCCGTGGCCACCGTGAGGTTGGTCAACTTTTTTACCCGGCCGATATACGGCAATCCATCTGCAGAGCAGGGGCGATAGCCATACCATATTTTTTCCTGGGGAGGAAGGGGTATATCAAATTCGGGATAGAACCGTTTGACCGCATTCAGTATTCCCTGCACACGATTCATTCGTGGCGGCTTGCTGTGGGATGTGATTTCCATGGTGCCTCCAAAACGGATCTTGTTACCATTCATCGGGGTGATGGCTGCCCTGCCTTCCAACAACACTGCCGGGTAATTTACTTTATAAGGTGAATCCTCGAGAGTAACGGAATAACCACGCCCGGGAACCAGTGGAATGCGGACGGATAAAAGCCGGGCCGTTTCTCTTCCCCAGGAACCTGTCGCGATCAATACCTGGTCCTGTTCGTATGACTGGTCGGTCGTGATCACTTTCGTGACCTTTCCATTTTCTTTTTCAAACTTTATCACTTCCTGCCGGCGCAAAAGCTTTACACCCTTTCCTTCCAGGTAGGTGATCAGGTTTTGCATCAGTTTGTTCGGATAACAATGCGCATCGCAGTTAAAAAGTATAGCGCCTTTGGCAACGATCCTTGTTTGTGGTTCCATGGATTGAAGCTGATCAAAGTTTAATAACCGGGTATCACTTAATCCAAGTTCCAGCGCTTTCTCCACCGTATGTTTTGCGTGTTCTGCACCTGCATCGGTCTGGAATATTTCGAGCAGGCCCTTGTGTTCATAGGCAAAGTCGAAACCCGGGATGGATAACCAATCCTCGTATTCTCTTTTACTGATGACCGCGATATCGCGGAGTGGGACAGCGGCAGCGCTTACATTATCCTTCGTTGCGCTGCGGATAAATTTCAATCCCCAGCTGACCAGACTCCAGTTCATACGGGGCTGTACATAAAAAGGGCTGGTGGAGTTCCACATCCATTTCAACCCCTGCTTAACGATACCGGGTGTGGCCAGCGGAATGAAATGGCTGGGGCAGATATAGCCGCAATTACCATAGGAACAGTTATCTGTAAAATCTCCTTTGTCCAGAACGGTAACCTCCCATCCTGCTCTTTGCAGGTAGAAAGCAGAACTCAACCCGATGATACCGCCGCCGATGATTGTTATTCTCATACCGATAAACAATATTATAACTCAATAAGCATTTTTTCCCTGGCTACTCCAAACCCTTTCCCTTTTACGCTATCTTTTTCCGCTGAATGCATTTTTAGCAACGGGTTGGTATGGTTAAAATGGATAAAAACGATCTTTGATCTTGCGGCCGAAGATAAGGCTGAAAATTTTTGAAGGCTCTCTTCCACGAATGGATGCGGCACTTCGCTCATATCCCTTCCGGGTAATTCGCCATTTTTATAAAACGTCCCGTCAAGCAAGACCATATCTACTTTCCCGATCTCTGCCATGATATCCTTCTCCCATTTCTCCCACTTGTCAATATCCGGGATGAAAAGGATCTTCTTTTTTTTGCTTTCAATAACAAATCCAACTGTCTCAGAAAATTCATCCCGGTGGGGCACTTTAACAGGCGTTACTTTTAAGGAGGAATTAAGCAAGACGGAACTATCAGCTTTCAAGCCCTGTAAACGAATATTATCCAGCGAAACCAGCTGGCTCCAGGGACCGTTATTCCGCAGGAAAGAATCCATTTGCGGCATGGTATATACAGGAATTCCTTTGGCGCCCATCGCTTCCCGTCCAAATTGCATCAAACCGGTATAATGACCGGTATGTGCATGCGTGATAAAAATACCATCGGGTGAATAATCTGTTTGACCAGGAAGATAAGACTGGAGATTGTGCAATTGCTCCGTAATATCAGGTGTCGCCTCAAACAGCCAGTATTGATTGGTTTTCCTGTCAACCAGTGCCAGGCAGGTGACCAGTTCTTTCGGCTCCATCCCCTGCCAGTATGCTTCGCAACATTCTTTTTCACAGCCCATTTGCGGGTAACCTGCATCCTGGGCAATTCCAAGAACTACTAAAAACTTATCGGGTAGATCTTGTTTGCCAGGAGCTTTCCCGTTTCCCGGTCTGCAACCAGTTATTGACAGGATAAGAGAAATCGCAAAAAACGGTAGCGTACTTTTCAAATTATTTTTTGTTTATAAAAGCGCTAACCCCAATATTAAATATTCAATATTCAATATTCAATTCTATACCACCTGGAACCCGTAAGCATAGGGATCGTCTTCTTTATCGATCCAGATCGTATTGTATCCATAGATTTTTGCCCAGCCTTCTACGGAAGGGCGGATCGCCGGCTTGCCGTCAACGGTCAATTCCTCTTCAATACGACCGGTGAATTTACTCCCGATTATGCTTTCGTGGATGAATTCATCGCCCTTCTTCAGTTTCCCTTTCGCATACCACTGGGCCATCCTGGCGCTGGTACCTGTACCGCAGGGTGAACGGTCGATGGCTTTATCACCATAGAAGACCGCGTTCCTTGCAGTGGATGTTTTATCAAGCACCGCACCTGTCCAGAGAATATGCGAGCAGCCATTGATCGTCGGATCTTCCGGGTGAATGAATGTATAGCGGTTATTGATACTTTTTCTCAACGATCTCGCCCACATAATCAGCTGATCCGTAGCATAATGCTCCAATCCTTTAAAGTTCTTCTGTACATCCACAATTGCATAGAAATTGCCACCATAAGCTATGTCAACGACCAGTTCACCGAGCCCGGGGCAATCAGAAACCAGTTCAACTGAATGGAGAAAAGCCGGAACATTTGTTAATTTAACACTCTTTACTTTAATCCGGACATGGTTCATAGTTGATGGTTCATGGACCTCTTTGTAATCTATCATAACCAGTCCCGCTGCTGTCTCCATCCTGACCTGCCCCGGAGTTTTCGGTTTTATCAATCCTTCTTCGATCGCGATAGTAATTGTTCCGATCGTTCCGTGACCACACATGGGTAAACAACCGCTTGTCTCGATAAAGAGTACCGCCACATCATTTGCCGGGTCATGAGGCGGGTAAAGAATGCTTCCGCTCATCATATCATGACCCCTCGGCTCGAACATGAGTCCTGTTCTTATCCAGTCGTACTCCCTTAAAAAATGCTGCCGTTTCTCACTCATGTTCTTTCCTTCGAGAACCGGCCCGCCTTCTTTGACGAGACGAACAGGATTACCGCAGGTATGGGCGTCGATGCAATTGAAATTATGCTTCATCAGTTTTTGTATGATCTGAATGTTTTTACCACATAGGAACATAGCTGCATAGTTTCACATAGACTATGTGTGTATTTCTATGTGCGACTATCTGTCTATGTGGTAATGTCAAAAGATGATATCTTTTTTGATTACTTCAAGACGGCCAAATTGTCCAAGATATAAACCCCTCTCCCATACGTCCCGATCACCAATTTTTTATCCCGCGGATGAATAAACATATCATTAACCGAAACAGCCGCCGGCATATTCCCATTGATAGATATCCAGCTGGCGCCGCCATTCTTACTCATATATGCTCCCATATCCGTTCCGCAGAAGACAGTGGAGGCATTCTCTCCCTCAATGACCACATTCACCGGTGAAGGAGGGAGATTGCTGCTCATGGACATCCAGTTTGCACCATAATCATCCGAAAAATAGATAGAAGGGGTATGATTATCGGCCCGCCGGTCGTTCAATACGAGATAAACCCGTGAAGATTTATACTTAGAAGCTGTGATCTTCGCTACATGCTTGTTAGCCGGTAATGCACCGGTGATCTCATCCCAGCCCAGGCCATCGTTCTTTGAAAACCAAATGCGACCATCATCGGTACCCACATATAAAATACCCGGCTTATCTCCTTCAGCTATCGCCGTGATCGCCTGGTGATAGATCAAATAAGGATAGACTCCCATTTTGGTCTTATCATTATAACTCAGGTCGCCACTGATCATTTGCCAGGTATCACCGCCGTCGATTGATTTATACAAATGTTGCAGGCCATGGTAAATGACATTGCGATCAAATTTCGATTGCAGGGTTCCGGCCAGCCATTCCCCCCGAAGTGAATCAATAGCGCCGACCGAGAACATTTTGATCCGGGTGCTTTGAATACTATCGGGCTTGCTCATATCGCTTTTCATCAGCCGCCCGTAGAAACTGCTTGAATAAACAATATTTGAATTCTTTGGATCCACCTGTATCTGTGTGCCCTCGCCACCCGGTGCGTAATCCCATCGGCGAATCATGGAATCCTGCTTTTTTCCAAATACATTATTGCTGCTGCCGCTAAATGTCCCCTCATCCTGTATGGAACCAAAGACATTGAAGGGTTTTTCCATATCATAAGTCACAGTATAGAACTGCGTTGTGGGGATCTTGTCAAAGAAATTATTCCATTTCTTTCCTCCGTCAAGGGTGGTACTGATGCCGCCATCGTTCCCGAGAATGATCCTGTCAGGATCCTTTTCATCAAACCACATCGCATGGTTATCGCCGTGTATCCCTTCGCTGGTTTTATCCGTTGGACGGAATTGTTTCCATGTCTTACCCCCATCTTCCGATCTTCCCATCGATACGCCCAAAGCATACACTTCATTTTCGTTTTTGGGGTCAACCCTTATTTGACTGAATACCCAGCCGTAAGTGCCGGAAAAAGGTTTGAAGAAATCATGGATCTCTCCCATTTTCTCCCAATGTTCACCTTTATCACTGCTGCGGTAGATCGCTCCGCCAATCACGACTTTCTGTACCTGTCTTTCATAACTATCGGTCTCACCGGGATTGGGGTCTCTTTTCTTGTTGTGATCATCCACGAAAGCATACAGCACATTTGGATTGGAATGCGAAATGGCAATGCCGATTCTTCCCGTGAGTTTAGTATCTGGCAATCCTTTATCAATATATCGCCAGGTATTCCCACCATCGCTGCTTTTATAGAGATGATCGGCGTCTTCCGGCATGGGATCACTCCAGCGGCGGCGGACACGATTCCACATAGAAGCGTATAAAGTATTGGGGTCAGAAGGATCCATCAGGAGATCGATACAACCGCTTTTTTCACTTTCAAATAATATTCTTTTCCATGTCTTGCCAGCATCACTTGTCATGTAAACACCCCGGTCATTGTTATAAGTCCATTCATTCCCGCTGGCGGCTACATAAACTTTATTGGGATTTTTGGGATGCACGATCACCCTGGCGATGGTGCCCGTATTCTCCAGCCCGATATGTTTGAATGTTTTTCCCGCATCCGCCGAACGATACATACCCATTCCCGGCAGGGAAGCCCGGAAAATATTGGCTTCACCCGTTCCCACGTACAAAACTTTATTGTCAGATGGCGCGATGGCCATACTCCCGATAGAAAGCGTGGCTTCCTTATCAAACAGGGATTTCCAGTTATTTCCCCCGTCTTCGGTCTTCCAGAGTCCGCCCGTGGCAAAAGCCGCGTAAATGACTTTTGGGTTACCCGTTATCCCCGCCACATCGGTACAGCGGCCGCTGCGGTTATCAGGACCGGTCAGCCGCCATTGGAGGTTCTTATAAGGCGATGCCTGGAGCAATTGCTGCTGTTTCTTAAAAGCGGCCATTTTTTGCGCACCCGTGGTCTGGGCCTGGCAGAATACAGGGAGAAAAAGAGCAACCCCGATTATTAAGTCCCGGAATAAATTAGCTTTTGGCATGAAAGGGTTTTTGTAAATTCGTCATTAATAATGGAAACTTACGGAAAGATACTGCTGATTGCCATGCCGGCCTTCCTCCTCCTGGTACTTTTTGAAAAATGGTATGGGCTCAGGAAAAACAAGGATACTGTCAGGAATATGGATATGGTATCCAGCCTCAGTAGCGGGGTTACCAATGTGACCAAGGACGTTATCGGGCTTTACCTCGTGGTGCTCTCCTATCCTTTCTTCCTGCAAAACCTGGCCTTTACCCATGTGGCCAATACCATCATTGTTTACGTGATCGCTTTTTTTGCGCTTGATTTTGCCGGATACTGGGTACACCGGCTCCAGCATGTGACCAATTTTTTCTGGAACGGCCACATCGTGCATCACAGCAGCGAAGAGTTCAACCTGGCCTGTGCACTCCGCCAGAGTGTCTCAGCTATCGTTAAGACCTTTGCCATCTTTTTATTACCGGCTGCCCTGCTGGGTGTGCCTGCTGATGTGATCAATGTGATCGCTCCCCTGCATTTGTTTGCACAGTTTTGGTACCATACCCAGCATATTAATAAAATGGGTTTCCTGGAAAAAATCATCGTCACGCCTTCGCATCACCGGGTACACCATGCTATCAACCCGGAGTATATTGACAGGAACTATGGACAGATCTTTATTTTCTGGGATAAACTATTCGGCACTTACCAGGAAGAATTGCCCAATGTGCCGCCTGTGTACGGTATCACCCGCCCGGTGAGAACCTGGAACCCGATAAAAATAAATTTCCAGCATGCCTGGCTATTGATCAAAGATGCATGGAGGACAAAAAACTGGAAGGATAAGTTTGCCTTGTGGTTCAAACATACCGGCTATCGTCCCGCGGATGTGGCGGAGAAATATCCTGTTTACAAGATCACCGATGTGTACCAGTTTGAAAAATATGATACCCGTACCTCTCCTGCTTTTAATGGCTGGACATGGATACAGTTACTGATGGTACTTTTGTTCACCAGCTACTTGTTCGGGAATATTGCGCTGATCAACAGCATTGACAAATACTATATTGTCTGGTACGGTGTCTTTCTTTTCCTATCTGTCTATGCCCTCACCGACCTGATGGACCGGAATGCTTCGGCCATCGTCTTTGAAGCCTTGCGTAGCGGAGCGGGTCTGTATTTCCTGTATAGCCAAAATGATTGGTTTGGAGCGAGTGTTTACACTTCTTCAATAAAATATATACTGGGAGCGTATTTTATTCTGTCACTTTTTGTAAGTGCGTGGTTTGTGATGAAGCATAAAAGAGAAGATACGAGTCTTGTATTGTCATCTTAAACGAAGTAAAGGTTGGTTTATAATAATTAATGGTTGGTGAAAAACACCAACCACAGCGGGAAGAAACACCAACCAAGGCGGAAAGAATGATCCAGAATATCCAGTTGATTGTCCATTTTCGTCTGCCCCGTTCGTTATAGCCTGCAAACCCGCACATTTAAATCTAAAAAAAGTAACATGAAAAAGTCAATACATCACTCCGAGATCATCTTCAAACTTAATGAACGCTTGTTTATGAATGCCCTGGCAGGCGTTACCGATGATCTGGCGAAGGAACGGATCAGCGGCCATAACAACCCGATGAACTGGCTGGTCACGCATACCGTCTGGGCCCGCTACAATACAGCCGCCATGCTCGGTAAACCTGCTGAGAATCCTTACAAAGGAATGTTTGAGAATTTTAAGCCTTTTGATGAATCAATGAAATTTGACTCGCTGGATAAGCTCAAAGAAGAATGGAAAAAGGCCAGTGCCCTGTTGCAACAAGGACTTGAGGCTGTGACCGAGGAACACTTAGAATTGGATGCACCATTTAAAAATCCAACTGGTGATGCTACGATGGGTGGAACGATTGCCTTCCTGGCCCAGCACGAAAGTTATGATATCGGTCAGATGGGTTTGCTGAAGAAATTCCTGACCAAAGAAGCGATGAGTTACAATTGACACAGGCCAGTATAAACAAAAAGGATAAATGGCTGGCCGTTTCCTCGCAGGAACAAGGATACCGGGATAACAATCAGGCTACTACCTCCTGAACGGGCAGCTCTTCTTCATCCGTTTTAAAGATGATCTTCATTTTACAGCCATCTCCCGGGGAGGATAATATCTGGACAGCGCCATTGTATATATCAGCCCTGTTCTTAATATTTTTTAAGCCAATCCCGTTTCTTTTTCGGGAGAGGTCAAATCCTTTACCATTATCCTTTATCGTCACCACCAGGTAGCCTGTTTCCTTTTTCAACTCTATCTGCACTTCAGTAGCATTGGCATGCTTTATTATATTGTTCAGCTGCTCCTGCACGATCCTGTAAATAACGAGTTTTAACCCCACTTCACTTTCCTCCTCGTGGTACGTGGAATGGATAAGGTGGATATTCAATTTTTGTACGATGGATATATTTCGCATCAATTCTTCGAGGGAATCGATCAATCCCATCTTTTCGTCCTGGGTAGGACCTACCAGGGCATGCGACAATTTCCTGATCTCGTGCATAGCTGAAGCGATACATTCCTGGCCTTTTAAGATCATCGGGAGATAATCAGGCTGTATAAGACCCTGCCCGAGGTATAATTTAGAAACAGCCAGGAGCTGGTTAATATTATCATGTAGTTCCATCCCGATCCCCGCCCGCTCCTTTTCCTGAGCATCTACCACGGCCCTGGTTATTTTCTTTTGTTCCTGTACTTTTTGGTCCAGCACTTCCCGCTCCAGTCTTTTTTTCTCCGTTACATCGATCGCGATCACAGACAGGTACATTTTATTGTCCAGCAAGACGGGATTGCTGTAGATCTCCACTTCCATCAGCTCTTTAGATTTTTTATAATGTTGCGCAGTCCCGATAAAGAGTCCGTCACCCCGTTTTACTCCCAAATTACTCTCTTTCAGCAGCAGGGCGTCTGCTTCAGATCTTATATCGAGGATCGTCATATCAAGGAACTCTTTTTCACTGTACCCATAATTTTCAACAGTAGCTTTATTCACCTGGATAAACTGAAAGGTTTCAGGATCATACACAAACATGGGCTGGGGGCTCAGGTGAAAAAGGTTAATATATCTTTTTTCAGATTCTTCGAGCTGTTTACTCGTCTTCTTTCTTTCGATACTATAAATGATACTTTTGTACAGGGATGTTGCAGACATTTCATCCTTTAATAAATAATCACTCATCCCCAAAGAAAGGGAGCGAATACTGAATTCAACATCGGAATAACCAGTTAATACAATAACAGGGCATTCCGGGCAAAGCGGATTTATTTCTTTAATCAAAAGTTCTCCACTCTTGTCAGGCAAGGACAGGTCAAGCAAAATAACATCATAACACTGGCCATGTTCAATAAGACAATCTCTTGTTTCTTTGAAATTCCGGGCATGACTGATTGCCAGATCAGCAATTTGCTCTTCCAGGTATTCATTGATCAATGCAAAATCTCCCATATTGTCTTCGATCACCAGTATATTATATCGTTTTTTATCTCTCGGCATAACTATTTTTTTACAGGGAGTTTTACAAAATGGATCCAGAAATCCCTGATCTTCGCCACGGTGCTGACAAAATCATTCACTTCAACAGGTTTTGTAATATACCCATCGGCTAAATTCTGGTAGGAATAAGCAATATCTTTTTCTGCAGACGAAGTAGTCAGCATGATGACAGGTATTTGCTTTAATTTCTCATCCTCTTTGATATATTGAAGCACCTCGTAACCATTTTTCCTGGGCAGGTTGATATCGAGTAAGACCAGGTCAGGTAATACTGCATCGGGATGCGCCCCGGTACTGGTCAGGAATTCGATGGCTTTACCCCCGTCTTTTACCACGCTGATCTTATTGGCGATCCTTCCTTCCTCCAGTGCTTCCGTAGTCAGCAGGATGTCGCCTTCATTGTCTTCTACGAGAAGAATATGTATGGATTTCATAGTGTTATGTTATGTTTTGGAATGGTAAAATAAAATGTACTGCCTTTTCCTTCCTCCGATTCCACCCATATTTTCCCTCCCAGGCTATCAATAATCTTTTTACAAATAGCAAGGCCCATACCTGTTCCGGAATACTCCTCTTTGTTATGCAGCCGCTGAAAAATGATAAATACTTTATCAAAATACTGGGGGTCGATCCCGATACCGTTATCGCTGACAGCAAACTGCCAGTGTGTCCCTGTGTCTTTTGCCGATATACTGATTTCAGGAATGGCTCCTTCTTTAAAATATTTTAAACTGTTACCTACCAGGTTTTGAAACAACTGGCTGACCGGTGTTCTGAACGTTTTCAGGACGGGCAATGCGCTGAACCTGATATCCACTTTTTCCGCCTGGATCTGCTTATGGTAGAGGGCAAGTATTTCTTCCATCAACACATTCATATCAACCTCTTCCAGTTTATCTTCTGCCCTGCCGGCTCTTGAAAACTCAAGCAGGTCAAGGATGATCTGCCGCATCCGCTTGGCGCCATCCACCGCATAATGAATGTACTGCTTCCCCTTATCACCGACGATATCCCCATATTTTTTCTCTAACTGGGTCAGGAAGCTGGTAACCATCCTCAGCGGTTCCTGCAAATCATGCGAAGCGACATAAGCAAATTGTTCCAGCTCTTTGTTGGAGATGGCCAGCTCCCTTGCATGCTCCTCCAGCACCCTATTCAGTTTTTTAAATTCCAGGTCAGATATCTTTCGCTCTGATACATCCTTGAAATAAACAGATAACCCTTTTTCCGAAGGGTAGGCGCTTATCTCGTACCATTTGGACAGGGGTGCATAATGATCCTCGAAAACGATCACCCTTTTCAATTCAACGGCCTTGTGGTATTGCCGGTATGACTCCGAATCGACAAGCTCTGGAAATAAGTCCCATAGATTTTTCCCGATGACATTCTGCTTAGTCTTGCGTAGTACTTTCTCCGCTTCCTTGTTAAAGTAGGTTACCACCCAATCTTTATCTACAGCAAAAAAGGCATCACCAATACTTTCAAGGATAATATTCTTTTCCTCGTAAACTTTCAATACTTCTGATTCAGCCCTTTTCCTTTTATCTATATCCTGGAAGCTTCCATATATTCTTACACATTTGCCATCCATAAATTCGGCCTCGCCAACAGTACGTATCCATTTTAAATTCCCTTTTTGGGTGAGTATCTCCAGTTCCTCATCCCAGGGAATTCCATTCTCCAAACACTCCTGTACTCTCCTCGAAATAGCCCCATTATTCGTTCCTTTTTGAAAGGGATGAATGCCGGTTGACAGTTGGGGAACAAAGCCAGGATCAGCTTCCTGGATCTCTTTGGCTTTATCTGACCAGAAAACAATACCTGCGGTCACGTCAATATCCCAGCTTCCTATATCTGCCAGCTTGTTCGTTTTATCCAGCAGGTCCTGTAACACTTTTTTGTCTGTAATGTCCTGGCAGGTTCCTACTGCCCGGGCAGGCAGTCCTTTTTCATCCTGGAAAATCTGCCAATGTTCCTCCACGAATTTTATTTTTCCAGTGGGGGTAACGATCCGGTGTCCGATCGAATTAGAAGTGGTCTTAGTCAAAGATGCAGTAAAAGCTTTATCAACTTTTTCCCGGTCATCGGGGTGGATAAAATCCAGGAACCCCTTATGGGTTGGAGTAAAATCTCCGGGAATGATTTCGAAAATCCTGAAAATTTCTGCGGACCAGAACACATTCAACGTGAGCAGGTCGGTTTCCCAGTTTCCAACTTTGGACAATGCCTGGGCTTCTATTAATTTTGCTTCGCTGAATGTTGATCTTTGTTCGGCAATTTTACGCTCCGTGATATTTTGATGAGAGATCACAATTTTAGAATTGTCATTTCCAAAATTGGATACATGAAGGATAAACCATCGCTCTTCTGTAGGGGAATGACAGGGATACTCCAGTTCAAAAATCTGATTATCTTTTTGAAAGACCGAGCGGATACCTTCCATTACCTCCCCGGCAAGGCTGTCACCTGAAGCCAGGGCATTCCTGCAAGATTCCAGGTAATTGCTCCCTACCGATACACGTTCAAGTGAGGTTACCCCGTTAGCTCTTGCAAAATTATCCCAGGCTTTATTGGCAGCAATGATGATACCTGTCTTATCTATCACTGCAATATGTGAATGGAGCGAAGCAAGGATACCTTTATTGAACAGTTCGCTTTCCTGTAATTCTGCTTCGGCTTTTTCCCGTCCTGTAATATCATTTATAGAGATGCTAAAACCTTCGGTCCACCCATCATTATGGACCCGGTCTATTGTAAAAGTGAACCATTTTTTTTCTCCATTTTCTCGGTCAAAATCAAGATCATACTGTACGTTTTCACCTGCTAATACCCTTGGAATAGCGCTTCTATACACTTCTCTCATGGAATCCCTGGAATAATCAAAAATGCTTTTCCCCTGTACCAGTTCTTTTTTTACATTCAGGTAATAAATTTCTCTTGCTTTGTTATTAAAAGATTTTATATCACCCTCCAGGTCTGTCAGAATAAATCCATTAGAGGTGTTTTCAAAAATGGCCTGCAGGTTTGATTCAGATTCTCTCAAAGATGCTTCTGCGTTTTTAATATCCGTTACATCATGCACTACTCCGTACAGGCCAATAGGGATGCCTTCATCATTGACCTGCAAATTTGACTGGGAATGGATATGGCGGATGCTTCCATCTTTGCGGATAATGCGATGAAAAAAATCCGAATTACCTGACCCCGCCTGCACTTCAGCTATCCTACTGGTCACAAAATCCAGGTCATCGGGGTGAATAAAGGATATCCATGAGTCAAAGGTATGCTCCTTGTCATCCGTAGGAAGCCCGAACATCCGAAGTGCTTCTTCGGACCAGGTAGCTATTCCTGTTGAAAAAATAAGCTCCCAGCTTCCCAGGTGGGCAACAGCCTGTGCACGGGCTAATTTAAGTTCGCTATTCCTCAGTTTCTCTTCCGCCGCAGTTCTCAGCCTGTCTTTTTCAAAACCATCCAATGCAAAGGAAATATCACAGGTCGCTTCCTTCAGCAAGGAAATCTCTTCTTCATTGAAGAAATTCATTTCTGAAGAATAGATCGTGAATATGCCGATCACGACACCTGCTTTTTTTATCGCCAGGCAGATAGCGGCATTGAATCCTCTTTCCGCCGCGTATTCCTTCCAGGTTATACCCGGGTCATTCTGGATATCATTAATCACAACGTAGTCCAGGCCCTTCAATGCTTTATCGATCGGCCCTCCCACATCATATAAATAATCATCCAACTTCTTTATATCGCAATCAGTCTGCCCGAAACTTGCGGCAAGGTGTATTCTCCCGGCAACGTGGGGTACACCGATCCAGGCCATCTTGAATTTCCCCTGTTCTACAGCGATCCTGCTAGCTCCTTCGAATAAGGATTGCTCATCTTTGGAGTGAACGATAGATTTGTTGACCTGGCTGAGGAAAGCGTTGAGGCGGTTGACATTCATTAATTTTTCTTCTGCCTGTTTTCTTTCTGTTATGTCGCTAAAATTGTCAACGATCCCCTTTATGGCAGGGTCGTGAAGCATATTTGTGATGGTGGCTTCTATCCATCGCCAGCTCCCATCTTTATGACGCATACGTCCCACATTTCCCCGCATGGCTACACCGGGATTTTCCAATACCTGTTTCATAATACCAGCAATCGCGGGGAGATCTTCAGGATGCATATTAGCAAAAGGAGACATCTGGAGCACCTCGTTAACAGAATATCCCAAAATTTTCTCTATCGAAGTCGATGCATAAAATGGTTTCCCTTCCCCGGACAGGATGACGATCCCATCGGCACTATTTTCAATCAGGGCCCGGTACCGCTTCTCGTTTTTTACAAGCTCGTTTAAAATCATCTTCTTTTCATTCTCCAGGCGGAATTTCTCCATGACATTATTAATGGCCATGGGGAGCCTGCTAAGCCTGTCCTTTAAAATATAGTCGTCCGCTCCTCTTTTTATAATGTTCGCAGCAAATTCGTCTGGCATTGTCGCTGTCACAAGAACAAAAGGGATCCTCAAACTGCTTTGATAAACAATGCTCAGTGCCTCGAGTGAGTTAAAAGACGGGAGTGAATGATCGGCCAGGATAATATCCGGGTAGAAGGTTTTTAGTGCTTTGATGAAAGTTTCCTTTGTGTCTACCACCAGTATTTCGAATTCAAGCCGGGCTTTACGTAATATTCTATCTACCAGTTCAGCATCACTGGGAGAATCCTCAAGGTGTAATATTCTTATTTTTTTATGCAACCGGGAATGCCCGGTAGTTTCTCTGGAAGGATTTATAGTAAGCATACAGTTATTTTATAGGATATTCTTTTTATTAGCCGTCAAAACTTTGCTGTCAAAAGTTTTCCTGTTACAGTTCAGCCGGACTTTACAGGGTTGAGTCTTTCATCAACAAGTGCCGCATCGGTGGGAAATACTTCGGTGCGAAATTTTGATTTTTTGTTTCATATAATTTTTTTATCAGTTCAATTTATACTTACTGTTGCGGGGGATTATTTACTACAAGCCAGTAAAATCCGAGGTCTGTGATTGTCTTGGAAAAATTGGCAAAGCCCACGGGTTTCACCACATAACTGTTGACACCAAGCTTATGGCTTTCTACAATATCAGATTCCTCCTTTGAAGAGGTCATCATCACCACGGGAATCATTTTTGTTCTTTCATCATTTTTAATGATCTTGAGCACTTCCAATCCTCCTACCTTCGGCATTTTCAGATCCAGGAATATAACTTTCGGTTTATTCCCGATATCCCTGCCTTCAAATTCACCGGTTCCAAAAATAAATTCCAGCGCCTGTGCGCCATCGATCAGGTGGACCAGGTTATTGGCGAGTTTGTGTTTCTTTAAAGCTCTTATGGTAAGCAATGCGTCCGCCTTCTTATCCTCCACGAGCAATATCTGAATATCTTTATCAGTCATATATTACATTTTTAAGATTTAAAATTTGGTCCGGCAGAACAGGTAATGAAATGAAAAAACAGGCCCCTTCGTCTACTTTACCTTCTGCCCATACCTTACCGCTATGTTTGCTGATGATCTTCTGGATAATGGCAAGACCAACGCCGTTACCCTCGAATTCATTGCTGCTATGCAGGCGTTGAAAAACACCAAACAATTTGTCATAGTACTTCATGTCAAATCCTGCCCCGTTATCCTTCACATAATAAGTACACTGATCGTCTTCCAGGCGGGATCCGATTTCTATGATGGCTTCTTCTTTCTTTCCTGTGTATTTAAAAGCATTTGAAATAAGGTTGATGAATACCTGTTTCAACATATTCCTGTCCCCTTTTATATTTTCAAGACTTTTCACGGTGATTTTAAATTTCCTGCTGGGCTCTTCTTTTTTTAATTCTGCGATCACTTCATCCACCAACCCCTTAATTTTTACGTCAACCACGTTCACCTGTTGCTTGCCAACCCGTGAAAATGCAAGCAGGTTATCGATCAACTCCCCCATAGTATTGGAATTCTCGAGTATTTCATTCATTACCTCTTTTGCTTCATCGTCTAATTGTTCGAAGTGATCCTCCAGCAATACCTGGGTAAAGCCATTAATGGCACGAAGAGGGGCCCGCA
>JBDSPR010000035.1:0-80029 GCA_039930245.1 Chitinophagaceae bacterium | reverse complement strand
CTGGTTGGATGCTACACCACGGACTTTAACCGCCAAAGCGCACCGCCCCGCCTATGGCAGCGATGGTGATTATTTCAGTAAACCCAACGCGGAAGAGATCGCTGGGGTGATCCGGGAAATGATGGCGGAATAAGTTCCTACTTCTATATGCTCACCGAAACAGAAAAAAAGCAACCTAGCCGTTTCGAAAAAAGCGTCGCTCAGCCAAAATGGAAGTATATCCTTTTCAAAGGAGTGCTGGGATGGGGTCTGCCTTTAGCATTGTTGTTATCACTGGTCAAAGTATTGTTTGGTGATATCACATTCAATGAGATGCTGAGAAAAGAACTATGGATCAACCTGGTCTTTTTCCCGGCAGGGGGTATTTTATTTGGCCTGTTTATGTGGAGGTTTACCAAAAGACAGGCCAGTAAACTGAAGGAAAAACAAGCACTTCCCTGATTAAATTGTATCTTATCGATACATTTTAATCAACGTAAATTTAATTATATGCCTATTGTAAAAGTTATCGAAGTGATCGCATCATCGGATAAAAGTTTTGACGATGCCGTAAAGCAGGCTGTCAAGGAAACTTCAAAGACTATCCGCAATATTGATTCTGTCTGGGTCAAGGATATGAAAGCCCATGTAAAAGACGGAAAGATTAAATCTTACGGGGTTATTTGTAAAGTTTCTTTCCGGCTTGATAATGATAAGAAGGAGAAGAGGGAAAAAAAGGAGAAGGATGATAAGTAATATTCTTTGTCCAATTTAATAAGCAAGCATAACCCTGTATTACGGGATGTTTTCCACTTTTTGCCTTGACACAAAAAGTGGAGAAAAAAGTCAAGCCGATTCGATGCGTAATATTTCGTTTTGCGGAGTCTCCCTTTCGCGAATCGGCACCTTTCGCTTTTCTAATGACGATCGGGGACAAGTGAAAAGGTGGAGTAATGTTTAATTAAGGGTATTACTTTTGAATAATAATGCCCACCCATTTCCTCTATATCATCGATATCCTCGGGACAATTTCCTTTGCGGTGTCCGGCGCCTTCCTGGCGATGGAAAAAAAACTCGATCCTTTTGGCGTACTGGTGCTTTCATTCGTCACGGCTATCGGCGGAGGTACACTAAGAGATATCCTGATCGGTAACCTGCCGGTGAGCTGGTTGCAGAACGAGACAGCAACCCTGGTGATCTTTTGTTCAGCCATTGTTACCATGTTCTTTGGCCGCTTCCTGAAGCATCTCACCACAACATTATTTTTATTCGACGCACTCGGACTTGGATTGTTTACGCTTGTCGGCATAGAACTCGGTATAGAAAAACATTTCAGCATCGGTGTCTGTATCGCATTGGGAACGATCACAGCCTGTTTCGGTGGGGTGGTGAGAGATGTTTTACTCAATAATATCCCGCTATTGTTCCGAAAAGAGATATATGCCCTGGCCTGTATCGCCGGCGGCCTTGTGTATTTTCTACTGAAGAAGCTGAACCTGGATGCCGATCTCTCCAAGATACTTTGCATTTTACTGATATTTGCCATTCGTGTATTGGCCGTGCGGTTTAAACTTTCTTTACCGCAATTTTATCCTTCAACTACCGAAAAATGAAATTGAATATCTACCAGGTCGATGCGTTTGCTGATCGCTTATTTGCCGGAAACCCCGCTGCCATAGTGCCGCTTGATCAATGGATCAGCGAAGAGCTCATGCAGCAGATCGCCATGGAAAACAACCTCGCGGAAACAGCTTTCTTTGTTCCAAAGGGAAAAGATTTTGATATCCGCTGGTTCACCCCGGAGTCTGAGATTGGACTCTGCGGTCATGCTACCCTCGGATCGGCCTTTGTTCTATTCAATTACCTGGGTTATGAGAGATCCTCCATCACGTTTCATTCTAAAAGCGGACCTCTTTATATTACCCGTGATAAAGAAACGATCCAGCTCGATTTTCCTTCGTGGAAACCTGAAAGGATCACCGAATACCCGTCAGAGTTACTGGCATCGCTGGGTGATCCCGATGTGCTGGGTGTTTATAAGTACCGCGATTACCTGGTGGAGTTAAATACCGAAGAAGATGTAAGGAAGATCAAACCTGATTTTACCCTGATGAAAAAAGCAGGGGATATGGTGATCATCACCGCGCCGGGTAAAAAAGTGGATTTTGTATCCCGTTTTTTCGCACCCAGTATGCAAATTGATGAAGACCCTGTGACCGGCTCGGCGCATTCGCAGCTGATTCCATTCTGGAGTTATAAATTGGGTAAAACCAGGATGCAGGCTCGTCAGTTATCTAAAAGGGGAGGAGATATCAGCTGTGAACTAAAAGGGGACAGGGTTATTATGGGAGGGAAATGTATTTTTTATATGCGAGGAGAGATAGAAATATTGAATATTGAAGATTGAATATTGAAGATTGAAGATTGTAGATTAAGCTCAAATGATTTCCTTCTGTGTCCAGACTGTGGTCTTGCGGACTTTCCGTCTTTGGGTCTTTCCCTCTATCAGTTATCAGTCAAGAAATCTTTCCTTCAGTCCAGTAGCCGGCACCATGCAGCTTTCTTTTTTCCCAAACCATTTATAGCGGTTGCGGGCAATGATATTATAAATCAAATCGCGGAGGAATTTGGGAATGATCATCAGGGCATAAAACAATTTCCATCCTCCATCCAGGTATTTACAGATCCTGATGGCTGCCGAAGATTGGGTATAGGCCTTGCCTTTATCAATAAAAATAACTGAGCTGAGAGCCGTTGGGTGGATATTGTAACGGGGTAATATGCGCTCTGCGGTTCCTCCCTGTAATGGGGTGAAACGCAGTTTCTTTTTGCGGTCATGCCGGATGGCAAAATTCACCCAATAATTGCAGAAATTACAGACGCCATCAAAAAGGATCACCGGTACTTCTTCCATGCTATACAAAGGTAAACACGGTTTTTTGAACGCCATCGGGTTCCTTGGGCAATTCTTCTTGCCACGACTGTAAATCATCACCTTATTCCCGGGTATTCACCCAATTTTTTTGAATAAGAGCAAAGTTTGATCTAACTTTTACTTAATAACCATCGTCTACGGCTGTCCCGGCGGAGTGTTAAAAAAGGAAATTACTACAGAAGATCACAGGTAAAAATAAATTGGCTAAAACTGGCAGAATGATCCCAATAATATAAAATCTTAAAAAATGAATTTCGAATTACAACCTAACGAAACCAGGATCGATACCTGGACCATCTTATATATCCCGCCTAACGGGGGAAAATATAATGGAAAACTGACCATAACAAATAAAAGGCTTTTATACGATGCCAAATTTGATGTTTCCGTCAAAGGTCTTTTATCGGAAGCATTGTTTGTAAAATGGGGAAGCGAGGGCTACCTGGAGATCAATAAATCGGATATAAAGGAAGTGACAGTAGAGAAAAGTTTCCTGGCAAAAAAAGCGATCATTACCTTATCCGACGGATCCAAACATACTTTCAATTACGGGGCGCTGAATGTGGACAAAGTAGCAGAGGCGATCAGGAGCAATTAGGATCATTCATTAAAATCTTCGATATGTGAAATAGCACTTTCATTGCTATATTGTTTTCAATAGCAGGGCTGCTTCGGATATCGGTCCAGGACAATGCAATAGCAATTTATCGTTCATTTCAGGATATATATGGGGGCAGGAGCGCTGTAATGAACCCCTGAGGTTGAAGTGAAAATAATAATTGGATAAACCCAAAGCCAGGAGCTGGCAGCTATTGGCTTTTTCAACCCATATTATGAAACACCTTCTGTACATCCTCATCCTGCTCTAATTTATCAATCAGCTTACTTACATCAGCTACTTGTTCATCAGTAAGAGGAACAGTAACAGTAGGTATCCATTCTAATTCTGCTGTAATAGGAACAATTCCTTTGTCTTCCAGCGCTTTTTGCATATTGCCAAAATCGGTGAAGCCACAGCGGACAACCAGTATCTCTTCACCATTTTCACCGGTGCTTTCACCCAGCTCTTCAAGTCCAAAATCGATCAGTTCCAGTTCCATCTCTTCTGCATTCAGGCCCTCGGGTTTTAATTTAAAAGAACCCATTTTTTTGAATTGGAAGGACACACTTCCACTGTTACCCATTGTTCCGTGACCCTTGGTAAAATGTGATTTTACATTGGCTACCGTTCTGACATGATTGTCGGTGGCCGTTTCAACCAGTATAGCTACTCCATGGGGCGCATATCCTTCATAAAGGATCTCATCATAGTTCACCAGTTCTTTTCCCTGTGCTCTTTTGATAGCAGCTTCTACCCGGTCCTTTGGCATCCCCACGCTACGGGCATTCTGAAAGCAACGGCGAAGAGCAGCATTGTCTTTGGGGTCAGGGCCACCTGCTTTTACAGCAATAATTATTTCTTTACCGATACGGGTAAAGTTCTTGGCCATTTTATCCCAGCGGGCAAACATGGAGGATTTCCGGACTTCAAATATTCTTCCCATTATTGTTCATTGAATCATTTAGTCATTTCTCGCCCGTTCGGTGCTCCTATTGTCATCCCGAGCATTGCGAGGGATGCAAATCTACGGCAATACCACTAAAAGAAAAACCGTCCCGCCAGGAAGACGGAACGGTTTTATCACAACTTATTTATTCGTTATGCTTTATCCTCAGACCTGCCCAGTTTACTGGCATACAGGCCTATATGTATTACTGCCAATGCAAGCGAAATATAAAGTAAGGTTCTGTCGGCATCAAAGCCTACGGTATTCTGGTGCAGGAACCCTACAATGGCTAAAAGTCCGGCCAGCGCCATACCGGTATACCGGGCCATCTTCATTCCTTTCCTGCTACTTGTACCATTACCCAATTTGCTGTTCTTGGCACCATAGACCAGGTAGATATCCAAACCGATCAGCATCCAGACCAATAAACGGATCCAGGTATCCATCGGCAGGAACACCATCATGAACAAACAGGTGGCGATACCAAGGATTGGTACCAGCGGAACCAACGGCGTCTTGAATGCTCTCGGCAGGTTCGGCATTTTCTTGCGCATCACCCATACGCCGATACATACAAGAATAAAGGCAAACAATGTCCCGATACTGGTCATTTCACCCACCACTCTTGCAGGTACGAATGCCGCAAAAGCACTAACGAAAATCATGAACAGGAAATTATTTTTTGCCGGTGTCTGCGTTTTAGGATTCACCGCAGAGAAAATTTTGGGGATGAGGCCATCCTTACTCATACTGAAGAATACACGGCTTTGTCCCATTAGCATTACCAGGATAACAGAGGCATATCCAAAAAGAATGGCGACTACAATGGCACGGTTCAGCCAGGGATAGTCGGGTTTCAGAACACCTGCTGCATCTACCGTTCCCATATGATCGATCGCCACAGAAACAGGAGCGATACCATCCTGGCCAACAAATGTTGTATAACTGGTAACACCCGTCATCACGTGGGCAAAGAGAATATATAATATTGTACAGATGATCAGCGAACCAAGAATACCGATCGGCATATCCCGTTTGGGATTCTTGGCCTCCTGCGCCGCCGTACTCACCGCATCAAAACCGATATAGGCAAAAAAGACAATGGCCGCAGCCCGTATGATCCCACTGAATCCGAAATTGCCAAACTTGCCGGTATTATCAGGGATATAAGGATCGTAATTTGAATTATTGATATAAGACCATCCAAGAATGATAAAGGTCAGCACGACCGCAATCTTTACTACAACAATGATGCTGTTGACGAAAGCGCTTTCCCTGGTACCCTTGATCAACAGTAAACTCATCAATACAATAATGAAAACAGCGGGAAGGTTAATGATACCGCCATCCCAGGGTCCCGCCATCAGGTCATGTGGAAGTGTAACACCAAATCCTTCAAGGAACCTGCCGAGATAACGGCTCCAGCTGATACCCACTGTTGCTGCGCCTACTGCGTATTCCAGCACAAGGTCCCAACCAATGATCCAGGCCATGAACTCACCCATGGTAGCATAAGAATAAGTATAAGCGCTGCCAGCTACGGGGATCATGGAGGCAAATTCCGCATAACACAAACCTGCAAACAAACAGCCCAGGCCAGCCACTACGAATGAAATGGTGATGGCAGGACCGGCATGATTGGCGGCTGCCATACCCGTAATGGAAAATAAACCTGCGCCAATGATGGCCCCGATCCCCAATGCGATCAACCCCCTTGCTCCTAAGGTTTTCTTCAGCGTATGTGTTCCGGTTTCGGCTGCTTCATTCATTAAAGCATCCATCGGTTTTCTGACAAATAAACTCATGTGTTGGGTTTTATTAAGTGACTAAGATAAGTATACAAACCAAGATTTTATTCTTTTGCCGGTTTCTGCGTGGCTACGGCCAGATAGTACAAGGGAATACCGATCAGCACAATGATCAGGCCCGGCCAGGTGAACTGCGGTTTATAGATCATGAGCAGGATACAAAAAGCCAGTCCCATCAGTATGTATAACACAGGCAATACCGGGTAACCAAACGCTTTGTAAGGTCTTTCGGCTTCCGGTCTTTTTTTCCGCAAAATAAATATGCCCACGATGGTGAGTATATAAAATAATACCACCACGAAGGAGATCATATCCAGCAACTGGCCATATTTACCACTCAGGCTCCAGATAGAAGCAGCAATGCATTGGATCCATAAGGCGACCTGTGGCACGGAATGTTTATTCAGCGTGCCTACATTTTTAAAGAACAGTCCATCCTTCGCCATCGTATAATATACACGGGCCCCGGCAAGGATCAATCCATTGTTACAGCCAAAAGTGGATACCATGATCAGCACAGCAATGAGAATAGTTCCAAAATCGGGGAAGATCTTATTTGCAGCCGCTACTGCGACACGGTCCTTGGCAGCATAGGCCAGTTCATTCAGCGGAAGTACGTTCAGGTACATCAGGTTAGCGCAGACATAAATTATTGTTACGATCAGTGTTCCCAGGAAAAGACTCATTCCGATATTTCGTTTGGGATTCTTCATTTCACCTGCGATAAAAGTTACATTGTTCCAGGCATCACTGCTAAAAATAGAACCTACCATCGCCGCGGCTATCGCACCCATCAGCGCAGCTCCGCCGATACCTGTCCAGCTTATTGCACCAGTTGCAGCATCCACTGTAGGCTGAGCAGCATTAAAACCTGTTTTCCAGTTCTGGGCCCAGAAACTTTCTTTGGCAAGGATAAAACCAAAAAGGATCAGGCCAAATAAAGCAAGCAGTTTGGCAGAAGTAAATAAGGTCTGGATAAACTTTCCCTCCTTGATGCCTTTTGAGTTGACAAATGTAAGTATGGCAATGATCGCGATGGATACCAGTTGACCTGAATAGATTTTAATGAAGCCCAGGTCACGGAGCAGGTATTCATTTCCCAATTCAGGAACCATGTAACTAAGGAATTTTGAGAAAGCCACACCTACAGCTGCGATGGTAGCTGTCTGGATCACCGCGAAAAAACTCCATCCATAGAGGAAACCGATCAGTGGGTTATAAGCTTCTTTCAGGTAGACATACTGACCACCGGCTTTGGGAAACATCCCACTTAGCTCACCATAACTCAGGGCGGCGCTCAGGGTCATAAATCCCGTTATCAGCCATACGACGATCAGCCAGCCGGCGCTCCCCACATTCCGGGTAATATCAGCGCTTACAATAAAGATACCTGAGCCGATCATCGAGCCCGCTACAATCATTGTCCCGTCAAAAAGTCCAAGCGTAGGTTTAAACCCGGTTTGTTGTTCAGCCATAATATTGGTTTTGGTGTTGTGGTAGTTTAAGCAGGATGGAAAATACTGATTTCCGGTAAAAGGATTTAAAAAGAATTATAAACGGCCGTCCTGAACAGATTTTCCGGATTGACCGTAAACCTTTAGTTTTGAAGCCTTACCGTTGTTATTATGAACAAACGAAAAGCCGGACTGCTTGCCCTTGTGCTTTTTACTGTTGTCGCTATTCTTCATTTCCTCGACATGGAGAATTGGGCCAGTTTTCCCGCCCCGGCCCTGATGACCATCCGCTGGATCTTTGTCGCCAGTCTTGTTTTTTTCGCTCTATATAAAAGATCATTGACTACCTGGATACTCGTAGCCATGGCGATCGGTGTTGAGATCGGTCTCGATTTCCCGGCTTTTTCCCAGAACCTTTCCTTTCTCAGCAAGATTTTCCTTCGCCTGGTTAAGACCATTGTAGCGCCTTTATTATTTGCTACACTGGTAGTCGGTATTGCAAGTCATGCCAACCTGAAACAGGTGGGCCGCATGGGCTGGAAATCGCTCCTTTATTTTGAAGTGGTCACTACGATTGCCCTGTTGATTGGGTTGGTATTTATTAATATCACCAAGGCAGGCGTTGGTATCATTGTACCGGAAAGCTTATTAAAGGAATTACCTGAAGTGAAAGTAAAGGGGTGGCAGGACCATATCATTGATATTTTCCCCGAGAACATCATCAAATCCATTTATGAAGGCAATGTACTGCCCATCGTTTTGTTCAGCGTGATATTCGGGATCGCTTTAGCCTTGCTGAATGAGCAGAAGAAAAGACCCATGCTCAATTTTGCTGAGAGCCTGGCGGAAACGATGTTCAAATTTACCAATATCATCATGTATTTCGCCCCTTTCGGCGTAGGAGCCGCTATCGCTGTTACGGTCGGGCACCTGGGTATTGATATTCTGAAGAACCTCGCTTTATTATTGATCACACTCTACCTGGCATTGATCACTTTTATACTGCTGGTATTGTTACCGGTGGCAATATGGGTGGCCAGGATACCGCTACGGAAATTCATACAGGCCATACGGGAACCGGTTTCTATTGCCTTTGCCACTACCAGTTCGGATTCCGCGTTGCCCAAAGCATTGGAGAATATGGAGAAATTTGGTGTGCCACGCAAGATCGTGTCCTTTGTTATACCGACAGGGTATACATTTAATCTTGACGGAACAACCCTTTATCTTTCACTTGCCTCAATTTTTGTTGCGCAAGCTGCGGGTATGCACCTCTCATTCGGCGAACAGCTGATCATCGGTCTTACCTTAATGCTCACCAGTAAAGGAGTGGCAGCCGTGCCAAGAGCTTCGTTGGTAATATTGATCGCCACGGCAACTACTTTTCATTTTCCGCTCTGGCCGATCATGGCGATTTATGGAATAGATGAATTAATGGATATGGCAAGAACTTCTGTCAACGTGATCGGCAATACCCTGGCCAGCTGCGTGATCGCACGTTGGGAAGGGGAGTTTGATGATAAAAAAGCCCTTGCCTTTAATGAAAAAGCAGCGGATGCCGTTGTTAACTGAAAAAAATAAAAGAACACAGTAATGGAATTGATGTATCTGTTGGATAGTTTTCACTGGAGCCAATTATTACAGCCACAGTTTTATATTGAGAATGGTGGTCTCTGGTTATTATTATTTGTAGTTTTTGCGGAAACTGGTTTGTTTGTCGGCTTCTTTCTCCCCGGCGACTCATTATTATTTGTTGCCGGAATTTTTGCCCATCAAATTCCAATTGATGGAGGCGGCACAAAACCAGGTCTCGGTTACCAGTTTCTAAAATTATTTAAGCTGGAATATCCCTATTCTCCTCTTTTTGATTTATTTGTACTCGTAGCATTAATTTCCTTTGTGGGCGTTTGGGGCAATGCCGTTGGTTACTGGACGGGGCGCAAAGTAGGCCCTGCAATGTTCAACTGGCGGGATCGTTTACTTTTCAAAAAAAGATATTTGTACCAGGCAAAGGAATTTTATGAGAAACACGGGGGACTGGCAGTGGTCGGTGCCCGTTTTCTTCCCTTTATCAGGACCTTTGCACCCATCGTTGCGGGTATTGTAAAAATGGACAGGAAGAAGTTTCACTTCTATAATGTAGTAGGATGCATAGCCTGGGTGTTTACGATGATATTTGGAGGCTACTTTTTGCAAAAATGGGTCTGGGATCTTTTTAAGTTTGATTTGAAAGATCATCTGGAAATAATTGTCATCGGGATCGTGCTGGTCACCACGGCACCTGTAATAATAAAAATGCTTACTTCGAAAAAGGGACCAGACGGCACTCCTCCATCTGTTGACAATACACTTCCCTGATCTATGAAAAAACAATACAGTATTTTATCGATCCCTGTTATTGTTGCCGCCCTCGGATATTTTGTTGATATCTACGACCTGCTTTTATTCAGCATCACCCGGGTTGTCAGCCTTCGTTCACTGGGTTTGGCGGATGCGGAGTTATTGACACAAGGTGAATCTATCATCATGTGGCAAATGGGCGGTCTTTTGCTGGGTGGTATCCTCTGGGGCGTCATGGGAGATAAGAAAGGAAGACTGAGTGTTTTGTTCGGCTCCATTATTTTGTATTCACTCGCGAATATTGCGAATGGGTTTGTGCAAACCCCGGAACAATTTAAAATGATCCGGTTTATCGCGGGGCTTGGATTGGCAGGAGAACTCGGAGCAGGCATTACATTGGTATCGGAACTGATCGCCAAAGAGAAAAGAGGGATCGCCACTTCTTTTGTCGCAGGTATCGGTCTCACCGGTGCGGTGGTAGCTTTTATCATGAAAGAGAATTTTGACTGGCGCACCTGTTATTTTATCGGTGGTGGTTTGGGCCTGGCCTTACTCTTACTCCGCATTACCGTGTTTGAATCGGGGATGTTCCATGAAGTAAAAAAAATGGGTGTGCAGCGAGGAAATTTTTTCATGCTGTTCAATAACAGGGAGCGATTTAAAAAGTACCTGTTCAGTATCCTGATCGGGTTGCCAACCTGGTTCGTGATCGGGGTGATGGTTACCTTCTCCAAAGAGTTCGGCGAGCAATTCGGGATCAAAGAAAAGATAGATGCCGGTAAAGCCATCATGTATGCTTATGCGGCCATTTCCATCGGCGATATCCTGGTCGGGTTTATCAGTCAATGGCTGAAAAGCAGGAAAAAAGCTTTGTATCTATTCTATTTTATCACGGCGGTATTCATGGTAATGTTTTTTACGCTCCAATGGAATGGTTCGGCCGCCAAAATGTATTGGATCTGCGCCGGGCTGGGTTTTGGCACTGGGTTCTGGGCCATATTTGTCACTATGGGAGCAGAACAATTCGGAACCAATCTCCGCGCAACCGCGGCGACCACAATCCCCAATATGGTAAGGGGAATGCTCACTATTTTTATTCTTCCTTTGTTCAAATGGCTGAGAGGAATCGATGGCGTCGGTTTTGTGAACGGGGGTATTTATGCAGCCATTATTATTATGGTGATCACCATCTTTGCGGCGATCATGACAAAGGAAACGTTCAACAAGGATCTTAATTTTATTGAAAAATAATTCCAGCTAAGCGCTGTATAAGCAAAAAATTTTGAAGAGCACGAAGAACACAAAGATTTTCACAACGAACACGACATCTTGATTGTCAAATTCAGTTGATTTCTGAAGTTCGTGCCTTCTTTTCGAACTTTGCGTTCCCATTTTGAATTTGCGATCGGTTCTTAAATAAATTCCCCGATGTCTGAAGAGAATATCAATAAAAATTCAAGTTATGGCCATCCCCCCCTTGGGGGGACTGAGGGGGCCCGGGGGGCCGGGGGGGCAAAATTCCTTATCATCCGTTTCTCCTCCATCGGTGATATCGTACTTACTACTCCTGTGATCCGTTGCCTGAAGAAGCAGGTACCAGGTGCTGAGATCCATTTCCTGGTAAAAGATAAGTTCCGGGCCACTGTTGAACACAACCCCTATATCGATAAAATCCATGTGCTGGCACATAGCTGGGAACTGATGATCGAGGAACTGAAGACCGAGGACTATGATTATATCATCGACCTCCACCACAACGCAAAAACATTGAGGGTGAAAAAGGCTTTGAGAAAAAAATCGTTTTCTTTTTACAAACTCAATATTCAGAAATATATCTACACAGCTTTCAAGATAAACCTGCTGCCCAGCGTGCATATCGTGGACAGGTATATGAAAACGGTGGAATCTTTTGGCGTTAAGAACGATGGGGCCGGGCTGGATTATTTTATTTCACAAAAAGAAGAAACCAAAAAGGAAGATATACCGGCTTCCCATTCTGCCGGTTATATTGCCTGCGTGATCGGCGGGGCACATGGCACCAAACGCTGGCCGGTGCATAAATGGAAGGAGTTTTGCGCAAACATGCAACATCCCATCATTCTGCTGGGGGGGGCCGGAGATAAAGTAAATGGAGATGAGATCGCGGCGGTTGATATTATCAAAGTGTACAATGCCTGCGGAAAATTCTCGCTCAATGAAAGCGCCGATCTTTTACGGAGATCCAAACTGGTGATCAGCAATGATACCGGGCTGATGCATATTGCTGCGGCGTATAAAAAACCGATCCTTTCACTCTGGGGAAATACAGTGCCTGCTTTTGGGATGTTTCCTTATTACGGAGATCACCCCATTCCCAATTCCCTATTCCAAACTACTAAATTATGGTGCCGTCCCTGTTCCAAGATCGGGTATGACAAATGCCCGCTGGGTCATTTCAAGTGCATGGAAAAGATCGGAACGTCCGCCGTAGTGGAGAAGGTTAAAAGATGGCTGTGAATTTTTTCCACCAGGGTTCCGCTTTCGGAAAGAATAAGGGATAGGCCGTAAAAGCCCGCACTTCTTCGAGTATCTCCTGCTCTATTTTTTCTTTTTCCGTTTCCGGTACTACTGATTTATGTTGCTCGGTGCAGGAAAGCCAGGTCTCGATCTGTCTTGCTTCGGCGGGCATTGCCGCGCCGCTTAGATAGCGGTTCGTTTTCCGGTGTAGTGTTTTAGTTGTCATGAGTAGGGTAAGGTTGGTGATTATTATAACAGGTTGAAGGCTTTTTGTAAAACTTGTTTGATATCTTTTACCGTGATCCCGGCCGGAGCCTGGTTCCACCAGGGTGTTTTGGACTGGTTATTCTTTGCCAGCAACTGCAGGTAGCGCATTTCACTATAGCTTTTTCTTACGGGCTGGCGGGCTTTCTGCAGGTTGATCATGGCGAAACCGGGAATGATCCGGGTTTGGATACGGGTAAGGTCCTTTTCCGTTTCCAGCTTTTCGTTGATGCAATTCACGAGGGCTTTACGGACCTCTTTATACAGGTATAAGGAAAGAGAAAATCCAACGGGTAAGCTGTGTCTTTTTTCCCACAGCGCTATGAATACATCCCGCACGATCTGTTTGGCGTCTGCGGGTGAGTCCAGTTTGCCGGCACAATAAGCATAAAGGGGATACGAGTAACGGTGATACAATTCTTCGAAAGCGTCCGTGTCGTCGAGAAATAGTTGATCGATAAGAGTCTCCTCCGGAGTAAAATTCCTGCTCATGGGGTTACGATTTAAAGTTAACAATCCGGATACTGGAGTGTTTCTTCGCAGGAATTGGGTAGGATCAGCAGCAAAGTAGTCAAAGGTCTACAGAGCTGCAAGCATTTGAGGCAATAGATTTCAACAAGGTTGCTTGCTGAGTTTAAAGAACGTGTATTTACTATATCGTAAATTTTCGATTTCTTCTCAAACTGGCTGTAAATTGTGCTTAACCGGGTTTGTTGCCGGGTGGATTTTAACCGCTAAGACGCAAAGGTGTAAAGCTACGCGAAGCAGATCCTGGTGAAACTTCGTGTCCCCGTGACTTTGCAGTGAAAGGTTACAGGAATAACTGCCAGTAAAGTAGAAATTAATGATTCGTCTATTAATATTCGTATTGTTCTTCTGTACCGGGGCGCTTATTACCCACAGCCAGGCCGTTATAGATTCATTCCGCGTTTACGGGGATATAAAGGTCAGTATTGACAGGCCTGCCGATCTTTTTGCTAAGAAAAAAACCATTGTCACTTTTTTTGCACTCCCCAATGGCAATACAACTGAACAAACCATGGGTAAAAGAATGCAGCCGGGCGATGACTGGCATTTTGATATCCAGCATATCCGGGCGCAGACAGCTTTTATCCGTCAGCAACTTAAGAATACCAACTTCGTCGTCATCTACCTTGAAAACAACTACAAAAGCTGGCCCTCCTGGAAACAACGGCATCCCGGGTACCGGGATAGCATAACGCGACTGGTCGACTCACTTTCAGGGATCATTGCAGGAAAACAAAAAGAAATATATCTCAACGGGCATAGCGGGGGAGGGAGTTTTATTTTTGGCTGGCTTGCGGGAGTGGCGGAAATCCCCAACAAAATAAAACGGATCAGTTTCCTTGACAGTGACTACGGCTATGACAGTACATATTACCCCAAACTCAGCCGCTGGTTAAAAAAAGTAAAGGGCTCCACCTTAAATGTATTTGCCTATAATGACAGCGTGGCTTTGTACAACGGCAAACCGCTGGTATCGGCAACAGGTGGTACCTGGTACAGGAGTCATCTCATGCTGAAGCACCTGCAAAAAGATATTGCTTTCACGCATACCAAGACAGACAGCCTTGATATTTATCGTAGTGAAGATGGACGGGTACAGTTTTACTTTAAAGCAAATACCAACCTGGGCATCTATCATACCCAGCAGGTGGAGCTGAATGGGTTTATTCATTCCGTGTTATGCGGAACAAAACTGGAATCTATCAACTATAAGTATTACGAAGTAAGGGCCTATGCCCATCTTATTGAATGAGTGCTACCAGTGCAGTTCCTGGAAAAGCACCGGGAATTGCTTCATGAGTTTACTTTGTTGTCTTGTGTCAAGGTTCTCATAGAGCCGCTTGAATTTTTGCAGGCAGATATCTTTTATTGTTTCCTGCTGGGCCCGTTTTATCGCATCCAGTGCGGTGCCTCTTACGCCCATCAATACTTCCCCTGCAAGCACGATCTTTATCTCGTCATACATCTTGTCGTTCCCCAGGTAACTTCTCCAGAGCCGTTCCTGCAGTTTTTCGGCGAGCAGGTTAGTCCCGATCGTATCGGGGCCCATGTAGATGATACCGTTTGGGTTGATGGTGATCGTGATGATCTTTTTGGGCAGTTCAGGTGGAATACTGTTATTGCCAAAACTTTTGAAAGACAGCAGGAAAAGAAGGCAGATGACCGGGTAGCGCAACATGTATTATTTTATTTAGTGAAAAAAAATCAAAAGGCGGTTTTGCTACACTCACGCCTGCACCACCTCACTCAGCTCCAGCCATCTCAATTCTTTTAGATCAAGTAGTTGAGTGACTTCCCCAATCCGTTGAGAAAGCTGCTGCAATTCTTCGAAAGGTGTATCGCTGCTGTGCAGTTTATGGGTGACCAGCTCTTTTTCTTTGCTGAGAACAGCGATCTCTTTTTCCAGCAGTTCGTATTCCCGCTTCTCTTTATAAGAAAGTTGGCGCTTCGCGGGGGCCACATCTTTTTTGGATTCATTTTCCTGCTTTCCTTCCGGTTCTTCTTTTTCTGCGGGGGCAGCATTGTAAAACTCCGACTGCCGGTACAGGGAATAATTGCCCGGGAAGTCCCTTATCACGCCATCGCCTTCAAACACAAATAAATGATCCACCAGCCGGTCCATAAAATAGCGGTCATGCGATACGATCACGAGGCAGCCGGGAAATTCACTTAAAAAATTCTCCAGCACGCCCAACGTAGGAAGATCGAGATCGTTGGTGGGTTCATCCAGTATCAAAAAATTGGGGTTCCCGAAAAGGATGGACAATAAATGCAGTCTTCTTTTCTCCCCGCCACTCAGCTTACTGATATAGGTGAATTGTTTGTCAGGATCAAATAAGAACAGTTGTAAAAACTGCGCGGCATTTAATGAGCCACCACTGGCAAGCGGAAAACTCTCGGCGATATTCTTTACAAATTCGATCACCCGCATGTCTTCTTTTACCACCAGTCCCAGTTGCGAATAATTGCCAAAGATCACCGTGTCGCCAACATTCACTTTACCACTGTCCGGGTTGTCGATCCCCTGCAGAATATTGATAAAAGTGGACTTGCCCACACCGTTTTTTCCTACTACGCCGATCCGTTCACCTTTTTTAAAGTTATAGTCAAACCCTTTCAGCAGTATTTTGTCACCATAACTTTTACTGATCTTTTTCAGCTCGATCACTTTACCACCCAGCCGGTTCATTTTCATTTCCAGTTGCAGTTGTTCATCCACGATCTGCTGTTTGGCTTTCTTTTCAACGAGATAAAAATTATCCTGCCGGCTCTTGCTCTTGGTGGTACGGGCTTTGGGCTGTTTCCGCATCCATTCCAGTTCCTTGCGGTAAGTATTCTTTGCCTTGTCAATACTGGAAGCTTCGTTTTCAATCCGGGATGCTTTTCTTTCCAGGTAATTTGCATAGTCGCCCTTATACACATACATATTGCTTCCATCCAGCTCCCAGATCTCGTTGCAAACGGCATCGAGAAAATAACGATCGTGGGTGACCAGTACCAGTGTCACTCTCTCTTTATCCAGGTAATGCTCGAGCCATTCCACCATTTCCACGTCGAGGTGGTTGGTGGGCTCATCCATGATCAGCAAAACATGTTTGTGTTCAAAACCGATATCGATCAGGGTTTTTGCCAGCGCCACTCTTTTTCGCTGCCCGCCGCTTAAGGTATTCACCGGTTGATTCAGGTGGTGGATATTCAGTTTTTCAAGTACCTGTTTTACTTTGGCATCAAAATCCCAGGCCCCGAGATCATCCATTTTGACCACGGCGGCGCTTATTTTCTCCGCATTACCTTCCTCACTGATGGCTTCGTATTCTTTAATGGCATTCATGAGCGGATGATCATGAAAGAAAATATTGTCAAGGAGCGACCTGTTTTCCATAAAGGTTGGTTCCTGCTCGAACAATACCACGTCCACATCTTTATTTACCCAGCACTTTCCTTCATCGGCTGTCTCTTTGCCGGCAAGTATCTTTAATAATGTCGACTTGCCCGTACCATTGCGTGCTACGAGTGCGATCTTATCACCTTCTTCTATATGAAACGAAATATTGGAAAAAAGCGGCTGGATGCCATAACTCTTTGTCAAACTCTCTACTGAAACATAATGCATTGCGCGAAGATAATTGTTTGGGTATGGATGGGCCGTTCGTTTTATACGTGTATGGAGTATATAGAGTATATAAAGTATCTAGAGTATGTCAGATCATAGCAACTTTATATACTTTATATACTTTATATACTTTAGATACTTTAGATACTTTATGTACTTTATTTACTTTTCAAGTGCTAGTAAGGAATCTGGAGTATATAGGGCATGGAGTGAGCGTTACAACTTTAGATACTTGATACTCAACAGGTACTTAAAACATGGCACAGTTTTTTGATCTGTAGAGAAAACAACGTTATGACAATCAATCTTGTTGAACGTATTCAGCAAAATCTTCAATACCATCCTTTAAAGAAAGTGGACCCCAATATCCAGGAAGTGAAGGATAAGGAGGTGGACGCGACGGTTGACCAGCTGGCGCAGGCCGCTATTCCCGCGGTGCTCACCGGTTTGTATAAGCTTTCAAGGAATGACGAAGGTTCACTTCGGATACTTCGTTCTTTGCAATCAGATGATTCCCTGGTCGTGCTATTCGAAGGCAAAGAACTACAGTTGGTGGAAAGTGTTGCCCGCTATGCTGCTGTATCGGAGAATCAGGCCGAATCTCACCTGGAGAATATTGCGGATGAGTCCATAAAACTGGTAAAAGAAGTGATTGGTAGCGAAGCTTCGCCACAAAAAACTAAAACAGTTTATGAATGATCAGCGGCACAATATCCTTGTCTACTTGCCTGCCGCATTAAACCTGGGAGATCTTTTAAAGGATGAATCACTCGATGACCGGACAAATAAAATGGAAGGACCTGTTTCCAATTTCATGCACAAGATCGAGGATATATTGTCACAGGGAGGTAACTGACAGGTATCATCCTAAAAAATAGATAAGCAGGCAGGTGGCAATCACAATCAGGAGGACAATCCAGATCGTATAGCCTTCTTTTACGTGGACTTTGCGGCGATGATCGAGATATGTATTGATCTTCTCCCTGTTGCCGGGACTTGTATTCAGTTTTCTGAGTTGTTCAGTGATGGGTATAACATATTGCAGTGGAAGGGGCCGGAGGCATTCTATAAATAACCTGCTGATCTCTTCATTTGCATTCGTTTCCCCGAATGAATTCAGTTTTTCAATACTGTCATCCGTTAAAATATCCATGATATAATCGTGGAGCCCTTGTTTGTCCATCCGGAAAACATCCAGTTTTGACACATAACGTTCCAGTTCGAGTGCCTGTTTCAGTATGGATACGGGTGTCAGGGTATCCTGTGTTCTTTTCAGTCCCGTACTTTGCTGGTACCAGCGCTGCTGCAGGTAGAGTTCTTTCCTCCCCGGATTGCTCAGTACTTCATAAGCTTCCTTGATATCCACGAAACGGGCGGCGGCATACCGATCGTTTTGGGTCTTGTCGGGATGATAGAGCAAGGCCAGCCTACGGTACGCTTTTTTTATTTCCGGCAGGGTAGCCGAAGGAGGCAGTTCCAATATTTGATAATGATCTTTTACTTCCACCGGGCGAAGTTAAAAATGCAGGCTGCAAATTGCTGAATAAAGTTTAGGGAGGAACGGCGATCTGCCCAATGATAAATAGGTTTACCTTTAAAACAAATTAAAAACAATGAAAGCCCGCTATTTTATCCCTGCCGTATGTCTGTTCCTGGCTACTGCCTGCAATAACTCGTCAGAAAGCAAAGCGAAAAAAGAAGATACGACCATGAACAACATGGATCATACCATGCCGGCAAGCGGAACGGTACCAGAGATACCAGCAGTACCTGAAGGCGCCAAAGTGTTTTTTAAAAATCTGAAAGACGGGGCGACCATCACATCTCCTTTCAAGCTGGAAATGGGAACAGAAATAATCAAGGTAGATACTGCTAACCTGGTGGTTGCCGGTTCGGGTCATCATCATTTATTTATTGACGCCGAAGATTCCCTTGCTTATGGTGAGACCGTACCCAAGGATTCAACACATGTGCATTTTGGAAAAGGGCAGACAGAATACCAGATGATACTTTCCCCCGGCAAACACAAACTTACTTTGCAGATGGCCGACGGTCTCCACCGTTCCTATGGCAATAAACTTGCCACGGTGATCAATGTAACGGTGAGGTAATAATCTTTAATCCAGGTGTTTTTCAAAGAAATCTATTGTCCGCTGCCAGGCTAGTTTGGCAGCGGCTTCATTATAGCGTGTCGGCGCCGTATCATTATGAAAAGCATGCTGGGCACCCTCATACATGTACAGCTCGTATTTGATCTTATTATTTTTCAGGGCTTCTTCAAAAGCAGGTATACCCTTGTTTACACCTTCATCGAGTGCGCCATAATGTAATTGCAGTGCCGCCCTGATCTTTGGCACGTCTTCAGCCGCAGGTTGGCGCCCGTAAAAAGGTACGGCGGCTTTTAAGGAAGGAACATTTACCGCGAGATTGTTGGACATGGCGCCACCCCAACAGAATCCTACGCAACCGAATTTGCCGTTGCAATCTTTTCTTGATGGCAGGTAGTCAAACACTTTTATAAAATTCTGGAGATTGTCTTCCGGCTTCAGCAACTGGAATTTTGTTCTTGCTTCATCGGCATTTTCAGGTGTACCACCCAGCGAGGAAAGTGCGTTTGGTGCGATCGCCAGGAAGCCGGCTTTTGCAGCCCGGCGGGCCACATCCTCGATATGTGCATTCAAACCCCGGTTCTCATGTATCACCACGATAGCCGCGTAAGGTTTTTCTTTCTCTGGTCTTGCCACATAAGCCTGCATATCGCCGTTCACACCGGGATAAGTGATGCGTTCGGTAAATAGTTCTTCTTCGCCTGTTACCGCGGCATAGGTATCATTCACTTCTATCATCGGGAGGAGGGACATTGCTGCAGCGGTGCCCCCGGCAAGAATAGCCAGCCGGCGGAGGAATTCCTGTCGGCTCAAAGGCTTGTGGGTGTATTCATCGTAGAGGTTAATGATTCGCTGATCCATATACATTATTTTATGCTCATTAAAGTTAGTTATTCCGGGCTGTTCGCAAGCCCCGCCATTTTCGTTAACAATGCTACAATTATTTGCTAAAAATAGGGGTGCCAGTCTTTTATGCAACCATTATGGCATAGTAATGGCGTCATAGTAGCGTAATAAATAGAAGAAAACCACATAAAACATTTCCGTATGCATTTATTTATTACTCAAAAATTTGTAGTCCAATGAAACACATCTTCAAAATTGCGGCTTTTGCATTGCTGGTCATGCTGGGCAGTTCGCTTCAAAACACCGTATCAGCACAGTATTACGACAATGACCGCGATGATTCTTATCAAAACAACGATCGTGATGTTTCTTACCAAACCTTTTATGACGAGCTCAGCCCGCATGGCCAATGGGTAGATTATCCCGGCCAAGGTTATGTATGGGTACCGGATGCCGGCCCTGATTTCCGTCCTTACAGTACCAATGGTCACTGGGTATGGACAGAAAATTATGAATGGATGTGGGTATCTGATTATGACTGGGGATGGGCTCCTTTCCACTATGGCCGCTGGGATAACGATCCTAGCTATGGCTGGTACTGGGTACCGGGCTATGAATGGTCTCCAGCCTGGGTAGCATGGAGAGATGGTGGTGATTATTATGGTTGGGCGCCGATCAGGCCGGGCATAAGAATCAGTATTAATTTTAATATTGGTGGTTATTCACCGCCCAATGACTTCTGGTGTTTTGCACCAAGACGTTATATCACATCGCCTCGGATTTACGACTATTGCGTTGACCGGAGACAGAATGTAACGATCATCAATTACACCACTGTAATCGTCAATAATTACCAGTATGGCAACAACTACGGTTTCCGTTCAGGCCCCAGCCGCTACGATGCGGAGAGGTATACAGGAAGGATCAACCCTGTAAGATTCCGTGCCACGAGCACACCCGGCAGATCTCAATTCAGGAATAACGAGGTAAGTATCTATCGTCCCAATGTTCGCCGCGATGATAACCGCCAGACTGCTCCCCGTCAATTCGACAGGTACGACAGGAGCACGGCAAGAAATAATGATAATGGTTTCCGCAGGAACGATAATACCAACCGTGGTAATGATAATGTAAGCACCCGTGGAAATAACCTGCCTTCCCGCGAAAACAGGGTTAATAATAATCCGAACACAGAGAGAAGAGACAATAATGATTTCAGGCAGCAACGAAGCAATAGCAATGATGGTCAGAACGGCCGGACAGATGAAAGAAGAGTAACGCGTCCGACAGAAAGAACCGAACGGGTACCTGATCAGCAAAATAATGACCGCCGTTTCGACAGGCAGAATGGTAACAACGGTTCTTCCAATGCCGAGACAAGGAACAATGATGGGTCACAGCGCCGCTCACCACAACAAATGGAGCGTCGTCAACAACCTCAACAAGTTCCTCAGGAGATGGAGCGTCGGCAGGAACAGCGTCAGCCTTCTCAACAAATGGAACGTAGACAAGAGCAACGCCAGGTTCCACAACAAATGGAACGTCGCCAGCAACAGCAAATGCCTCAGCAGACAGAGCAGAGACAGGAGCAGCGCCAACAGCCCCAGCAAATGGAACACCGGCAGGAGCAACGCCAGGCACCTCAGCAAATGGAGCGGAGACAAGAGCAGCGCCAGGCACCTCAACAAGTAGAGCGGAGACAAGAGCAACCTCAGCAGCAACCTGCACGCCAGACCGAGCGCCGGGATAATGCTGGTGAACACCCGCAGGGAAATGGAAACAGCGGACAGGGTAATGGCAAAAAAAGATTTTAAAATTATTCAGCCCTTGAAAATAAAAGACCCCGGCCAATCTGGTCCGGGGTCTTTGCATTAAAGTGATGCAAGTATCTTAGTCTATCTTTTTTACATTGACTGCATTCATTCCTTTTTTTCCTTCCTGCAGGTCAAATTCAACCTTGTCACCTTCATTGACCTGGTCGATCAGCCCGCTGCTGTGAACAAATGTTTCTTTATTGGAATCATCATGTTTAATGAATCCAAATCCTTTTTCTCTATTAAAGAATTTTACAATTCCCTGGTTTTTGTCGCTCATGGTAAGTATTGTTAATGGTTAATGAAGGTTTAAAGATAAGTTTTTCCTGTATTTGCCCTGCATTATGTTCTCCCGGCTGCTAAATGGTTCAGCAACATGGGTTTTGACGGCTTTTGCCGGCATGATTCCCGGTTTTCGCGGGCTTAGCCTTCATTAAGCTCAGGGGACTTGAATTCTATACCGAAGATTCTCTTCGGGCTTTCGCCGGGGTTATAATTCTATACTGTCGATTCCATCCCGGTTTTCACCGGGAGGACTCGCGGCTATCGCCGGGAGGGAAATTCTATACTGTCGATTCCATATAGCTTTCAATTGGCTCGCAGGTGCAGATCAGGTTCCGGTCGCCGTGTGTATTATTCACCCTTGCCACAGATGGCCAGAATTTATTCAGCGTAACATAGTATAAAGGAAAAGCGGCCTCCTGCCTGGAGTAAGCATGTTTCCATTCATTGGCCGTTACCACCTGCTGCGTATGGGGGGCATGCTTCAGTGGGTTATCTTTTTTATCGGCTTTGCCCTCTTCGATGGCTTTTATTTCTTCTCTTATGCTCAGCAGTGCATCGCAAAAACGGTCAAGTTCTGCCTTGTCCTCACTTTCTGTTGGTTCGATCATGATCGTACCCGCAACAGGGAAACTCATCGTAGGCGCATGAAATCCATAATCGATCAACCTTTTGGCTACATCTTCCGCTTCTATTTCGGCCGATCTTTTGAATGGGCGCAGGTCAACAATAAACTCGTGCGCACACTGGCCATGGTGGTTGGTATAAAGAATATCAAAAGCGCCTTCCAATCGTGCCCGCATATAATTTGCATTCAGTATCGCATACTCTGTTGCTGCTTTCACGCCTTCCTTGCCCAGCATCCTTATATAGCCGTAAGAGATAAGCAGGATCGATGCGCTACCGTAAGGCGCCGCACTTACCGCACCGTGAACCGTGAGACGTGAATCGCCAGACCCGGTTACTTGCGATTCACGATTAGCGATTGACGTATGACCGGGTAGATGATCCGCCAGGTGTGCTTTCACACAGATCGGACCCATGCCTGGACCACCGCCGCCGTGTGGAATAGCAAATGTTTTATGAAGATTAAGGTGACAAACATCGGCGCCAATAAGACCCGGCGCTGTTAAGCCTACCTGTGCATTCATATTTGCGCCGTCCATGTAAACCTGCCCGCCATGCTGGTGAATGATATCCGTGATCTCTTTTACTGTTTCTTCATAAACGCCATAAGTGCTCGGATAAGTGATCATAATCCCGGAAAGATCTTTACTGTATTGCGCAGCTTTTGTTTTCAGGTCTTCCACATCGATATAACCATTCTCCAGCGCTTTTACCACTACCACTTTCATCCCGGCCATCACCGCAGAAGCGGGGTTGGTGCCATGCGCAGAGATCGGGATCAGCATCACGTTCCGGTGCAGGTCGCCATTGGCTTCGTGGTATGATTTGATTGTCAGCAGACCCGCATATTCCCCCTGGGCGCCGCTATTGGGTTGCAGGCTGCAGGCATCAAAGGCAGTGATCTTACAGAGATAACTGCTGAGTTCGTCAATGATATATTTATATCCTTCGGCCTGGCCGGCCGGCGCGAATGGGTGGATCCTGCTCCAGTGGACCCAGCTAAGCGGCATCATTTCAGTTGCAGCATTCAGTTTCATCGTGCAGCTGCCCAGCGAGATCATCGATGTGTTCAGGGAAAGATCCTTGTTTTCAAGTTGTTTGATATAGCGCATCATCTGGCTTTCGCTGCGGTGCATATTAAAAACTGGATGCGTTAAGAAAGACGAGGCCCTTGAGAGGGCTGCAGGAATATGCTGGAGTTCGGCGTCATGATCAATATCAAATGCAACGGGGTCTTTGTCGTTCTCAAAGCAATTGATCAGGTCGTAGAGATCGCCGATATCGGTGGTTTCGTCAAGAGAGATTGCTATTCGGTCATTGCCGATATAACGGAGATTAATGAATTGTCTTTCTGCTTTTTCTTTGATCGCAGCGAGATTATTTGTTTTTACAACAATCGTATCAAAGAAATTACCGGATACGAGTTCAAGACCTCTTTCTTCGATCGCGGCAGCAACGGTCTGTGTAAGCAATGCTACGCGTTTGGCAATATTGGACAGTCCCTCAGGTCCATGGTAAACAGCGTACATCGCGGCCATATTGGCCAGCAAAGCTTGCGCAGTACAAATATTAGAAGTTGCTTTCTCTCTTTTAATATGCTGTTCTCTTGTCTGCAAAGCCATCCTCAATGCACGGTTGCCCTGCGCATCGATACTTATACCGATGATACGGCCGGGGATATTTCTTTTGAAATCATCTTTGGTGGACATGAATGCCGCATGTGGTCCGCCATATCCCAGCGGCACGCCAAAGCGCTGAGCCGAACCAATGGCTACATCAGCGCCCAGTTCACCGGGAGGAGTTAATAAAGTCAGTGCCAGCAGATCAGTTGCCATCGCAACATAGGCGCCTGCTTCATGCATTTTATTAATAAAGTCACGGTAATCCTCGATGCTTCCTTTGTCATTCGGGTATTGAACGATGGCGCCGAAATAACTGGCATCGATCTTAACTGTGTTATAATCTGCTTCTACGATCTCGATCCCGATAGGTAATGCTCTTGTCACCAGTACATCTTTTGTTTGCGGGAAGATCTCTTTATCCACGAAGAATTTTGGCCTTTCGATATGATCCTTTTTGTTCAGCATATTAAAGAACATGGTCATAGCTTCTGCAGCAGCGGTGGCTTCATCCAGCAGGGAAGCATTGGCGATGGGCAAACCGGTCAGGTCGCTCACCATAGTCTGGAAATTCAACAAGCTTTCCAGCCGGCCCTGCGAGATCTCTGCCTGGTAAGGGGTGTATTGCGTATACCATCCCGGGTTCTCAAAAACATTCCGTAAGATCACGGAAGGAATGATCGTATCGTAATAACCCTGCCCGATATAATTGGCAAAGACCTTATTCTTCTTGGAAACTTCTTTGATATGCTTCAGGTATTCATGTTCGCTCATCGCGGCAGGGATATCAAGCGTATGATCCATCCGGATATCGGGGGGTACCGTATTGCCGATCAGTTCCTCCATTGTCCTGGCGCCGGTTTTTTTCAGCATGGCTTTGGTATCATTCGCATTGGGCCCGATATGGCGGGGTATGAATTCGCTGGATTGTTGTTCGAAAACACTCATGGATACTTAGTAGTTGTATTGTTTTTCAAAAAATTTTCAAGTTATAATGGATGGCATCTAAGAGAATTAACTGCGACGAACCAGGGCTTTCAACTATGAACTGCCGGAGGCGGGGCAAAGTTACGGGGAAGGCAGCAAATACATATTGGCTCAAGGGCCAAAACAAATTGCTTTTTTTTAATAACTAACAGTAATTTTATTATGCCACCAATTTTAAGAGCAAAAAATCACCAACATGTCTACCACCAGGAACTTTTACAAGAGTTGTTTCTTTATTACCGTCATGTTTTTTGTCGTGACCAATCTCAAGGCCCAAAATGAACCCTTTACGATGAAGGTACTGGCCAATAGATTTTCATTTCCTTACGAGGTCATCTATGGACCTGATAATAATCTCTGGCTTACGGAACGGACTGCCGGGCGGGTTACCACCGTGAATCCCGCCAACGGGGCTAAGACCACCGTGCTCACCCTCGGCAATAAAATGGTGCAATCTGCGGGGCAGGATGGGTTAATGGGACTGGCGCTTCACCCGCTTTTTCTTTCCACCAAACCTTATGTTTATATCGCTTACACCTACAGGTCAATTGATGCCACACACCGGCTGACGAGGATTGAACGGTATACTTATACCATTGTACGAAATAAACCTACACTTGGCAGTCCTGTAACAGTGATCGAAAACCTTCCTGGCAGCAATGATCATAATTCCGGGCGGCTTGCAATTGGTCCGGATAACAAACTTTATTATTCTATAGGTGATATGGGTGCTGGCCAGTTTGACAATCTATCACGACCCAACAATGCGCAGAACCTGGATATCTATGAAGGTAAAATACTAAGATTGAACCTCGAACTTAGCAATGGCTCATGGATCCCTGCGGATAACCCCTTCACGGATGGAAACGGCAACAGAACCGCCGTGTATACGCTTGGTCACCGCAATGCACAGGGACTAGTATGGGGAAATGTCAACGGAACAGACAAGCTTTATAGTTGTGAACATGGTCCATTCTCCGACGATGAAGTGAACCTGGTCGAAGCAGGCCGGAATTATGGCTGGCCCAGAGTAGGGGGATATTGCGATGGAAATTATAACGCACGTTATCTCGGCGGCCAGTGGGTAGGCGTTGAGCAGGATAATTGTATTGCATTGAACGTGAAAGAGCCTTTAACCACCATGTATAGCCCGGCAAACCCTCCCGATAGCACAACGAGTAACCTCACCTGGCCTTCAGTAGCTCCCAGCGGCATGGGCTTTTATAACAGTCCCGCTATACCGGGATGGAGAAATTCACTCTTACTTGCGGGATTAAAATCCGGAACACTTATCCGGTTTAAATTGAGTGAGGATGGTTTGACGATTGTGGGTGATACGATCATGTATTTCCGCGGTAAGGGACGTTTCAGGGATGTTTGTGTTTCTCCGGATGGTAGGAAGATCTATATTTCGACGGATAATAGTGGCTCTACTTCGGGTCCAACAGGTGGAGTGCTCAGCACCCCGCCCAACCCAGGCGCAATACTGGAATTTACTTATACCGGTACGATCGGTGCCAGACCTTCCAGCGATCCCCTTATTACCGAAGAACCTGTCTCCGGTATACTGATCTACCCCAACCCTGCCAACGATCTGATAACGATCCGGGCAGAACGCAATGATGCCATGTATTCACTTGTTTCTGTAACGGGGGTTTCAACAAAAAGATATGGTAGGCTGGAATATAATCAGCAACTGTTTGTTGGAGATCTTCCTTCCGGTGTTTATATATTGCGTATCGTGAGCAGTAAGGGAGAGTTACTGGCTGTTAAGAAAATAAATATCATTCACTAACCGGCAAAAATATATTAGTAAGGATAAAGAAGCTTTATGCTTCTTTATTTTTTTCAGTGATGGATCCGCTCGTTTCTGCCCTGCGTTGTTGTTCACTCGTCAGCCGGCTGCCATCATGGCTCCAGCCCGGAGGGCCGAACAGGTAGTTCCAGCGTTGTTGAAAGGTCAACCCTTTTTTGCGGAGATCCCGCCCGATACTTTTCCATTCATGGACCACGATATGTACCGGGTCTTCTTTCTCGAGTGGTTTGGTAAGACCATATTTAATGGGCTGGTATTGGGCAGCGGGCAATTCAGACTGGAAAGTGCCAAATAATTTATCCCAGATGATCAGGAACATACCCATGTTCCTGTCAAGGTATTTTGGATTCGACCCATGGTGAACCCGGTGGTGTGAGGGGGTAACAAAAATATATTCCAGCCATCCGGCCTTGTGTATTTTTTCTGTATGCACCAATATTCCCCATGTTTGCGTGGCGGCATAGATAAAAGCGATATCGATCGGCTGAAAACCCAGTAAGGCAATGGGAATAAAATAAACAAAACGATAAAGCGGTTCCAGGATGGATGAACGGAAACCAACGGTCAGGTTGAATTTGGGAGAAGAATGATGCGTAACATGCGTGGCCCAAAAGACCCGGCAATAATGATCTACCCGGTGAAGCCAGTAATACATAAAATCTTCGAAAAGCAGCAGTACGATCCAGTAGATCCAGGGGTTTTGTATCGGCCCGGCCAGGCGGTGATCATAGAAGAAAGAAAGGATGAATCCAATATATATGATGCGGAACAACAGGTCAATAACCCCGTTCAGCGCCATAAAATAAATATTCTGCGCCGTGTCTTTCAGTGAATAAGTATCCTGTTTGCGGAGTTTGCTGAGAAAAAGTTCCAGCCCGATCACCACCAGGTAGAGTGGCGTTGTGATCAGTATCAGCAGCTGTTCTCTGGCGGTTCCCATGAGGACAAAAGTAGAGGAAAGACGGGAGACCAGAGACCGAAGACCGGGTAGCATTTGGAATAAGAAATAAGGAAGATAGAATGAGAAAGGTATTAAAAATCAGCAACCAGTCCCGGCTTTCGCCGGGATGACAAGAAACCAGCAACCAGTCCCGGCTTTCGCCGGGATGACAAGAAACCAGCAACTATCTTTGCATAATGTCCAAGGATCTTTTAACGAACTGGGAGAAAAAATCGGGCGAACGGCAGAAGGAATATAAAAAATTCTTGCACCGTGCCAATAAGAACAAAGTGCTCAAGCAGCTGCCGGCATTAAACGAAGAAGCTTTTGAAACGATCAACTGCCTGAAATGTGCCAACTGCTGTAAAAAACACTCACCCCGTTTCACTCCACCCGATATTAAACGGATCAGCAAACACCTGGGGATGAAGGAAGGAGATTTTAAGGACAAATACCTGCTTACAGATGAAGAAGGTGACAATGTTTTAAAAAGCCTGCCCTGCGCTTTCCTGGGTGCGGATAATTATTGCAGTATCTACGAGGTACGCCCCACCGATTGCGCCCGTTTCCCATATATGGATACCGATTTCATGTTGAAGCGCCAGCCCATGGCGCTGAAGAATACCAGTTTTTGCCCGATCACTTATTATGTAATAGAGAAACTGATCGCGGCGGAAAAGGGTAGATAAATCTGTCGCTAAGACTGAGAAGATTATTTCGCTGTCAACTCATCATAAGCAGCTTCCAGCGGTCTTTTTATACCATCGGTCTTCCATTCTTCTCCACCGGGAATAAGCGTGGCTTTTAGTATCTCCTCTTTTGTTTTACCAGCTTTTATTTCTCCGTCCACGAACTTCAGCACATTACCGAGATAGTCTCTGAACTTGTTCACATCATCGGAACTGCCGGTTACTTTATAGCCAGGGCCCGCATGACCGAAGATATAGATGGTCTCGTTATTGAATTTAGCCAGTGCTTTATTTAGCACTTCCATCCAGCTTTTGATATTAGCGCCGGCCCCACGATCAACATAAGGATGTCGACGATTAAAGACGAGGTCGCCACAATGAACCACGTTGGCATGCTCAAAATGAACAAAACTGTCGCCATTGGTATGGCCGGCACCATAATAATTCAGGCTGACCTTTTCTCTGCCTATTTTCTCACGCCAGGTAGCTGTGTAGGTCTGGTCGGGATAGAGTTGTTTGTCTTCGTTTTTGTTTTGCTTCGCTGAATTCTGCTGGTTGATCTTTGAATTGGCATGAGCCAGTACATGTTCTACCATACCTTTAAAAGAGATATTACCCGACGAATGATCGCCATGGTGATGTGTATTGATCAGCAATTGGAACGGTTTCTCCGTTCTTTTCCTCAGCTCATCGATCAGGTGTTTGCTTTGTTCCGGAAACTGCGAATCCACGACCACGATTTCTTTTTTTGCGATGAGGAAAGCGATCGTGCCACCTTTTTCCTCGAAAATGCTGACACCGCCCCGCACCAGTGTGATCTTCCAGGGATCTTCAAAGAATGCAGACAATAGATTTTGTTGTGCCAATGTTAATGCACCGAACGTCAAGGCCGAGTTGTGGATGAAAGAACGACGATTCATTACAAATGATAGTTTATTACTGATAGATGATAATTCAATAGCAAAAAGCTCAGGGCTCAGGGCTCAGGGCTCAAAGCTTACTAAAGTTACTAATAAGACCTGAATGCTGTTTCCTTAAAGAATGACAATTAAAGATCGGGTGCTAACATTCAAATTTCCTCAACGTCGGCGCCTTGATCCAGGTAATGATAACAATGATGAGCGTCATACAACCACCGAAGACAACCGAAGGAACAACCCCCATTAGCCGGGCAGCCATGCCGCTTTCAAACTGTCCCAGCTCATTGCTGGAATTGATGAACATGGAACCAACACTGCTGACCCTTCCCCGCATATGATCGGGAGTTTTTAACTGCATCACCGTTCCTCTTACCACCACGCTTACCCCATCCAGCATACCAGCAATGAGTAAGGCCGCAAAGGAAAGGATGAACCATTCGGAGAGAGCAAAGAGAATGATGCAGATGCCAAAACCTGCAACGGCCAGCATTAGTTTTTTGCCCTGTGCTTTTTTCATAGGAAAGAATGCGAGCAGTACGACGATAAAAATGGCGCCGATATCAATGGCGGCGTTCAGCCAGCCAAAACCAACCGGGCCTGCCTTCAGAATATCTTTTGCGTAGACAGGCACCATTGCTACGGCGCCACCGAAAAGGACGGCGAACATGTCTAATGAGAATGCCGCGAGTATTTCTTTGGTCCGGAATACAAAACGCAAACCTTCCATCACACTTTCCCATGTTTTTTTCTCACCAGTTTGCGGTAAAGGCGGCTTGGGTTTTAATTGCGTCAGCACAAAAAAAGCGATCACCAGCAGGGAACAAACGATAATCAGCGTTCCGCTGATACCCAATGTGGCAATCAGGAAACCACCGGTGGCATGACCGGTAACAGAAGCAGCCAGCCACGAGCCCTGGTTCCAGGTAGTGGCATTTTGTAAATACTGCCTTGGTACTGTATTGGCCAGCATGGCAGAGAAAGTAGGTCCTGTGAAAGCGCGGATAATTCCTGTACAGAAAATCACGGCATAGATTCCGATGGCAATGGCTATCCTGCTGAAATGAGTGCCTATATAAGTGGCAGAGAAGAATAATAAGATGCCCGCTGCCAGGGTATAAAAAAATACTCCTCGTAGGATCAGCTTTCTTTTTTCGCTGAGATCAATGATATGACCGGCATACAAAGCAGTTGAAATGGCAGGAATAACTTCCGAAAGCCCTACCAACCCGATCGCAAAAGGATCATTGGTGAGTTCGTACACCCACCAGGCTACCAACGTACTCATCATCCGTAAGGCCATGATGAAGGTGAATCTGCCCAGCATTAAATTTTTGAATTCCGGGATACGGACCGCTGCGAAAGGATCATTGGTGACCTGGGTGACAGGATCCATTATTGAATATTTAAGATTGCATATTGCATATTTATCGTTCCTCTTTAAGTACTCAATATTAAATCAACAATATTCAATCTACAATATTATTCAGTTCTCAGGGAAGCGTCAAATAGTACTGCCCGTCTTCGTAATCTTTATCCAGCGCATTAAAGATCACCTGCAAATGTTTTTCATTGCCCAGGAAATCGGCATTGCTGGCATCCACGAACAGGGTTTTGATATTGTGCTGCTTGATATAATGCGTATAGGTTTCCTGGATATTGAATAAATATTCATCGGGGATATTCTGTTCATAGGAACGATTTCTTTTCCTGATATTGGCCTGAAGCTTGCTCACACTGGCATGAAGGTAGACCACGATATCTGGTTTGGCCAGTTGCTGGTTGATGATATCAAATAGACGCTGGTAAAGCCGGAACTCATCATCCGGCAAGGTCACTTTCGCGAAAAGAAGACATTTGGTGAACAGGTAATCGGAGATCGTGAGGCTTTGGAACATATCCTTTTGCTGCAGGAATTCCTTTTGCTGTTTGAACCGCTCGGCCATAAAAAAAAGTTCCAGCGGGAAAGCATACTGGCCGGGGTTCTCATAGAATTTAGGCAGGAAGGGGTTATCCGCGAATTCTTCCAGTATCAACCGGGCATTATAATGTTTGCTGAGCAGGTGCGCCAGTGTTGTCTTCCCTGCGCCGATATTTCCTTCTATGGTGATAAACTGGTGATTCACTTAGTTGTTTCTGGTCATCCCGGCGAAAGCCGGGACTGGTTAAGAGTCTTAGCCATCGCAAAATAGGTTAAAAGCCATCTCTTAATAATTTGAGATAAGAATTGTGGAAAAGTTCAGGAATACTTTTTTACCGGCAGGTCGTCTTTGCAATCGGCCAGTAATTGCAGAATGGTTTTATTCAATACAGGATGTACCACAGCAGGGGCGATGACCGACAGGGGTAGGAGAGCAAAACGCCGGTACTGCATTTCGGGATGGGGCAATTTCAGAAAATGATAATTGTATTTTTCCTGGTTGAAGAGCAGGATATCGATATCGATCAGGCGGGGACCATATTTCTCTTCTCTTATTCTACCCATCGTTTTTTCCACTTTTAATATTTTCCGCATCAACTGACGGGCATTGAACGAAGTGGATAGCTCAAGCGCCTGGTTCAGGAAAGCGGGCTGGTCGGTTTTTCCCCAGGCTGCCGTTTCATAGAGAGGCGAAGCCGTAACGATTGTGCCGCAGTGACGGTTCAGTTCTTCCCGGGCCGAAGCCAGGTTCTCTTCCCTGTTGCCCAGGTTACTGCCGGTAAGTAAAAAAGCGCTGTTCATAAAGGATCAAATATCTTTAATTTCCATCTTCAACAAACGGACGAGTATACCGATTTTTCATGTATTAAAAGGTTAATTAGATACATTTGTCCACCAACAAGTAACCATGCCGCAACGCTATAGCCAGTCACGGGCGCTATGGGCCATTACCCGGGCCAGTTTTAAAGCAATATTCGCACATCCCAGTGCTATTATTTTCAGTATTTTATTCCCGATCATCTTTACGTTGATCTTTGGCGCTTTTGGCAGCGGCGGCCAGAATGTATACCGCATCGCTATTGAAAAAGGCAGTGATACAACCAATGCCTTTTACCAGACCTTAAAAGGCATTAACGCCATACGGATCATTAGTTACCCTGATACGATCGCATTAAATAAGGACCTCTTGAAAGGAAGATTGACCGCGATCCTGGAGATAAAGGAACAAAAAGATTCCAGCGGCAGGTCGTCATTTGTTATTAATACAAACACTACTACGGCCAGCAGCAATACGATCGGCGCTTTCAGACAAATGCTGGACTTTCTGAAACTGGTATACGAAAAAAAGGCTGCGGGGAATAACGAAGAACTGGTCACGATTAACGATGCAGTGGTTAGGGAAGTAAGGAAATACCGCCAGATCGATTTTATTTTACCGGGGCAGCTGGGATTTTCCATTTTATTTTCTACTTTATTCGGGGTGGCTTTTACTTTCTTCGGGCTCCGGGAACAACTGGTACTGAAACGTTTTTATGCATCCCCCGTGAGTCGCATCAATATTTTACTGGGAATCGGGATGAGCCGTTTATTCTTCCAGTTGCTCAGCGTGGTGGTTCTGATCCTGTTTGGCCATTTTGCAATGAACTTCACCCTGCAGCATGGCTTCATCACTTTTGCCGGGATCATCGCGATGACCATTATCATGCTTTTCCTGCTGATGGGGGTAGGGCTGATCTTCAGCAGCGTGGCTAAAAGCGATTCTTCCATCCCATTGCTGATTAATCTTTTTGGTTTCCCGCAAATGATGTTATCCGGTACATTCTTTCCAATAGAAGTATTCCCTGTCTGGTTACAAGGAGTTTGCAGGGTATTGCCACTGACTCAATACAATGACGCCATCCGTAAGATCTCGTTTGAAGGGTTGTCTATTTTGGATTGCTGGAAGGAAATAAGCATACTGGGTATCTGGATAGTAATTATTTATGCCATTGCAATAAAGACTATAAAATGGGAGTGAAGATAGAAAGTCAAAAAATTGATCAGGAGAGTGAATGGTGAATAGTGAATAGCCAATCTTCACTATTCAATCTTCACTATTCAATCTTCAATCCTCAATTTTAAATCTTCAATCAACAATGCGTTTTATTAAACTTGGTATCATCAGTGTCATTTGCTTTGCCTTGCTGATCACCGGCATATCGCTTTTATTTCCTTCACATATCCGGATATCAAAAGCGATCGATATCAATGCCTCCAGGGACAGCATTCTTTTACAGGTAAGGGATCCCGAGAAATGGAAAAAATGGTACCCCGGGGCCGATACTATGGAATTGCTGATTGCTGAAGGACAGGTGAAAGGATTATTACTTGACAGTTCGAAGAAGGCTATCCGTATAACTGGGATCACTGATACAGCGGTCACCGCAGCTACCGAAGGAACCGGTGCCCGCGAAGCCACTACCGGCTGGAATATCTATTCCTCCTCTCTTCCCAATACTGTTACTGTTCAATGGTATATGGATTTCCATCTTCGCTGGTATCCATGGGAAAAATTCTCCAGTCTCCTGCTGGAGAAAAGATATGGCCCGGTGATGGAAAAAGGGCTGGAGAACCTGAAAACGCTGCTCGAGAAATAATATGAACGGTAATAACCCGGGATCCCTTCTTCTTAACTTTAGTACATAAAAAGATAATTTATGAAACAGTTGTTATTACTGCTTACAGCATTTACCGTTTTCAGCAACTATAGTAACGGACAACGCCAGAGTCCGCATGATACTGTTACTTACGCCAATGGCAATGTAACTTACGGCAGACCGTATAAAAAGGACCGGCAGATCTTTGGCGGGCTGGAAAAATTCGGATCTGTATGGCGGGTCGGTGCGGATGAAGCTACTACGATCACTTTCAACAGTGATACGAAGTTTGGTGGACAGGCTGTTCCCAAAGGGACCTACAGCATGTTCGTCCTGCCCAATGAAAATGAATGGCTGATCATCCTCAATTCCCAGTTGGGGCAATGGGGTGCATTCAGCTACCAGGAGAACAGGGATAAAGACGTGGCAGGAGTAAAAATTCCTGTAAAGAAACTGGCCAATACAGTTGAACAACTGACCATCCGTTTTGATAAGGATAATAACATGATCATCGAATGGGATGATACCCAGGTCGCCGTCCCCATCAGTTTTTAGACTAAATAGAAATGAACCTGTAAAGGCTGTCTCCGGGCAGCCTTTTTGCATAGGGTTTCGGCCACTAATTGCTATTTTAGCAGTGTCCGCCTTCCCGATAGCTATCGGGATATCTTAAGTGGACGAATAAAACGACCCATCATGCAGGCGAATAACAGGATGCTACTTTTGCTACTATTTTTTTTCAGCATTACTACGCTCCGGGCGCAGAACGAAGTACAATACCAGCGTGACAGCGTGATCGGGAAAGGAGGCGATTGCACGGAACATTTTTTCAGTCGCACAGAAAAGATCGCATCACCCTCACAAATTTCGCTGCTTCTAAAAAACCAAAAAACCGTCAAACTGGGGACCTTTCTGCTCTCCATTCATTCCAAAAGCGGTGAATATATCAATGCTCCTTCAACTGCTGAGCTCCCAGATCTCCAGGAATATGGGTTGATCGACCTGGATAAAGATGGTAAAAAGGAATTGCTGATCAGCAATTATACCGGCGGTGCTCATTGCTGTGATGAACTGTACATTTTTAAGAATATCGGCCCCAATAAGTATCAGTATGCGGCCAAAACCTTTGCCGGGGATGTCTGTATTTCCGATTACAATGAATTCACGTATAATTTCAACCAGCAACTGGGTTATTTCTTTACCTGTTTTGCCTGCGGCTATACCGATACAAGTGATGCTGCACCGGTTGAGCTGCGGGGCATCATCCTTACTTACCGAAAAGGAAAACTGGTTCCGGTTCCGGGTGACCAGGAGCTGAGAAGCATCATCAACGATAACCTGGGTAAACTGGGTGAACAGCCTTACGAAAAATTGGAGGATGCCGCGGCACAGGACAATGGCTTGCGCAAAGAGTTCGCGATGAACCTGGCTGTTTTTTATTATTCATTTGGCAAAAACCTGGCGGAGACAAAAAAGCTTTTCATGAAATATTATAAATTCCCTGATGCGCAAAAGGTCTGGGCTGAATTTGTAAAACAGCTGCAGTATATCCAGAAAAGCAGCGATATCTAAACATCCCCGTCGATAAATTTCAGGTTCCTTTGTATCCCGCTGAATTTGGTGCGGCGCAGCGGTGAGTCCTTGAATATTTTTCGAAAACTTTCTTCCGACATTGCCTCCCATTCCCGGGTGGAGAGGTCAAGTACTCCCGGGATGGGACTGAATGCAGGTTCCTGGTGAGGCTGGCTGAAACGGTTCCAGGGGCAAACATCCTGGCAGGTATCGCAACCGAATAGCCAGTTTTCGAATTTCCCTTTCATCTCAGTGGGAAGGATCATATCTTTTAATTCGATCGTAAAATAGGAGATGCACCTGCTGCCATCCACTACTTTACCGGGGAGGATCGCATCCGTAGGACAGGCATCAATGCATTTAGTGCAGGTGCCGCAAAAATCTTTTGCAAAAGGATCATCGTATAACAGTTCCAGGTCCGTGATCAGCGTGGCGATAAAATAAAAAGAGCCGGTTTGCTTATTGATCAGGTTTCCATTTTTCCCGATCCACCCGAGACCACTTTTTTCGGCCCATGTTCTTTCCAGGACCGGTGCACTGTCAACAAAACCACGTCCATTTATATCACCGATTTGCTCTCTTACCCTTTCCAGCAAAACATTCAACTGGTCCCGGATCACTTCATGGTAATCTTTTCCGTAAGCATATTTGGCGATTTTAGGTTTTCCGGGTGTTTGTTGTTCAGCCGGGTAATAGTTTTTCAGTAATGTGATCACAGAACGGGCGCCGGGAACCAGTTTGGCGGGGTCGATCCTTAGATCAAAAAATTTTTCCATATATCCCATAGAACCATGCAAGCCCTTGTTTAGCCAGTTTTCAAGTCTCGCCGCATCATCATCAAGCTTTTGCGACCGGGCGATCCCGCAATGATCAAAACCCAGCGCTGCCGCTGTTTTTTTTATAAATGCTGTATTTTTTTGCAACGAATCCACGGTCAGTGATTGTCTTTAAAGCAGGATTGCCCGCCTGTACCTTTAGATGGGGCAAGTTTGACTTTTTTTGTGTAAAATTGATGACCGATTCGATTTATTTTACTACCACAACCACTGACCATGATCCTGAAACTGGCTGCCGGCAGCTTGCTGCTGTTTTTTACTGTTGTTACGCTGGCGCAGACCAAATCCACGGCGAAATTCGGTTCCGTCACCCAAAAGGACTTCGCGCCAAAGATCTACTCCATCGACAGCAATGCCAATGCTGTGGTGATCGCTGATATCGGATCCAGCAAGATCGAAGGCAATAGCAAAGGATGGTTCTCCCTTGTGTACAAGCATTACAAAAGAGTGCATATACTAAACAAGAACGGCTACGAGATGGCCGATGTTTCCATTTCTCTATATTCCGATGGGGAGGATGAAGAAGAGCTGGATAAGCTTAGAGCAGTTACCTATAACCTCGAGAATGGCAAAGTGGTGGAGACTAAATTGGATGTAAAATCGGGCGTCTTTAAGGATAAGATCAATAAGAACAGGGTGATCAAAAAATTCACCTTGCCCAATGTGAAGGAAGGTTCGATCATAGAATTCGAATACACACTGCGCTCGGATTATCTGAGTAACCTTCAACCATGGGAATTCCAGGGAGCTTACCCCCGGTTATGGAGTGAATACAATTTATCCGTCCCCGAATTCCTGGGTTATGTTTTTTTAACACAGGGATACAAGAAATATGATATCAATGATAAAACAGACAGGCATGAATCTTTCCAGGTTGTAGATAACCGGGGAACAGGCGCTTCTGAGCGGGTGAATTTTGTTTCCAGGGTTGAGGATTATCACTGGGTGATGAAGGAGGTGCCTGCTTTAAAAGAAGAGAGCTTCACTTCCACCATCGACAACCATATTTCCAAGATTGAATTCCAGTTATCCGAATACCGGCAGCCGCTTGTTTACAAAAAATTGATTGGTACCTGGGCAACAATATCTGATGATCTGATAAAATCAGAATATTTTGGTCAGCAGGTAACCCGTGACAATGGCTGGCTCAAAGATATCATTAGCCCGATGAGGAAAGAAGATCCGGCAAAACCGGCGATGGCAAGAAAGATCTATAACTATATCAGGGATAATTTTACCTGCACCGATCACAGCGATGTGTTCACCGAGCAAACGCTCAGAAACCTGGTCAAAACAAAGAATGGGACAGTCTCCGAGATCAACCTTCTACTGACTGCCATGCTGCTTTACGAGAATATCGATGCCAGCCCGGTGATACTGAGTACCCGCTCGAATGGTTATACTTACCCACTTTATCCTTTGTTGAGCCAGTATAATTATGTGATCACAAGAGCCGTGCTCGATGGTAAAACTTATTTTCTTGATGCCAGTGAACCTCGTCTCGGATTTGGCTACCTGCCCCTGCGCTGCTACAACGGCCAGGCAAGGGTGATCAATAAAACTGCTGAAGAAGTCGATCTGAATCCCGAATCTATCTCAGAAAAAAAGACCACGACCCTCTTTCTTATCAACGATGAAAAAGGAAATCTTGTCGGGAGCATGCAGCAAACACCCGGCTATTATGAATCGTATAGCCTTCGCAACCAGATCAAGGAAAAAGGAAAGGAGCAATTTCAGAAAGATATCGTACAGGCGTTTGGTTCGCAGGTCGCTATCAGCAATTTTGTGATCGATTCACTGGACTTGTACGAGGATGTACTGGGAATAAAATTTGATTTTGACCTGAAAGATGAAAAAGAAGATATCATTTACCTGAACCCGATGTTCGGGGAAGGTCAGAAGGAGAATCCTTTTAAATCGGCCGAACGTTTTTACCCGGTTGAAATGCCTTATGCATTTGATGAAACCCTTAGCCTCCAGCTGGAAGTTCCGGCTGGTTATGTAGTGGATGAACTTCCCCAGTCCATGGTAGTGAAACTGAACGAACAAGACGAGGGGATGTTTGAATACAGGATATCCCAGTCAGGTGATAATATCGCGTTCCGTTCAAGAGTCCGCATCAGCCGTACGTATTTTTCACCCGATGAGTACCAGATGCTCCGTGAATTCTTCAATCTTGTTGTAAAAAAACATGCAGAACAGATCGTGTTCAAAAAGAAAAAGTGATCTATGAGAAAAGCTTTTTTTGCCCTTTTCCTTCTTTTCTTTTCGCTGCCGCTTTGGGCGATAGAAGGGATTTATGATGTGGCAAGAATTGCTCCTTCGCTCCGGGTGAATGCCCACGCTGTCAAGCGCATGGAGCGGATCAGTTTTGAAGTGATCAGTACCGGGGAAGCGATCCTGAAAAGAAAATATGCCATCACGATCCTCGACGAGAATGCGGAGGACCAGGCTGGTTTTGCCGAATATTATGATAAACTCCACGAGATAAGAAATATCGAAGGCACACTTTTCGATGCTTCAGGAAAAGAGCTGAAGAAACTGAAGAACAAACAGGTGATTGATATTACCGGCATGGATGATAACAACCTCGTGGATGATAACCGCCGGAAACTCCATCATTTTTTTTATAAGGTCTACCCGTATACGGTCGAATACGAGGTGGAGATAAAATACAACGGAACTTTATTCTTCCCTGTATGGATACCCCGGGAAGATGAGAATTTCTCGGTAGAACAAAGCGCCATCAGTGTGATATTTCCTGCTGGCTATGCTTTGCGCTACAAAGCTTTTAATTATAGCGGCGAGCCGGTAACCGGGGTTGCTGAGAAAGGGAAGAAGACGCTGACCTGGGAAGTAAAAGAGTTGCCGGCCATCGAAGATGAATTTGCTTCACCCAACTGGTATGAACTGAATACGGTTGTCTTTTTTGGCCCTACGGAATTTTCGATCGAAAATTATACTGGAAATATGAACAGCTGGAAGGATTTTGGGAAATTCGTTTACTCGCTAAAAGCCGGCAGGGATCAATTACCCACTAATACCAGGGAAACCGTTCACCGTATCGCCGATGGTATTGTTGACCCAAAAGTAAAGATCGCCCGGCTTTACGAGTACATGCAAAAAAATACCCGTTATATCAGTATACAGCTGGGCATTGGAGGATGGCAGCCTTATGATGCGACTTATGTAGCTACCAAATCATACGGTGATTGCAAGGCCCTGACGAATTATATGTTCAGCATCCTGAAAGAAGCAGGTATCCGGTCTGCTTATACCCTGGTGAAAGCAGGGACCAAAGCCAGCGATGTGATCGTTGATTTTCCTTCCCAGCAATTCAATCATGTGATCCTTTGCGTACCACTGGCTGCCGATACGGTATGGCTTGAATGCACCAGCCAGACTTTACCCGCAGGTTATCTCGGAGAATTCACCAGTGACCGGTATGCACTTGTTATCAACGAAGATGGTGGGACGCTGGTAAGAACACCCAAATACGGGCTGAAGGAAAACCTGGAGATCCGGCATATTCAGGCCAGCCTCGATGAGGAAGCAACACTGAATGTAAAAGCAGTAACGACTTATGGCGGATTGCAGCAGGACAGGTACCACCAGGTCATAACGGGGCTGTCAAAAGATAAACTGAAAGAATTCCTCCACGAGGAACTTGATTTTCCAACCTATGATATCAAAAATTTTAATTACCGCGAAACAGGCTCTACTTTACCGGTCATAGAAGAGACCCTTGATATCCTCGTGAGCAATTATGCAACGATCACCGGGAAAAGGCTTTTTATTATTCCAAACATCATGACAAGGACTCACCGAAAATTACCGGCGGATATAACAAGAAAATTTGATCTTGAGCTTGGATTTGAATTCCAGGATATCGATACCGTGGAAATAAATCTGCCGGCCGGTTATACGCCAGAATCAATGCCACAGGATATTGCTGTCAGCAGCAAGTTTGGGAAATACCAGTGTTCGGTAAAATTCAAAGCAGACAAACTGAGCTATTACCGGAGCATCGAGCATTACAGCGGCCGCTTTCCTTCAAGTGACTATGGGGCACTGGTAAAATTTTATGACACTATCTACAAAGCAGACCGCAACAAAGTGGTGCTGGTAAAAGCCGAAGGCACCAAAGGGTTCTAAACTGCTTATTTTTCTTCCAGGTGCAGGCGGTGATAGATGCGGTGAACGACTGGCGCAAGAATAACCCCGACATTAGTAATAAAAACAACCCCGCTGAACAAGGCATAGGCCGAAGAGAATATTTTTCCGCCTTCCGATTGGATCTCCACCACCGGTCCCATCCCGCTCAGTATCATAGAAGACTGGTGCAAGGAATCGATCCACGAGACGCCATCCGTATAATGGTAACCGAGGATACCAATGACCAGGCAAAGGGCCATGATCAACAAGGCGATGATTATGTTTTTCAGTACACGCTGGTAAAAAGTCCCTCGGGGAGCCAGGGGCTGTTTTTTCCTTTCATACATTATGGGAAGATACCACCAATTTGTAATTAACTCCCTCGCCCCAAAATTCCGGTAGTGGGTTAGTTTGAATTATGATACTCTTTGTCATTCCGAACGAAGTGAGGAATAGATGGGCTGACGATCAAATTAATTCCGACGAAGGAGGAATCTAAAGACAGATTCCTCCTTCGTCGGAATAGAAGCTTCAAAATCTTTAACTTATCCTTCGCTGAGCTCAGGATGACAACTTGGTCATTCAATAGAATCGTTGTCTACTAATTCAAACTGACCCACTACCAAAATTCCCCAATAATGGTTGATCTGCCGTTAGTTTGGCCCCGGGACCTGGCCGGGTGGATTGCGCTTAACCGGCTGCAACAATAGCAAGAAATTGTCCACTACTATGACTTTCATGCAGATAGAAAGGGTTTTGTATGACATTGTTACGGGATTGCGGTCTTGGATTGAGTTTTGTTGAAGTAGTTTATGGTTATTCAACTTTTTGGGCTGTAGAGGACGACCATAAACAATAAACACATTATATGAACTTAGGAAATTTTACTATAAAAGCTTCCGAAGCCTTCCAACAGGCACAGCAGATCGCTTTTAACGCGAAAAATCCTGCTATCGAAACAGAGCATATTTTAAAGGCGCTGCTCGAGCAGGAAGATTCACCAATTGACTATTTATTAAAGAAGAATAATGTTACAGTCAACCTGGTGGATACCAAACTGGATGAACTCATCAGCAAACTTCCCGTTGTTTCGGGTGAAGCCGCACAGGCACTGGGTCGTGAGGCCAACAATGTGATGTTGAGAGCCGGGGCGGCGTTGAAGCAGTTCAAGGATGAATTTGTAACATCCGAGCATTTGTTGCTGGCAATTCTCCAAGGAAATGATGCACCCGCCAAGCTGCTGAAAAATGCAGGCTTGACGGAGAAGGGCCTTCTCGCTGCGATCAAAGAATTGAGAAAAGGGGACACGATCACTTCACAAACACAGTCACAGGAATATAATGCACTGAATAAATATGCAAAGAACCTGAATGAAATGGCAAGACAGGGAAAACTCGATCCTGTGATCGGCCGTGATGAAGAGATCCGGAGGACCTTGCATATCCTTTCCAGGCGAACAAAGAATAACCCGATACTGGTGGGTGAGCCCGGTGTTGGTAAAACGGCTATCGCCGAAGGCATTGCACACCGCATCGTGAACGGTGATATACCGGAAAACCTGAAATCAAAGATCATTTATGCACTGGATATGGGGCTCCTGATCGCCGGTGCTAAATATAAAGGTGAATTCGAGGAAAGGCTCAAAGCTGTGGTGAAAGAAGTAAGCGGCAGCGATGGGGAGATCATTTTATTTATCGACGAGATACATACGCTGGTTGGTGCAGGTGGGGGGGAAGGCGCAATGGATGCGGCCAATATCCTGAAACCCGCACTTGCCAAAGGCGATCTCCGTGCAGTGGGTGCCACTACGCTCAACGAATACCAAAAATTCTTTGAAAAGGACAAGGCCCTGGAACGCCGTTTCCAGAAAGTGCTGATCGATGAACCAAATGTGGAAGATGCGATCTCGATTCTTCGTGGATTAAAGGACCGTTACGAAACACACCACCATGTAAGAATAAAAGATGAAGCCATTATTGCGGCGGTAGAATTATCCAGCCGTTATATCACGGATCGTTTCTTACCCGATAAGGCCATCGACCTGATCGATGAGAGCGCTGCAAAACTGCGCCTGGAAATGAATTCCATGCCCGAAGAACTCGATACGCTGGAGCGCCAGATAAGGCAACTGGAGATCGAACGCGAAGCGATCAAAAGAGAAAATGATGAAACAAAGTTGAGAGAGCTCAATACCGAGATCGCCAATCTCTCCGTCGAAAGAGATACGTATAAGGCCAAATGGAAACAGGAAAAAGAGTTGGTAGAAAAGGTACAGGCCGCCAAGGAACAGGTGGAACAGCTGAAACAGGAAGCAGAGCGGGCAGAACGGGAAGGTGATTATGGCAAAGTGGCCGAGATCCGTTATGGTAAAATAAAAGAACAGGAAAAACTTATTGAAGAGGTGGCCTTACAAATTGAAGAGAGTGGTGAAAAACGTTTACTGAAAGAAGAAGTAGATGCCGAGGACATTGCAGAGAGTGTTGCAAAGGCAACCGGCATACCGGTTACAAAAATGCTGCAAAACGATAAAGAAAAATTATTACACCTTGAGGATCATTTGCATGAAAGGGTGGTGGGACAGGAGGAAGCGATCACCGCCGTAGCCGATGCGATACGCAGAAGCCGTGCCGGTTTGCAGGATCCGAAGAAACCCATCGGGTCATTTATTTTTCTTGGTACGACCGGTGTGGGTAAAACAGAACTGGCAAAAGCCCTTGCTGAATACCTCTTTGATGATGAAAGTATGATGACGAGGATCGACATGAGTGAATACCAGGAAAAACATACGGTCAGTCGTCTCGTGGGAGCTCCTCCCGGTTACGTGGGTTATGATGAAGGCGGCCAGCTGACAGAAGCCGTCCGGCGTAAACCCTACAGCGTGGTATTGCTGGACGAGATAGAAAAAGCAAATCCTGATGTGTGGAATATATTATTGCAGGTATTGGATGATGGGCGGCTGACAGACAACAAGGGCCGGGTGGTGAATTTTAAGAATACCATTATCATCATGACGAGCAATATCGGCAGTCACCTGATCCAGGATGCCTTTGAAAAAGTAAAAGAGGATAACGTGGAAGAAGTAACGGATAAAGCCAAGCTGGAAGTAATGACTCTTTTGCGCCAAACCATCAGACCGGAATTTCTGAACAGGGTGGATGAAATCATCATGTTCCGCCCACTGATGATGAAAGAGATAAAAGGGATCGTGCGGATACAGTTGAATGGTTTAAAAAAACTGGTGGCTCAAAGCGGGATCGAGTTACAGTTCAGCGATTATGCGCTGGAGTTCCTGGCCGAACAGGGTTTTGATCCGCAATTCGGCGCCCGGCCCCTGAAAAGACTCATCCAGAAAGAGATTGTGAACCAGCTGAGCAAGCGCATACTGGCGGGAGATATTGATAAATCACATCCTGTGTTAGTAGATGTCTTCGATAATACGGTAGTCTTCAGGAATGAGGTGGCCCCATCTCCACCCTCTCCCAAGGAGAAGGAGAAAAAAGAGATCTCTTAGATCAATAAGTAAATTTAATATCTGGCAAGCCCTGTTGTCCCGATAGCTATCGTGAGCCGGGGCTTTGCTTCAAAGTGCTGCAGCTATTTTCCAGTAGAGAGGCCCTGGATAAACTAAAATCTCATTTTTGTGCTAATTTTAAACTATGGCTGCGCCAAAAAAATACAGGATGGATAAAACGGCTTTCAAAATTCAAAGTTTTGAAGAAGCGAATGACCATTTCAGCCCATGGGTGAATAAAACAACTGCAGAAAGACTTGACGCCGCCTGCTATCTTATATGTATGGCCTTCCGGGTTACGCCCTATACAAAACTTGACAAAACTGTATTTTCAAAACGTAAGCATGCCTGACTATTTTAATGATGATTTCAGGGATTTTCTTAAAGCACTGAATGATCAGGAAGTGGAATATATTTTGGTGGGAGGTATAGCGGTAATTTTGAATGGCTATGTCCGAACTACCGGTGATATGGATGTGTGGGTCAAAAAAACCAGCAATAACTATAATAGAATTGTAAAGGCTTTTCATGATTTCAGAATGCCTGTCTTTGATATGACAGAGGATCGTTTTTTAAGCGATGATTTTGATGTGTGGATGTTTGGGGTTGCGCCAGTGAAGATTGAACTTATGACTGCAGTTAAAGGATTGGAATTTGAAGACGCATATAGCAAGTCCCAAATACATGATGATGGGGGTATGCCTGTCCGCTACCTCCATATCAATAACCTGATAGAGGCCAAAAGGGCAGTAGGCCGTCTAAAAGACCTTGATGATATCAGCCAGCTTCAGAAGAGAAAAACGGAAAGATGAGACCGGCTAAGAAGACCCCGCTTAAAGTCATATATCAGTGATTATCATTGCGGTTTAGTTTTCAACAGCAATGATTTTTTTTACATGCTTCTTCCCAGCCGGGTCTCCACAATAAAAAAGTAATTCAAAAGCCTCAACGAAAGTTGGAGCTTTTGACTATTGAAACAGAATCCGGTTCCTGTAACTCCTGTTGTCTCTCGGTAAACGCAGCTACCGCTTTTACATGCGCTTCCGTCTCCGCCTTGGTCATTGTCACCAGGCTTCCATGCCCTTCAAAATAATAATGGACAGCAATGAATTTCTTTACATGTTTTTTTGTTTCCTCCGGCAGGAATTGCTGTAAAGCCCAATAGTTTTGGCTGCCTGATCTTTTAATGGCTTTTGATACCCAGCCGGGCCCGCTATTATAAGCTGCGATCACCAATAGCCAGTCATGGTACTTGTCATACAGGTCGCTCAACAATGCAGCCGCAGCCTGGGTGCTTTTGTAATAGTCAAGGCGCTCATCGTGCTGCCTGGAAACTTTAAGGCCATATTGCTTAGCAGCTACTGGCATTAAAGCCCAGGGGCCTACTGCACCGGCCCATGAAATAACATTGCGCTTTAAACCAGATTCAATAAAGGCCAGGTATTTTAATTCTACAGGGATTGCCTCCTGCAGGAGAATAGAATCGAGAATAGCAAAGGAGCGAGCACTTTTTTTACCGGCTTTACCAAGAAAAAAGCCATTCTCCTTATTATACTTTTTAACAAAGGGAGCTACATTTTTATTGAGTTGTATCCTTGGCGCTTTAACAAGTTCTTCTTTCACGTTAAAAGGAATACAGGTACAGAGCCCGCTTGAATCGAAAACATGGCTGCCTGCTTTGTGTTTTGCGTGCGATAGAACTACTGGTTTCTTGCTGATAGACTTGCTGCCAGAAGCTACTGCACCGAAAATAAAGCTGCTGACTATAAAGCAGGCTTTATAAGTTGTTGTTTTCAACATCGTTTTTATTTTTTAAATAAAACAATGCCGACCCTCAGGGTTTGGATTTCCGGGAAAAGATTAACACAGGGATATTGGAGAAGATGCAGCTGAAATTCCGGGGTACGGACAGGTACAGGCTTTTCAATTAAACGGAACGCTGCAGTTGTTCAGGTAAAAGAACAGAACAAAAGTAGACAGCGTTACTTCCTGTTCATAGTCTTTTGCTCATTAGTTTTCAACTGACAGGGTTAATAGCATGAGTATCATCAAAGAATTATATAAAACTGTAAAAACGTCATTGTAGAACTACGATAAATCGTAGTTCCCCGTGATTTAGCGTTTATAGCTCTATGTTACACGAGTTCAGTAGTTTGTAAATGTGAAGTTGGAAAGCCAAGGTGTATTTACTATCTATGAATTTTCTCAACAGCTTTGCCAGGCATAGACGGGTGGAGGGTTTAATAAAAATAAAAACCTTCTAAAAAGGGGGGAGGTTTTATAACGGACTGTTTCTGTCAAAATAAAGAACAGGGCAAGCCCTGTTCTTTATTTTTCAAAGGTTAGTCATTTATCTCAGCTCATTGATCACGAGGTCCTGCTGGTAACTTGTCCGGCGCTTGATCTCGTAAGCTACGTTCTGGTTCGATTTCCTGCAGCTGATCTCGAAACGGATCACTGCGTCACCGATCTCATCGGTATTCAACAGGAATTTTTTGGAGAAGGATTCTGCTTTGATGTTCTCCCTGTAGATCGCATTGCCATATTCATCCGTAATGCGGATGATAAAATCATTCTGCGCCGCATTCCCATAAAAACTTAACTGGAATAATGGCTGGTTTTGAATACTGCCGATTTGTTTCAGTTCGACAGGCACCAGGCTATCCTTGTCATTTGCCTGTAGGGAGCCCGCAGAAAGCGTAGTAAAAATGGTCATAAATGCGACCGCGATAAGTCGGTTGTTCCAATAGATCTTTTTCATAATTTAAGATTTAGACCTGCCAGCTGCTGCGGGCAAGCGGGTTAATAATCGGGGTTCCGAAATAGTTGATGGGGCAATCGAGGGGGCAAACAAAAGATGGGGCAAACAAAGAGAACCTGGGAAAAAGCAGCTGAATTGCTTTGATGAGGTAAAAATAATCCCATAGGATCCAGCCACAAAACAAAGAATTGGTTGATAGACTTATCTCCAACCCGGTTTTCAGCTTTCTAACCTCTTAGTTGTCAATGCTATTATATCAACTGATGTGCTTATGGCCAGCCCTTTGAATCGTTTTAAGACTTATCGGCTGTAAGATTTCTATTTAGGGCTTATTGTTCTGTAAAGAAGCAGCTTATTTTGCTCTCTAAATCATTGGTTCTCAAATTGGGACTTACGTGTTAGGAAATTACTGATAGCCGGATTTGGCCGGGGGTAAAAAAATATTACCTTCAGCCGGTTCGGTATTATGACGGATTGGCATAACTGTCTTTCCTTCAACTAAATGGCGGGTAATTTGTTAATGTATAATCAAGGCTCAACTCCAGTTCCGGAGTGAGCCGAAAAAAGGAGAACTAAAATGGCTTTTAAGAAAGACGATGTAATTATTATTGAACCAAAAGAGATTTTCGTGGGCAAGAAAGATGCTTCTGTTACACTTATTGAATTTGGCGAATATGAAAGCGAAGAGTGCGCTAAGGTAAACGAAGTGGTGAAGCAATTACTGGAAGAATATGAAGGAAAGATAAGGTTCCAGTTCCGTCATTTCCCCCTGACCATGATCCACCAGCGCAGCCTGAAAGCAAGTGAGTCGGCTGTTGCTGCAGGACAGGAAGGGAAATTCTGGGAGATGCACAATGTACTTTATGCCAACCGCCGTAACCTCGGAACCACCAGCTTGAAACTGCATTCCAAGGAAGCAGGCGTGAAGAATAAAAAATTCCTGGATGAACTGGTGAATGGCGTTTATGGCTGGCAGGTACAGGATGATATCAAAGAAGGACATAACCGGGGCGTGAAAGAGCTTCCCGCTTTCTTTATCAATGATGTTCCTTTTACCCTGAAACCCACTTTTGCCAACCTGAGCAACGCGCTTGATGCGGCATTGAAAAAAAGCAAAAGCAAAGCAGGCGCAAAGAAACCGGCAGCAAAAACAAAGCAAAGAGCCTGATCTTACTAAATGAACTAACCGATCCTGTTCCACCCGGAGCAGGATTTTTTTTGCCCATCCAATAAATAAAAGCCCCGTTCCTTTAGGGAACAGGGCTTTGAAAAGTTGACCGGTTATATTACCAGCGATTGTTGTTGCTGCTGTTGTTGGAATAAGCAGGTCTTGCAGGCCTTTCTTCTTTAGGTCTTGCAACGTTTACTTTGATGGAACGGCCATCAACTGTAGCACCGTCGAGTTCTGCGATCGCCTTTTGGGCAGCCGTCTCATCACTCATTTCCACGAAACCAAAGCCTTTGCTGCGGTTTGTGTATTTGTCCATAATAACTTTTGCTGAAGTAACTTCTCCGTACTCGGCAAAATAACTTTTCAAGTCTTCATCCACAACGGCGAAGCTCAAATTAGAAACGTAAATGTTCATGTAAAAAAATTAACTTTTAAAAATGCTTGAGAATAACGCAAGGGTAAAGAAGACTAACTATTAGCAGGAATGCGTAGCAGAAAAAATCGTTCACTTACAAAATGCTCTTATCGCTCAAATTAACAGGGCAAAGATAGATATAATTAATGACTTTGGAGCATTTATTTAGTACTAAACTGTTAATTAGATACCGGAGGTTCGGCATTGAACAGGTTGTTATTGTCTTCTTTTTTACGGATACCAAAATTGTAACGGAAATTAAGCCCGAATCTCCTCGTGTCTGACTGGCGGAAACCGCTGGCGGTGACCGATCCCTGGCTCATGCTGAAATTGTTTTTGTTGGAGGCGAACATGTCGCTGATACTGGCGGTGATCACCAGTTTATCTTTCATGAATTTCCTGTTGACACTTGCATTCAGCGCCCCAAATGTTGTCAGTTCATAGAATTGCTGTTGGCCATTCAGTCGTAAAAAACCATTCAAGGTCAGCTGGGAGCTTTTATCAATACGCAATGTCTGGTAAGTAAAGAATGTCCAGGTGCCTTTTTTAAATGAAAGGGGTTTGTTCTCGTAACGGCCTTCGTAGAAATTATGATTATACTGCGCACCCAGTACAAAGAAATACCGGCCGCCGGGTGGCAAAGCCCCAAGCCCCCTGAAATACCATTCCTTGTTCTTGCCAAGGTTATCATAGGTTCGCAGTGCCTGTTTATTGCTGGTATCCGATTGGTAGATCACGTTGGAGAAAATATCTTTTGTGTCGTTGACCCCGATCGCCAGGATCGGACGTTCATCCACGCTGATATTGGCTTCATAGTTCTGCGTGAACTGCGGGCGGAGGGAAGGATTTCCGGTTTCCGTCATGAACTCATCTATATAACGGCGGAAAGGATTCTGCTGATCATAAGACGGCCGGCGGATGCTCCGGCGGTAGACCAGGTAGGCACGCAGGTCGTAACCCGCTATCTTCATCAGGTTCTTGCTCAGGTATACATAGGGGAACAGGTCCGTGCGGTGGATAGAAAAAGAAGTATCCCCCGGAACCAGTTGATGCCCCTTCATATTCGTATTCTCCAGCCTTGTCCCGAATTTGGCGACAAAATCTTTTCCAAGGGTTTTGGATCCCTGCAGGTATAGCGAATTGATATTTTGTTTGTAACGGAAAGTGTTTGTGCGGCTGCCATCCGGCGTACGGGTTCCAGCTGATTCCTTGAAATAAGTGGTAATATTCCGGAAAGTATGAAGTGTTGATTGCAGCCCGGACTCGAAAACGACTTTGTTTTTCAATTTAAGCTTGAGGTCAGACCTGCCGGTAAAATAGTCGCGCTGGTTATCCGCGCTGCCATCTCCTCCAAATATGTATAAGAAAGGGTCATCGTATACGGTTTTAAAAACCTGGTTGTTTTTATTGTAGGAATGCGTGAAGTAGGTATCGTTGGTCCATTCCGAACCAAGTGAATCGATCTTGTACTTTGATTCAAATCCACTGCCCAGCGAGAGGTTATGCCCTTTATTGCTGACATTATTGATGCTGTTGCTCACCAGTTCCTCCGTACTTATCTTATGTGTACTGTTCTTATTCTCCGTTCGGTTCGTGAAATTATTGTAATTGATATCCCCGTCATAAGTGACCTCCCATTTTTTCCCGATCTCCCAGGTCATGCCGAATGATGAATAGAAACTGTTGGCAGGATAACGGGTCATCGCATCCTGGCTGAGTACAGAATCGACCGCGAAGAAGCGGTCGGTAACGATATTTTCATAATTGTTACGCTTACCGGCATTCAGGTTCAGGTAGGTTGTTTTCTTACCCGTATTGTTGTTGAGATTTAACCCCATGAATTCATTGCTGTACACGCCTTGTTGCCAGCCACCATTCACACTCCCGGTCATCCCGATCTTTACACCTTTTTTAAGCACCACATTGACGATCCCGCCACTACCCGACGCATCATAGCGTGCCGAAGGGGTCTTTACGATCTCGATACGGGCAATCGAAGTGGGAGGCAGGTTCTTCAGCATAGTTGCGATATCCGCGGCGCTCATTTTCATATCGCGTCCATTGATCTGTACAGTGGCCGGGGTCATGCTGCTGATATATACGTTACCGTCCTGGTCAACAAAAAGCCCCGGTGTTTTCTCGATCACTTCAAAACCGCTGGTGGACGCTTCCACCAGGTTAGTGGGATCTACGATCAGTTTGTCGTCCTCCTGTCTCATCAATGGTTTTTTTGAGGTAACGACAGCAGTTGCCAATGTTTTTCCCAAAGGCTCGGCAGTAAAATTGAAAACGGTTTGGTTGCCGGTAACCGCTATGCCTTTTTCAAGGGGCTGGTAATTCACCGAACTAACCTGTACCGTATACCGGATATTTTTTACAAGATTGAATTTTGCCACACCGCTGCTATCGGCTGTTTTGCTTTGCCTGGAACTGTCAACAATGTTAAGTACAGTGATCGTCGCAAATGCCAGCGGCTCTTTTTTGGGATTGGTGACCCTGATCGTAACATTTATTTCACCGGGTACAACCTGGGCCTTTACCAGAAGGGCGCAACAAAGAGAACATAAAAAAAGCAGCAATAGTTTAATGGTCATACTCATATTGTTTAGAAAGGACGGCAGTGTGTAGAACATTCTCTACGGTGAAACGGCGGTGAAAATATTTATTCTTTCCCGGATTACAAGATGGCTTGATAGTTGGCATTCATAAAGAAAATTTAAATTATGAAAAAATCAATGTTCGTATTGTCTGCAGGCCTCCTGCTGGGGACCATCTTGGGTTGTTCAGAGTCAAAAGGACGATACCTTAACCTTTCAACCGGTAAGACCATCGGGGTTGAAAAAGATGAAAAGACCGGTTATATGGTCGATATGCAAACACGTGAGCCACTTTACATATATGTTGACTCAAAGAAGGACGATACGATCTATGCCAAAACCGGTGAAGTGATCAATGGTCATGTATACCTGGATGATAATAACAAGTATGTTTTTGACGGGGATGAAAAGCTTAAACTGGATGATGGGGTTACCTACAAGGACGGGGACTATAAAGTAAAGGTTGAAGAAAATGGAGACATGAAGGTTAAGAACGGTGACAGGAAAGTGAAAACTGATGGTGAAACTGGAGAAAAGAAAGTGAAAAACGATTAATAATACCCGATGAAAGTATAATAAGGACGCACAAGGGCGTCCTTATTTATTTGTACCCTTACTTCCTGGATTTTTTCTTCTCGTGGTAAGTTTTTGCTTCATCAATGGAATGGGTGGTATGCATATCATTTTCTTTTTTGGCCAGGGCAGACAATTTGGTGTAGAATTTTTTAAGTGTTTCAAGTTCTTCTGACGTGATGTCTTCTACGTCAACCAGGCGATTGCTGGCTGTCGGCGAAGCAGCGATCAGTTCGTTCAGTTTTAACTGGATCGCCATCGTATCCTTGTTCTGGGATTGCTGGATCAAAAACACCATCAAAAAGGTGATGATGGTAGTCCCTGTATTGATCACCAGTTGCCAGGTATTGGAGTAACGAAAAATAGGCCCTGTTATCGCCCAGGCGATGATTACCAGCAACGCCAGGATAAAGGCCATGGGTTTGCCGGTGGCTTTGGTCACTTTGGAAGAGAATTTTTCAAAAACCGAACTGGTATTCTTTTTCATACAACCTGATTTGACTTGTTTGTATCAATATCAATACCGAAATTTAATCATTCTACAGAAGCTATGGTGAAATTCACGGCTACGATCCACCGTTTTGGTAAGCAGGGCGAAAAGACCGGGTGGACCTATTTTGAAGTGCTGCCTGATCTGGCACAGGAACTAAAGCCTGGTAACAGGAAAGAATTTAAAGTAAAAGGAAAACTGGATGCTTATCCTGTCAAAAGAATATCGCTGCTTCCCATGGGTGGCGGTAAATTCATTTTTGTACTGAATGCGGGCCTGCGAAAAGCGATCGGGAAGAAGCACGGGGCCATGGTGAACGTGCAATTGACCGAGGACAAAAGCGAATTTATATTTAATAAGGATTTCCTGGAATGCCTGGAAGATGAACCAGGTGCTGCTGCCTTTTTCAAGACTCTTACCGGTTCGCACCAGCGTTATTTCAGCAAATGGATCGACGATGCAAAAATGGAACCCACGAAGATCAAACGCATAACGATGGCAGTAAATGCATTGGCAAAAAAATGGGGTTATCAGGAAATGCTGAGAGCTTCAAAGGGAAATTCCTGATCACTTAAAGGGATTGGAATACTTCACATCGCTGGTTACATTCACATCTGTCAGTGTTTTCAGGAAAGCTACAAGGGCTGCTTTATCCGGCGGAGACAAATTGGCCAGTCTTGGCTGACCACCCGGTGTGCGCAATTGTGGTGACAGGTTGGGGTGGTTCTTCACCCCGCTGCTGTAATGTTCCACCACTTCTTCCAGCGTCATAAAACGCCCATCATGCATATAAGGTGTTGTCAGCTCTACATTGCGGAGGGAGGTAACTTTAAATGTGGCATCCAGCGTGGTATTGTTAATAACAGCGCCAAAGCCCCTGTCCGAAGTGACCATATCGAGCCCGTTATTTTTTTCCCCCGGTGCGGTGAAAGTTTCAGATCCATGACAGGGAGCGCAACCGCCGATTGGCGAAAGAAATATTTCTTTACCCCTGTTCTCCTGTGCAGTGAAATTTGGAAATACCGCATTGGGTACTGGTGGCGGCCCACCCGGGAATGTTGCCCGGCCGGCATCATATTTTGACTGGAAGGAGACGATCGACCTGACGAATTGTGACAGCGCAAGGGAAATACGATTGCTGTTAATAGTCTCATCACCAAATGCTTTTTTGAAAAGAACGGGATAATAAGCCAGGCCCTTTAATTTGGTTTCAAGAGCAGGTAGGGTCATTCCCATTTCAGTAAGATCCTGGATTGGCATCAAAGTCTGGTCTTCAAGTGTAGCGGCCCGTTGGTCCCAGAAGAAACGGCCATTGGGATAATATTTTGCATCGATAAGCGACATGGAATTCCTGCCCGTAAATCCTCCGTTAAAGCCGGAACTTTTTGCCACCGGGTCGGAAAATGAGCTGGCCTGTTTGTGGCAGGAAGCACAAGCGATCGTGTTGTTAACAGAAAGGTTCTTATCATAGAATAAAACCCTGCCCAGCGTTGCGCCGTTATCACTAATGGCATTGGTGCCCGGGGTGTTTACCTGTCCCTGTATGGGGGGCGCATTCAGGTAGGCGGGTTGAATGATATTGCTATAATTAAATGGAGTGCCGGGTAAGTTTAATACCGCCGCGACAGGATCTACCGGGGGAGAAATAGTACTATCTGTATTCTTATTACAGGCAATAAATACAAGAAGGGAGGATATCCCTGCAAGAACAAGTGCCCTGGGTTGAATGGCTGACATGGTGGTTCGTTGATTCGGGCTTATTGACCGAAGTATAAATTAAAGGTTTAAGATACTACGAATTTTTTCATATTTCACTTTTCCAGGATAAAACGATTGCTGCGATTATTTCCTTTATTTGCAAGATGATATCCTCTTTAACCAGTTTCCGGAATCCCTTTTTTATCGGTGTGGCAGGGGTCGGGATGAGCGCAATTGCCCAGTACCTGGAAGGGATCGGTATGAATGTGTCCGGAAGTGATCGTTTTTTTGCGCCGGGTCAGTATAACGAGATAAAGGAGAAACTCGAGGCAGAAGGAATCAAATGTTTTGTACAAGATGGGGAGGGTATCACGGCGGAAACTGACCTGGTCGTGGTTTCCACCGCCATTGAGGATACGGTGGTGGAGGTACAGAAAGCCAAACAACTCAATATCCCTGTTATGCGTCGATCCGAATTGCTCGCATTGATCGCACAAAGCAAAAAAACAATTGCGGTAGGAGGTACCAGCGGCAAGAGCACGACCAGTGCCATGCTTTTTGATATCCTCGAATATGGGGGAATGGAACCCAGCATTATCAGCGGTGCCGGGTTGATCAGTCTTATCGGGAAGGGAAAGATCGGCAATGCCAAAGTAGGAAAAGGTGACTGGCTGGTGATAGAGGCAGATGAAAGCGATGGCTCGATCGTTCAGTATAAACCGGAGATCGGAGTCTTGCTGAATATTGATAAAGATCACCAGGAAATAGATGAGCTGATGAATGTATTCACTGTTTTCAAAAATAACAGCAAGCATTTCGTAGTCAACCGTTCGCACCCGCTCGCAAAAAAACTTTCACAGGAATTGCAACAGGATTTTTCAGCTGATCCTGCTGTTCATGCCGGGTATACCGCCACAGATTTTAACCAGCAGGGGTTTACAATTCATTTTAAGATACAGGGCGTCGACTTTGAAATGAACCTGGTCGGCAGGCATAATATGGAAAATGCACTGGCTGCTGTCACAGTCGCCAACGGGATCGGCGTTCCCCTCGAAACCTGTGCTGCCGCGCTCAAAAAATATGAAGGCATTTATCGCCGTCACCAGGTCATTGGAAATAAAAATGGGGTCTGGCTGATCGACGATTATGCTCATAACCCCGTGAAATGTGCGGCCGCCATCGAAGCCTGTCAGCCCGCAGCCCCCAAAGTGATCGCCTGGTTTCAGCCACATGGCTATAAACCCACAAAATTCCTCCGGGTTGATTTTGTAAAAGAGATCGCCAACGCTTTGCGCCCGGATGATGAGATATGGATGAGCGAGATATTTTATGCCGGTGGTACGGCGGTAAAAGATATTTCCGCAAATGATCTTATTAAAGACCTGCAAGCCCTGGGGAAAAAAGCTTTTTTCGTGGAGAACAGGAATGATTTTATGAAAGCTGTAAGATCACATCTTACCAATAACTGTGTATTGCTGCTGATGGCAGCAAGAGATCCTTCACTTGAAAAATTTGCGCAAGAGGTATGGGCGAATTTGTAACCAGATCAGGAAACGGCAAACTCAACCACATTTTCTTTTGTTACCGGGAGGAACATGTACCAGCACAAAGCCATCAATAAACCGGGATGTGATGTCTCAGATAATTTTTTGTCTTTGCTGAATTCCACGGCGGTGGTGCCTTCTTTTGTGCTCAGGCTGCAGGAAACAAAAGGCTTGTCTTTTGAATCTTTATAAAGCACCAGTTCGGCTAGTGGGTTATTGTGCGTGGTATAATAGAAACGCTCACCCTGCATATCAATAAAATTCTCTTTATTCTCCTGGCCCAACTCACCTATCTTGATACCATATTCGCTTCGCAGCACTGTTTTATTATGAAAGAAACCTTCCTTGCGGATCAGGAAGACCCTTTTTTGTGTTTCACATTCCACTCTCGCCGAATTGGAAAAGGGATTGAGAATGACAGTGAGAATCTTTTTGTCATCTTTGTACAAATGATAAACCTCGTTATTCGAGGTTGAAGCTACTGGTTCCCATCTCATAGCAAAGCTTTTTAGTGTTGTTTAATCCATGAAAAATTACAATGCTTTCGGCTAGTAACAAGCCGGTAACATAAAATTAATATTAACTTCATACTGGACTTATTTTTCGTGCGTAAGCTATGGAAATCCGGTATTTAATCCACAATTTTGCGTGTTTGTCTTTCTTCAAACAGTTAAAAATCAATTATGAGCACAGAAAGGGATCAAAAATTCCTGGAAAGGGCGATCGGGCTGTCCAAAAAAGGAATGCTGGGGGGGAAAGGGGGGCCATTTGGCTGTATCGTTGTCCGGGGTGAGGAGATCGTAGGGGAGGGTTGTAACGAGGTAACTTCTTCAAATGACCCTACGGCGCATGCCGAAGTGGTGGCGATCCGTAATGCCTGCGAAAAACTAGGCACATACCAGCTCACCGAATGCGAGATCTATACCAGTTGTGAACCCTGCCCGATGTGCCTGGGCGCTATCTATTGGGCCAGACCTAAAAAAGTTGTCTATGCCAATACAAGAGAGGAAGCCGCGGAGATCGAATTTGATGATGACTTTATTTATAACGAGATCAATGCGAAAATGAGCGAACGGAAGATACCCTTTATACATATTCCCCATCCGCTGGCAAAAGAAGTATTCACTGCCTGGAGGAACTGGGCGGGAAAGACAAAATACTGATCAGTTGACCAGCAGGCGATGGATCACTATATAACTGAGTGCAATTAGCAGGATTAGAATAAGGATCGAGATATATAACCAGGGTTGATCCTTCAGTCTCATTTTTTCCCGGCGTTCTTTTTTCTTGCTGGTTTTCTTTTTCAGGTCACGGTTCAGCATTTCCACCATGTACTGTAGTTGTTCTTTGTCTTTGAAATCCTGCAAACCATCCAGGGCATCTTCTTCGAATTCACTTTGCAGCAATTGTTTTTCTATCTCGTGCTTTTTTTCTTCCGAGAGTTTGCCTTGCAGGTAGAGCAGGAGGGTTTCCTGGTCCACTTCCGTTGATAAATGGGATAATATATCTTTATAATTATCGGGCATTATTCCGCATTATTTCATCCTGTAATTTTTTTTCGATCAGTATTTTCAGGTTGCGCTTGCCGTTTTGAATATAGCTTTTTACCTGGAGCATGCTGTAGCCGGTCTCGTCGCTCACTTCCTGGTAGCTTTTCTTTTGCAGGTAAAACAAAGTTACACATTGCTGTTGCTCAGGGTTCAGTTCTTTTAATGCAACTTCCATCAGGTCGAGGGTATGATCATTCTGAAGCAGGGCGAGCCGGTCTGATTCTTCTTCTGGTTTTGCGGCGAGCCGGTCGCTAATTTCGGCCGTGATCTTTCCCTGTTTTTCGCGGATCCTCATCAGGCAATGGTTCTTGGCGACCATGTAGAGCCATGATTTGAAGTATTCCACTTTGTATTTCTGCAATTCCTGTATCACTTTCAGGAATATCTGCTGTACGCTGTCTTTGGCCTCTTCCTCGTTTCGGAGGTATTTCATGCTCACACCCAGCAACAGAAGGGTATAGCGTTGCAATAAGATCCCCAGCCATTCATTGTCATGATCCGAATAAAACCGGTCAAGCAGTTCCTGGTCAGTAATATCTTTGTATTGATCAGCCTTCACGATTGGAAAATAGCTATTTGTTGCCAGTAAGATGCAGGTTTTTGCAATTTCAACAAAATTTTGCTTTCGTGTATTCCTTATTTTCGGTAAAACTTTAGCTATGGATTATGCTGTTGTTTCGGTAGCTGCTGCTGCGGTTCGTCGGAAACCTGATCACCGGAAGGAAATGGTGAGCCAGCTTTTATTTGGAGAAACGGTGAAAGTATTGAAGACAAGAAAAGAGATCTGGTGCAAAGTGCGCAGCCTGCATGATGATTACGAAGGCTGGACGACAAATACCCTCCTCAGCGAAGTGGATGAGCAATACGCCAATACGATCAATGATTTTGCCGTAACAGGCCGGGAAGCTGTGATCGGATTGGGAGAAAAGAAAATATATGTACCAGCCGGCGCTTCTTTACCTTTTTTTGAAGGGGGTAAGGGGAAACTCGGTGAACAGACTTATCATTTCGGCGGGCAATGTATCAAAAGAACGGAGCAGCAGCCGGGGGCAACACTATTAAAGGAATTGATACAGGATTGGGTGAATGCACCTTATCTATGGGGCGGACGCACCATGCTGGGGGTGGACTGCAGTGGTTTGGTCCAGGTGATCTATAAACAGATGGGGATCGATCTGACCCGGGATGCCTGGCAACAGGCTCAGGAAGGTAAACCGGTAAAAAAGTTTAGCGAGGTGCAAGCAGGCGACCTGGCTTTTTTTGACAACAAGGAAGATATTGTACATACCGGTATCCTGCTGGGTGATGGAACTATTATTCATGCTTCAGGAAAAGTAAGGATCGACGCGATCGATAAAAAAGGAATCATCAATACCGACACAGGGAAAAGAATGCTGCGGTTAAAAGCGATAAGAAGGGTTTGGCCAGTTTAAAAAAAGCTTTTCATCCATTTTACAAGCAGCGCATCCCAGTTCAGCATTTTAAAGGCAGTATAGAAAAGAATTACTGCGAATATTTTTTTCAGCAGGACCTGGTCAATAGTAAGGGCCAGTTTGCTGCCAAAGTAGCCGCCAACCAGGAATCCCGCCGCCAGCAATCCTACAATTTTAAGATCGATGGGTGTACCGGCTTTCTGGCACTGGTGATAATAATATAAGGACGCGATGATCACTACTGGTAAGGTGAGCACAGCCAGCGAAGTGCCCTGTGCCTGGTGCTGAGTATATTTCATAAAAAAAACAAGTGCCGGCACCATGATGATACCACCACCCACACCAACCAAACCACTGAGTATGCCTGCGGCAAGCCCGATCAGCAATGCTGTAATTAATAATTGTGTCGTCATAATATGTTTTTGGTTACTGTCCAGCATTATTTGTTGAATGTTTCTTTATAAAGAGCGATCGCTTCGTTGATGATGCGGTAAGCGATAAGCTGGTCCTGGAAATTATCGATCGCCACTTTTTTATTCTCTAATACTTTATACTGTTCAAAAAAATTCTTCAGCTCCAGTAAAAAATGATGGGGAAGTTCTTCCATCCTGCTGATATGATTTACGGAAGGATCTTTGGCCGCCACTGCGATGATCTTATCGTCTACCTGCCCGCTGTCGATCATTTGCATATTGCCGATCACGTTGGCCTCTACCAGGCAAAGCGACTGGATGGATTGGGAACAAAGTACAAGGATATCCAATGGATCACCATCATGTCCCAGTGTCTGGGGAATGAACCCGTAGTTGACAGGATATTGAAAAGAGGAATAGATCACCCTGTCGAGGCGGAGCAGACCGGTGGTCTTATCCACTTCGTATTTTGAACGGGAACCCTGGGGTATCTCGATCAATGCCTGTACGGTTGCCGGTGCTTTTTCTCCCGCGCTGGCTCCGTGCCAGGGATGTGTTACAGTTAGCATTACCTTATTAATTTCATTCCTGCATAGGTTGCGAGCAGGCCGAGAATTACACTTGTCGCTGCGTACAGGAAGAACAAAGCTAATTTTTGTTCCTTTATCAGCCCAATACCTTCAAGGGTAAAAGCCGAGAAGGTGGTGAAACCGCCGCAAAGACCCGTCATTAAGAATAGTTTTCCCCCGATTTCCATCGGGGCATTATTATCAAATGAGCTGAAACTAAGACCCCAGAAAATGCCGATAAGAAAACAGCCGGTTATATTCACGGCAAATGTGCCCCAGGGAAATGTATAGCTATAATTGCTGGCAAACCATCGCTGGATCGAATAGCGGGCAATACTCCCGATGCCCCCGCCCAACCCGACCAGTAAAATGTTTTTAATCATTTCAGGGAATCATTAACAATATTTGGTTTATGCTGAAGACTGTCAGCATCGTGTTCATAGAGATATTTCAGGTCGACCAGCCATTCCCCCTTTATCCTCATCACTCTCAATGTATCGGGATCATTCTTAAAAGAATTGGAAAAAATGATAATGCTGGTTGAGTCATTCAGGTCCGCCAATGGGCTATTAAGGATCCGGATCGTAGAATTAAGATAGCCATTTTTTACTGCCGGGTCGGCCCGCTGGTAACTGCGTTCGGCTACATCCATATAGTTGGTATTGATGGAATCGTTGAGCATATAGGATCTAGCCTCGTTGAATTTGCCATCCAGCGCCGCACGGATAAAATTCCTCGCCGCATCAATATTATTCTCTGAGCGGGCAATTTGTTTGTCCTTTGTTTTGCAGGAAGCTGATAAAAAAAGCAGGAACAAAAAGAATATAGGATATCTCTTCATTCCTGCAAAGTAAGAAAATCTTCGGGAGTGCTAGGTTGCTGGCTTGTCTTTCTTGATAATAGGAGGTGCCTGTCGGTTGGCTTGTTCTTCCGCTTCCTTTTCATGCTCCTTGTTATAAGCTTTGATGATCGCTTTTACGAGTCGGTGACGCACTACATCCTCTTCATCCAGTTCGATATGGGCAATGCCATCAATATTCTTCAGGATGCGGGCAGCCATCTGGAGACCGCTTCGCTGGTTACGCGGCAGGTCCACTTGTGTCAGATCACCCGTAATGATCGCTTTGGCATTGGAGCCGATTCTTGTCAGGAACATTTTTAACTGCAGCTCGGTCGCATTTTGCGCTTCATCAAGGATGATATAGGCATGGTCAAGCGTGCGTCCCCTCATATAAGCCAGCGGGGCGATCTCGATGGTGCGGGTGGTCATATAATAACCCAGCTTATCGGCCGGTATCATATCGTCCAGTGCATCATATAGCGGGCGCAGGTAAGGATCGATCTTTTCTTTCAGGTCACCGGGAAGAAAACCAAGACTTTCGCCTGCTTCAACAGCAGGACGTGTCAGGATGATCTTTTTTACCTGTTTATTCTTTAATGCACGCACGGCCAGGGCAACAGCGGTATAGGTTTTACCCGTACCGGCCGGTCCGATCGCGAAAACAATATCATTCTTCTCGGATTCCGTCACCATTCTCTTCTGGTTGGCCGTTCTTGCCCTTACGGATTTCCCGTTGGGACCAAAGACCAGCACTTCATTGGGATTCTTTTCCTGGAAATGATCAATCACCTCTGCATCGTCGCCGCCGAGTACCTGTTCAAAATAATTCTGGCTCATATGGCCATTGCGTTCCAGGTAGGTAACGATCAGCGAGATCTTTTCCCGGGCAGTCTGTATCTGCTCAGGAGCGCCACTCAGTTTGAGCTGGGTGCCGCGGGAGAGGATCTTCAGGAGTGGAAATTTCTTTTTTAGGATGTCGAGCTTACCGTTGTTTACACCAAAAAATTCAATAGGGTTTACGGTTTCAAGGTTGATGATTGTGTCTGTCAATTCACTGTAGTTTAATGGCAGCTTCTTTTCATTGGGTGGGAAGCGGACCATGTTCACAAAACCGGCGAAAGGTGGTACCGGATTAGTTAGCGTCTCCTGACCATTTTCAGAAGCCTACCCTTCCTTTGCACTACGAAGCCTTGGCGAAGTAGTGGTTACCAAATATAACTTAGGTCTGTTATACTTTCCTAAAGTTACTTATTCACAGATGTTAATACAAATAAAAGGCCGCAATCTTTAAATAAGGATAATTTTAATATTTTCATAGGCATATCATTCACCTAAAAATAAATTTTATGGAAAATTTCCCGGTATCATTAATTATCATCTGGATCGGCGTAGTTGTTTTTCTCATCGCGGCGATGTGGAAGGTATTTGAAAAAGCGGGTCAGCCGGGCTGGGCGGCTATCATTCCTATTTATAACATTTATATTATGACCAAGATCGGCGGAAAGCCGGGCTATTGGGTATTGCTTTGTCTTATACCTATTCTCAACCTGGTCATTCTTATCTGGCTATATAATATGGTTTCAAAAAGCTTTGGGAAGGATGAAGGCTTTACTGCAGGGCTTGTATTTCTTGGTTTCATCTTCTGGCCCATCCTGGGATTTGGCAACGCCAAATATCTCGGCCCATTTGGTGATCCGGCGGCATTCGCAGCCTTCCAGGGTAAAGACAAGTTCGACTTCGAGCAGCCTTCATAAACACAATACCGTCTCTACGCTGTCATTCCGACCAGGATAGTCGTATTTTTTTCGATCGATGACCGGATTTCCCCAGTGTTCTGTTAAAAAAGCTGGAATCTGAAATAAAATAATGTATCCAGCTTTTTAAATACAAATTTTGCAGGGAAATAAACCCGCTTGAAAGGACATGGGACGTAAGCCAGGCTTTTTTTTATTATTTATCTTTCTATTACCCGCCCTTTTTTCATACAGCCAGTTGTATAAAATTTCCGGGGTGATCCAGGACGGGAGAAAGGAACCCCTGCCCCTGGCCAGCGTGGAAATAAAAGAATTGAAAAAAGGCTCCGTCAGCAAAGATGATGGCTCCTACGAATTTTTCCTGGAAAGGGGTAAATATGATGTGGTGGTGAGCATGGTGGGATTCAAGACGAAAGTAGTGACAGTCTACATCAATGATGCAGATATTGCCGAGAACATCGTCCTTGAGACAGACGAATCCGGCAATCTTTCAGAGGTCATTATCAAAGTAAAGGCGAGGGACCGTGCAGAAGAGATCATCCGTAATGTGGTAAAGAACAAGGAGACCGTACTCGATGCCATCGGGGCCCATTCCTACAAGGCGTACATCAAGGCTTTCCAGCTTGATTCAGCGTTTGACAAAAAGAAAAAAGAGAATGACAGCCTGGTAAAAGAAAACTACGACGGAATGTCGCTGACCGAAGTTTCTCTTCGGTTGGATAAAAATAACAACGGGCAGATAAAGGAAGAGCGCCTGGGAGTAATAAAAAGAGGGAGCACAGAAAATTTATTTTATCTCTCTGTTACGGAAGGGGATTTTTACCTTTATAATAACCTGATCAATACACCGCCTGTTTCCAAAATACCATTTGTATCCCCACTGAGTTATAGTGGTCTTGTAGCTTACCGGTTTAAAACAATAAAGATCGATCGTACGGTCAGGCCAAGGGTCTACACGATCGCAGTCAGGCCCCGCCAGCTCAGCAATGCTACTATTGAAGGAGAGATTACTATACAGGACAGCACCTGGGCGGTATTAAGCGCAGAGTTCCGTTTACCTGCAGCGCATATGCCAGAATACGATTTCATGGAAGTGAAGCAGCAGTATGGAAAGATCGGGGACAGCGCCCGGATGATCACCCGTCAGCAATTCAATTATTATATCAAGACCAAGAAGGGAAGGATCTATGGCGAAACAACGGTAGCTTATACGAATTACGAACTGAAAAAAAATTTCCGTAAGGGATATTTTGGAAATGAAGTAAGTTCTACTTCTGAGGAAGCCTATGAGAAAGATTCCACTTTCTGGAGATCGGTACGTACTGAACCTTTGTCGCGGCAGCAGGAATTGTATGCCCGTTACCAGGACAGTATCTATCACTATATGCGGAGTGAGGCTTACCTGGATTCCATGGACAGGGTATTGAACAAGATCACCTGGAAAAAGGCCCTGATCTTCGGGCAGATCTTCAATGACCATAAAAAGGAAAGGACCTGGATATTACCGCCGCTCACTTCGCTGATCCAGCCGATTGCGTTTGGCGGGGCCCGGTTGAAAGTAGGGGGAGCTTTCCGGAAAACATTTACTTCCCGCAAGAATTTATCCGTGGAAGCGGATCTGAGTTATGGTTTCCGTAACCATGATGTAAATGGTACGGTAAGCCTGCAACGGATGTATAACCCTTTCAGCCGGGGAAAATATAAGATCAGCGCGGGCCGCAATTTTGAATTCATCTATCCCGGAGATGCCTGGGTAAATGTGCTGAAGCGAAGCAATATCTACCTGAATAACTCACTGCAGGCGGAGCACGAGATCGAACTCCTCAATGGGTTTCATCTTATCACCAATTTCGAGATCGCTTTTCGCCGATCTGTCAGCAATTATAAAGTAGGCAATAATGCGGACAGTATATTCGGGATACCAAATGATCCGCCGGTCGCATTTGAATCGTATAATGCCAGTTATAGTGAAATAAAGATTTTCTACACACCACAACTTAAATATATCCGCGAACCAAAAGAGAAGATCTTTCTTGGCTCCAAATGGCCCACTTTCTATGTAGCCTGGAAAAAAGGTATACCACAGCTCTTCCGCAGCAAGATCGATTTCGATTACCTCGAATTCGGTGTGATACATAAGATCAACCTGGGCGTGGCGGGAAATACCAGTTATATCGTAAAGACGGGAGACTTTATCAACCAGCGAGACCTGCGTATCATTGATTATAAATTCATGAAACAGGGGGATCCTTTGTTTTTCCAGAATCCCGAGAAGTCATTCCAGGCACTGGATTCCACTTTCCCGGTGTTTGACCGTTTCTACCAGGGTAACCTCGTGCATGAATTCAACGGGGCGCTGATCAGTAAGATACCCTTATTCAATAAATTGAAATTGCAGGAAGTGATAGGAGCGGGCTTTTTGCTGGCACCCGAAAAAGGCCTGAAATATATCGAAACGTTTGTGGGTGTCGAAAGGGTTTTTAAATGGCCCTTTAATCCATTGGCGAAAATAAAACTTGGTGTATACGTGGTGGGATCTGCGGCGAATAAATTCAATAACCCGGTGCAGTTCAAGATCGGGCTCACTACCTGGGATAGGTTCAGGAATAACTGGAGGTAGGCTCAGGTTCAGGGTTGCCAACCTTTAAAGGTTGGCAACCCTGAACCCAAAGATCGATTCTACTCCTTTAATTCTTCTATCGATATATCATTCTCGTAATAATGTTGTACAAGGTCGAAATGTGTCTTAATGAAAATCTTCTTACTGCCGAACCATTCAATTACTTCTTCTCGTAAAAGCCAAGTTGTATCTTCTGATAATAAAATTTTCCAGGATGACCATTTATATCGGGTAAAATCTTTTACAAGAAGGTGTTTTAATGGATTGGCATGAATGTAAATAATGGCCATGGTAAAATGACTTTCTGTTTCGATTAACACCCTTTTGAAGGGTTTGTAAAATAAGTTGCCTTTTCGGTTGTGCATCTTATTAAATGCCAGTGCGTAAGATTGAAAAAAACGTTTGAAGGTTTGCTCGATCAATTCCCCCAGGGAAACTTTGATATCCAGAAATTTTTTTTCAGTCCCTGTCAGGTATTTCGGATCTTTTTCTTCCAGGTACTCAAAGATCGCTGTTGCTGGCTTTACCCTAACGAGAAAGTGAAAATGATTAGGTAAAAGATTCCAGCAAAAAGTATCAAGGAAGGGCGAGAGAATCACATGAAATCTTTTCAAAAAAAAATGCCTGTTCTCATCAGAAAGGAAAAGCTTCTCCTTGTTATTCGTTCGGTTGTATATGTGATAAACATTACCCTCCTCAAAATCCGCAAGATATTTATCCGGTATTGGCATCACGGGTTATTTCAAATCTACTTTTTAAACCCGATCCTTTCTCTTTCGGTCCAGGATCTTTTCTTTGCAGCATCTTCCAGCAGGTTTTCAATAGCATTATAGATCTGCTTCAATTGTTCGCTGTGATTTTTAACCGAAAAGCGTATTTGGCTGATCTGATCCGCAAGATCTTTATAATCCAGGACAAGTTGTTTCAAAGTGATAAATGCCCGTACGATGGCAATATTCATTTTAACCGCCCGCTTGCTCTTCAATACACTGGCAACCATACCGACACCGTGCTCTGTAAATGCAAAAGGAGTGATATTGCTATTGCGTTTATTTTGTGATGCGGTCACAAATTGTGACCGCATCGTTGTCCATTCTTTCCTGCTGAGACGGATCATAAAATCAGGCGGGAAACGGTCTATATTCCGTTTTACGGCCTGGTTAAGTGCTTTTGTCTCTACATCATAAAGATCGGCAAGGTCAAAATCCAGCATCACTTTTTGACCACGGATTTCGTAGATCTTTTGTTGAATTAAAGTTAATCGCATGGGCTTGTTTTAACTCCTAAGTAAGTAAAACAGGTGCAAAAAAGAAAAGTGTTTTTCCCGGTTTAATTTGTTTTTTCCTGAAATGCGAAGACTTTAATAAAAGGGAAAGATCACCACCTCGCCACGACCTTGAAATTCACCAGCCGGGGGGTGAGACGGTTTGGCAATAAATAAACGGTATTGGAGAAGTCTTTGATAAAAAGATAAGAGATCGTATTGGCCCGGTCGATCATATTGAAAACTTCCAGGCTGGCCCATATATTATCAAAATTGCGGAAAGGAGAGTGGCTGCGGCGCTTGCTCCTGTCATCATCCATCAAAAGGGCACTGAAACCAATATCGCAGCGGATATAGGGGTCTATTACAGCCGCATTCCGGTAGCGAACACTATTGGGAATATTATACGGCATATTGCTACCATAGAGCAGATTCAGGTAGACCTTAAAATTCTTATTGGTGGCGAGATAGTCAGAGAAATACATTCCAAATGTAATGCGCCTGTCTGTTGGCCGGCGGAGAGAGCCTACCTCGAATCTTACACTGTCATCAACTACCTGGTCGGTACTTTGCGCCGTGATGTATTCCCCCGCAGCATTGGTATACCGGTAATAATGATCCCCGGTAATGTCTTCATTTGTTTTCATGATGCCGAGGCTTATCCAGCTTTCCGCATCCGGAACCAGTTCTCCGTGAAGCCGCATTTCAAGACCGGCGGCCCTGGCCCTGGCATTGTTCTCTCCAAAATAACGGATACGGACATTGTCGATATCATACGGTACCACATCCGTCATATGCTTATAGTATACTTCAGTGGTCCACCGCATAGGGCGGTCGCTCAAACCGATAAAATTGTAATCAAACCCAACTACTCCCTGCCAGCTCTTCTGTGCTTTAAGATTCGTATTCACTGTGCCGTCATAACGCCGCAATTCGCGGTAAAAAGGCGGCTGCTGGTAGGCACCGGCCGCTGCCCGGAAAATAATATCTCTCTTGCCTCCGGGTTTCCAGCTGGCGCCCACCCGGGGAGAAATAAGGAATTCCTGGTTCAGTGAATTATAATTGAAGCGCACACCGGCTGTCAGCGTAGCAGCATGGTTTGAATCTCCCAATAAGATATTGTCTTGCAGGTAACCGGAGAATTTATTGATGTCAAGACTGGCGCTTGATTTAAGCACTTTGTTCAATCGGAGCATATTGGGTTGATACGGCAAGGCATATCCTGCCGAATCCTGGAATTCCCATTCGTTCAATTTGTCGGCAATAGATGTTTTATCATACCCCAATCCCCATTGCAACGCATGTTTCCCTTTATCATAATTTCCTTTGTGGGAAATATTCCAGTTCTCAATGTTCAATGTATTCCTCGCCCAGTTCTGGTAAACTCCGGCACCAAGCGGGTTCACGATCAGCCCATACGTGGGATTGCGTTTATCAAAATCCCTTTCCCCAAACAAATAAGCCCCGATGATATCAATATTCTCTCTCTCGTCATTCTCAAACCGGGAGACCATCCATTTCAACCGCAGTTTCTTACTGGGCTGATTGATCAATGAAAAACCCAGCATATTTGTCTGGTACTGGTCTTTCTCACGGCCTTCAAAAGCGATATCAACTCCCAGCGTAGCACTGAATACAGGAGAGAAAACAGAAGTGGTCAGCTGGCTGGATTGCGGGAATAGGGTGAATTTGGTATGAGAGATATTGCTCAATAACTCGGCCGACCATTTGGGATTGAACTGGTAGCTGAGCAAGGCCTGGAAATCGGCTGACGAAGGAATATAGTTACCTCTTGTATCCTGCCGGCTCAATAAGTTCCGGTTGCTTCGGTTCCTGATCCCCAGTAAGTAACCGAATTTTGCATTTTTATTCGTTCCTTCTACCTGCAATCCCTGTTCCAGTATGCTGACATATGCAGAACCACCAAAACGTTTTGGTTTTTTATACTGGATATCCAGTACGCTGCTCATCTTATCGCCATATTTGGCCTGGAAACCGCCGTTATAAAAACTGATACCACGGATCATCTCGGGGTTGATAAAACTAAGTCCTTCCTGCTGGCCGCTTCTTACGAGGTAGGGACGGAAGACTTCAAAATCATTCACATAAATAAGGTTCTCATCATAACTGCCACCCCGTACAGAATACTGTGATGTTAATTCGTTGTTGGAACCTACGAATATTTTGATCAGGCTTTCCACACCCGTAACGGCGGAGGGAAGATTAATGATCGTTTTAGGATTGGGTTTGATCAAGCCGGCTTCTCTTCGCTCACGCTGATCGGTGACCACCACTTCCTGTAAGGTTTTTTCTCCTTTCTGCATTCTTATGGTGATCGTTTCTTCTTCATTCTCGTTCAGCAGGAAATTCTTTTGTTCAGCATTCCTGCCGGCATAGGTAAAAACGATTGCGAAAGCTTTCCCGGCGGTAACCTTTATCTTAAAATAACCGGAATCGTTGGTGGTGATCCCTTTTGACTCGCCAAGTATCACAACGGATACATTGGGCAAAGGCTGCTCGTTCTCGTCTACCACTTTACCGGAAACAAAAGCTGATTTTTTTTGGGAGAAAGAAAGTAGAGAGAATAGTATGCCCGCTACAGTAAGCAGTATTTGTTGGCGGGTTATTTTCATAAGAGAATGTAAGACAAGATACGGATAGATTGGGAAAAGGCCAATTGGGATCCCGCATAAGGCGGGACGAAATCCAGGATCATTTCATCTCTTTTAATTGCGCGATCGTCGCTTTCGGATCGGCCGATTTAAAAACCGTATTACCTGCTACCAGTACAGTTGCCCCCGCAGCGATAATGGAAGGCGCATTTTCAAGTGTCACACCTCCATCGATCTCGATATGCACATTCAATCCTTTTTCATCGATCATTTTGCGAAGCTGTTTGATCTTCCCGATCGTATGCTGGATAAATTTCTGTCCGCCAAAACCCGGGTTCACGCTCATCATGCACACAAGGTCAATATCTGCCAGTACATCGCTTAATTGGGAAACAGGTGTATGCGGGTTGAGCGCAACACCGGCTTTCATTCCAAGTGACCTGATATGCTGGATATTTCGGTGCAGGTGAGGACAGGCTTCAATATGCACCGTTAAAATATCCGCGCCAGCATTTTTAAATTGTTCTGCCAGCAGTCCCGGCTCTTGGATCATCAGGTGAACATCACAGGTTTTTGTAGTGGCCTTGCGGAAGAATTCGATGATCATGGGTCCAAAACTGATATTGGGTACAAAACGTCCATCCATCACATCCAGGTGGTACCAGTCAGCCTCACTTTCATTCAGCATTTTACAGTCAGCTTCGAGATTCAGGAAATTGGCAGAAAGAAGGGAGGGAGCAATAATAGGCATTGCAGGGAGTTTGCGGGGCAAGATAATTCTATTTCAACTTATCCGCTGCCTCTTTTGCTTCGGTAAATGTCTTATCCAGTCCATAAGCCCGCTGGTAGCTCAGTTTGGCTTCCTCCATATTTCCCATGGCTTCCTGGCATTTGCCAGTCCAGAAATAAGCATCCGGGAAAGTTGCAGAGATCGTGCTGGCCAGCTCAAAGGTTTTTAATGCTTCCGCATATTTTTCCTGGTCGTAGAGTACCCGGCCTTTTTCGATATAGGCACTGAGAAAATAATAATCGTGCTGAACAGCTTCATCGAATAGCCGGAGGGCTTTTGTTTTATCCCCCCTGTTGGAATAATAAATGCCTTTATAATAATACGGTTCGGCATGAAGGTTCATGGTATCTATTAGGATCAGCGAATCGCAAAGACCGATCACTTTCGCGTTCTTTGCTTCTGCATACTTATAAGCCAGCTCATAATTCAGGTCGATATCAAAAGGAGTGAGCCAGTAGGCTTTCTCTAAAGTTGCGATCGCTTCTGTATTCATACCTTTTTTACCCAGCAGGTCCGCTTTCATTTTCAGCACATCCACCTGCTCGGGGTTTTGTTGCAACAACTCATCGCTGATCTTTAAAGCTTCATCTGTTTTATTCCCGGACTGGTAAGCCCTTGCCAGGGTGAGCTTCAACAAAAAACTCCCGGGCAGTTCCCCGAGGGCATTGTTTAAGAACAGGATGGCCGAATCGGGTTTTTTATCCAGCAGGAGGTTGCTCAAACCATAGGCATAGCGTTCATCTTTTTTCAACGACCAGGCTTTCCTGAAATCAGCCAGGGCCGGTTCGGGAAGGTTGTTACTATTTAACAAAACAGCTCTCCGAAAATACAGTTCGTCATTTTTGGGCTCCTGTTGGATGCTGTCTGTCAACGAAACAAAAGGTGGCTGGGATAATATTTCTTTATAGGGGGAGTCGCCTTTTTTATTGTTGCAAGCGGCAGCCAGAAAGACCCCGGTTACGATAACTAATATTATTTTTGTGTTCCGGTACATGCGTCAAAGCTAATTGAATTTTAAAGGAGGTATGACAATCGCCTGACAAAACAGGGAGTCTTTGAAAATACCTTTGCAAGCTTGCCTGCGAGAAAACGAAAAAAAATGAAGAAAATTATTGTCCCTTTTATCCTTGTTACTTTTTTATCAATTTTTATTTCCTGTAATAATAGTGCTAAGCTTGCTACACAAGCTCCCGGGGTTGATACACTTCGCTATGCCGAGGAAACACATTTTAAAAATATCCAACAGCTGACCTTTGGCGGGGATAATGCAGAAGCCTATTGGAGTTTTGACAGTAAATGGCTTGTTTTCCAACGAACCAATCCCAAAGAAGGAATCAATTGCGACCAGATATTTATTGGCAAAGCCCCCAAAAATGGGGAAGCCTTTACCTATAAAATGATCAGCAGCGGTAAAGGCCGTACTACCTGCCCCTTTTTTACAAAGGATGGCAGGCATATCATTTATGCATCTACCCATCTTGGCAGCAATGAATGTCCGCCAACACCGGACCGAAGTAAATATGGAAATAAATATATATGGCCTTTATACGACAGCTATGATATTTTCATGGCCGATCTCGATGGGAAAATTATTAAGCAGTTGACGAATTCGAAAGGCTATGACGCGGAAGCGACACTATCACCCGATGGCAAGCGAATGCTTTATACCAGCGACAAGGATGGTGATATCGATCTTTATATCATGAATCTCGAAACCGGTGCTGAAAAAAGAGTGACTAATATTCTGGGTTATGATGGAGGCGCCTGGTTCAGTCCTGACGGGACAAAACTGATCTGGAGAGCCAGCCGTCCCAAAACAGAAGCCGAGATAAAGGAGTATAAGGACCTGCTTGCCGAAAATTTAGTAGCTCCCACCAATATGGAAGTATGGGTGGCGGATGCTGAAGGGAGTAATCCCCGCCAGGTTACTTCGTATGGGCAGGCCAACTGGGCTCCTGCTTACATGCCGGATAGTAAGCATATCATCTTTGCTTCCAATCATGAATATAAAAGGGGATTCCCTTTTAATCTTTATACGATCAACGAGGATGGGACCAACTTGCAAAAAATAAGCCGTGACAAGGGTTTTGATGCCTTCCCGATGTTTTCCCCGGATGGGAAAAAGATCGTTTTCTGCAGCAACCGGAATAATGGCGGCACCCGGGATACCAATGTTTTTATAGCTGACTGGGTGGACTAAACTGAAACTGGAATAGTATTTGAGTAGATCCGGTTACGTAAACCAAACGTATCTCAGCTATGAAAATATTTCCTGTATTTCTTTTTGCCGTCATCCTTTTTACAGGATGCAAGAAATCAACAGACTATGTCAATAATCCCGGGGCACCCGATTACCTGCATAACCGCCCGGTGGGAGCATCCGCCAACGAACTACTTGCCTCGTCAAAATATACTTCCCTGAAAGTGGAAGTCCAGTACATGACCGGTTACCAACCTGATGCGGCAGCCCTGAATCATTTACAGGGAATGCTCACGGCACTTGTCAACAAACCCTCGGGCATCAATATCATAACGAAGGAGATACCGGCCTCATCCAACCTGAATTTATCGCTCAATGAAGTGATCAATATAGAAAAGAATAACCGCACCGCTTTTACCTCCGGCAGCGAACTCGCTATTTATATTTTGTATACGAATGGTAGCTACACGGATGACAATGTGTTGGGTATCGCTTATAAAAACACTTCCAGCGTTTTATTCGGAAAAAAGATCAATGATAATTCCGGTGGGTTCGGGCAGGCCAGCCGTACAAAACTCGTTGCAACAGTTGCCGAACACGAGATCGGTCATTTGCTGGGCCTGGTAGACCTGGGTTCAGGCATGCAGACGGCTCACAAGGATGCCGCGCATGGTAACCATTGTAATAACAGCAGCTGCCTGATGTACTATGCTTCCGAGACAAGTGATATACTTGGTTTCCTGATCACGGGAAATATTCCAGGTTTGGATGGGAACTGCCGCGCCGATCTTACAGCGAATGGCGGCAAGTAATAAGTTTTGATGTTGAATCCACCTGTTGTAGTTTTGGCTACTCAAATCTACTGCTATGTACAACGGCATGCTTCATCTTCACAGTGTTCTCCGCTGGATAATATTGATCTTACTGCTTGTAGCTATTTTTAAAAGCTATGCAGACAGGAACAAAGCCTTTACTGCAGGTCATCGCAAAACTGGTCTGTTCCTGATGATCAGTGCTGATGTGATGTTACTGGTAGGATTATACCAGTGGATTACCGGTCCCTGGGGATTAAAAAGTATCCAGTCAAACGGTATGAGCATGGTAATGAAGAATGCTAGCCTTCGGTTTTTTGCCATAGAACATTTTGTCGGGATGTTGATAGCGATTATCCTGATCCACACCGGTTATTCGTATGCCAAAAGAGAGGTGACTGACAGCGTGAAGCATAAAAGGGCCGTATTGTATTACGGGCTGGCCCTGCTGATCATACTGATCGTTATTCCCTGGCCTTTCCGTTCCATAGGTGCGGGAAGAACCTGGTTCCCGGGAATGTAGAAGTAAGTCGGGAGTCAGGAGTCGTGAGTCCTGAGTCCTGAGTCGTGAGTCTGAAGCTGCTAATTTACTCTTCAAACTTCTTTGCGTTAAAACGTTTCCAAAACTCCGGTCTCCGGTCTTTTGGTCTTTTTGACTTCCTGTCTTGGGTCTCCAGTCTTGCGGTCTCCCGTCTTCGGTCTCCCGACTATCTTTAGCGTTTTCCCAATTCGATCACTTCACAGTCCTTCATGTCAGCGCCATCGATCACAAAACGGATAAGGGTTCTTATTTTGTGCCAGCCGTGGTGACCTGCAGCGCCGGGGTTCATGTGGAGACAACTTATGGCGGGATCGTACATTACTTTTAATATATGAGAATGTCCACTGATGAATAATAGCGGCCGGTGAAGAGTGATTTCTTTTCTTGTCACTGGGTTGTATTTGGGAGGAGCGCCCCCGATATGCCGCATCATTACTTTTACCTTTTCGCAATCGAAGACAAGTTGTTCAGGATAAACGGCCCGTATATCATTCCCGTCAATATTACCATACACTCCCCGGAGAGGCAGACCGCTTTTCGCAGTCAGCTGGGTTGCGAGTTCCATAGAACCAAAATCTCCCGCATGCCAGATCTCGTTGCAGTTTGAAAAATGCATAAAGACCGCTTCATCTAGGAAACCATGGGTATCTGATATAAGGCCGATTCTTGTCAATGCAGATTGAAATTAGTTGTAAATTTGGATATGCCGCTTCACCGCAGCTTTACTTATTATATTGACAAACGCAAGTGCCCGCCCGGATGACCACCGGTCGGACGGGGAAATATATTTTCCTTCTTTCTACTTTAGAACTTTCACTGCGGTAATTCCGGAACCAACTTTGAGATAGATAAAGATTCGATAATATTTTGATAGTGGCGGAGGAACGATCCCAGCTATAATCTATAAACAACAAACCACAAACTTATCATGCCTCATTATTATAAACTCGGAAACATTCCGCATAAACGTCATACACAGTTCCGCAAACCCGATGGCGAATTGTATTCGGAACAATTATTCTCCACCGAAGGATTCTCCAATGATTATTCCCTGATGTACCATGTGCATCCTCCCACACAGATCATTAAAACTGAACCACCCGTCAGTGTGGCTCCCACGATTGCGGAAGAGAAAATGCTGCAACACCGCAGTTTTGAAGGATTCAAAATCAAACCGGTAAAAGATTTCCTGCAAAGCCGCAAACCTGTACTCGTGAACAATGATTGCCATATCGTGCTGGCCGCTCCGCAGGAGAGTATGACCGATTATTTTTACAAGAATACCGATGCCGACGAAATGATCTTTGTCCACGAAGGAAGCGGGGTGCTGAAAACCATTTATGGGGAACTGCCCTTTGGTTATGGTGATTACCTCGTGATACCGAGAGGAACGATCTACCAAATTGAATTTGCCAATGAGAATAATCGTTTATTCATCGTGGAGTCTTTCAGCCCGATTCGCTACCCCAAAAAATACCTGAGTAAATACGGGCAGCTGCTGGAACATTCGCCGTATTGTGAGAGGGATATCCGCGGGCCCCAAAACCTTCAGACTTTTGACCAGAAAGGCGATTTCCTGATCCGCGCCAAGAAAAAAGGAATGCTCTATGGGCTTCATTATGGTACCCATCCTTTTGACGTGGTTGGTTGGGACGGTACCTGTTACCCCTTTGCCTTTTCCATTCATGATTTTGAACCGATCACCGGTCGGGTACACCAGCCACCGCCGGTCCACCAGACATTTGAAGCGCACAATTTCGTGGTCTGTTCCTTCTGCCCGCGATTATTTGATTATCACCCACAGGCGATCCCTGCACCGTATAACCATAGCAATATCGACAGCGATGAAGTATTGTATTATGTGGATGGCGAATTTATGAGCCGCAAGAATGTCACCAGAGGAATGATCACCCTGCATCCTGCCGGGATCCCGCACGGGCCACACCCGGGGGCGGTGAAAAAAAGCATCGGCGCTAAAGAAACCAAAGAATTAGCCGTAATGGTGGATACATTTCACCCGCTGATGCTGACAAAGGAAGCGCTGGATATCGAGAACGAGAATTACGTGATGAGCTGGGCGGAGTGATGATGAAAGAAAAAAAAGTATATAGAGTATATAAAGTAAATGAGGGCTGACTAACAACTTAGATACCCTATTTACTTTATATACTTTTTACATTTTAACGTCCTTCCGAAGCGTCTTCGCATTTTTCAATTTCTTTTCCTATCTCCTGCATAAAAGCTTCGTCTGTATATTTTGCCTTCATACTCTTTTCATAATCTTTTCGCTTTTGTTTTGCTGCATCTTTTTCCGCTCCTTCGGCAGCTCTATATTCTTTTCCATTCAGGTCGCACCATTTTTGCGCAATGGAAGCGGCCGTTTCCTTTTTGCTGCCGCAGGAAATAAAGGTGGCACAGAGGATAACCACGGCCAGGGTTGTGAGATTCTTTTTCATGTGTTGATCGGTTTTGATTAAAGTATTACTGAAAATACATCTTTTCTTAAAAAAAATAGCGATTATGGATGGTATTCCCCGAAAGTCATTTTGTTTTGATTATAACCTTTTTTATATTCGGCTATTAAAATTAATGCCATGCTCAAAATCGGGAATCTTAAATCAGGTGCTATTATCAGCATTAATGATGAAGGAATGATGCGGGAAGGAACAGTCGTAAGTGTTAGTCAGGAAGAGAACCAGGCCCTTGTGAATAACGGGGTGCAGGAGTTCTGGTACAGCCCCGTCGAAATGCATGCGGTCCCCCTGGATGAGAACCAGCTATTGAAACTTGGATTTACCCGGGAGGAGAACGACGGGTCGGTCAAGTATAAAAAAGACAGTTTCCGGCTGGTCACCCCCAAAAAAGGGGATTTTTCCAATGTCGAGATGTGGTGGCGGGAAGACAGGCGTCATTTCAGCTTTCCGCTGGGAGTCCATGAGCTGCAGAACCTCCACCTGGATATGACCAAAGTTCACCTGGATATGCCCTGAGGGCCATTTTCCCGGCCCTGGCCCAGCTCAACAGGCAGGGTTTTCCACATAGCCCCCAAAAATAACCGGGGTTATTTCTTTTTTAGGGCTGATACTCCTACCTTTGCGTTCCGAAAAAATTATGTCGAAACAACCCCTTATTAAACAAGATGGTACGATCGTAGAGGCCTTGTCAAATGCTATGTTCCGGGTAAAACTGGAAAACGGGCATGAAATACTGGCAACCATCTCAGGGAAAATGAGAATGCACTATATCCGTATTCTCCCGGGAGATAAAGTAGGGGTAGAGTTATCGCCATATGATTTGACAAGAGGAAGAATCAATTTCAGGTACAAGTAAAGCTGCGTAGCTGTTGGCTATTGCGCAGAAAAAATAAACGGAACGGCTAAAAGCTTAAAAAAAATGAAAGTAAGAGCATCCATTAAAAAACGCAGCGTTGATTGCAAAATCGTTCGTCGGAAAGGCAAGCTGTACGTGATCAACAAAAAGAATCCCCGCTTTAAGCAGCGACAGGGATAAGCAATTGAATATTGAAAATTGTAGATTGAATATTTATAGTTTTCGATATTAAATCTGAAATATTAAATTATAAAATAATAATATGGCTCGTATTGCCGGTGTTGATTTACCAAAAAATAAAAGAGGCGAAATAGGTCTTACCTATATCTATGGCATTGGCCCCTCTACTGCGAAATACATTCTGGACAAGAATAATATTGACCGCAGCAAGAAGGTTCATGAGTGGAATGATGATGAACTGAATGCCATCCGTAACGTTATTACGGAAGAGTTAAAGGTGGAAGGCCAGCTTCGTTCAGAAGTACAGATGAGCATCAAGCGTTTGCTGGATATCGCCTGTTACCGGGGTCTCCGTCACCGTAAAGGTCTGCCGGTTCGTGGTCAGCGTACGAAGACAAACAGCCGTACAAGAAAAGGAAAAAGGAAAACAGTGGCCGGTAAGAAAAAAGCAGCAAAAAAGTAAATAGTCAGGAGTCGGGAGTCCGGAGTTCCGTTCCCCGAATCTTTATTATAAGACTTACAAATAAAATGAATCAGTTTCGGATCGCTTCGTAAGTCAGCAGGAGGATTGATTCAGCTCCCGGTAAAACGGGAAGATTTTTTAAATTTAAACGATCACCTCGGTACAAAAATTATGGCAAAAGCACAAGGACAACAACAGCAGACCAGCGCAAAAGCAGCTGCTAAGAAAAGAGTGGTAAAAGTAGATTCTTACGGTGATGCACACATCTCCGCCACTTTCAACAATATCATCATCAGCCTTACCAACAAGAACGGCCAGGTAGTTGCCTGGAGCAGTGCCGGTAAAATGGGTTTCAAGGGTTCTAAAAAGAACACACCTTATGCTGCGCAGATGGCTGCTGCGGATGCTGCAAAAACAGCATTTGATGCCGGTCTGAAAAGAGTGGATGTATATGTAAAAGGCCCTGGCGCCGGAAGGGAAAGCTCGATCCGCTCCTTATCACAGTCAGGTATCGAGATCGTGATGATCAAAGACGTGACGCCGCTCCCGCACAACGGTTGCCGTCCGCCGAAGAAAAGAAGAGTTTAAAAGAAAAGCAGCGAGCTATTAGCCGCGAGCCATGAGCCAAAACTCGCAACTCGTAGCTCTCCACTCGTAACTTTATCTATATAGTTATAATTGCTTTGAAAGGATCAGAGCAGTTCATTTTAAAAAAGGGTGCCCGATTAATTTTTTAACGCTTTTACCGATCGAAGCACCGTTACAAAAAAGCGTAAATGAATAAAAACTATGGCAAGGTACACTGGTCCAAAGACCAAGATTTCACGTCGTTTTGGTGAACCCATTTTAGGTAATGGTAAATGGCTGGATAAAAACAGCGTTCCCCCCGGGCAACATGGTCCGTCCAAGAAACGTAAGACATTAGGCGAATACGCGCTGCAGCTCCGCGAAAAACAAAAAGCGAAGTACACTTACGGTATCCTGGAAAAACAATTCCGTAAAACTTTTGAAGAAGCGTCCCGCCGTAAAGGTGTTACTGGTGAGAACCTGATCAAATTGTGCGAAGCACGTCTGGACAATACCGTTTTCCGTATGGGTATCGCTCCTTCACGTCCTGCTGCGCGCCAGCTGGTCAGCCACAAGCATATCGAAGTAAACGGTGATGTTTCCAATATTCCTTCCCGCCAACTGACTCCTGGTGATGTGATCACTATCAAAGAAGGCAGCAAAGGAAGAACGTCTATCAGCAGCGTAGTAAGGGCCAAGAACCCGAAATTCAGCTGGCTGGACTGGAACGAAACAGAAATGAAAGGCACGTTCATCACCTATCCTGAAAGAGAAAGCATTCCGGAAAATATCAAGGAACAACTGATCGTGGAATTGTATAGTAAGTAAGATGAATAGCCAAGAGTGAATAGTGAATACTTCATGCGGCTTGAAATCTTAAATATTAAATCTAAAATCTAAAATAACAATATGGCCATTTTAAATTTCCAGAAGCCCGATAAGATCATTCTGCAGAAAGCAACGGATTTTGAAGCCCAGTTCGAGTTTCGCCCCCTGGAACCAGGATACGGCGTAACCATCGGTAATGCACTTCGTCGTGTATTGCTGAACTCCCTGGAAGGCTATGCGATCATTGGCGTGAAGATCGAAGGTGTGGAGCATGAATTTGCGACCATGAAAGGCATTAGCGAAGACGTGGTGGAAATTTTCCTGAACCTGAAACAGGTGCGCTTTAAAAAAGCAGTGGATCACGAAGTGGCAAATGAGAAGATCATTTTGTCCATCAAGAATAAAACAGAATTCACCGCCGGTATGATCGGTGAAGCAACACATTCTTTCCAGATCATGAACCCGGACCTGCTGATCTGCACGCTGGATTCTTCTGCAAGAATGGATGTGGAACTGACCATCGGCAAAGGCCGTGGTTATGTGCCTGCCGAGGACAACAAACCAAAAGATGCTCCCCTTGGTTATATCCCTATCGATTCTATTTTCACTCCCATCAAGAACGTGAAATACACGATCGAGAATACGAGGGTGGAACAAAGGACCGACTTTGAAAAACTGATCATGGAAGTTTCTACGGATGGCACCATACATCCTGAAGAAGCCGTGAAGCAGGCGTCAAGGATCCTAATCCAGCACCTGATGATCATCACCGATGAGAATATCACGTTCGACAATAAAGAAGAAAAGAAGGAAGACCTGGTGGACGAACAAACTTTACAACTGCGTAAAGTATTGAAAACACCGCTGGAAGATCTGGATCTGTCTGTAAGGGCCTTTAACTGCCTGAAAGCAGCGAAGATCAACTCGTTGAGCGAACTGGTACAGTATGAGCAGGAAGACCTGATGAAATTCCGCAATTTCGGCCAGAAATCACTGGCGGAGATCGAGCAGGTGCTAACCGAAAGAGGTCTGCATTTCGGAATGGATTTGGTGAAGTTGGGAATTGACCTGAGTGAGTTTTAGGCCTCCCCCTCCCGATTAAAATCGGGATCCAAAGGAGGGGAGTTAGGAGACCTTATTTGAAATAGTATTTTTAAACACTGCTGATTTGAGATTCAACTCAGCGAACATTGCAAATCCTGACACGGTGCAATGTCAAAAAAAACGTCAACATGAGACACGGAGACAAAGTAAAAAACTTAGGCCGCAAGAAAGCACACAGGGATGCCCTGCTGAGCAATCTGGCCTGCCAGCTGATCCAATACAAAAGGATCGTAACGACAACCGCTAAAGCGAAAGCACTGCGGGTGTATGTTGAACCCCTGATCACGAAAGGAAAAGAGAACACTACGCACCAGCGACGTATCGTTTTCAGTTACCTCCAGGATAAAGAAGCTATCAAGGAATTGTTTGGCGCAGTAGCGGAGAAAGTAGCTGGTCGTCCCGGTGGATATACCCGTGTGATCAAATTGGGCGCCCGTCCCGGCGATAATGCGGAGACAGCGATGATCGAACTGGTGGATTTCAACGAGATCTATGGTAAAGGCAAGGGTGAAGCTAAAACAGCTACCAAGAAAACCCGTCGTGCCGGTAGCACGAAGAAGACCGCAGCTAAAACTGACGAAGTGACAACTACAGAAGAGAAAGCTGCTGAATAAGATTTATTCTATCAACTTTATATAAACCCCGGCAACCCCCGGATTAAATCCGGGG
>JBDSPR010000034.1:0-79667 GCA_039930245.1 Chitinophagaceae bacterium | reverse complement strand
GCAACGGGAGAAATTTCTAAAAACAGGGCATGGAAGGGATTTTATTAAAGTGATCATCAAACAATTTCTGAACGAACAATAATTGCGGTATCCGCCGTAGGCGGAAAAGGACTGAAAATCCCTGCCTGTCCGGCAGGCGGGCTTGTGTCGGCGGTTCTCCGCCTGGGCGGACCGCCCCACACCACCCAAAAAAACCCAGGTTAACAAGCCTGGTTTTTTTATTTACAAAATTCTTTACGGATCCCTGCCTGCGTGACGCAGTCAGGCAGGGATCCCGCCCATACCACAAAGCTGAAATCGTTGGATAACAATGGTTTCAGCTCTCTTCTTTCATAGACCTCCTGTAGCATATTGTTTAACAATAACATAATCGTTAGCACTATGCTTCAATTACCATCCGGCTGCCGGTGCAGCAAGCTTTCGGCCCACCCAAAGACCTGGAATTCCGAAGAACAAGATCTTAAGAGTGACTGGTACATTTATTACCGCTTTTATGACCCTGCTTACAGTAAGCCGAAATTAATTGTATTGAAAGGAATGAATCGGCTGCTGACCCGTAGAATCTAATTCTGGTAATTTATATGATTAAAACCCTCAGGAAAGTGAGGGTTTTGTTTTGCCCGCTTTCGTGTAGCTTTAGTCAACATATAAACCCGCAAGGGATCAGTATGAAAAATTTCATCACCACCCTACTGCTTGTAATTTCTGTTTGGAATTTTTCTTATGGGCAACCTTCTGTTCCTGGGAGAATTAACGGATGCTTCGACTCCAGATTTGTTGCCGCTGAACAAATAGCTTACGAGGAGTTGGTAAAGACAAGGGCCGAAATTGATCGCTGGCGGGAAGAGAGGATCACTTACTTTGTGAAAATGGCTAAAGAATCAGTGAGCAGGGAAAACCTTAGGTATTTAGAACACCTCAAATCATGCGCAAGTGATACAGGTTGTAGTTCGGGGGCTAAAAGATCTTATGATAATAAAATAATCGAGTTTAATAAAAATCACGATAATGAACTTAAAACCGTAAGTATAAAAGCAGAAAAAGAATATGGAACCGCACAAGATGAATATGATGAAGCGGTAAAGAAAGCGAAAGAGTTATACCCTCCCATGTGTTTCCTGGCATCCGGACAAGATGGTCCGACTGTATACTCGGGGACGGTTTGTGATACTAGAGCGCCTTTTGAATTAACCGGAACTAATGGCCCGCTCATATATCCGTTCAAGTTTACTCCTACCAGCGATTCTACGGGAACATTCAGCTTTATCACTCAATACAGCTCGGTAGTTTGGAAGGGTAGCGGAACCTATATAATAAAAGGACTCAAGACCGGGAAGGCCCGGATGGATACGGAGTCAACCACCACTGTTACTACCCCAGGTGGTACGTCCTCGGGAAGTGGGCCGGGTCATATTAACCTGGATTGTAAGAACTAGCTTTAGTCAACATAAACCCGCAAGGGATCATTATGAAAAATTTCATCACCACCCTACTGCTTTTAATTTCTGTTTGTAATTTTTCTTATGGGCATGTACTGTTCTATTATTAATCAGGAACAGGGTTTCTCTAAAACGTCTCCGCGCTCCTTAAGATTTTACATGATTATGCAAAGTTAAAACAGTTGATTTAATATCGGGCGCGGAACCGTGCGCGGAAATACCCCAAACCAAACGATGTAAACCGATCTATCCGGGTATTAGCCCATATCAATTGACCTTATAATCAAATTATTAGTGGAAATATGGGGTTTATGGATACCTACCTAAGGACGCCCCACAGCACGGAGAAGTAGAAAAGCCCAAATGAATTTTCGTTTGGGTTTTTTGTTTTTGCAGGCTTTTCACTTCACTGTGTCCCGAAGCGACCGACTCAGGATCCCTGCTATACGAGCCAGGAACTCTCCGTCTGTAGAACAAATTCCACATAATTATAATATAATCCCACTCGGGATGGCTGGTTTTTGGTTTAAAGAGAATTGGTATAATTATTAAGTAACTAAACCGATACAATCTTTTAAACTTAAAACCGCAATATGAACAAGATCATCAGCAAAACGATGTTTGTTTTCGTGGCAACCTTATTGTCGCTTCAAACATGGGCACAGGATAAGGGCCTGGATGTAGATATCGATGTAAATAAAAAGGATTCCAACTGGTACCAGCAGCCCTGGGTATGGATACTGGGTGGCGCCATTTTCATTCTCCTGCTTGTAGCTATATTAAAAGGCAGCGGAAAAAAAGAGTAATTATTCCGACCAGGAAAGAAGAACGGCCGCTATTCTTCTTTCCTTTTTACTAATAGGTACCATTCATTTTCCAGGGGCAGGTAGCCATGATCATAACAATAATAATACGTCTTGCCGGTCCTGGTGGTATACAGGTGTGTAAAATACCTGAACTGGAAGCCCCGATGCATCATTTTTTCTCTTGTTGCTTTGGCCGTCTCCCCGGTCTGGGGGAGCAGCGAGGCCAATATCTTCCTGTTTCGCAATAAAGTATTATTGATACTTCTAACCAGTGCGCTATGCACATCTTTCTGCTTTTGCTGGTTGTTATAATTGTTCCGGCAATAGTCGTCACAGAATTTTTTATCAATTCTTCCTCTTAATGTATTGCCACAGGCCAGGCAGGGCTTTATTGCTGCAGGTGTCATCTTCCTCGTTTCTCGGTTCAAAATAGAACGTCCCGGGAATATGACAAACGTTTTTACACGGTTAGTTTCGGGAAAAAACGGTTAAAAACCGGGTATGCTTTCACGGCGAAAGCATTTTTGTCCTGTCAACCGGGAGACGTCCCCGGGTGACTGGGATAACAAATTTTAAAACAATTGTCCGCCTTCGCCAAGGCTTCGGCGGACGAGCAAAACTCAAAACTATGTACGCATTAAGAAACAAAGTACAACTGATCGGTAACCTCGGCAATGCGCCGGAAATAAAAACACTGGAAAGTGGTAAGAAAATGGCCCGTTTTAGCGTAGCCACCAGTGAAAGCTATCGCAACGCCAAGGGGGAGAAAGTAAGTGAAACGCAATGGCATACCCTTGTGGCCTGGGGCAAGGTCGCGGATATCGTGGAAAAATACCTCACGAAGGGAAAGGAAGTGGCCATCGAAGGGAAACTGATCAACCGCAGTTATAATGATAAAGAAGGCAACAAGAAGTATATCACCGAAGTTCAGGTGAATGAATTGTTGCTTTTGGGGGCGAAGACCAGCGAATAAGCGGAGTCTTTGGTAATGGGAAAACCGTCCCGGCAACGGGGCGGTTTTTATTTTACCAGGGCGTTCCCTTTCTTAGTTCTTTCTTTTTTCCAGTAAGGATAAAGGCCACTATCCCATTTTCACAAAATGGCTGTTCGAATAAAAATCTCCTTATCCTCAAAGGTTGTAACACGAACTCCCATTTGATCCTCCTATCACGGCAATTCATTCTCTCCGTGCAAAAGAGACTACTGGTTTATTGGGCGCACCCCATTACCAACCGCTGCCGTACCAGCGGGTAACCACTTGCCATTACTGCTTTAAAACCATCACGCTAAAGAAAACTGTCAATACCCCCGCTGCACCAGGCATTCATATTAACCAAAGAGACGGGATAAACAGAAATGAAACAAACCTTCATTTGTTTGTGCCTGGCCACGCTGATTAATGATCAAATCTCAACTACCCTGCGAATGGTTATTTAAACTTAATGAGCGAATAGAAGGATGAACGATACAATTCAATGTTATTAGTTAGTCCACATTAATCATTAATTATTCACATTTAACTATTATGAATTTGTTGAGTTCAACAATATATATATCTTTCTATTCGAATACTTACCAACCCATTTATGGATACACGTACTACCCCTGCTTACCGCACCATAAGCAATCATATAATTGCTGAGATGCGCCAAAAATTATCGAACAACCAGAATGCACTGTTCGTGCTTCGTTCCTACCGGCCGGGAGAAGCAATCGCGGATTTTTCCGCAGGCACTATTTCTGCCGAGCCCACTTACCTGACAGTCCAGGTGGGTATTGCCAGGCACATTACGTTGCAACCGGAGTTCCTGCAGTATATCAACCATAGCTGCAATCCCAATGTTTTCTTTGATACCAGTTCTATGCGGCTGGTAGCATTGAAAGAACTAAGGCCCGAAGATGAATTAACCTTCTTTTACCCATCCACCGAATGGAAAATGGAGCAGCCGTTTAATTGTTATTGCGGTTACCCGGGTTGTTTGGGTCAAATAAAAGGTGCTGCATATCTCTCAAAAAACGCAAGGGAAAAATACCGGCTCACGGATTTTATTCAACAGCAACTGGCTAAACGGCCAGCCAGGAAGAAAGTAGCTTAGTGTATGAAGATGAATGAAGTATCCCGTTTATTAAAGCCATATACCATCTGGGTCCTGGCCCCTCACCTGGAGTCTTCGGATCCCAATATCCAGCATTATTACGATTTTACCCAAAGCATTAAAGAATATACGAAAGTATTTGAAGAGCTGAAAGCGCAATGGAAATGGCAGCCCGTTACCATGGATAATTACAAAAAGATCATCCGCGGTATCGCTACAAGCGCAAACGGGAAAACACCCTTGGTATTAAATCTTTGCGACGGCGACGAGGTAAATGGAACCCCGGGCGTTTCCGTTATTCATGAACTGGAAAAACACGATTTGATCTATACAGGATCAGATGCTCATTTTTATACGATCACCACTTCCAAGATCCCGATGAAGAAGGCGTTTGATAAAGCGGGTGTTTCTACCGGCAACTGGCGGGTGATCACGGAAAAGAAAGGTTCTACAAAAGGGATCTGTAAAAGAGTCGGCACCCCGATCATTATCAAACCGGCCGTTTCGGGCGGCAGTATGGGGGTTTCCGTTAAGAACGTGGTGCACACAGAAGAAGAACTGGCCAAAAGAGTACAGGAGATTTACAAAGGCTATCATGGCTGGAACCTCCTGGTTGACGGCTTATTCGTAGAGCAGTTTATCACGGGACCGGAATTCACCACTTTTATTACAGGATCATCAGATGACCCGGGCAACTGCCGTGTCTATGAACCAGTAGAAAGAGTTTTTCATCAATCGTTACCAGATTCGGAGAAATTCTTGTCCTTCGACCGGCTCTGGGAGATCTATGAAGACGAAAAGCCTATGCCCGGGAACGAGAACTTTTATGAATACAGACCGGCTGACGCTTCCCTGGTGCCGGCGCTTAAAAAATTAAGTCTTGAAGCCTACGCGGCTTGCGGAGGCAAAGGGTATACCCGTATAGATATCCGGCAGGACGCGGCTACCGGTAAATTATATATGCTTGAAGCGAACGCCCAATGCGGGCTGAGCGAAGACGAGGATTATACTTCGATCGGCGCAATATTAAAAGCTTCCGATATATCTTTTACGGAGATCATCACCGAGATACTGAAAGACGCTTTACGGCGAAGTATCATTGAACCGGTAACCCATAAAAAGACCAGGGTACGGAAAGCTAAAAAAACTGTCCCTGTTAAATAGACTTCCTGCACTTTTTATATGTTCTGTATTTACCTTAGTGTGTCATGAGAGTTTGTGTACTGCAACCAGATTATTCCACTACCGGCGTTGATTATAAAAATTACGACCCGCCCCGGGACCTCTCTGTTCTGTTACCGGGCGCTGAAGTACACAATGTTTTTTTGAATAAGCTTACTACGTACAAACAACTCAAGGAATTGGGCAAACAGGGTTATGATGTCTTCGTAAATCTTTGTGAAGGCTACCTGGAATGGGAAGTGCCTTCGATTGACGTGATCTATACACTTGAAGTATTAAATCTTCCTTTTACCGGGCCGAGTACCAAATTATATGACCCCCCGAAAGAGTTGATGAAGTACCTGGCGTATTGCGAAGGAGTAAAAACGCCAGGGTATGTGATCCTCCATGAATTGAATGATGTGGAGGATGCCGTTAAACATCTTTCTTTTCCTTTATTCGTGAAACCGGCTAAAGCGGGTGACAGCCTTGGTGTGGATGAATACTCACTGGTGCATAATAAAATAGAACTCCAGCAGAAATGCATTAGCATTCTTGAAGAGTATGGGCCCCTGCTGGTGGAAGAATATATTGCCGGAAGAGAATTTACCGTACTGGTTGCAGCCAATACCGATATACATAGTTGTACTGTTTTTCGACCGGTGGAGTATCTATTCCCAGAAGGAAGAGAATTTAAGACCTACGCGTTAAAGACATCTGAGCTACACCCCGACTGTAATGTTGCCTGTGATGATCCCGGGCTGGATACTCAGTTAAGAGCAGCAGCGGAAAGAATATTCAAAGGCTTTAACGGGGTTGGTTATGCAAGACTTGATTTCCGCGTAAACGATAAGAACGAGATCTATTTCCTGGAGATCAATTTTACCTGTTCAGTTTTTTATACCGACGGTTACGAAGGATCTGCGGATTTTGTATTGAAATTTGATGGCATCGGCCAGGCAGGATTTTTAAAACATATCATCGCCGAAGGTATCGCCCGTCACCAGCGGGGTAAAAAGCCTTTTGTTATGAAAGGCAATTCCATTGCAGGTTACGGGATCTATGCAAGCCGGAATATAAAAGAGGGTGATCTGATCTTTAAAGGTGAAGGACGAGCACAACGGATCATCACCAAAAGATTCGTGGAAAAGAACTGGAACGAGGACGAGAAGCTCCATTTCCGTCGTTATGCCTATCCCGTAAGTGAAGAGCTGTTCATATTATGGGATGACGATCCTTCAGAATGGGCGCCTCAAAACCATAGTTGCGATCCCAATACTGCGTTTGACGGGTTAAATGTCCTGGCGGTTAAGCACATTAAAAAAGGGGAAGAACTCACACTGGACTATGCGGAATTCCTTGATGATAATATGGAACCTTTTCAATGCCGCTGTGGCGCATCAAATTGCCGCGGACTGATCATGGGAATCAAGAACAACTCGCTGACGGAAAGAGAAAATTCTGCAAAAGAAGTAAAATCTTTTGCCCGTCAATAAGTATCATCTTCCCATAAAAACCATCAGGATCTGAACATCGCTGGGATTGATACCGGATATTCGGCTGGCCTGTCCGAGTGTCCTGGGTTTTATCCGGGATAGTTTTTCCCGGGCTTCGTTACCGAGAGAGACGATCTTCTTATAGTCAAAGCTGGCGGGGATCTCCAGTTCTTCTAGTTGAGACATTTTTCTTACCAGGTCTTTTTCTTTCTCGATATAGATATCGTATTTCACCTGGATGGAAGCCTGTTCAAGGGATTGCGGAGAATATTTTTTCAATGCTTCCTTCAATTTCGGCAATGCTGCCGCCAGTGCCGGGAGCTCGATATCGGGGCGTAATAATATTTTCTGTGCTTTTTGTTTTTCACTGATAACAGAAGAACCGATCGATATAAAATAGGGATTGATCTCGACTGGCTCTACAGGAAGTTCTTTCAGTATAGTTTTGATCTCTTCCACATTTTTTCTTTTTTCGATAACCCTGTCCATTCTTTCCTGTGACGCAAGACCAACCCGGTAACTCAATTCGGTCAGGCGCAGGTCGGCATTATCCTGACGTAATAAAGTTCTGAACTCTGCACGCGAGGTGAACATGCGGTAAGGTTCGTCGGTTCCTTTACTGATAAGGTCATCGATGAGTACGCCGATATACGCTTCACTCCTTTTCAGAATGACAGGATTCAATTGGCGCGATTTCTGGTGTGCATTGATACCGGCCATTAATCCCTGGCAGGCGGCTTCTTCGTATCCGGTTGTACCATTGATCTGTCCGGCAAAGAAAAGATTTTGAATGAGCTTGGTTTCGAGTGTATAATTCAATTGGGTGGGCGGGAAGAAATCATATTCTATTGCATAACCCGGGCGAAACATTTTCGCGTTCTCAAAACCGACTATATTACGAAGAGCTTCGTATTGTACCTCTTCTGGTAAGGAAGTCGAAAATCCGTTGACGTAGATCTCTACCGTATTCCAGCCCTCGGGTTCGATAAAAAGCTGGTGTCTTTCTCTTTCCGCAAAGCGGTTGATCTTATCTTCTATGCTGGGACAATACCTGGGTCCTACTCCATCGATCCTCCCGGCAAACATTGGGCTCCTGTCAAAACCGGTTTTTAAAATATCATGGACTTTCTGATTTGTATAAGTTATCCAGCAGCTTCTTTGCTCTTTCGGTTTTTCGGTATCAAGAAACGAAAAGCCAACCACTTCGTCGTCACCGGGTTGTTCTTCCATCTTGCTAAAATCAAGGCTACGTCCATCGATCCTTGGAGGTGTCCCGGTTTTTAGGCGATCGCTTTGAAATCCAAGAGAAACTAACTGTTCGGTGATCCCCGTCGCGGCTTTTTCTGCCATACGTCCACCGCCGAAATTCTTTTCACCAATATGAACGATTCCGTTCAGGAAGGTCCCATTGGTCAGAACCACCGATTTTGCCTTTATCTCATGACCTAGCCCGGTAATTACTCCCCGACAATACCCATCTTTAATGAGCAGGCCTTTTACCATATCCTGGTAGAAATCAAGATTGGGGGTTTGTTCCAGCATTTCCCGCCACTTTATAGAAAAAAGTATGCGGTCATTCTGTGCCCTGGGACTCCACATAGCGGGACCTTTGCTTCTGTTGAGCATTCGGAACTGGATGGTGGAAAGATCTGTTACGATACCCGAATACCCACCCATGGCGTCTATTTCCCTGACGATCTGCCCCTTGGCAATGCCCCCCATGGCGGGATTACAGCTCATCTGGGCAATTGTCTGCATGTTCATGGTAATCAGCAGAGTACGCGAACCAAGGTTGGCCGCCGCTGCAGCTGCTTCACAGCCGGCATGCCCGGCGCCAACAATTATCACATCGTATTCTGGAAACATAAGTCGGCAAAGGTATTGCCTTATTTGGGCTACTGGAATTTTTTGAAGAAATCAATTTCCTTTTGGACCTCTTTGATATCTCTTCCGCTATTGAGTAGCTCAAATTCAAAGGAAGAGTAATTTTCGATCATATCCAGGTACTCCCGATGATCTTTAATAAAAGCCTGCTGGCTCTCGGTGCTTACAAATTCTGATAATTCAAGCTGATCGATTTTATGAAGAAGGTTGAGGCAAGGGGTATACTTTGTTTTCTCATAGAGCTCCCGAAAATAATTTTTAGCGGCCAATACGTCTAGCCTGTTTCCCCGATCTTTATTCAACTGAAATTTCTCTACTCTTATGTTTGTGAAATTCCAGCACATCTTGAGCTCAGCTTCGTCAGAAAAGTCAAAATAAGTAACAGGAATGATATGGTCAAATTGCCATTTGACCCCAAAATCGGCCCATTCTATCTCAGAATGGAACTGATATTCAAACCACCACCGCATTTTTTCGATATCCAGCCCAAAATAAGGGGCATAGGCCGCGCAGGGGCTCTTTTCCAGGACATATCTCCGAAGATTGATCTGCCATTTTCTTTTTTCCCTGAATTTGAGGAGTGAAGGGGTTATTTTTGTTTGTTGCGTCCAGCGCTTTCTGGCCATAGTAAGGTTTTCACAAAGATAATGGTTCCACGGGACACTGTTTCAACCTGAAACAGTGTCCCGTGGAACTTAATTAAAAGTATTTAGACAGATAGAACTCTTCTTTCTCCCTCATTATTTTCGCATCTTTTGCACTCTTGTCCTTGTACCCACACAAATGCAGGACCCCGTGGAAGATCACCCTGTGAGTTTCTTCTTTTAGGGTAACGCCGATTTTCTGGGCATTTTCTCTTACCCTGTCGATACTGATATATATATCTGCCTGAACTGCAGTTCCTTCTGAAAGATCGAATGTGATGATATCTGTATAAAAATTATGTTTCAGGTATCGACGATTAATATCCAGCAAAGCCCTGTCGGTACAAAACACATAGTTTATGGCTCCAGCATTCTTTTTTTCCTTTTTAAATATGGATAAAATAAACCGCTTAAGGCCTGCCCGATTTTTAAGGGTAGGGCGGGTATCCGGGAAAAAGAAAGAAATTTGTTTGTTTGAAGCGGAAACGGGCATATTTTCAAAATTCGTAAACAAAAACAATCTAACAAGGGTAGTTTTGTAATATTAAATATTAGGATGATTCTCAGGCTATCAGAATTGAAACCAGGGCAGGAAGGGATAATAAAAGAATTCAACAGTAACGAAATTCTTTTAAAATTGATGGAAATGGGCTGTGTTCCGGGGGAGAGGATCCTTTTGGAACAGGTGGCCCCCCTTGGGGATCCGATATCAGTCAGCGTGGCAGGATACCGTCTGAGCTTGAGACTAAATGAAGCGGAGCATATACTTGTGGAAATAAGTAATTGATTATCAATTAATTAAATGAAAATAGGTCTTTACTTTGGTTCATTTAATCCCATTCATGTTGCCCACCTGATCATTGCCAACCATGTGCTGAACGAGACCGATATTGAAAAGGTTTGGTTCGTGGTCTCACCTCAAAACCCTTTTAAGAACAGCGCAGCCTTATTAAATGAATACCACCGGCTACATCTTGTTCGCATTGCAACAGAGGAAGATAACCGGATAAAAGCCTCGGATATCGAATTTGGTTTGCCCAAACCCTCTTATACCAGCAGCACATTGGCCTACCTGGTTGAAAAATTTCCCGAACACGAATTCTGTATCATCATGGGCAGCGATAGTTTTCAGAATCTTTCCAAGTGGAAGAACTATGAAACGATCATTAAGAATTACCCGATCTATGTTTACCGGCGGCCTGGTTTCGAAATAGAAAACACACTGGGTACCCGGCTGCAGGAACTGGATGCACCGCTGCTTCAATTATCGGCTACACAACTCCGTGAGTATATCCGTACCGGAAAATCTGTCCGCTACATGATCCCCGAGAAAGTGCTGGAAGAAATAGAAAAAGGGGGCTATTATAAAAAATAGTATCAGAAGAAATACCCAAGCAGCAAACATCCCAACACGATCAGCGGGGCGGCTATCCGCGTAAAACTCAGCAGGAGAAAGGTTCCTACGATAACACCTATATTAATAAAGTTAACCGTTTTGAGTCCTGTGATGGAAATATCTTTCATGATATAAAAGGTCGAAGCGAACATGATCCCGACCACTACCGCGTTGATGCCTTCGAGCGAACGGTAAACTGCCGCGTATTTTTTTAGATTGGTCCAGATGGGAAAAAAGAAAAGTACCAGCAGGGCGCTGGGTAAAAAAATTGCGATCATCCCGATCAGGCAACCGATCACCTGCATCTCTGTTCCCATATCTTTCAGGGCCATACCGCCGGCAAAAGCGGCGATCGAAAAAACAGGTCCTGGTACAGCCCTAACGATACCCATGGCCGTATACATTTCCCTTTCATCAATTTGTACCACGTCCGGGTTTCGTTCCTTTATCGCTTCCGGCCTTACACTCCATTGTTCGTACATCATCGGCATCAATACCTGTCCGCCACCAAAGACCAGGCTACCCATCCTGTACGTGTTCTCAAAAAGGTTGATGGGTTTCCTGTTGGGCCAGTCATTTTTCCTGGCCATCTCACTCACGATACCCGCGACAATAAAGATGATCCCGAAAAGCCAGAAATTCCACCACTTGATCTTTTTGGGTTTCAATTCTACCTGCGGGATACGTTTCCGGCTAAGATTGGTACTGATACCCCCTGCAATGATCAGGGCGGGAATGACCCAGGGCTGCCCGAAAAGAAAATAAGTAAGCGCCGTGCTGATGATCATGATGATCCAGGTGATCGTATTCTTTATCGCCAGCGGGAAAGCAGTAAAAGCCGCATAAGCCAGGAAGCCCGCAGCCATTGGCGGAATGAACTTAAAAATATCTGTACCCATCTCCCGCTTGTCAATGTACTGGAATAAAAAAGAAAGAGCGCCCATGAGTATACATGCCGGTAAAATCCACACCAAAAGCGTGAGTACCGCCAGGATCACACCACCACGTTTATAACCGATCAGGGTAAGGGTTTGCGTGGAAGAGGCCCCGGGAAGCAATTGGCAAAAAGCATTGTATTCCATCAGTTCCTCCTCGGTAACATAAGGTCTTCGCCGCACAAAAGTTTTCATCATCATCGCGATATGCGCCTGGGGACCGCCAAAAGCAGTAACACTGTGTAAGAAAACAGCTTTTAAGAAAGGCACATGACGAAGCAGCAGCATGGAGGTTAAATATAAATAAATTCATTGTAGAGAGAATGGTAGCTGCAAACAACATTTCAGGTAAATTCATGAAAAATTAGCTATGATAAAAAAGCCCCAGGGATTATTAGTAATCATTATATCACTTGCTACTCAGTTGTCGGCCCAGAACGATCAGTCTAAACTGAAGGAAAAGGCCTACCAGGCGGCAGACAGGATTGAATCAACATGTATCGCCTGGCGAAGAGATCTTCACGAACATCCGGAATTGGGAAACCGGGAAACAAGAACTGCAAAGATCATAGCCGATCATTTACGGAAACTGGGAATTGAAACAAAAGAAGGGGTGGCCAAGACCGGGGTAGTCGGAATACTTCGCGGTGGAAAACCGGGTCCCTGTATTGCTCTGCGGGCAGATATAGATGCTTTGCCAGTAGTGGAGCGAGTAAATATTCCCTTTGCCTCAAAACAAAAAACTGTTTATAACGGCCAGGAGGTAGGGGTAATGCATGCCTGTGGCCATGATACGCATACCGCCATGTTGATGAGCGTTGCGGAAATACTTTCCGGGATGAAGGCCGATCTGAAAGGCACGGTGAAATTTATTTTCCAGCCGGCAGAAGAAGGTCCTCCCGAAGGCGAAGAGGGTGGAGCTTTCCTGATGGTAAAAGAAGGCGTGATGGAGAATCCAAAAGTGGAAGCAATCTTCGGAATGCATATTGAATCAGATATTGAAACAGGTAGTATCGAATACAAGTCCGGAGCATTCATGGCTTCGTCCGACTGGTTTCATATCGTAGTAAAAGGAAAAGGAAGTCATGGCTCACAACCCTGGATAGGAATCGACCCTATCCAGGTATCCGCACAGATCATCGAAGGGTTACAAACAATTGTCAGCCGTCAATCCGATTTGACCAAAGCGCCGGTGGTGATCACAGTTGGCAAGATCCACGGCGGTGTCAGGAATAATATTATTCCGGAAGAATGTATCTTGGATGGAACGATCAGGACCCTGGATAATGATATGCAGAAAGAGGTCCACGAAAAAATTAAATGGACGGCATCAAAGATTGCGGAAGCATCCGGCGCGACAGCGGAAACCACGATCGATACCAAAACACTGGTGACCTATAACACGCCTGAGTTGGTGAAAAAAATGCTTCCCTCCCTGCAATCGGCCGCCGGAGCCGCCAATGTATCAGAAAGAAACTGGGTGACCGGAGCAGAGGATTTTTCTTATTATGGTACCAAAGCCCCGGCCTTCTTTTTTTATCTCGGCGGCATGCCCAAAGGAAAGGACCCCAAACTGGCACCTCCGCATCACACGGCTGATTTTTATATTGATGAGAGCGGAATGAAAACCGGTATCCGTGCTTTTTGCAGCCTGGTGATCGATTACATGAACCGCTGATTGTATGATTAAATGATTGCCATGAAAAAAATACTTACACTGCTGCTCTTTTCTTTACCACTGTTTTGCGCAGCCCAGAAGACAGATAAAAAATTACAGGCCACGCTGCAGGAAACCATTGCAGGCTTTAAAGGAGACATTGGTATCTATGTAAAGAACTTACGGACGGGTAAGACTGTTGCCATCAATGCCGACACGGTTTTTCCAACCGCCAGCATCGTTAAAGTGCCGATACTCGTGGGGATTATGGATAAACTTCAAAAAGGAGAATTGGGATATGACTCGGCGATCGTTTATAAGGATTCACTATTGTATGAGGGGTCAGACATACTTGGCTCTTTTAAAAGCGGGGAGAAAATATTACTGAAAAAGGTCATTATGCTGATGCTCACCACCAGCGATAATACCGCTAGCCTCTGGCTGCAAAGCCTTGCCGGTAAAGGAACCAGGATCAACGAGATTCTTGACAGCCTTGGACTAAAAAGCACGAGGGTCAATTCAAGAACGCCAGGCAGGGAGAATAACCGCACACAAAATGGCTGGGGACAAACCAGCCCAGCTGAAATGGGAAGACTTTTTGAGATGATCTACAACAAGGAAGTGATCTCTGTCGCAGCCTGTGAACGGATGATGCGCTGCCTCGGAAGAAATTACTGGGATGAGAACGAAGCCATCTCGGCAATTCCGCCAACCATAGAAGTATTCAGTAAGAACGGCTGCGTAAATGCATCAAGAAGTGAAGTGTTGCTGGTGAATGCTCCGCATAACCCTTATATTTTCTGCATTTTCACCAAGAATAATAAAGATATCAGTTGGACACATGAGAACGAAGCATGGACCATGGCAAGAAAAATCTCTGCGATGTTGTGGAACTATTTTGAGCCGGATGATAATTAAAGCAGGGACACTAAAATACCGGGATTAAACGTTTGGCTGGGTATGCATAGGCGTTTTCCAACCAAACTTCCCAACTACTACTGGCGTTTAGGGTTTCTATTTGTACTGTCCCACTTAATTAGTAACAGCTCCTGGTCCCAGGAAAAATTTTCTATTTATCTCGACGTAGGGGGTGCAAGCGAATTCGGCTCCCTGAATATTGAAAAACGGATCAGTGATAATCCCGGCTCAGGCTTGGGCGTAAGAGGGGGAGTCGGCGTGGTAGGTACAGAGATCGTTGAACCGCCACGAACCCGTATCAAATTGAATCCCTCCATACCCATTGGCGTGAACTACATATTTGGAAATGGAAAAAGAGCCAATAACCTGGAAGTTGGATTCCAGGCCACTTATATTTTTGAAATGACCGTTCCGGAAGAATGGGATCCGCAGTATGTATATAAAAGCAATATTAAAAATAAAATACTACCCTCCTTTTTTTTAGGTTACAGGTTCAGACCATTTAAAAAAAGAGGAATAATAAGGATCGGTTATAACCCGGTGATCCTGGATGGAAAAATTTTCAGCTGGGGTGTTTTATCAGTAGGGTGGGCCATCCTGAAAAAAGAAGCAATAACCCCAAAAGAAATACACTAACGGCGCCATTTATTTGAACAACTGGTATACTATCCAGCTCATCAGGTATGCCAGCCCCGTCATGTAGATCAGTTGTATGATCGGCCATTTCCAGCTACGGGTCTCCCTTTTTACTACGGCAAGCGTACTCATGCACTGCATGGCAAAAACGTAGAATATCATCAGGGACAGACCGGATGCCAGTGTAAATACAGGTGTGCCATCAGGTTTTACGGCTGCTTTCATTTTTTCTTTCAGCAATAAAGTCCCTTCGTCATCATCCCCGACACTATAAATGGTTGCCATGGTTCCCACAAAGACCTCTCTTGCTGCAAAAGAAGTGATCAGGGCGATCCCGATCTTCCAGTCATAACCAAGCGGCCGGATAGCCGGCTCGATCGTTTTTCCTAAAATACCCGCATAAGAATTCTCCAGCTTAGCTGTCTGGTATTCTTTATCAAGCGCAATTTGATTGGCACCAGGAAGTGAACGGAGTTGTTCATATTGCTGCGCAACCCGCTGCATCTTGTTACCCGGACCAAAAGAACAAAGCGCCCAGAGTACCAGGCTGATGACCATGATCACTTTTCCCGCATCCATCACAAATATCCTTGCCTTGCTGATCATGGTGGGCAGCACATTGCCCCATCTCGGGGAACGATAAGTGGGTAATTCGAGGATGAAAAAACTTTTCTCCTTTATCCTGATGAACCATTTGGCCACATAAGACACGATCAATGCCATCACCAGCCCAAGTAAATACAAACCCATCATCACCAGTCCCTGTACACCAAGAAAACCCAGCAAATAAGTTTTGGGTATCACCAGCCCGATCAGGATCGTATAAACAGGCAATCTTGCGGAGCAGCTCATCAACGGGGTTATCAATATAGTAAGCAATCTTTCCTTCCTGTTCTCAATATTCCTGGCGCTCATGATTGCCGGAACAGCACAGGCAAACCCGCTGATCATCGGCATCACGCTCTTGCCATTTAGCCCGACACTGCGCATGAGCCTGTCAGAAAGAAAACTGATCCGCGCCATATAGCCGGTATCTTCCAGCAACGTAATCAACCCGAACAGGATCATGATCTGTGGCACAAAGACGAGTATGCCGCTCAACCCTGCTATCACTCCATTAATTAAAAGATCGGTCCAACGGGTATCGGGTAAAGAAGAGGAAAGTGAGTGACTTAATTGTGCAAAACCCCAATCGATCCAGTCCATCGGGAACTGCGCCAGCCAGAAAACACTTTGAAATAATAAGAACAGCACACCCAGCAATATCAGGTATCCCCATACCCGGTGCAATAAGAGATCATCCAGCTTTTCGGTGAACAGGGATTTTTGTAAGGGATCGGGCTCCGATACCGCCTGTTGCATGATGTGACGGATACGGGTATAGCGTTGCAGGATCTCTTCGGCCTGCGTACGGGTGGGATTGAAATTATTTTTTTCTTCGATCTGCTCGATCAGGGCTTGTTGTTCGCTGGAAAGATCAAAGGACTCGTGGTTGATCAGGTAATGGATAGCCCTGTAATCGCTGAATTGGGGGAAAGCTTCTTGCACCGCGATGACAGATGATGCTGCAAGGGCTTTGTTGTCTATAAAATCTCTTACGGGTGACTGGTATAAATGCTGGGCTGTTTGTTCGATCGCTTTTTTCAGCTGTGTCAAACCCTTGTTCTTTCTTGGATTGACCGCGATAACGGGCACACCCAATTCTCTTTCCAGTTCCGCGATATCGATCTTGATCCCCTTCCGCTTGGCGAGATCCATCATGGTCAGGGCGATTACCACTGGCATTTTTAGATCGATCAGCTGGGTGCAGAATAAGAGATTTCTTTTCAGGTTGCTGGCATCGGCTACGGCCACCACCACATCCGCTTTGATCTGTTTATCCTGGCCAAGCAGGACCCGGTAGCTAACCCATTCATCTTCGCGACGGGGATACAGGCTATAGGTTCCCGGCAGATCAATGATCTCGGCGGTTTTTGTGGCTGATAAAGAAGTGGTACCGGTTTTCTTATCAACGGTAACTCCCGGAAAATTACCGACGCTCTGGCTCAGACCAGTCAGGCAGTTGAACAGGGAGCTTTTCCCGCTATTGGGATTACCCACCAGGGCGATATGTAATTTTTTTTGTTCCACCAGATCAGTTGCACCTGGCAGTCCAGGCAGATCTGCAAAACTATACGGGAAGTGCTAAACCAGCTTACGAATTGCGATTTTTGAGCCGGGCAACCCGGAAAACTATAACGGAAATATGCAGTAGCTATTCCTGAAAAACAACCGGCATCAAATACCTTTGTCCCCTTATCAACCCAACAATCATGCGTTCTTCCCTTATTAAAATAATCCTTTTTGTTTCCCTTCTTGCCGGCTGTAAAGCTTCCCAAAAAACGATAAAACAGGACACGAGGGTAATGGATAGCCTGAGAGTTCATATTACTTACCTCGCAGATGATAAACTGGAAGGAAGAAGAACTGGTTCACCGGGTGAAGAGCTGGCTGTTCAATATATAATCACCCAGTTTAAATCAATTGGCATTTTACCTAAAGGAACTGAATATTATCCCCAGTCATTCATTGTTAACGATGGTAAAAAAATAGGAGAAGCTACTGCATTCAGTATAAATGGCAATGAGCTGCAGACCGGGAAAGATTTTTTCCCCTTTCCTTATAGCCCGGATATCAATATCGAAGCCTTACCGGCTATTGCCGTGCAGGAAGCCGATATGCCCTGGTTCTTTGACCTGAAAGAAACACTGGAAGAAAATAAAGCCAATCCCCATTTTGATCTATCGGATTATATCCGAAACAATTCAAAAAAAGCAAAGGACCGGGGAGCTTCCGCAGTGATATTATTTAATACCTCTGACATTGACGATAAACTGGTTTTTGACCCGAAAGACCGGACTGAACAATTGTCCATACCGGTGGTATATGTAGCAAAACAAGCGGCAGAAAAATATTTCGCAGACAAAGGCGCTACACTGAATCTGAAACTGAGAGTGCTCATCGGCGAGAAGAACAGGCTGGGGTATAATGTGATCGGGTATATCAATAACAGGGCTGCCACGACGGTTATTCTTGGCGCACATTTCGACCATTTAGGGTATGGAGAAGACGGGAATTCCATGATCAGGAATTTTGATCACCCGATGATACACAATGGTGCCGATGATAATGCGAGCGGCACCGCCGCGCTGATCGAGCTGGCCCGGCTGCTGAAATCATCCAAAGCGACCAATAATAATTACCTGTTCATTGCATTTTCGGGTGAAGAACTGGGGTTGTTCGGCTCTAAATATTTTACAGAACATCCAACGGTTGATCTGAAAGAGGTGAACTACATGATCAATATGGATATGGTGGGCAGGCTGAATGACAGTACAAAAGTGTTAACCATCGGTGGTTATGGCACTTCACCGGAATGGTCGAATGTGATCAGCAGGGATTATTTCAGTTCGCCCAACGATAACAAGAAAACAAACCCGGCGCTTACCATTAAAATTGACAGTAGTGGTACAGGTCCCAGTGACCATACTTCTTTTTATAGAAAAGACATTCCCGTTTTGTTTTATTTCACCGGGCTGCATACAGACTATCACAAACCCAGTGATGACGCAGATAAAATCAATTATTACGGGGAAGCGGTGATCATCCAGCATATCAAAAGACTGATAGAATCGCTGGATGACAAGGAAAAACTGGAATTCACAAAAACAAGAGAAACCCAAACTTCCACGAATACACGTTTCAGTGTTTCGATGGGTATCATGCCGGATTATACATTTATCGGTACCGGCGTAAGGGCTGATGGAGTGACCGATGGAAAACCAGCACAGAAAGCCGGGCTTAAAGCCGGGGATATTATTGTACAGCTGGGAGAAAATAATATTACATCGCTGGAAAACTATATGCAGGCCCTGGGTAAATTCAAAAAAGGGGATAGCACCAAAGTAAAATTTAAAAGAGGTGAACAACTCCTGGAAGCAACAGTTGAATTTTAAGTTGTAATTTGAGTAAGCTTACTCATTCCACTATGACCGAACGCAGCACCAAACTGGTACTGGATAACAAAGAACTGACGGAGGATTTTTTTGCCGACACCAGGCTGCTCGGCATCATGGCCCCGGTAAAGGATTACCAGTTCTGCTGGCACCTGAATACGAATATTGGTCTTGATTTCCGCAGCAACAACGAGATCGAGATCAAACTGCTCAAAAAAAAGCGCTGGTATTTTTTTGGTGTCTATGAATATTGCGAACCCACCCGTTTTCTTGCTCATTATGTGTACAATAACCAGTTTGATGGAGAATATTTATTGCCCGAATTCAAACATTTGGACTTTCTATGGCTGATGAAGGGAGATGAGGTTAGCAACGAATCGTTGCAAGAAACGATCCAGACCATCAAGATGATCAACAGCGTACAATTGGTGTTGGAGTTGACTAATGAGAAAATAAAGAATAAAGAGCATCTCGTTTTTTAATTAAACAAGTAAGTATATGTGGCAGGAAAAGGAGAATAAGCTGTACCAGAAATTCCAGTTCAGGAACTTCAGCGAGGCCTTTGGTTTTATGACCCGGGTGGCAATCGAAGCAGAAAAAATGGATCACCATCCTTTGTGGACAAATGTTTATAATACGGTAGAAGTTTGGCTCTCCACGCATGATGCGGGCGATATTGTTACGGAGAAAGACCACAAACTGGCAAAAAAGATCGATGCGCTGTTATAGCTGGTAGCTTTAGCTACCAGCAATTAAAAGGATGCCCTTTGCTTCCACGATATTAATGGTTCGCCCGGCTGCTTTTGGCTTTAATGAAGAAACAGCGGGCAATAATTATTTCCAGTCTGCTCCCACTAGCCTTGCAAATAAAGAATTGCAGCAAATAGTCCTCGCCGAATTTGATACGATGGTACAAACCCTTCGTGATCATGATCTCAATGTTCTGGTGATCCCGGACAGCGATGATCCTGCCAAACCAGATGCGGTATTTCCCAACAATTGGTTCAGCACTTCACCCACAGGGATCGTCTCTGTTTTCCCGATGTATGCACCCAATCGCCGGTTGGAGAAAAGAGAAGAGATCTTAAAACAGATTGGGGAAGAGTTCGTGGTAAAGGGACTGCAGGACTGGAGCGAATACGAAGCCGAAGGACAATTTCTCGAAGGCACGGGGAGCATGGTAATTGATCATGATAATAAAATGATCTATGCCTGCGTGTCGGAAAGAACCAGTCTCCCTGTTTTGGAAAAATATGCCAGCACCAATGGTTACCAGGCCATTGTTTTTCTTGGCACAGACAAAGAAGGCCGACCGGTTTATCATACCAATGTGGTTATGTCGATTGGCGAAGGATTTTGTATTCTCTGTGAAGAAGCGATCGACGAAGAATGGGAACTGATCGCCGTGCGGCAATTGCTGGAATCCACCAACCATACGATCATTTCGATCACCCGCGACCAGCTGCACTGTTTTGCGGGGAATATGTTGCAGGTAAAGAACAGCAGGGGTGATAAATTCCTTATCCACAGTAAGACAGCTTTTGATTCGCTCCGAAAAGAACAGAAACAAATGCTGGAAGCTTATTCCACTTTGTTGCCAATCGCTGTGCCGACAATCGAAGAAATGGGGGGCGGCAGCGTAAGATGTATGATGGCGGAGATATTTTTAGATAAAAGATAAAAAATGAATAGATAAAAGTTTTTATTTGAAAATCTACGGCCGATTATTTTATCCAAACCCGCTTCTCGTTTGCCAGTATCATTTTTCCTATCGGGATACTAAAATCACCAAGTTTGTATTCATTCAACGCTTTCTTCACATCTCCCAGGTTTTCTACTTTCACACTTATCAGCAATCCCCCGTTCGTCTGCGGATCAGGGAGCAGTGTAAATGCTTCCATCACGTTTACACCTTTTTCAAATTTTACTTTATCGCTGTAGGCGTTCCAGTTTCTTGTAGTGGCATCGGGAAAAATTCGTTGGGCAATATATTCTTTCACTCCTTCAGCAATGGGTAGTTTGTCATAATAGATCTCTGCACTCAACCCGCTGCCTTCCGCCATTTCGATCAGGTGCCCCAGCAAACCAAAACCAGTTACATCTGTCATTGACGTTACCCCTTCAATTTTTCCGAGTTCCTCACCTATTTTATTAAGACGTGCCATTTGTGCGATCATCTGCGGCAAATGTTCTTCTTTTAGCAATCCTCTTTTTTGGGCTGTTGATAAAATACCAACACCCAGCGGTTTGGTCAGGAATAAAAAGTCTCCTTCCTGTGCCGTATTATTTTTTTTCAGGTTTTTGACCGGTACTATTCCGGAAACGGCCAGGCCAAAGATCGGCTCCTGTGAATCGATACTGTGCCCACCCGCTAATGGAATGCCGGCTTCGGCACAAATGCTTCTGCCGCCTTCAATCACTTTTTGCGCCAGGTCAACCGGCAATTTCTCAACCGGCCAGCCAAGAATAGCGATCGCCATCAGCGGCTTTCCACCCATAGCATATACATCGCTGATTGAATTGGCCGCAGCGATCCTGCCGAAATCAAATGCATCATCTACGATCGGCATAAAAAAATCGGTAGTGGAGATCAATGCATTTCCATCACCGAGATCATATACGGCTGCGTCATCTTTACTATGATTGCCGACTAATAGTTTATTGTTATCGGGAAGAGTGAAACTGCTTTTCAAGATCTCGTCCAGCACTTTGGGTGCGATCTTGCAGCCACAACCGGCGCCGCGGGAAAATTGGGTAAGCTTGATGATGTCAGGAGTCATTAGTCAGGAGTCTTGAGCCTGGCAAATTTCGTATAATCGGCAGAAAAAAAATCTAATTCTTTTTCCGGAATACGATCCCTGCATTCTTTTGGAAGTCGGAGCTGAAGCGGAGATTATAGATATCTTCCCCATCACGCACAACCAGCAAACCGGTATTGGGCGGGTATTTTCCCAGGTTCTCTGCGAAGAGCACCAGCGAGAAGTCTTCGTTGCCAGGGGTGATATAGATCGTTTTTTTGATGGCGCTGGCTTTCAATCCCTGGTGGGCCATCAGCACTTCACCATTCAGGAATACACTCACCGTATCGCCGTCAATCTCACCATTGTCATACAGCGACAACACCAGGCTATCCGATTTGAAATTCACTACTTGTGTAAATTCTGATTTTCTTCCTGAAATGACCGCAACTTTGCTGGTCACATCCACCTCTGGTCTTTTGATCTCAGGAGTTGCTTTGGCAACAACGGGAACAACAGCAACCTCTTTCTTTTCCGCGTTCGTTACAGTGCCGGCAGGATTTGTTTTAGGCGCGGTGTTCAACGCAATTTCTTGTTTTTTTATTTCGGTACCTGTTTTTACCGGGTTGTTTGTTGTAATGGGAACCGTATTCTTAGGGATGGGTTTTGTATCGGGTTGCTTAGCTGTGCCCATTGGCTGTGCAGCCGGTTTGTTTTGCGTTACCGCAGTTGCGGGTATGGTTTGGGGAACATTGTTTTTAACAAGGGTCTTTGATGATACTGCCGGTGTGATATTCACGCTGGCTTCAGGAATATGTTTTGTTTCCGTTTTAGGTATGCTGGCATCCGGTCTGATTACAGCAACTACCTCTTCATTGGTTTCGGGTAATTTATTTTGGGCAACAATTATCAAAGCTGCTGCGGGCTTTATGTCTACGCTGGCTCCAGGAATATCCTTTGTGGCTGTTTTAGGTAAGCTGATATCCGTTTTTTTTACAGCAACGATTGCTTCCGCCGCTTCTGCTCTTTCCAAAACCGGCGCAGCTGTTTTTACGTTCACATCGGTGTTAAGCGATACCTGTTGTGCCTTGTCGGCAAAGACCGGTTTTATTTTTTCCGGCTTTGCGATCTTTACCACCGGTTGGCCTTCTTTGCGTTCCTTGTAAAAAGCTACATCGTTGGCCAGTTTTAATTCTTCCAGGTGGGGGAATATTTTAGAGGCCGTAAGATCTTTTTCTACTTCCAGGTCCACTTTACCGGTGACTGAATAATATTTTTTGGTGGCGTTTGTTTTCCACGTGCCGGCAAGATACCAGCTGCTGTCGCTTTGATTTCTTTTGAATGTGCTGGTTACTTTGATCCCTTTATCAAGTTTACCCCGGAAATTATAAGCGATGATCTCATCGTCGATTACTTCACAAACATCTCCCTCGATTGTACCTTTTACTCTCTTTACGACATAGTACAAGGTATCGTCGACAATAAATTCGCTGCGGGAATAACCATATACTTTACCCCGGTATTCGGTAAGGGCGATCTCAAAAGACTGGTCTTTTCGGACCGTATTACTGTCATTGCTCAAGGCCCCTGTCCACAGACCCGTCAGGGTTTGGGCATGAAATAGAAGCGGAGAAATTAGTAAAAGGGCAAAAAGCCTATATTTTTTCTGGATGAGGGGAAAAGTGGGTAAGCAGACTGGCATTTTCAGGGGTTATGGATTTACACTGGATAGTATATAATAACGAATTTATCCCCTCCCGATTGTGTAAAGCTTTCAAATAATGCTTATCATAATACTGTAGCAAAATCTCGAAACTTTCGGTGATTTTGCCCTCTTTTAGCAGCAAAATGGCTGTTTTTGCATTCAAATTGCCCAATTTTTGGCTAATCCGGCCAATTGCATCGCTCATCTTTTCGGGGTCTAGTTGCCCATATTCTTGCACGATCTGCCCGAGTCTTTCGGGAAACGGAATGTGGAGAAAGCAGATAGGCGACTGGCGCATCTTTTTCCAGAGATCCGAAGGAATATTCACCTGCCCGATCCGTTGGGATTCGTCCTCGAGCCATATCGGGGAGTGGGGGCTTTCTTTAATTGAAAATTCACTATTCACTATTGATTGGCGTAGTTCAATGGCCAGCAAATTCTCAAACATCTCCTGCCCGGGTTGCGGAGGCATCCCGATGTTTCCAAAAGCAGAACCTTTGTGATTGGCGATCCCTTCCAGGTCAATTACTTTTTCTCCTCTTTCCCGGAGTTCTTTTAATAAACCAGTTTTTCCTGAACCGGTATAGCCACCCAATATCTTAAACTCAAAAGGAAGTTTAAACGTATCCAGCACATGCTGCCGGAATTTTTTATAGCCACCGGTCAGTGTATAAACCTTAAACCCGTAGAGATCTAGTAGCCAGGCAACGCCTGCACTCCGCATGCCTCCTCTCCAGCAATGAACGAGAACGAGTCGGGAGCCTTTCAATTCCTGATTTTCTTCCGACTCACCCCCGGATTTAATCCAGGGCGCGACTAACGATTCAATTTCTTCCAGCATTTTCCTCATTTTCACGCCAAAAAAGTCGAGACCAATCTTGATAGCATTCTCCCGGCTTTCCTGTTTATAAGCGGTGCCGACAATTTTTCTTTCTTCATCGGTAAACAGGGGAAATGAAAAAGCACCGGGGATACAGGCATGTTTATATTCTCCCGGGCTGCGTACATCCAGCACCGGGTATTGTTTTGCCAGTTCAAGGAATTGTTCGATATGTATCTTTTCGATCGCCATCAAGGGTTCAAAAGTAAAAAAGGCTGATGTATTACACCAGCCTCTCCATATATTTCAGTTGATCTTATTCTGATGCTTACCTGTTCATGCTGGCAAGGAACTCTTCATTGCTCTTGGTTCCTTTCATCCTGTTCTGCAATTCTCTCATGGCCTCTTCGGCATTCATATCGGTGAGGAAAACACGGAGCAGGTTCATCCGCTGTAACACATCTTTCTCCAGCAACAGGTCATCGCGTCTTGTTGAGGAGGCGACAAGGTCAATGGCAGGGTAGATACGTTTGTTGGACAAACGACGTTCCAGTTGCAATTCCATATTACCGGTTCCTTTAAATTCTTCAAAGATCACCTCATCCATTTTACTGCCAGTATCTACCAACGCCGTGGCGATAATAGTTAAGGAACCTCCGTTTTCAATTTTCCTGGCGGCGCCAAAAAACTGTTTTGGTTTTTGCATTGCATTTGCTTCCACACCACCGGATAAAACTTTTCCTGATGAAGGAGCTACTGTATTGTGGGCTCTTGCCAATCGGGTAATAGAATCTAATAAGATCACCACATCATGACCACACTCCACCAAACGTTTTGCTTTTTGCAAAGCAATTGTTGAAACCTTCACATGTTTCTCCGCAGGTTCATCAAATGTAGAAGCAATTACTTCACCTTTAATACTGCGTTCCATATCGGTTACCTCTTCCGGGCGCTCGTCCACCAACACGACCATCAGGTAACATTCAGGATGGTTGGCAGCAATGGCATTGGCCACGGCTTTCAGCAACATCGTCTTACCTGTTTTTGGTTGTGCAACGATCAATCCCCGCTGTCCCTTACCGATCGGTGTAAACAGGTCCATGATACGGGTTGAGTAGTCGGAAGGTGTCGTGAATAAATTCAGCTTCTCGTAAGGAAACAACGGTGTGAGGTAATCAAACGGTACCCGGTCACGAACTTCTTCCGGACTCTTACCATTGATCGTATCCACTTTTAACAGCGCAAAATATTTTTCTCCTTCTTTTGGCGGACGCACCGCACCATGCACGGTGTCACCTGTTTTCAAACCAAATAATTTTATCTGGGAAGGAGAGACGTATACATCATCGGGAGATGATAAATAATTGTAATCCGAAGAACGGAGGAACCCATATCCATCGGGCATCATTTCCAATACTCCTTCGCCGAGGATCACGCCGTCAAATTCCACGTTGAAATTCTGGTTCTGGTCACGGCGGGGCGGGTAAAATTTATTTTGACCGGCACCGGAAGGATTTTCTGCCGATTGCTGGTTGCCTTCGTTCAGGATGGCTTGCGCGAGGAGGTTTTGCTGTATTTTTTCTGTTTCTGATTGTTCTTCTGTTGGTTGATTTTCGGCCGGCGCCGCTACTTCTTCTTTTTCATCGGTCTTTTTCCGGGCTCTCTTCACTGGCACGGCCTTGTCTTCTTTTTTTATGGGCATATTGGGTTTTTTGAGAATAATTTTTTCGGTATCACCGCTTTCTACAACAGCTTCTTCACTGCCGGTGTTGGTGTTTGTTTTAATAATTCGTTTACGTTTGCCATCATCACTGGGTTTGGCCCCTTTTGAACCTGCAATAGCCTGGTTATCAAGAATTTTATACACCAGTTCCTGTTTGGCTAATTTCCTGGCGTTGGGTATTTTCAGTTGCTCCGCTATATCGAGGAGTTCAGGAACGAGCATGTCGTTCAGTTGGAGAATATCATACATATAAAAAACTTGATGTTAGTCACAACTCGGGGTGAACAATCTTGAGATCTGAAAAAGTTTGAGTTTATGTTGAATGAAATCGGCGGGTAAAATGGGAAAAATGTCTGGGAGAACTTCGTTTATCAGCCTCTTTCCACTGCAAGTATACGCCTAAATCGTGAAAATCAAAAATTTTTGGGTCCTGACAACCGCATAACCCTGAGTTGCAGGGCCCTGTCCAGCGCCCAGTTCCCTGGTGAAGCTTACCTTTGCTGCTCTTAAAATATCAGGATGTTCAACAAACGAACCAGGATCAAAGAACTGCTGGCTATGGAGCCCACAGGACAGGAAGTAACCGTAATGGGATGGGTACGGACCTTTCGTAATAACCAGTTTATCGCATTGAATGATGGCAGTACCAATAATAATATACAGGTCGTGGTGAAACTGGGAAGCCAGGGCGATGAGTTGCTCAGGCGAATCACCATTTCTGCTTCATTAAAAGTAACCGGTTCAATTGTTCCTTCGCTGGGCAAGGGTCAGAAAATGGACCTGGAAGCAAGCAGTATAGAAATATTGGGAGACAGCGACGCAGAGATCTATCCTTTACAACCCAAAAAACATAGTCTTGAGTTTTTGAGGGAGATTGCCCACCTGCGTTTCCGCACCAGCACATTTGGTTCGGTATTCCGTGTCCGCCATGCATTGGCATTTGCGATTCACCAGTTCTTCAATGACAAGGGGTTTGTTTATATGCATACACCCATCATCACGGCAAGCGACGCGGAAGGTGCGGGGGAAATGTTTAAAGTGACAACACTTCCATTTGAAAATACGCCACGGAATGATAAAGGCGAAGTGAATTTTACGGAGGATTTTTTTGGCCGCGCCACCAACCTGACGGTGAGCGGGCAATTGGAAGGGGAACTCGGCGCTACTGCTTTTGGCGATATTTATACATTCGGTCCCACGTTCCGTGCAGAGAACAGTAATACCACAAGGCATCTTGCCGAATTCTGGATGATCGAACCTGAAATGGCGTTTAGCGATCTCGAGGATAATATGAATATGGCGGAAGAGTTCATTAAGTATATAATCAGATATGCGATGGATAAGAACCGCGAGGATCTTGAATTCCTCGCCCAACGCCTGGCAGAGGAAGAAAAACAATTACCACAGGATAAGCGCAGTGAAATGGGGTTGATCGAAAAACTGGAGTTCATACTCAATAATAATTTTGAGCGCATCACTTATACCGAAGCGATCGAGATCTTAAAAGAGAGCAACCATAACAAGAAAAAGAAATTCCAGTATCCCATCAGCGGCTGGGGGATGGACCTGCAGAGCGAACATGAGCGCTACCTCGTGGAAAAGCATTTTAAGAAACCAGTAATCCTTTCCAATTACCCGAAAGAGATCAAAGCTTTTTATATGCGGCAGAACGAGGATGGAAAAACCGTGGCAGCAATGGATATCTTGGCACCCGGGATCGGTGAAATAGTGGGTGGTTCGCAAAGAGAAGAGCGATTTGACCTGCTGCTGGAAAGAATGAAGGAAATGCATATCCCCGAGGAACAATTATGGTGGTACCTCGATACAAGAAGGTTTGGTACAGTTCCCCATGCTGGCTTTGGCTTAGGTTTCGAGCGGATGGTGCAATTTGTAACCGGCATGACGAATATAAGAGATGTGATCGCTTTTCCGAGAACACCGGGGAGTGCGGAGTTTTAACCTCACCCCAACAATCATTATTTCGACCTGAAACATTTCGTTCCCCCTCTCCTGGAGGAGAGGGAGGGGACGATGTTTGTTTTTTAATTAAAGTTTATTGGGGTGAGGTTGTATTGCATTATCCGGGATGTGATCACTTCAACGAATCCTTTACACAAGCACAAGCCGATATGCGGAAGAAATATTCTCCTTTTTATTGGGCTGCGTTTGTGCTGGTGGAATAAAACGCAGGATTATTTGCTTAGATTTAAGGAACCTTATTTCCTTTCATGAAATATTTATTGCTGCTCAGCTGTTTGTTTTTCGCTTCTCTTGCAGGAACAGGCCAAACCCTGCTTGATCTTAACAAAAGATTCGTTGAACTTTTCCAGGAAGGCAAATACGAAATGGCCATTCTTTACGCAGAGAAAGCAGTAGAGATGGCGAAAAAAGACCTGCCGGAAGAGCATCCGGATTATATCACCAACCTCGAAAACCTTGGCTGGGTTTACCTGAAAACCGGTCATTATTCCAAAGCAGAACCGGCATATAAAGAATTGGTAAGGATCAAGGGCAGGTTATTGGGCAAGGATCACCCGGATTATGCGACCATGGTGAACAATCTCGCCATCCTGTATTATTATATGGGGGAATACGCAAGGGCTGAACCTTTTTACCTCGAAGCCGCCGCCATCCGCAAAAAGGCACTGGGAGAAAACCATCCTGATTACGCCACCAGCCTGGATAACCTGGGCGCCCTGTATGCGGCTGTTGACCAATTTGAAAAAGCGGAACAACTTTACCTGCAGGCGATCGGTATCCGTAAGAATGTTTTATCTGAAACCGATAATGAATATATCACAGGGCTTAATAATCTTGCCTCGCTATACCTGTCGATGGGTGAATATGCAAAAGCAGAACCCCTGTACCTTCAAACTATATCCATCCGGAAAAAAACCGTGGGCGAGGAGCATCCTGATTATGCCACCAGCCTGAATAACCTGGGAGCTTTATACCTTGCTATCGGGCAGTATGAAAAAGCAGGCAGCTTGTTTACTCAATCCATGAACATTCGTAAGAAAGTGCTTGGTGAGAACCATCCTTCCACCCTGGTCAGTATGAATAATCTTTCCCAGGTATATGCCGCTACAGGCCAGCAGCAGAAAGCGATACTACTTTGCCGCCAAACCATAGCGATCCGCAAAGAAGTATTGGGAGAGAATCATCCTGATTATGCCACCAGCCTGAACAACCTGGGCGTTTTATACGCAGAAGCTGGTGAATATGCAAAAGGGGAACCCTATACTATACAGGCGGCTGAGATCCGCAAACGAATAATGGGCGCGGATCATTCCGATTATGCGGCAAGCCTGAACAACCTGGCACTGATCTATAAAGGAATGGGGCAATACAAAAAAGCAGAACCTCTTTTTTTACAATCCAACGCGATTTATAAAAAATCCGAAGGAGAACAAAGTGCCCCATACACGATCAGCCTGGATAACCTGGCCATCTTATATATAACGATGGGTGAATACGCAAAGGCGGAACCCATAACTATTTTAAGTAACAGCAAATCATTGCAAACCATCGCAAAGACCTTTGCCGTGCTTTCGGAAAAAGAAAAAGGTAATTTCCTGGCGAGCAGGACCTCGGTATTGGAGATCAATAACAGTCTTCTGTATAATTATAAACAGGCTTCACCGGCAGTGAGGGCAAATAATTTCAACCTGCAACTGGCACTGAAATCCATGTCACTGGCCGATACAAGGAATATGATCGCAACTGTACGCAGCAGCAAGGATACTGCTGTAAAAAGAATGCTGGACAACTGGCTGGCCGCAAAGAATTGGCTGGCCAAACAATACGCCCTTCCACCGTCAAAGCAAGACCCTTCACTTGGAAGAATTGAAACAAAGACCGAAGAGCTGGAAAAAGAACTGGGCCGGCGTTCGGCGGGTTTTCGGCAACAACAGGCTGCGCTAAACATTACCATCGATGAGCTGCGTAAAAACCTGGCAAATGATGAAGCGGCGATCGAGTTCATGCGGTTCAATCTCTATACAAATCACTGGACCGACAGCGTGATCTATGCTGCCTGTATCCTTCGCAAAGATGAAGCCGCTCCTGTTTTTGTGCCCTTGTTCGAGGAAAGACAATTGCAGCGACTATATGACAGCACCGGGAGATCCGCCACAACAGCAGCGAAAATATTTTACCGGGGCCTTATTGTAAAAGAGAATAATTCGAAGATCACTGGGGAAAATTTATATAAACTGCTATGGCAACCGATGGAACCCTATTTAAAAGGAATAAATAAAATTTCTTATTCACCTGCGGGAAAACTATATGGTATCGCATTTCATGCATTGCAACCTGACAGCAATAGCCTGTTGATGGATAAATACCAGTTACAACAGTATACAAGTACCCGGGAGATAGCCCTGCGTTCTGAGGCCAACCAGTCAATGAAACCCGGGAGTATTGTCCTGTTCGGCGATCCCACTTTTTCGATGGATAGTTTGCAGCTGGTAAAACAACGGGTAACGAGGCCAGTAAAGAATAACAATTCCATAAATCCCGTGACAAGAGGGGTGGATGGTCCGGCATGGCCGGGCTTGCCAGGCACTGCCGAAGAAATAAAAAAGATTGGGGACCTGTTTGCGCAATACAATCTTCCTGTAAAAACATTTACCCAGGCGCAAGCCTCAGAAGACAACCTGAAATTGCTGAATAATGGATCGACAACGATCTTACATATCGCGACGCATGGCTTCTTTTTACCGGATCCCGGAAACAAGAGCGGGAAGAAAGATGAATTCAATGCAACAACTTATACGGTAGCGGATGACCCTTTATTGAGAAGCGGACTGATACTTGCGGGAGGAAATTATACCTGGCGCGGCAAAACACCGATCGAAGGGATCGAAGATGGTATCGCAACCGCTTATGAATTATCCCAACTGAACCTCGCGAATACAGAGCTGGTCGTACTCAGCGCCTGCGAAACGGCCCTGGGTGATGTAAAAGGAAATGAAGGCGTATTCGGTTTGCAAAGAGGATTTAAAATGGCAGGAGCGAAAAAAATGATCGTTAGTCTATGGCAGGTCCCGGATAAGGAAACTGCCGAATTAATGACCGCTTTTTATACTTTTTGGATCAAAGGGAAAACCATCAACGAAGCTTTTTCCCAGGCACAGGCCGAGATGAGGAAGAAATATTCCCCGTTCTATTGGGCCGCTTTTGTACTGGTTGAATAAGCCTTAAGTAATTATTGCGCTGCCTGGAATATTCCGTAAATTAACCAACCATTATCCGCCACAATTTGACAGGGGCGGATCAACCAAAACCTTGTGCTATGAAATGGATCATGGCCGCTTGCCTTTTATGCTTCTCGATGAATCTCCGGGCCCAGACTATGGAAGACCTGGTCCTTGAAGCCGGGAATCTTTTCCTGAAAGAACAATATGAAAAAGCGATCCCCGTAGCTCAAAAAGCCGCGGCAATGGTCAAAGAGCAACTGGGAGAAGATAATATGTTTTATACCGGTTTGCTGACCATCCTCGCATCCAGTTATAAGTTCACTTTTAAGTACCAGCAAGCAGAATTACTTTATTTAGATATAAAGGAAAGAATTAAAAGAACCGTGGGAGAGAATGATGAAAGTTATACAGCCTGCCTCAATAACCTGGCGGTGCTCTATGAAAATATGGGCCAGTATGAAAAAGGGGTGCCTCTTTTTTTAAAATCTATGGAGATCAGGAAAAAGCTTGCTGGCGAAGATGACCCGGCTTATTGTTCGAGCCTGAACGGGCTGGCGGCTTTGTACCAATCGATGGGCCAGTATACAAAATCCGAACCTCTATATATGCAGGTAAGGGATATCAGGAAAAGGATTTTTGGAGAGAACCATACTGATTATGCGACCAGTCTCAATAACCTGGCAACACTTTACGCGGAAATGGGACAGTATGAAAAAGCAGAACCACTTTACCTCACCGCAACGGAGATCCGGAAGAAAGTACTGGGAGAGGATCACCCGGATTACGCAACAAGTATCAATAATCTTGCTTCACTTTGGCAAAGCATGGAGCTGTACCCTAAATCCGAAGCAGCGTATATAAAAGCAATGGAGATCCGGAAAAAGTTCTACGGGACTGCTCATGTAGAGTATGCGACCAGTCTGAACAACCTCGCCTCGCTCTATGTTACCATGGGAGAATATAAAAAAGCGGAACCGCTTATTATTGAAGCAACAAATACCTGGAAAAAAGTATTAGGCGAGACCAGTCCCACTTATGCTATGGGGTTAAATAACCTTGCCAGCTTCTATCGCAGAACCCAAAAGCAGTATGCCAACGCAGAAGCGTTTTACCTTGAATCTATCCGTCTGCGGAAAATATTACTTGGAGAAACGCATCCCTATTATCTTGATACCCAGAATGGACTGGCCTTGCTTTATATGCAGATGGGGCAGGATAAAAAGGCGGAGCCGCTTTTCCTGTCGAGCAGTAATCTGCTCATGCAGAACATCAGCAATAATTTCAGCATCTTTTCTGAAAAGGAAAAAGGAAATTACCTGGAGTACAACCGGGAGATTATCGATTGTAACAATAGTTTTTTATACCAATACCCCAAAGCGTCTGCGGCTGTGATCGAGAATAATTATAACCTTGAATTGGGGTACAAATCCCTGTCGCTCGCCGATACAAAAAACATGTTGGAGTCCATCCGCAACAGCAGTGATACCGTTGCGAAGAGAATTTTCAGTCAATGGATCACGCTGAAAAACGTATTATCCAAACAGTATGCGTTGCCAGCGGCAAGCCGGGTGGCAGACTTGAAAACTATGGAGGCAAGCGCTGAAACACTGGAAAAGGAACTGAACCGCCGCTCCGCGGCATTTGGTAATCAGCAAAAAGCTTTCCGGGTAACCGTGCAGGACCTGCAAAAGAACCTGGCAGATGGGGAAGCCGCGATCGAGTTTGTAAAATTCAGGTTGTTCAACATTAAATGGACCGATTCAGTGATCTATGGCGCTTATATCCTCCGGAAGAATGAGCCGGTACATTTTGTCCGGCTTTGTGAGAAAAAACAATTAGACAAATTATTTGACAGCGCCGGGAATACCGGTAGCAGGCTGGCAAAAAATTTTTACCGCGGAATGAATGTAACGAGTCGGGAATCAAGATTGGGAACCCGCTTATATCAATTGATATGGGGACCGCTTGAGTCTTATTTAAAAGGTATTCGTAAGATATCTTATTCGCCTGCGGGCAAACTATACGGGATCGCTTTTCATGCGCTGCCACTTGATAGTACCACGCTCTTAATGGATAAATATGAACTGGAGCAATACACAAGTACCCGGCAGATCGCTTTGCGAACCCCGGCAGGTGAAGCAGTAAGGCCCACTGCTGTTGCGCTTTTTGGAGATCCTCTTTTTACGATGGACAGTCTCGAACTGGTAAAGCAACGTAAGATTCGCCAGGCTACTGCTTCTGTCCCGTATGCCGATTATATTTCAAAAGCGCGGGGTAATGAGAGCAGCGTGTGGGTAAGCCTCCCCGGCACCGCAGAAGAAGTAAAAAAGATTGGTCAATTGTTTGAACAGAATAAGATCCGCAGCCAATCTTTTGTCGGGGCATTTGCCTCGGAGGATAATCTTAAAGTATTGGCAGGCCATTCACCCCAGGTACTACATATCGCTACGCATGGATTTTTTCTACCGGATCCCACAAAGAAAAAGCAACCAGATGCCAGCTCGGCTAACGCCTATTCCATTTCAAAAGATCCTTTATTAAGAAGCGGGCTGGTACTGGCTGGCGGCAATTATGTATGGGGTGGCAGGTTGCCGGTGGAAGGGGTGGAAGACGGCATTGTTACTGCTTACGAGATCTCGCAGTTGAATTTAAGCAGTACCGAACTCCTGGTATTAAGCGCCTGCGAAACGGCATTGGGTGATGTGAAAGGAAGCGAAGGTGTTTTTGGGCTACAGCGGGGTTTTAAGATGGCCGGAATAAAAAAAATGATCGTTAGTCTCTGGCAGGTACCTGATAAAGAAACAGCCGAATTAATGACCATTTTTTATTCATACTGGTTGAATGGTAAAACGATCAATGCATCCTTTAGCCAGGCGCAGGCGGATATGCGAAAAAGATACACCCCTTATTTCTGGGCGGCATTTGTACTGGTGGAATAAAATTGGTAAGACTTCTTCTTATTTTTCCTGGTGCAACCTGCTTTCTATCGCATCGAATTTCTTACCATACTCCAGGGCTTTCTCCCCGTCGGTGATAGATTTATAAAAAGTATTTGAATGCACCAGGATGGCTGTATGAAGAGCCATCAGTTTCATCAGCTGGCTGTGGTAAGCAGGATCGGCTTTTCTTTTTTGCTGATCCGCAATCCTTGCATCCACCACTTTTTGCAGCGCGGCAAGAATACTTGCTTCGTCATTCAGGTTGGCTGTATCAATTAACGGGACATCTCCATCCGAGTTCTCAACCGGTGGCGGAGGTTTAGTTTCATTGCTGGTTGTAGTCTCCCCGGTTTTTTTGTCTTTTCCTCCACAGGCAATTAAGAATGTAAACGCTAGGAGGGACAGAAAGATGCTGAATGATAATTTATACCTCATATTTTGTTTGATAGGTTAAGCCTAAGGTAGTGATAAATAAAATTCCTGCAATGCTTTATTGCATAGGAACATCAAGCAGGTAAAAAAATAAATTATTTGTTTTTCCAAAGTAATGCGGAGAAAGACGGTTCAATACAGCATTATATTCAGTAAGCATATGTGAGGGAATTGCGATCATTATTTTGGCCGGAACCCTTGATGTGATTGGCTGCGTAAAACTTCCTGGAAAAGCATGGTAGACGGCTTTCAGGTTTTCGAGGCCGGCAAAATTACAGGCATCGTTTTGCGGGGAGGCTACAATAATTTCAAAACCCGGGTATTGAAGCTGAGCGTTTTTGTAAATACTAAATACAGGAATCGTCTCGGCTTGATAAATAGCTGTCTGGTTAAAAGGGTGCTTAGAAAAAAACAACAATTTTGTGATAAAATAAATCTGGTGAGAAAAATCCAGGGTCATCAGTAAGCCACAACAGATAGCTATCTTTTTCCAAAATCCGGAAAGGAGCCTGAACCTGTTAAACAGGTAAGCAAAAATGATCACCTGGATAAAAAGAATAAGGAAGATAAAATACCTGAATTCCTGCACATAGGTCCAATAGGGAACAAAGGTGGACATATAGGAAGAATTTCTAAGGGATAAAAAGGCAAGTAAACAAAGGATAATAATGCTTACAAAGAATCCGATATAGGTAAAGTAATCGAGATTAGTCTTTAGTTGCCTGATTCTCTTTCTGCCCCAGTTCATTCCATAACTTACAAGAAAAAAAAGAATTACACTGCCCGTAATTGATAGAGCCTTTGCGTTGGATATATAATCGCTGACTGTAAATCTTGTAAAAAGGGTGAGTCCTACTCCTGTATCAAATAAACTGGCGGGAATGATCGGAACGATATATAAAAGGTTTCCTGGAAAAAGACCTTTCGCACTTGAATTAATAAAAGTGGACGATCCTGTATAGCTGTGTTGAAAGTACATCAGTAAAAAAAGGAGAAAACCCAAAATAGATCCGGTAAGAAGACCGGAACGTATCCATTTCTTTTCACCATTCAAAATACCGGCTATGATAAGTAAAGCCGGGAAACACAATACAACAGGAATATAGCTGTAACGAAAAAAAACTGCCAAAAAGAGAGACAGGGTGAGAGGGATCACTAAACCTTGACTCCCTGCGTTTTCACGCATAAAAACAAGAACATAATAGAACCCGGCAATTACACAGCAGAAAGAAATCAGGTCAGTGGAATAACCGGATCCAACGGGGTAATTGAAGAAGCCAACGAAAAGAATAAACAGGTTTCGTAACCATTTTTGCAAGGACAAAAAGTTCAACAGGCGGATTAAGTAGTAAAAGAAAGGGAACACACAAAAAATGTCAAAAACAAGAGCTGCAGTTTTATAATCATTTTTAAAAAGCCAGAGCAAAGGGGTTAAAATGATGGAGTATCCTGGTGGCCAACCAAGCAGCGGAGTAAAATTATCTACCGATATATTGTCTAGTGATACGGAATTGATGGCGATCCCATGTCCGGATAAAAAATTTTTTGCTGCAAGTAATTGCCAGGCTTTATCGCCAACCAGCCTGAAAAAAGCGAATTGTGTTATAACCTTAACAAGAATAGCCACCAACAGGAAGATGATGCCGGTCTGCCGACGGGATAAAAATCGTTTGCAATTATCGAGAAATCCAGCCATTTCCATGTAAATAATATATCTGTTTTAAAGCCTTTTCAATTAGATTCATTTCTTCCAGAACATATTGATCCGCTGCTGCACATTTGTCCTGATATTGAAATAGAATAAGTTGATATCGCCGACATGATAATTCCGGGTAAAATAAAAAAAACTTCCCGGGAATTTGGGTTTACGGGTATACAATAATCCATTGCTTATTTTGGCATCAGCAGCATTACTATAGACCTTATTGAATTTCACCAGCACACTTCCTTTATTCATATTCCTGGAAGCATAGTCGGAGCCTGTTGTCCAGTTGAGTGGGTTCGTGACATAAGAATTCCCATTCTCCTTTTTTAAATAATAAGGAACAAATCCATTCCGGAAAGTACGCCAACTGCAGATACAACCGGTTTGAAGAGAGTCTTCGCACATTTTCAGGGAAGAGAAATATTCTTTCGGTACCGGCCAGCCAATGATATAGGCCACGACCAGTTTATTTTTTAAGGGTTTGTCTTCGAAAAATTCTTTCAACAGTTTTTCTGCCATCAGGCTTCCCTGGCTATGTGACGCGATGATGATCGGTCTTCCACCATTCCAGTGCTCCAGGTAGTATTGAAAAGCATTTCTCAGGTCTTCATAAGCCAGCGAAAAAGCCATCGTTGCTTTTTCCTTATCATTCATAAAGAAAGTAGTGATATGTGCCTGCCGGTAGCGGGGTGCAAATAATCTTCCCTGCTGGTTAAAAACACTTGCCTGGTAAAGAATAGTGGAATAATCCGTTTTAGCATTGGTGCGATCATCGTCGATCGCGGCATTGCGGCCTTTCATTCTTCGTTTGCTGGTGTACGTGGTAGGATGTAAAAAGAAAACATCAACGACTGAATCTCTTGGTTCATTCCGCAAGGGTGCGGGTATGCTATCTGAAGGATCCCATTTCCAGGGATGTGCCGCCCAATAATCAAGCGAAGCGTAATCGGGTCTTCCATCTGCGCTTTTAAATGAGTAATTGCTTCGGAGAGCCTCATACTTGTTAGAGCAGGAAGCCAACAATACAGATACTATTATATAGATATACCAGCGGGACTTCATGCGATCCTTAAAAATCGGCAAAACCCCGGGATTTTGCATTTTATCCTTATTTCCAGCCACTGGTAAAACAATCAAGCTGAGATATGGTTTTCGAAAAATTACATAATCTATTGAAAATAAGTGGATTGAATGAGAAAAATACTTTTCAACGCTTCGATACCCTAAAAAATATGGTACTTTGTGTTGCATAGTACCAAATATCACCTTATCTTTGTTTCAGCAAGTGGAAATAGCTAAAAGTAAAAGGGAAAATACAGATCAACCCCTACTAGCCTCTCGCCAAACCCCACTCGCCCAAGTAAAAATGAATATCGAAAATACACAGAGCCAGATGCGGAAGGGGATATTGGAATTCTGCATTCTTTCCATCATTCGCCGGGGTGAAGCCTACCCCAGCGATATCGTGGAAGAGATGCGTGCCGCCAACCTGCAGATATTTGAAGGTACCTTATATCCCTTACTCACCCGGCTGAAAAATGCTGAGATGCTAACCTATCGTTGGGTAGAAAGTAACTCCGGGCCACCCCGCAAATATTTTTTACTAACCGACAAAGGCAATGATTTCTATAAAGAGCTCGAACAAACATGGAACGAATTGTCAAACGGTGTAAACGCCCTGACCAGCAAACGATCGGATGAGCCACTCAACAATTAAATCAACCTACTTCAACCAATAATAAAGAGAGTATGAAAAAGATCATCAACATAAACTTAAGCGGCCGGGTAATACCGATTGAAGATTCCGCTTATGAAAAGTTGCAGGCTTATATCGAAAGTTTGCGCCGATACTTTGCCAACGAGGAAAGCCGTGAAGAGATCATCAATGATATTGAAAGCCGTATCGCGGAATTGTTGCACGAGAAGATCCGCAAAGGCGCCAGTGCGGTAACAGATGAAGATGTACAGGAGATTATTGCCTCCATGGGTACCGTGCAGGACTTTGAAGCGGAGGAAAGAGAAAATGCGGGCAGTACTGCCTCTTCAGCTTCCACCCAACAAAGGACTGGAGCGGCTTATGAATATACCCGGGAGAAAAAAAGACTCTACCGCGACAGTAGTGATAAAATGATCGGGGGTGTTTGTAGTGGAATCGCCGTATACCTGGGTATTGACCCTGCCATCGTTCGTATTTTATTCGCTATCGTCAGTTTTGGGGGTTTCGGATTAGGCTTCCTGGCTTATATCATCCTCTGGATCGTGCTGCCACCGCGTGATCTTGAAAATTTCACCGGGAAACGATTATACCGCAATCCTGATGATAAAGTCATCAGTGGTGTGGCTGGCGGACTCGCTGCTTATTTCGGCAAAAGCGGTTCTACTATCCGTTTGATATTTGCCGCTCCGTTATTACTGAATGTCATATTCGGCATATTGAGCTGGCCATTTTTCCACGAAGGTTCATTTGTTCCCAATATCGTGTTCGGCTCTTTGACAGGAACTTTTATCCTGGCTTATATCGTTCTCTGGATCGTATTACCTGAAGCGGGGAGCGAATACCAGAAAATGGAGATGCGTGGTGAAAAAGTTGATGTGAACAGGATCCGCCAGAATGTACGCGAAGGAGTTGACAGCATGAAGGAAAGAATGAAGGGCTGGTCCGAGGAAGTGAAAGATTCCGCACAAAATCTCAGCAATAAAGCAAAAGAGTTTGCTGGAACAAAAGGAAAAAATTTCGCAAGCGAAGCCCGTGAAGCTGCACGAAGAGGCGGACGTGGAATAGGTCATATCATTGGCGTACTTTTTAAAGCTTTCTTTTTATTCATCGCCGGTACTATCGCTTTTGCGCTTTTCGTTGGACTGATCGGTATCCTGATCGGCGGGGTAAGCGTATGGCCTTTAAAGAATTTTATCGTTGATGGGGTATGGCAGAATCTTTATGGATGGGGTACATTGATCTTATTCCTTGGCGTACCGCTGATCGGGTTTATCGTATGGTTGCTGCGCCGGATCATGAAAGTCCGTTCCCAAACCAATTACCTGGGATGGACATTCGGCGGACTGTGGGCCCTGGGATGGGTCTGTGTTACACTGTTTGTTGCCAGCATGGTCAATGATTTCAGGATGAGCAATTATAAAAGACCTGCCACGGAACTGAATATCACCCAGCCTGTAAACGGTAAGATGATCGTAAGAGTGAATGAACCGGAAGTGGAATACAGCGGTTCAATTCCCTGGGTGGATATCGATGGCAAAGGACTTGACATTACAAAAGATACTCTCCGCTATGCCAATATCCAGATCGAAGATGTCTTATTAAGCTCCGACAGTAATTACCATGTCGAGATAAAAAAATACAGTCGCGGCAGAACTCCTGCTGATGCGGAATCTAAAGCGCAAAAAATCCGTTTCAATACATCCTATGCGGATAGTGTGTTGAATCTTGGAAGCCACATCGCCATTGATAAGGAAACCAAGTTCAGGGGACAGAAAGTGCTGGTGGTGATCAGCGTTCCTGCCGGCAAAAAGATCCGCTTTGATGAAACGATCAATAGATTGCATTCATTCAATATCAGTGTCAATGAACGTCGTCGCTGGAACCGGAGAGATGATATAAACTGGGATGTGGATGATGAATCATTTGGGTACAAGACCAATATGGATTATACCATGGGCGCGGATGGAGATTTAAAACATCCTGACGGAACAGCGGCAAAGACAAGACCTGATAATGATTACAGGTACCCTGCTACTGACAGTATGCAAAAAAAGCAACGCGAAGATGATATCCAGCAGCAGATAGAGGAAGAAAAGCGTAAAAAAGAAGAAAGTGACAGGAAGATCCGTGACCTTGAAGAAAAAAAGAAAGCATCGCAATCAAGCGTATTGCCAATGGAAAAAAACAAAATCCACTCTCCTAAAGAGGAAACATTCGCAGGTGGACCTTCACCGGTCCCTTCACTGGTACAATGGTTTTGATATAAACGAGGTTGAAGTTGGCTCCGTGCTAAGACGGAAAGGAAAGCTCCCGCTGTTAAACGCGGGGCTTTTCTTTTTTATCTTTAAACAGTGAAGGACAATTTTTCCAACCAGGCGGAAGGCTATTCGAAATACCGCCCGGCTTACCCCGAGGAACTTTTCGATTTTATCCTGCAACAATTCAGCGAAAGGAATTCAGCCTGGGATTGCGCCACCGGCAACGGGCAAACAGCGAAAGAACTGGCAAAGTATTTCAACAAGGTCTTTGCAACAGATATCAGCCGAAAGCAACTCGACCAGGCAGTGCAGGCTGATAATATCAGCTATTCCGTTCAGCCGGCTGAGCAAACCAATTTCCCCTCCGCTGAATTCGATCTGGTTACCGTATCACAAGCCCTCCACTGGTTCCGGTTTGATGAATTTTATACGGAAGTGCAAAGAGTCGTCAAACCCGGGGGATGGATCGCGACCTGGATGTATGGATTGTTGCGGATCTCTCCTGCTATTGACAAACTGATCGATGAACATCATTTTACCACGCTGGAAAAATACTGGGATCCGGAAAGAAAATATGTGGATGATCATTATCGGAGTATTCCCTTTCCATTTGAAGAAATAGACAGCCCTGCTTTTCATATCCGGTATCACTGGACACTGGAAGAACTGGAAGGCTACCTGAATACCTGGTCGGCCCTGCAAAAATTCACCAGCGCCAACCAGTATAACCCGGTAACGGATCTTATGAAAAGAATAAAACCTTATTGGACAGCGGCGTCCATGAAGACCATCTTTCCCCTGCATTTACGCATGGGAAGACTTGTGAAATGATTTTACTCTACATTTGCGGACAATTTTGCCGGTATGAAAAACACTCCTTTTACACAGAAACATATTGCTCTCGGGGCGAAAATGGCGGAATTCGCCGGGTATAATATGCCCATTTCTTATACGGGCATCAACGATGAGCATGCTGCCGTAAGAAAAAATGCCGGCGTATTCGATGTAAGCCATATGGGAGAATTTTTCCTGAAGGGAGAAAAGGCACTTGATCTTATCCAACGGGTGACCAGTAATGATGCTTCAAAATTAAAAGCCGGCCAGGCACAATACAGCTGCCTGCCCAATGATGCCGGAGGAATTGTAGACGATCTGCTGGTGTATTGTATCGAAGAGAACAAGGTGTATATGCTGGTGGTGAATGCTTCCAATATCGATAAAGACTGGAACTGGATCCAGAAACATAATACCGGGAAAGTAGAGATGCACAATGTATCCGATAAAACCTGTTTGTTGGCGATACAGGGCCCCAATGCCACTAAAATATTACAGCCGCTGACCGATATGGATATCCTCAACCTGAAATATTATACTTATGTAAAAGGAAAATTTGCAGGCGTGGACAATGTATTAATAAGCGCAACCGGTTATACCGGGGCCGGGGGTGTAGAGATCTATTTTGAAGATAAGGACGGCGCTGCTGATGAAATATGGGACGCGATATTCACGGCCGGTGGTCCGCAGGGATTAAAGCCGGTTGGCCTGGGCGCCCGTGATACGCTGCGACTGGAAATGGGTTATTGTTTATATGGGAATGATATTGATGACAACACATCGCCACTCGAAGCGGGCCTGGGATGGATCACAAAATTTACCAAGGACTTTAGTTCGAAGGAGATATTTGCCGAACAAAAAGCCAACGGGGTAGAAAGGAAATTAGTCGGTTTTGAAATGATCGAAAAAGGGATACCCCGCCACGGTTATGAAATAAAGGATTTTGATGGCGTTACAATCGGGCATGTCAGTTCCGGGACACAGTCACCCAGCCTGGGAAAAGCGATCGGGATGGGGTATGTACGGACAGTATTTGCAGCCTTGGATACGGATATTTACATTAAAGTGAGGGATAAATTGCTGCAGGCGAAGGTTGTCAAAATACCTTTCTCTTAAAAAATAAAAAATCAGTATTTTAAAATGAGAAATAAGAAAGCTGGCACAATACTTTCGGACCCGATGGCTATCGGGTTTGTGTTTATCATTTCTTATTTTTAATTTTCAGTTAAATGCCTACGATTCATCTTACTACATTCATTGCAGCTCCGGCTGATGTGGTCTTTGACCTCAGCCGGCATATCGGCCTGCACAAGCAATCCATGGCTAACCATAAAGAAGACGCCGTGGCCGGAACAAGATTTGGACTGATCGAAAAGGATGAGACAGTTACCTGGAAGGCCCGGCATTTTTTCAAGAACCGACTGCTCCGTATCAAGATCTCGGAAATGAAAAAACCGGTAATGATCACCAATGAACAGCTGCAGGGAGATTTTAAAATGATGAAACACGAACGTCATTTTAAGTCCTGCGAGAATGGCACGATCCTGATCGACCTTTTCCATTTTGAATCTCCTTATGGCATGCTCGGTCACTGGTTCAATAATCTTTATTTTATCCGTTATATGAAAAGACTGCTCGAACAACGGAATAAAGTGATCAAGGAAATGGCGGAGAGCGAAAAATGGAAGAGACTGCTGATCAAATAGCAGGAATTTTTTAATTAGCACAGATTATGAGCAGCAAGCCCACCCTACACACTTCTCTTTCCTCTGCCCTTTTGCATTTGTACGATCTTAGCAGCAGCGTAGTGGTCATCATTGATGTATTCCGCGCTACTTCCACCATAGCATCAGCATTGTATAATGGTGCTAAATGTGTTATCCCCGTGGACTCGGTCCAGAAAGCGATCGAGATCAGCAAGAATATTGGTGGGATCGCAGCAGGTGAGCGGGATGGGCAGATCGCCGAGGGCTTACAACACGGGAATTCCCCACTGGAATACGGACGCGATTTTATCGAGAACAAAACATTGGTGCTTACCACAACCAACGGCACCCGCTTATTGCAGATGGCGCTGGAAAAAAATGCGGATACAATTGTTTCAGGATCTTTCCCCAATCTTTCAGCTGTTTGTGATTTCCTTGTTGCTGAGAAAAAAAATGTTGTACTCGGTTGCGCGGGATGGAAAGACCGTTTCAACCTGGAAGACACTTTGTTTGCCGGCGCGATCATTCACCGGCTTTCAAAAGAATTTACCATCCATTGCGACAGCTCCCTGATGGCAGAAGCCATGTATGCAAAGAATAAGAACAACCTGCTGGAGTTCGCCCCGAAACTCACCCATTATCATCGCCTGGTTGAACGTTTTGGATTGATAAAAGATATCCGGTATTGTCTTACCAATGATGTGGCTAATGTATTGCCGGTATACCACGACGGGAAGCTGGTTGCGAAATAAAAAACCTACTAAGATACTTCATTTTTCCTGTACCTCTGACCGATAAAAATTATTTTTTATTTGCCTCATTTTACGAGGAAATGCGGTTTACATTCTTTTATTTTTGCCGATTGCCCTTTTTCCACTGTTGGAACCGGGGATAAGAAATTGGAATTCTTACTATGGCATTACCGCACCTTATCAAGTATGTTTATACCCATGGAACGGACGAAGTGATCCGCAGAGGAAAAAAAATTCATGCGATCGGTTTTGTTGAACTCGTGGAATACGATGATCTTTTTGGTTCTGCCGTATTCCGGGTAAAAGATGACACTTACGCCACTTACTACAAAGTATACATCCAGAAATTCAAGGATCCCAAATCCACTTCCTTACGCTGTGCCTGCCCGTACAACCTGGGTGATATCTGCCGGCATGAAGCAGCAGCCCTGTTCCAGTTGCAGGAAATGATCGACCGGGGCCACCTCCAGGCCGAACACGTGAAATACGACCAGCGCCATACGGTTGCCAAAATGAAAGCCATTGACCTGAAAACATTGCGCCTGCTTTCTTCCCCGGAGGCACTGGCAGATGCCGAAACTTTTTTACGGACGAATAAGGCCAGCATTGAATACGCGGAAAATGAAACCGTGAAAGCAACGGTAAAGCTGGAAGGGACCGAGTACAAAGTGATCATCCGGAAGAATGAGGAAAAGAATTTTGATACCAGCTGTGATTATGAAGACCCTGATCACCCGCTTTGTTTACCTAAACTGATCGTCCTCTTGCAATTGCTGAATATTTACGGGGCGAATTATTTTGAAAGTATCCGCAACTGGGATAAGGAAAAGAATAAATTGCTGGAAGCCTACGGTTATTCACTCAAGGATGAGCTGAAAGGTCGTTTCGAGTTTGCTTATAAAGATGGAAAACCTTTTTTGCGTGTACTGGATGCCAATATTAAAAGAGTTGCGTCCGTAGCGGCGCCTCCAAGACCAGTTCTCCTCCCGCAGAAAGAAAAGGAAACGGAAAGAACGCCGGAAGTAATGGAAGACACCGAAGTGATTCCTTCCCAGCGACTGGGTATCGTTTTCAATTTCAATAAAAAGAATTACCCGCGGTTCACCGTGGATGTGGTGATCGGTGAATCCAATGAGAGTAACGATGCTTTTGCAGGCAAAGCGGAAAAACTGGATATCAGCCGCTATGTTGGCACTGAAAATCTTTCTGAACCGGATAGAGAACTCCTGACCCTGCTGAGAAAATTACAGGAGTCTGAGATCAATAAATATATCAGCCGTAACTCACCTTTCTCGGGTATCTGGGAAAATATCATTCACCAGGAAGAAGATGACCTGCCCGATGAAACTAAAGAGCTGATGGCAGAATACCTTCTCCCCAAGCTGAAAAAAATATTCACCGAGTCGGCCGGGAATCCCTTTGTATTCCTGTTACCGGAAAAAAAGGCATTCAAAACTGCCAATCTCGAGCCACTCCAGTTGCTGGCAGAAGAGGCCAGGCCCCATTTCTTTGTAAAAAAGAATTCTCAATACACGGTGCTTTGCAAGGTAAAAACTGGCCCCCTTGAATTTGACCTGGGCGATAACGAAGCAGCCAGCCCGCTTTTCTTTTTATACAATAACCAGGCGCATCTATGGAAAAGCAATGAAGTCATCCACCTGGTCGAAAAATTCTTACCTACCGGCAAGATCAGTGTTCCCGCAGATGAATGGGAAAAAACACTGAACAGCTTTATCATGCCGCTGGCTAAAGAACACCAGATCGATTTTGAGAAATCACTGGTCCAGGAAATAAAGGACGGCAACCCCGAGGTGAAACTATTCCTGCTTGAAAAAGGAGACTACCTGGTTTTCCAACCTTCTTTTTCTTACAAAGGCTATGAAACAAAAACCCGTGACAGGGATGAGGTGATCGTTCCGCAGGGGGATAAGGTGCTGGTGATCCACCGCAACCGGGAAAAAGAGAACGAGTTTGTGCAGAAGCTTCAAAACCTTCATTCGAGCTTTGTATTTAACGAGGATTCCGGCACACTGGCGCTGAAAGGAACAGATGTATTGAAAAACAATTGGTTTTTCCTGTTCGTGGACGCCATGAAAGAGATGAAGACGCCTGTTTTTGGTTTCGAGGCATTGAAAAATTTCCGATTTAATACGGCCAAACCCCAGACAAAGATCTTTATCAGCAGCAATACCGACTGGTTTGACGCAAAAGTCGATATTGTTTTTGGCGACCAGAAAGTAACCGTAGCTGAAGTGAAAAGAGCGCTGGCCAATAAACAGCAGTTCGTGCAGCTGAATGATGGAACCCTGGGCATTTTGCCCGAGGAATGGTTGAAAAAATATTCCCTGCTTTTCCGTGTAGGAGAAGGTAAGACCGATTCACTCAAACTATCCCGCTATCATTTAAGCGTGGTGGATGAACTCTATGAAACAAGAGATGAAGAAGAATTGGTGGTGAAACTGGAAGAGAAATACGAGAACCTGAAACAGTTCAACCAGATTAAAGAGATTGAACCTTCCTATAACCTGAAGATGATCCTCCGGCCTTACCAGGTGGCGGGTTACCAATGGCTCAATTACCTGAAAGATATCAGGTGGGGAGGTATATTGGCGGACGATATGGGTCTTGGTAAAACGGTCCAGGCCCTCTCTTTCATGGAGTATTATAAAAAGGACAACGGCAAATTAAAAGCGCTGGTGGTATGCCCTACTACGCTTATTTATAACTGGGAAAACGAGATCAAAAAATTCACGCCGAAATTAACCTACCGGATACACCACGGTGGTACAAGAACGAGGATCCGGGAAGAGCTGATGGATCACGATATCACGATCACGACATACGGAACACTGCGAAGCGATATTAAATTACTGATGAGTGTGGAATTCGATTATGTGTTGCTGGATGAATCACAGGCGATCAAGAACCCCTCCAGCAAAGTGACAAAAGCTGCCTGCCTGTTAAATGCAAAGAACCGTCTTTGCATGAGCGGTACACCGCTGCAGAACAATACCTTCGATATTTTTGCACAGATGAACTTCCTCAATCCGGGGATGCTTGGCACGATGGAATTCTTCCGGCAGGAATTCGCGATACCGATCGATAAGTTCGGGGAACAGGACCGGAAAGAACACCTCAAGAAAATATTGTATCCCTTTATTCTACGTCGCACCAAGGAGCAGGTGGCCAAGGATCTCCCGGAAAAACAGGAAATGATCCTGTTTTGTGAAATGGAAGATGAGCAGCGGAATATCTATGATGCTTACCGCAATGATTTCCGCAACCAGATCATGGGCACTATCGAAACACAAGGTATACAGAAATCACAGCTCACCATTTTACAGGGGTTGATGAAACTGCGGCAGATCTGTGATTCACCCGCGATATTGAATGAACAGGAAAAATTTGAGAATCACTCCATCAAACTGGATGAACTGGCCAGGGAGATCACCGAGAATATCGGCGATCATAAGGCGCTGATCTTTTCCCAGTTCCTTGGTATGTTGGCCCTGATAAAAGCAAAACTTGAGGAGTTGGGAGTGAAGTATGAATATTTTGACGGCAGCACTTCTGCACCCGACAGGGAAAAAGCAATTCAGAGTTTCCAGAACAATGATGAAGTGCGGGTATTTCTCATTTCCCTGAAGGCCGGGGGTGTGGGATTGAATCTTACCGCGGCGGATTATGTATATATCGTTGACCCCTGGTGGAACCCCGCGGTTGAGCAACAGGCGATTGACCGGACACACCGGATCGGGCAGACTAAAAATATCTTTGCTTACCGGATGATCTGTAAGGATACGATCGAGGATAAGATTCTCCAACTGCAGGAAAAGAAAAGAGCCCTTGCAAAAGATATTATCTCCGACGATGCCACTTTTGTAAAGACCCTGAGCAGGGAGGATGTGGAGTATCTTTTCAGCTGATTCTCCGTTCCTGCTAGGCGATTTATTCTATTTGGCCGAAAAACTTAACCGGTTTGCGAAGGTTAAATGGCACAATTACGTCTATTTTCGTACACATAGTCAACAAGTTATGAAGCAGTTATTTACCCTTGTTATTCTCCTTTTATCCTTATTTACAACCGCCCAGGCCCAGAAGGCGGATGGATCCATCAAAGGAAAGCTGGTAGATACTGCCGCTAAGCAGCCGATCGCGGATGCGACCATTTCGGTCCTGAATGCCAAAGATTCCTCCCTGGCGACATTTACTCTCTCGAACAAACAGGGTGCTTTTGAAGTAAAAGGTCTCGCCGAAGGTGATTATCACATTATTGTTTCCAGTAAGGGTTATATGGAAACAAAAAAGAACATCTCCATCACCTCAACCACCAAATCGATCGATCTTGGCAATTTTGCCGTTCAAAAAGATTATAAGACGCTGGAAGGAGTTACCGTTACCAGCGAATCTCCCATACAGATAAAGAATGATACCGTACAGTTCAATGCAAGCGGGTTTAAAACATTGCCCAATGCAACAGCCGAAGACCTGTTGAAAAAACTTCCCGGTGTGGAGGTAGACAAGGAAGGAAATATAAAATCGCAGGGGGAAACGGTACAGAAAGTATTGGTGGATGGCAAGGAGTTTTTTGGCAATGATCCCAAACTGGCGACCAAGAACCTGACCGCCGATATGATCGAAAGCGTACAGGTGTTTGATGATATGAGCGACCAGGCCAAGTTTACCAAGATCGATGATGGCAGCCGGAGCAAGACCATCAATATCAAATTGAAAAAAGATCGTAACAAAGGATATTTCGGGAGAGCCTTGCTGGGTGTAGGAAATGACGGGCGTTATGAAGGCAACCTGAGTGTGAACCGCTTCAATGGAAATAAGAGAGTGTCGCTGCTTTTCAATACAAATAATATTAATAAGCAAGGATTCTCTTTCTCGGATATTATCAGTTCAATGGGTGGTTTCAGTGGCTTTGGCAATAGTGGTGGCGGCGGCGGCAATTTTGGCGGAGGTGGGATGCAAATGTCAGGTGGCCGCGGCGGTTTTGGTGGTAGCAGCGGAGGCGGCAGCACAGGACTTATTAAATCAACATCGGTAGGTATCAATTATACAGACCAGTTGGGAAGCAAGATAAAAGTGACGGGAAGCTATTTCTTATCTAATTCGAACACACGCCAGGAACAGTCTGTATTGCGGCAAACAACTTATAAAGAAGGGGATTCGATCGTTACCCGTAACAGCGAGTATGCTTCTAATAATCAAAATCAAAACCACCGGTTTAACCTCCGGTTTGAATACCAGATTGATTCTGCCAACTCTATATTATATACGCCTTCCCTTACGCTCCAGCATTCAGAGAATTTCAGCGATGATACTTCTTCCAGCAGAACAAAACTTCCGGGTGCAGACTACCTTGCCATTGCGTCAAGAAATAAAAACACGAATGAACGGAATGGATTTAATCTCGGGAACAACTTTTTATTCCGCCACAAATTTGGAAAAACCGGCAGAACCGTTACCCTGGGCTTGAACAACACGATAGGCCGGAGCACCAGTAACGGGCTGACTTTCTCCGATAATGATTTTTTTAACCCCGGGGGAACACTTTTTACCAGCATAGTACAAAACCAGGAGAGCAGGCAAAAAACGACCACGAATAATAATGTGATCAGCACTTCGTATACAGAACCTTTTGGGTTGAATAAATTACTCGAACTGAACTATGCCTATACCAATAACCGCAGCACATCCGACAGGGAAGTGGATAATTTCAACGCGGGTACGGGTAAGTATGATGATCCAAACCTGAAACTGACGAATGATTTCAAAAATACGTTTACCGCACACCGGGTAGGGGCTAATTTCCGGGTGCAGAATAAAAAATACAATTACCAGTTTGGTATAGGTGTTCAGCAGGCTGTTTTGGAAAGCCAGAGTTACCAGGCGCTTACGGGTAAGGATTCTACCAATTCAAATTCCTATACCAATTTCTTCCCGACAGCCAATTTCAATTATACACCGTCACGCAGCAAGAATCTGCGGATCAGCTATAACGGCAGGACCAACCAGCCGAGTATCTCGCAGTTGCAGAATGTACCTGACCTTACGGATACGCTGAACCAGAAGGTCGGTAACCCCAACCTTAAACAGGAGTTCAATCATAATTTCAATATCGGGTTCAATACTTTCAATATCCTTACGTTCAAATTCATCGCCGCTAACCTTAGCTTTACCACCACACAAAATAAAATTGTAAACGATATATCTACACGCGGCCGGGTGCAGACCACTGAGTATGCTAACCAGAACGGGTATTACAACGCCCGGTCTTTTGTGACGCTGGGATTACCGTTCAAGAATCCGAAACTGAAAGGATCCAGTGTAAATATTACGAACAGCCTGGGTCTTTCAAGGGATGTAAGTTTGCTCCAGCATGTCAGGTATGTCTCCAAAACGTTTTCGGTCAACCAGGGGGCAGGGGTGAATATCAATAAGGAAAAGATCGATTTCGGGGTAAAGGCCAATGTTTCTTATAACAACACTTCATATTCTAATCCTAACCAGCCAGACGTAGACTACTTTACACAGACCTATTCCGGCGATGTAAGCTATACGTTCCCCAAAAACTATATCCTCTCCACTAATTTTAATTATATCATTAATAGTGGCCTGGGAGAAGGATTTAACCAGAGTATCCCCCTCTGGAATGCGAGCTTCAGCAAACAATTATTTAAAAAGAAGAACGGGGAACTGAAGTTCTCAGTCAACGATATCCTGAACCAGAACCAAAGTGTTACCAGGACAACGAACCTTAACTATGTGGAAGATACACGGAGTATCGTGTTGAAAAGATATTTTATGGTGAGTTTCCTGTTTAACCTGAACCGGATGGGGGGCAACAATAATTCTCAGCAACCCGGTATGCCCCGTATAATGGAAAGAAATATGCGGGATGTGCGCATGTACTAGTTAATAACTGAGCACTGGTATAAGAAAAGGGCTTTCAGCAACGAAAGCCCTTATTTATTATATGAGAGTTAGTGAGAGACTATCTTGTTCTCCTGTAATGCGTGCTGGCTGCCGCCGGGCTGCCGGAAATCAATACGGCTAATACAGATTTCAACAACCGCAAAGGATTGATCGAACTCCTGTAATAATGACGGTAGATCTTTGCTTGCTGGTGTGAGTGAACGAGGTTCCTGTTTTTCATAATCGGGATATTTTATTAAGGTTTAACGAATACTACTCCTTTAAAAGTATGTATTAAATCTAAAATTTAATAATATTGGGCCCTGTTATTAACCCATAAAATCCAGCATTGATGAGAAAATCCGTAAAACCACTTGCTATTATTACTATTTTTTGCCTGCTGTGTACCAGCTTGCAGGCTCAACTTAAGCTGCCCGTGATGAACGGGGTGGCGAATGATGTAAAGAAAGTGATAGAAGATTATCCCAATCGTTTTGTCAACCTGATGGGTGAAATTGTCTCGGAGAACCCGCAATCCACCGACTACCAGTGTAATTTCAAAGTGAATGGAGCCGAAGAGGTACTGATCACCCGTTACAGCGCCAAAAAAGAAGTGTGCAGCTGGCGGGCAACCATGCTCACTACCGAAAATTTTGAAAAAGCAAAACAGAAATTCAAATCCTTGTATAGCCAGCTAAATAACCTGTCCGCCAATGCTGGTGGTAAGAATTTTCACCTGAAAGGAAAATATGAAACCCCGGTTGAAACAAAAAAATTCATCACCGTGATCTTTGATATAGAACCAGCTAACGAAGCCGTGCAAAAACTGAAGATCGAACTCTCGCTGCGGTTTTCCGAACCCATGGAATGGAAACTGGAGATCCTGGTGTATGACAGGGAACGGGAAGACAATGAAAAGGGAAAAACTGTTGAGGAATAGCCCGAAAGCCAATAGCCTTTAGCCAGACGCAGAAAGCAAATACCGAAAGGAAAAATATTGATACAGGCTTGCTGTATTGACTCAGGGCTCGGGGCTTCGGGCTCCCGGCTGATTTTAACCTTCATTAACCTTAAACCAAGGGCTTTTAACCCATATTGAAGCGGACTCAGAATACTTTCGTAGCCGAAATGAAATAGCTATGAGAAAGATCTGCTTGCTTTTATTGATCACTTGTTTTACCACTGCATTAGCTGCCCAAAAAAACGGCACGGTCAAGGGAATCGCTTTTGATACGATCAGCAAGCAACCTGTTGCCGGGGCCACGATCAGCGTACTTGAAAAAAAGGATTCTTCTCTTGTCAGTTTTACGATGACGGGCAATGATGGCATTTTTGAATTAAAAGGTCTGGCCAACGGCGAGTACCGCCTGATGATCAGCCATGTCAATTATTACAACAGCAATAAGTTCTTTAGGGTATCTGATGCAACGAAAAATGCAGAACTGGGAAACGTAGTGATGAATGATAAGACCAAAGTACTTGAAGAAGTACTACTCGCCAGTGAAGCGCCACCTGTTACCCTGATCAATGATACCATTCAATACAATGCCGGCTCGTTTAAAGTACAACCGAATGCAAACGTAGAGCAGTTATTAAAAAAATTGCCGGGTGTGAAAGTGGAAAAAGACGGCACGATCAAAGCCCAGGGAGAAAAAGTGACCCGGGTGCTGGTGGATGGTAAAGAGTTTTTTGGGAACGATCCCAAGATCGCCACCAAGAATCTTCCTGCCGACGCGGTAGACAAGGTGCAGGTGTACGATAAGCAAAGTGACCAGGCGCAGCTGACCGGTTTCGAGGATGGTAACTATGAGAAGACCATTAACCTCAAACTTAAAAAAGATAAAAAGAAAGGAGTTTTTGGTAAAGTGAATGTGGGTGCTGGTAACAAGGAGCGGTTTGAAGGTAAGGCCAATGTCAATTCATTCAAAGGAGCCCGCCAGCTTTCGGCGATAGGCATGGGCAATAATACCAATGCGGAGGGGTTCTCCTTTATGGATATTCTCAACTTTACCGGTGAGCTGGCAAGAATGCAGCGCGGTGGTGGCGGTGATATCAATATCAATGTGTCAGGCGAAGACGCAGCAGCCATGGGTATCAATGGCGGCAACCGAAACAATGGTATCAATACCTCTTGGGGTGCCGGGTTGAACTACAATAATATCATCGGCAGCAAACTCGATTTCCAGAGCAATTATTTTTACAACCGTTATAATCCCAACCAGGAAAGCCATATCAGCCGCCAGTATTTTTTACCTGCGCCTTATTTCTATAACCAGAATGCTTTTTCGGATAACCTGAGCAATAATCACCGGCTCAACCTGAACGGGCTATACCAGCTTGATACAATGAATTCCATCAGGATTACACCATCTTTCAGTCACCAGCAAACAAATAACCGGTCCCAAACAGATTACCAGACACTTTCGGGGAACAATCTACTGACCAACGAGGGATTCAGTAATGCTGTTTCTACCAGTACAGGATATAATTTCCGGAACGAGATCACCTGGAGAAAGAAATTCACCCGGAGGGGAAGAACATTTTCCCTCTCGCTGCAAACAACGCTGAATGAGAGTGTGGGGGATGGAAGTCTTTCTTCTGTAAACAGCTTTTATAATCCTGGTGGTTCCCTGCTGAAAAAAGATACGCTGGATCAAAAAAATGAGAACAGCAGCGACTTGCGCGGATATAATGCGAGGGCAGTTTATACTGAACCTTTGTGGAAGAGATCATTGCTGGAGTTCAGTATGAGCAGGAGTAATACAAAAAGCACTTCACAAAAGACAACCCATGATTACAATAAGTCGAATGGAAAGTATGACCAGCTTAACAATGTACTGACCAATGATTTTGAGAATATCTATGGCTATACCCGTGCCGGTATCCGGGTACGTACTCAAAAGAAAAAATACAATTATTCTTTTGGAATGAACTGGCAGCAGGCGGAACTGGAAGGAAAGATCATTAGCGGCAGTAAAGATTCGCTGATCGGTAAAACTTTCCGGAATATCCTGCCGACGGCCAGGTTCCAGTATAATTTCTCCCGGTTTAAAAATTTTTCGCTGACTTATAATACGGCAACAAACCAGCCCAGTATGTCGCAACTGCAGCCGGTACCCGATAACAGCAATTCATTGAACATCCGGGAAGGAAATCCCGACCTGAAACAGGAATACAATCACAATGTACAGGCGAATATGAGTTTTGTAAGCCCGTACAAGAACAAGAATTTCTTTCTGTTCATGACGATGCAGTCCACGCAGAATAAGATCGTTAATTATGACTCAGTCGATTTACAGACAGGAGTAAGAAAAACAAAACCGGTTAATGTGAACGGAGTGTATAATGTGAACAGTAATATCAGCTACAGTATGCCCGTCCGGTTTTTAAAGGGGAATATTGAACTGAGCAGTGGTGCTGGCTACCGCCGTAACAAACAACTGATCAATACAACCACAGGTGCTATTGTAACCAATACGATCAGGACATTGAGTGCGGGTCCTGAACTTCGACTGGATATGAACCCAAACGCGAAGCTGAGTATCGCCACTAGTGCGGGGTTTAGTTATAATAAAACCCATTATTCATTACCGGGTGCCCCGGACAATGATTATCTCTCCCAGGAATACAATCTTTCATTGGATTGGGAAATGCCCAGGCGGTTTTTCTTTTCTTCCGAATTCACTTATACAGTCAACAGCCAACGAGCAGCAGGATTTAATACAAAAGTGCCGTTGTGGAATGCCAGCATCAGTAAACAAATGCTGAAGTACAATCGCGGCGAACTGAAATTTGCAGCCAGGGACCTGCTGGACCGGAATATCGGGATCAGCCGGAATACAAACAATAATTATATCGAGGACACAAGAGTACTTACGCTGCGCCAGTTCTTCCTGCTCAGCTTTACGTACAGTCTGAGCAAGACAGGATTGAACAATGCGGGAAACAGTGGTGGGATGCGGATTATTACGAGATAATTATTAAAAACCTATAGCCACACTCACCAATATGGAAAAATTATTTTTTGAAGGCAGCCCGTTTTTTGTAAAAATATCATTGGTTGCATGCAGGCACCTCGCTTCAGCACGGAATGTGATATTCTGGAGGGGGTTATGATCAATATTGAGGGAGAACCCGCTTGTTTTAAATCCACCTGGTTGATTCACAGAAACAATAACACCCTTTTTGTCTTTGTAGTATTCCAGTCTTGAAGCGAAAGCCCATTTTTTATCCGGGAGATAACGCAATAGAAAAGCAGCTCCGAGCCAATTCTTGTTTTTTTCTGTTCCATTATCAAAAAGTAACGCGATATCCCATTTTTTGGCGAAGGAATGGGTGATATAAAAATTATGAAAGAATCTTGTTTGCTTAACAGAATCGGGTCGCTCGTTGCCGATAAAACTGCTGGAATTGAATAGCCAATTTGAACCCGGTTTAAATTGTACCTGTGTGCCAACGGCCTTACCGGAATTATTTTCCACGATATTCTGCCAACCGTTCAACACCAGGATTGCCAGGGTCCATTTTTCACCTGGGCTATAATTCAACTTAACACCAGTTTCATAATAAGGCGTATTCTCGGCAAGGATGCTGCGGCTAAGGTTCCAGTTCTCTTTACTAATAGCGGTTTCCAGGCCGATATGAGAGGGAAGGATACCGGCGTCAATGTTCAGCTTGTCTGAGAAAGAGAACCCAATATATGCTTCATAAACGAACTGTAACAGCGAAGGTTCAGCAGCTAAATTATACTGAGGGTAATTGCCTGCCATCAACCCGATGCTGGCCCTTAGTTTTTTAGTTGCGTAAGCAATTTTCATAAGAGCAAGATTGATACTAAACTCATTATGTCTTTTATGATTATATAAAAAAGATGGCCGTTCCTTGCCGGGCGGTTTATTGAAATCATATTGATAATAGAGATCAATAAAGCCAGTCACCTTGACTGGATCTGACTTTGTACTGTCTTGTGCAAAGGATAAGAGCGACAGGAGCAGCACTGTTATGAATAGGCAAAGCTGTTTCATTTTCATTTTTTTAGCGATTGAGTCTTGTCAGTTCAAAGGGCTGTACGGGGTGATATACCAGGGGGATATCTTCCACGATCACATCACTTTTATCAAGCCCAAACGCTTTTTCATCGCTTTGTCCCAGGTCTTTGAGGAAGAAATAAGAGTTAAGCAGCAGCCCATCTTTTAAGGCAAACTCATTTTCCACTGACAGGAATTTTTCGATGACAATGAATTTAAAATCGGGCTGTGCATTGTATTTAGTAGAACCATCGGGACGGATATGCAGGCTCAGTTCTTTTTTGATGACAAGGTCCTGCACGATCCGCTTAAAGTAAAGTTCAGTCCTTGGCTGGATGCGGAAACCGGCGTTGATGTTGATCTTTATAACTTTGTCGTCCAATAATTCAGAGACGTCATAAGTCAAGGTGTAGGGATGTTCGGTACGGTTGATATGAACAAACCAGTACACATCGGCCCTTTTGGGTTTTTTGGCAAAAATGGAATTGATAATCTTCTCTTCCACCTGTTGACGGTTGTTGGCCTTGGTGAGATATATAAGATGGGTGGAGAATTTGGGAATATTATCATCCTCGCTCAGCTCTTTAATAGTGGGGGCATACCTGCCCAGGTCAACAAACCGGGTAAACTTGTTATTTATTTTCCGGGCGTAGAACCAAACATACATTACGCTGAAGATGAAAAGTTCAAAGAAGAGGAACATCCATCTTTCCTTTATTTTGGCCACATTAGCAATGAAGAAGGATGTTTCCACAACAGCAAACAAAACAAGAATGCTGATCACAAACCATTTCTTCCATTTTAATTTAAAAACGAGGTAATAGCTTAGTAAAATTGTTGTCATCATCATGGTAATGGTGATAGAAAAACCATAAGCCGCTTCCATGTGGGTGGAACTCCGGAAGTAAAGGATCATCAGGATGCAACCGGCCCAAAGTATTACGTTTACACTGGGAATATAAATTTGTCCCTTCAGGTCAGACGGTTGGCGCACCCGCACCCGGGGCCAGAAATTCAGATTCATCGCTTCGCTTATTAAAGTATAGGAGCCGCTTATAAGGGCCTGCGAGGCAATGATGGTAGCGGCTGTCGCAATAATGATACCGGCGATCAGGAACCAGTGCGGCATGATCTCGAAAAAGGGATTACGCCCTACCAGCAGGGGTTGGCCCTGGTGCATGACCCAAGCTGCCTGCCCGAGATAATTAACCACCAGGCATATTTTTACAAAGGCCCAGGTGATGCGGATATTTTTCCTGCCGCAGTGACCCAGGTCGGAGTACAATGCTTCGGCACCAGTGGTACAAAGAAATACGGCGCCAAGTAACCAGAAGCCGCCGGGATACCGGGCCAGTAGCTCATAGGCATAGTAAGGGTTGAGTGATCTTAAAATTGCGGGGTAATGAAGTATCTGGCTAAAGCCCAGGACGAATAACATGCTGAACCAGGTAACCATGATAGGGCCAAATGCGCGACCCATTTTTTGCGTACCAAAGCGCTGAAAGAAAAACAAGGCGGAAAGAATAACAATGACGATTGGAACGGTTGGAAGATCTGGGATGATAGTTTGCAGCCCTTCGATAGCCGAAGCAACAGAAATAGGTGGAGTAATGATCCCATCAGCCAGCAAAGTTGTTGCGCCAAGTATGGCGGGGATCACTAATTTTTTACCGTAGCGACGCACCAACGCATACAGGGAAAAGATACCACCTTCGCCATCGTTATCGGCTTTCAGGGTAAGCCAGATATATTTCACGCTTGTTTGCAGCACCAGCGTCCAGAAAACACAGGATACCCCACCCAATACAAGCACTTCATCAATTTGTTTTTCACCAACAATGGCCTTGAGCACATACAGAGGGCTGGTGCCAATATCACCGTAAATAATTCCCAATGCTACCAGCAAAGAGGCAATAGTTATCCTGTTCGAATGAATGCTATTCGATTTCATCTTAAAATTTTTTTATTTGTCGGTGATTAATCCCTGGCAACAAACCGGTAACCAACTCCTGATTCGGTGAGGATATAAGCAGGACGGTTTGGATCGGTCTCTATTTTTTTTCTTAATTGTGCAATGAATACTCTTAAATACTGTGACTGGTTGATATAGCCTGGCCCCCAGACTTCCCGCAACAAATACTGGTGCGTTAGCACTTTTCCTTCCTGTTGTGCAAAAAGACTGAGGAGTTTATATTCGGTGGCCGTTAGTTTTACCAGTTCATTGTTTTTCTTTACAGATCTTGCAACCAGGTCAACCTGTAATGCACCACAATCGATCACCGGCTCACTGTCTTCGGTGGTATTGCTGCGCAGGGCTGAGCGTATCCGCGCCAGTAATTCCCCGGTGCGGAAAGGCTTTACGAGGTAATCATTAGCGCCATTGTCCAACGCCTTAATAATATCCTCCTCACTGCTTTGGGCAGAAAGAATTATGACCGGCCTGGTATACCATTCTCTTAGTTTTTTCAATACCTGGTGGCCGTTTTCATCGGGTAATCCCAGGTCAAGAATTACCAGGTCTGGCGGGTGACTGGCAGCAATCCGCAATCCTTCTTTTGCAGAATCGGCCGACTCTACGGTAAACTGGTTGCTTTCAAGCGTTATTTCCAGCAGCCTGCGTATCTGCACTTCATCATCTATTACCAGGATCGCTGCGTTATTCATTTTTCAGGTTATTTATGTAAGAAGTTTCCGCAGGTATTTTAATTGTGAACCTGGATCCATGCGGTACATTTTCCAGGACGATCATTCCGTCATGTGCTTCCACGAATCCTTTTACAATAGAAAGACCCAGGCCGGTACCGCCTGTTTTTGAATTACCCAGGCGATAGAATTTATCAAAAACCTTTTCCAGCTCTTCTTCCGGGAAGCCGGGACCCCGGTCTTCAATGACAATTGACAAATAGTTATACTCATTTTTCACCGCGCTATGTTCCTCTCTTGTTGTATCAAGTTTGTAAACTTTTTCCGCATCATTTTTTACCGTAATAATTATATCGGAGAATTCCGGGGTGTACAATGAGGCATTATACAACAGGTTGTACAATACCTGCTCCATCAATCCATAGTCGAGTTTATACAATGGAAGATTTTCTTCTACAATGATCCGTACCGGGCGATTCTTTAAAGATTGCTCTAGCCGGTTGATCACATCGTAGACGAGTTCATTGATATCGCACCAGTCTTTTTTTGGCTGGATAAAACCAGATTCCAGCCGGGACATGCTCAGTAAATTTTCCACCTGCTGGTTTAATCGTAAAGCGGCAATTGATATATTCTCTGCCAGTTCTTTGCGATTGTCAACCGAAAGACCCGATTGCCCGTCAAGCAGGTTATCTGTTGCGGCTACGATAGTTGCTATGGGTGTTTTTAGTTCATGGGAGAGAGAATTGAGCAGCGTGTTATACAACTTCACCGTTTTTGCTTTTTCTTCTTTTTCCATAACTTTCTTCTCCATTCTCCTGATCCTGTTCGTTAGCACCGCATTGATCAAGGCAATGATAAAATACATAAGAAAAAGAAATCCGTCTTCCGTCGAACCAATATGAAAAGTAAACTTAGGAAGAATAAAAAAAAAGTTCCAGATCAACGCACTGAGCAGTGCTGCGACCAGTACCGGCAGGATGTCAAACATGATTGCGATCAGGGAAACCGTAAGCAGCAGGATAAATGCCACCACCTTATAGCCAATGTAACCCGATAAAAGATAACAACCTGCTGATACCAGTACGACCAGGCCGATACTCGATAAGAATTGTTTTGTTTTGCTGATGGAAGAAAGCTGGCGAACCATGTGTGGTTAATAGAGTACAAAGGTAATCCAGTCACTATAAGTAGAATGTAAAATAAGAAAGACCGGGTGTAAAGATTATATAAAGACAATCGCTCCCGTCAGAGTTTTCTGAATAAAAGGACCAGTATCCTGGGAAGGGTATTCCTGTCCGGGTCATCAAAGTATTCTTTGATATCCACCAGGGACAAGCCCGCTTGTTTTGCAGCGTTGATGAAATCGGTGACATGATGATTGAAACAGGGAACAACCTGCTCTCCTTCTGCCGTTTCAAATCTTGCTTTCGAACCCGCGTATTGTTTGAACGGATGCAGTTCCCCGATGTATACATACCCCCCTGGATTCAACACCGCCACGGTTTTTTTAAAAACAGGGCCAAGCTCTTCGATATGTTCCAATACCAGGCTAAAACCTACCAGGTCATATAGCTGATCCGTAAATTCCCATTCCGTGGTAATATCCGCCTGTTTAAATTCAACACGGTCAGAGTGGATCTTTTGTTTGGCTTTCGCCAGCATTTCTGTTGATAGATCAATGGCGGTAACCTTTTTTGCTTTCTGTACCAGCCATTCGGTGTTTTTGCCGGTACCGCAGCCGATCTCGAGATAGGAATCAAATGGAAGGTTAGACAATGTTTCCCGCAGAGCGATCGCTTCAAGATCTCTTGTCTTGTTCTCATTGCTGTCGTACTGTAACGCCCATTGGTTATATGCTTCGCGGGTGTTCATTTTTTTATTTGAGTAGCTTTTGCTTGACTTGTTTCAGGTATTCACAACTTCTTTTTTCTGCCAGCGCTTGCAAGGTAATTGTATCGGGGAATAATTTCTTCCGCAGGTTGCGGTAAATACCCACCGTGTTTTCCAGTGCCTTGATCACGGAGGCCCGGTTGTATTGCGCCACGGTGATCTTCAGGTTCTCCAGGTCGGCAGCGCTTAGTTTGGTCTCCACTTTTCTCATGCCCCGTGGCTGTGTTTTACTTTTGATCTGTAATAAAGGGGTCAATACCACGGAGCGCAGGAATCCCAGCCCGTCAAGGGTTTCAAAGAGCTCGCCCCTGGCAGCTTTAACAGCAACATAGTGGACCCAGGTCCAGAAACGGTCCTCGATCCATTGCAGATCGGGTTGAGGCCAGACTGCTTTTGTTTTTTTGATGACAGTGCTGAGCTGCCCCTCTCTCTCAAAAAGTATCACAGGATCTTCGATGCGATCTGCCAGTTCGGGAAGGGTGAGGAATTTTATATCAACATGGAGTAAGGGATTATCATATAAACAGATCAATAGTCTTGGTTCACCTACATGTTCCCCCGTAAAGCCTGAAATAAATTCACCAAAGCGTTTGGCATATGCCAGCATCTTTTTTTTGTCGCCGCCGATTTTTTCTTTGGTTACAAGGACCAGGTCAAGATCTGAATATTCATCCAATTCGTCGGTGATCCAGGAGCCGGCCGCTGCAAGACCGATCACCCCGGGGTCTTCTTTTACAATCGCAATAACCTGTTCAGCGAACTCTTTTTGTATCATCCTTTAAAGATAATAAACAGGTTCAAGAGGTTCCAAATGTTCAAAAGGTTTAAGAGGTTATTATTAACCTTTTAAACCTTTTAAACTTCTTAAACCTTTTAAACTTATTGAATTCCTTAGTTCATCCGGATCACCCGATTCCCTCCCTGGTTATTGCGTTGCATCTCCTCCATCATTTTTTCTCTTTCTTTTCTGAATTCTTCCGGGGTATAATGTTTTTTCCCTGCAGGTGGTTTTATACTGGCCACATCAGCTTTTTCGCTGAAACTGGTTGCTTTAAAGGTTTGGCGGCCATTGTTTACATCCATTTCAAGGATCAATCCCGGTAACTGGCCCTGGTATTCCGCAGGACCGGCTGAAACGGGAATACTGGTAGTGAACCAGGCGGTGATATTGGATGTGTCCTGTACTTCTTTTCTTTCCACTTTCCCATTTTCCATATTCATCATGGTCCGTGTACTGATGCGGGTCGCGGTGGCTTTCATACAGGGCATTTCGAGAAGTGTCTTTGTTTCTCCTGTCATTTTCCATTTTAGGGAAACGATGCTGTCATCAACGATAAAACTTTTGTCAAATAATTCCCTTTTCTCCACCCGCTTCCCTGTTTCTAAATTGTTATACAACACGTCATCGTTACCTGCAACGATCATATGCATCTGCATGCCATCACCGGTTGTGACAAAATCATTGTCATTGTCCTGCTCGGCGGCCTTCCAGAGAGATTGGTTATCGCCAAAAATAAGTTCGAACTTATCCGTTCTTGTTCTCGGCATCTGCTGTTCCATTCCCCCCGGCATATCGTTGATCCGGATCTGGACCTGGGATGTTCTTTCATAGGCCACTTTTCCCTGTTTGGATTGGGCAATAACCGCGTTGAACGCTAAAAAGGAAAAGCCGGCAATCAGTATTTTTTTCATGGTTATTTGTTTAAGGGCCAAAGCTATCAAAGCAGGCTGTCAAGATGAGTTAAGTCACCTTTCATTAAGGTTAATAAAGGTTAATGCTATCTTGAAAGAACTAAAAGCTTTTTTACTTTTGAGACTCGATAAATGGCAAAGGATTCAAACATAAGAACACAACATAACCTCTCCTTGCGCCACCGCTCAGCTCTGGCGCACGCGGTTGGAGGGGGCGGGGGAGGCCGGTTCCGTTGGCTGGCTTTACTGATAGGGGTTGCGATCCTTGGCATCACCGGCTTCCAGTTGTACTGGCTGCGGCAGAATTATGGAAGGGAAAAAAGATCACTTTCCATAAAATCAGAAATGGCTTTCCAGGAAACCATACTCCGGTTACAGGTAGCCAAATTAAAATTGGATGGGATCCCGACAGACAGCGTGGGAAAGGGTAATGGCGGCACGATCTATATGACCGAAAAGGACGGCAAAAGAATGACGGTTCGGTTCAAGCCCAAAGAAGAAATCATTTCTACGATCAATGTCATCCGGAGCAAACTCAAAGATTCTCTGAAGATGAGAACGGATGTAAAATCCGGTTATGTGGTCACCTTGGATAATAATTCATTCATAGGTCCCGACAGGGATTCTTTAAAATTTCGTCACGGTCTTCCGCCGCGGATGGGAAAAGGAGATCATATTTTTAAGTTACTATACGATGTCGATTCCCTGCAGGACCCTTTGCATATCAAGGAGATTGATTCTGCCTATGCGCTTGCCTTAAAGGAAGAAAAGTTAGCGATCCCTTTCACTATCGTACAACTTGATAGTAGCGGCGTCGAAAGAGAAGAAGCATTTAACCAAGTGACCGTTGGTATTGCACATCCTGTTACCTATCGACTCCAGCTCGGAAATACATTTCCCTACCTGTTCCGGCAGCTACTTCAACCGGTATTGTTCTCCATCGCGCTGCTAGCCATCACGATACTTTCTTTTGTGTTGTTGTACCGTAGTTTATTGAAACAGCGAAGACTCGCAGAACTGAAGAACGAATTCATCAGTAATATCACGCATGAGTTAAAGACACCGATCGCTACGGTAGGTGTTGCCATTGAAGCATTGAAGAATTTTAATGCCATGCAGGACCCCGCACGAACAAAAGAGTACCTCGATATCTCTTCCAATGAATTGCAGCGGTTGAACCTGCTGGTGGATAAAGTACTCAAACTTTCCCTATTCGAAAAGAAGGAAATGGAATTGAAATTTGAAACGGTCGATCTGAAATCAATCGTGGATGAAGTCGTTGAATCGCTTAAACTCCAGCTTGAAAAGAATAAGGCAAGCGTCAGCGTTCATTCGCAGGGAGAACTTGGGATGCAGGGCGATCGCCTCCATTTGCTAAGCGTGGTCTTCAACCTGCTCGACAACGCGATCAAATACAGCCGGGAAGCTCCGGTTATTCAAATTGATCTGCAGGGGAATGACGATTCAGTGATACTGGCGGTAACAGATAACGGTATCGGCATCCCGCAGGAGTATAAAGAAAAAGTATTTGAAAAATTCTTCCGTATACCGCATGGTGATACGCATAATGCAAAAGGTTATGGATTGGGGCTGAGCTATGTGTCGCAGGTAGTAGCCAAGCACCAGGGAACCATTGTCCTGGAAAGCCAGGCCGGTACCGGCACAACATTTACCCTCCGTTTTCCAAAAAAATTTGTATGAATAAAATAAAGGTCCTGTACGTTGAAGATGAATTATTCCTGGGAAAAATTGTAAAGGAAAGCTTGGAGAGCCGCCAGTTCGAAGTGGTGATGGAAGGTGACGGGGCGAAAGCAACGGAGCTGTTCAAAAAAACAAAACCAGATATCTGTGTGCTGGACGTCATGCTGCCCAATAAGGATGGCTTCACGATCGCCGATGAGATCCGGGAGCTGGATGAAGAGGTACCGATCATTTTCCTCACTGCTAAAACACAGACAGAAGATGTAGTAAAAGGATTTTCACTTGGGGGGAATGATTATATCCGGAAGCCTTTCAGCATGGAAGAGCTGATCGTCCGGATACAGAGCCAGCTCCGGAACAAGGCAGAGGGCACACAAAAGATAGGCGGGAGCGGTGCTACGATCGGTAAATTCCATTTTCAATTGAACAGGCAACTGCTCTCAAATGGCAAGGAGGAACGCAAACTTTCATTCCGGGAAAGCGAATTGCTACGATTGCTCTACGAGAACCGGGAGAAGATCATCGACCGGAAAGATATCCTGAACCTGCTCTGGGGCAACGATTCCTTTTTTAACAGCCGCAATCTGGATGTCTATATCACCAAGCTCCGCAGTTACCTGAAAGGAGACCCTACGCTGGAAATAATTACTATTAAAGGGGTTGGCTATCGTTTTGTTACCTCCAATTAGCCGCAAAGGGAAATGCTGCAAGTAATATCTTTGCCCGCAACCCGTGGCAAATACAGCAATCTATATAGCCGACCGCATTTTTACCGGTGAATCCTGGTTGACCAACCATGCCGTGATCGTGGAAGATGATCATATCAAGGATGTGCTGCCTGCCGCTGCTTTATCTTCCTCTCAGTTCGCGACACAATTTGATAACTGTTTCCTCGCACCGGCCTTTATTGATCTGCAGATCTACGGGGCTTATGGAAAATTGCTCGCAGTCTATCCGGAACCGGACTCATTATATAAACTGAAGGATTATTGTGAAAGCGGGGGTGCTGCATTTTGTTTACCCACCGTCGCTACGAATACAAAAGAAGTTTTTTACAAATGTATTGACGCTGTAAAGGAATACTGGGCTAAGGGAGGTAAAGGCATACTGGGTCTCCATCTCGAAGGACCCTGGATCAACCCGGTAAAAAGAGGAGCGCATATTGAATCACTGATCCATGCACCAACGATCCAGGAAGTAAAAGAACTGCTGGAGTATGGTAAAGGCGTTATAAGAATGATCACTCTGGCGCCGGAAACTTGCAGCGATGAAGTGATCGAAATAATCCTGTCCCATGATATTGTTATTTCCGCGGGACATAGCAATGCCAGTTATGAGCAGGCCATGACCGGTTTTGCAAATGGCATTACTGCCGTTACCCATTTATACAATGCCATGAGCCCACTTCAGCACCGGCAACCCGGGCTGGTAGGTGCTGCTATGCACCATAATAAAGTAATGGCGGGCATTATTCCCGACGGATACCATGTAGACTTTGCCGCGGTAGCTGTAGCCAAACAAGCCATGAAAGAAAGATTGTTTGTGATCACGGATGCGGTAACTGGTACAACGGAAGGTTATTACCAGCATCAACAGGTAGGCGATAAATATGAAGCCGGGAATATTTTAAGCGGCTCTGCCCTTACCATGGCAAAAGCCTTGCAAAACCTGGTGAACTTTGCGGGTATCGATACAGGCGAAGCTTTGCGGATGTGCAGTCTTTACCCGGCCCGGGTACTGTCTCTTGAGAACCTGGGAAGGATCGAAAAAGGCTATGCTGCTCGTATGGTAGTAATGAATGAACAACTGGAAGTAAAACAAGTACGCTGAACGGCATGAAAAAATTACCCGGAAAGTTTCTTTTACTCATTTTTATTGCAGGAATATTTTCCTTCAAGGGAAACGAGTTGGCCGCGCAACCCGGAGAAAAAAGAATACAATATCCATGGGGTCTGAAGAATTCTTATTTCGGGATCAATATGGGGTATATCAATTATCCTTTTTCTGCAGCGCAACTTGAACCGGGATTTACTGTGCAGTCCGTGAGAATCCCGCATATCGCCCCGCGGTTGATCTTATATGGACACCGGTTCAATAAATATTTATCAGCTCAGATAAGTTATATGCGCCCGGTTGACTGGGTAGGATATAAGAACGTCAATGGCGATCAATTAGAACATACAGTTTGGATGAATGTAGCGGGACTCACGTTTGTTGGTCATTTACCAATCCATAAGAAAGTTTCACTTTTTGCGGAAGGCGGGCTGGGAATCATTACAAGAAAGGGATTTGAAATAAGTAATGTGGCAGCTGTTAAAAGTGCAGTTTATGCTACGGGTCTTTTTGGAGGCGGAATACAATATCATTTGAACAGGAAATGGGAGCTGCAGCTCAGCAGCGCCTGGTCGCCCGCGCATATAAAAGTGAAACAACCACAGACTGTTTTCTATTCGGCAGGATTTAATTATCATCTCAGGGAACTTTCTGCCGAACGGGTGGAAAGAAATATCAAGGCTGGTTATTATTTCCCCAAACACTTTATACAGGTGAGTTATATTACCAACGCCTTTCAGTATGGTGTGAATGACCTGTTCTCTAAAACGCTGCCTCTTTTCTGGGGTGGTGCAGCGCATGTGCGGCAGGGCTTCTCTGTCAACTACCAGCGGAATATTTTTCATGCACGCAAAGTGTTTGCGCTGGACTGGGGAGTGGGAATGGGATACTGGCAGAGCCGGAAGAATAAAGAGAATTTTTTCACACTGTCGGTTTTTCCTGTACTGCGTTTTATGGCCTTGCGTTCCAAATCGGCTGATTTCTTCTTTGAATATTCTGTCGCGGGACCGAGTTTTATTTCAAGGAACATCATTGACAACGAAAAGACGGGACGTCAATTCACGTTCCAGGATTTTATGGGTATAGGCATTTTCACGGGCAAGAAGAAAAATATCAATGCCGGTATCCGGATCGCTCATTTTTCCAATGGAAATATTTTCGAACATAATGATGGGGTAAAAGTGCCCCTGGGTTTTAGCCTGGGCTATGTATTGAAATAGTACTTCACTACAGGTGATTATTTTGAAATTTTAGAATTGGAAAATTTCTTTATAGTAGAAATTTATTCAAAGAACTGAAACCTCTGTGCTTTCACGAAAGTTCAATTTCAAGGTTATTGCCATTTTCCCTCCCGAAGCCTACCGGGACCATTTTCCCAATTCCCTACCGCACATATTTGTTTTTTCAAAAATCTTTTATACCTTTTACTGTTGAATGTTCTTTAATCTTACATTAAACAGCCAACCAACATGAGAAAATTCATTGCCCTGGCGGCGATCTGCTCCGTCATTCTTCTTGCAGCGTGGTTAACAGCCTGCAAGGACAAAAAAACTGAAACAAAAGAAACAGGAAAAACCGCTGACTCGGTGAGCAAAGTGCTGGCACGTGGTGAATACCTGGCTACCTCGGTAGCTTCCTGTATGGACTGTCATAGTAAAAGAGATTTCAGTAAGTACTCCGGGCCTGTCGTACCGGGCACGGAAGGTGGTGGCGGCCTGGTATTCAATGAAAAATTCGGGTTACCCGGAACGCTTTACGGTAAAAATATTACTCCCGATACCGAAACAGGCATCGGTTCCTGGACGGATGATGAACTGCTGAGAGCAATGACGCAGGGGATCAGTAAAAATGGAGATACACTTTTCCCGCTAATGCCTTATGCCAATTTTAACCGGATGGCCAAAGAAGACCTGATGAGCATCATTGCTTATATCCGCACACTAAAACCTATTAAGAATAAAGTTCCCGATCGTCAGCTGATGATGCCGATCGCTATGGCTTACCCGGCAAAATTCCTGCAGCCATCCGTGGATGCAAATGTTCGTCCTCCCGAATCTGATGTGGCGAATTACGGTCATTACCTGATCACCATGGCTGATTGCGGCACCTGTCACTCACCCTTAACGCCAACGGGTCCAGATATGAGTCGTATGTATGCCGGCGGCTATACATTTGACCTCGGCAGCAATAAAGTTAATTCAGGCAATATCACCCCGGATTCCGCCACCGGTATCGGTACCTGGACAGAAGAAAGATTCATGAACAAGTTCACACTCTACCGCGAAGAGAAGAGTTATGATTATGACCCCGGCAAACAGAACACGATCATGCCATTATCGCTTTATGCACATATGAAAGACGAGGACCTGAAAGCGATCTATGCTTATTTGAGGACCGTGAAGCCGATCAGTAACAAAGTGGAGAAGTTTCCTAAGTAGGATTTAAGTATTTAGGGTATTTAAAATAAATAAGCTAACCCTTCTGTCAAAAGGCAGGAGGGTTATTCGTCTTTAAAACTCTCTCTTGAATAAGTACCGGGGCCGGCATGGTCACCTTCTTCCATATCCAGGTTCACATAGTTGATACCGGGAAGTGAGCTTAGGGTATACACAAGTCCTGACAGGAATAACCGGGGCCCGGTAGAACCCATTTGCTGTGTCAGGTAAGTTGCATCGGGGATCTGCAGGTAAACCGTATCACCGGAGGTTTTGACGAATACAAGAGAAATTTTTCCATAGCCTGTTTGCTGGTTGGTTCTGTTCAGCTGGCCGATCACCATCGCCGGCTGAAGTGAATCAGGATCGATCTCCCAAGAAGGCATCAGTTCCAGTTTCCCGGTGGAATCGTTCAAAGCGGATTGCCAGATAAAATGAGTGGGTGCCAGGGTGGTATCCCCGGTGTCAGCAGGCTGATCGGCTTTATTATTACCACAGGCAAAAAACAGGCAGGCAGCAACCGGGACAAACAGTTTTTTCATAGTTATTTTGTATAAGTCATATTATTGATTAAGAGATTCCGCCTATCGCCGATCTTTTGAATGATAGGATTTTTCTTTTTCAGGCCTGCCGGCAGGTCATTGTTTTTCTAAATTTCTATTTATTGTTGAATGGAGTATTGCTTAGAAATACCTGTATTGAAGGTAAGCAATCTTAAAAAAATCCAGCAATAAGGTCAATTATCTTGTGCTGAATCAAAACAGCAGGAGAAAAGAATTACCGGGAACAAAGCTAATTTTAGCATGATTGGAGGGTTGAGCCGGGGTGGGCATACAGACCTTCAAGAATAGACTGCAATACGAGATAGGCAAAAACGAAAGTGCTCATGTAGTTTAAGTACATTAAAGTTAATCCCAACTGTCAGATCAAGTCTTAACTTCTACAGCTAAACCGTAGAAAAGTAAAAAACACTTGTTTTTTTTACACAGTTCATGTTGTGCGTTCGTGTAGCTGTCTATTGTTTTTCAAACCTGTGATGCATCACCCTGGCTGACCAAACAGTTAATCCCGTTATGTTACCGTCGTCATCTTTATTAAATAGTATCCATTGATCAAAAGCATCACCGGGATTTTTCTCAGCGATGTAATGAAACTGGTTTTCACCATCGGGCTCAATACTAGCATCAGGCATTGTTGCCCTTTTTAAAATCATTTTTCCTTGCTCATTTAATACAAAATTCCAATAATAACCCAGATGCTTGCTGTAATATTTTCCAGTAAATATTTTAAGCTCTTCTGCGGATGGAAGCCACGCCCTACCGGTATCTCTTTCCATTATTTCAGCAGGAAAACCATCATCGTAAGATACTGTCACCCTCACAGGTGCATTATCCCGGGGTTGAGTAAACTTTACCTGCATGCCAAAGCCTTCTTCATAATAGAAAATATCTTTTCCAACCGGAATTAGTTCAATAACATAATTTCCATTATACCTTGATTTTAATTTGCCCTGTTCGACGAAAAAATCGCTGTACTTTCTAAGTTCGGTATAGCTTTCCCACGACACCTGGTTTAGCCAGCGGTATTTGCCCTCGTATTTTTTTAGTTCCGCTTCCGTAATCGAGATCGACTTTTTCGCAAAAACTGGTTTGGTGAATGACGGCTTTTTTACATTCATTATGTAGTCACGAAGAAATTTATTTTCTTCGGAAAAACCTTGGCCACCCAAGTTGCCTAGTGTTATGATAGCTAATCCTTTTGAAGCGATACGACTGAGATAATTTTCGCCATTAACACCTTCATGAATGACGACTGTATGATTATTGATCGTATCAATACTATGCCCTGTAACAAAGTGATTCTTTTTGCCGGGCATCACCCTGACATTATCTACCAATTTTTTGAACGCTGTATTAACTTCTGAGCGTGGATCACTCATCGTTAAAGACCACTTCTCAAGATCATCAGCACAAGTCAGAATATAATAATTTGCTCCGGGTGATGTCTTCTGCATATTAGTCTGCTTAAAAAACTGCCGGTCAACCTGGTATTTAGTGGCAAGATTTGGAACAATTTCCAGTGCATTTTTTTGCATCCTCGTATTATTCATTTTTAAAGGGTCGAATATTCTCCGCTTGATCCAATCGGGTAGATTTTCCCCGGATGCTTTTTCCATGATTAACCGCAACAAACCAAAATCTGAATTACAATACATAAATCCTTTGCCTGGTTGAATTTCAGCTTCGGGTTGTGTATATAGCAACTGGAGAAATTGCTCCTTCTCAAAACGATCAGACATGGCTCCATGCATCAGTAATAATGTTGACCATTCGTCTACAAAGCCACTGCGGTGATTGAGCAGATCCAAAATCGTGACCGGCTCTGACCAGCCCGGCAGATGTGGGAAATATTTTTTTATTTTATCAGCCAAAGAAAGAATGCCATCTTTCTCCATCAATACCGCAGCAATTGAAATAAATTCACGTGCCTCAGAATATCCAATTTTTACAACAGTTTGATGAGTAAAAGGAACCTGCAATTCAATGCTTGCCATGCCATAATCCTTTTTGGTAATCACTTTTCCGTTCCGGATAACCGAAACTGCAACTCCCGGAGATTTATTATTGTTAAACGAAGAAAAGATACTGTCAAGTTTTTTATTTAGTATAGGATTAGCATTAGAAATTATTGGTGGGCTATTTTTTACAGAGTGTTGTCCAAAAGAAATAAGAACCAACATCAAAGAGAAAAGCTGAGTCAGAAACAATTTATGCTTCATAAAGTCTATTTCAATTCGAAGATAATTTACATGACGCACAACGTTAGGGCTTTCTGCTCCCGCAAAGCGGGACAAGTTGTGCTGGTATTCTTCCCGACGTAAGTCGGGATCAGCCGGAACAGAAGCTCAATAGAATTACTGAAGTTGAAGTTAAGATATGCAGTTGAGATTTATTCGTTCTGCCTGGACTGCAGCTGACAAGCGATAAGTTGACCAGGATATATTTCCGCCCGTACCGAACGGTAGGTTCGGGCAGGCGTCAGTCAGGATAGCAGAAAACCCCTTGTCGTAGGCATTTATTAGTTTCCTTTTAACTATTGTTTCTGTAGATGAATTATGAAGCCAGTCTTAAATAATCCCATATCAACTGGCCATGTCATGTTTTGTGTTTTCCAAAGCCTGCCAATACTTCCCTCAGGAGCTATGATTGTATAGCTTGTTTCACTATGTCGGATCACCAAAACTTTTGTTGTACCTATTCCATTTAAATGCCCTTTATGCGCAATAGCCTCATTATTTCGACCAAAACCCCAAGGTCCCAAAGTAAGCGTATGCAAAACATCTTTGATATAAAAATTAATTTCTGTCCGATCACTTTCGATACTGTCACCAACGGGGATTTCACGAAAATTATACACAACTTGAGGCTTTACAGTAGTATCCATTTTGTACAAAACATGAAATTCTAAATCATTATCCTTAATGATTCCCTGTGCCACTGATCCTGATCGCTTAACAGGACTATTCAAATCAAGTATCATATAACGGGAAGAAAGGTTGCCGTGGTCCCCGGATAGATACCATACTGCGTGTCCTGAAATCTGCAAGTTGTAAGCATGTTGATCTAAAGAAATAACCTTGTCTACTCCGTTTTTATAGCTTCCCCCCCCATCATTCTTCAAAAATTTACTTTCCGGATCAACAGTAGCGATCATTGGAATATCCGGACCTGTAAATGAATGTTTGGTTGTTATCCATAACCAGTTTTTCTTAACAGCATCTAAAAGGGATTGCCAACGCTTATCTCCATGCAAGGAAATCAGCGAGTTGTCATTACTTATTTGTGTATAGTTTATATAAACATTATAGTCCGTGTTTACAATTTTGTCTAAGTTAAATAAAGCACTATCTTTTTCATTGGCTAATGCGAAAGCACAAGCAGCATCGTATCTGTCATTTGTAGTATTTGTCCAGTGTCCACTTCTTACTCGCGATAAATAAGTCTCTGCAACATTTTTATAAATTTCTTTTACAACCGGTTGCCAACGATTATCATTGTGCAAAGAAAATAAAATCGCATCTGTTTGGAAACTGTTGTTGCGTGTGAATATGTTATTCTTTGTTTTAGCTATAATATTTAGTTGAGCAAAGGCACTGTCAGGGTTATTCATTAATGCCCAAACGCCGGCAATTTCAAACCGATCCCGGGTAGTGAGATTAATACCGTATTCCTTTCGTGGAGACAGGAAATTTTTCTTAGCAGTCAAATATGTTTTATCCATTATTTCTCTCCAGCGTTTGTCACTGTGTAATGAGGAAAGATCTTCATCATTTTGTAGTTCATTAAAACGAGGAAAGTTTGCTTTATCAGAATTTGCTATAAAGTATAAATGGTAAAATGCACTATCGGGATAGTTGGCCATGGCCCAACTTCGGGCAGCAATCCACCGTTCCCATAATGATATGTTTGCGGCCGATATACTAAGGGCTGAAGAATAGGCAAGTGCAGAATTCTTATAATCTTTTGCATTATAGAGAGAGTCACCTTTGTCCCAGAAGTCTTGATATTTTTTAGCATCCCATTGGCAATACGAAAAATGTGTTACAATCAACCAGAATAATGTAAAAACACAATTTTTCATTTTAGGTGGTTTGGGCCAATGAAATAATCTTTTCAAGGTATGATTAAAATTACGCACAACGTCAGGGCTTTCTGCTCCCGTAGAGCGGGACAAGTTGTGCTGGTATTCAGTGTGAAGCCTGTCCCGACGTAAGTCGGGATCAGCCGGGACAGAAGCCGATTAAAAAACTAAAGTACAAGGTAACAACAAAAAGCCCAATAGATATTCGTCTGCGGGAACCGCTGCTGATAGTGAACTGCAGCCGATTGTTTCAATTTCAAGCCCTGCTTGCAGCAATACTTTTGTTAGCCGCTGGCAAACTATCCTCAAATTTTTGTCGGCTTATAGGTAAGCATTACAACGTTTTTCTCAAATTGCTTAAAGTCCAAAAACTCTAAGTTGCAAGTAACATCGTCAAGAAACAGTCGTTCACCATTTCCAACTATTGAAGGATTAATCAATAGTTTTAATTCGTCCACCAGTCCTGCTTCCAATAGTGGTTTCACAAGAGAAGAACTTCCTTGAACTAAAATATATCCGCCATCTTCTTTTTTAATGTTTTCTATTTCTTTTATAAAATTTTCCCCGAGAACAGTTGTGTCACCCCAAGGGGCTTTTTTAAGTTTTGAGGAAACAACATACTTTTTGCAGTTGTTTAATTTATCTGCAACACCTTGCTCATCGTGTTTGAAAGAAGACCAGTAAGGATAAAGCATTTCATAAGTTTTTCTTCCATACAACATAATCTCACAGTTGTTGATTGTGTCCTGAATATATTTTTGCCGGCTTGGGCTGTCAAATGGCATCCACCATTTGTTCATTGAAGTTGCATCAAATATACCATCTAAAGAAACCCATTGTGTTATTACTAGTTTTCTCATTTGCTTTTATTATTTTGTTTAGGCGAAAGTAAAAGAGTATAACTTCATAAAATAGAACAAATCCGACAAAATTGTTTATGATAAATTAGCGATTCTTAAATAATCCGTTGGTGTAATTAGTGTGAACTCTTTGAATGTTTTGATATAATGACTTTGGTCTGCATAACCGTTGTCAAATGCAATGTCAGAAAGACTTTGAAATTGTCTTCTGTTCAATTGCTGAAATGCTTTGTTGAATTGGTTTATTCTGCGAAATTGATTTGGTGAAACGCCAACATTTTTCTCAAACAAACGCTGAAAAGTTCTTTCTGTTACGCAGAGTTCGTTTTGAACTTGAACTAAAATATTTCCGTATGGGTTAAGTAATATTTTTTCTGTTGCATATTTAATCTTATTGACGCCCGCCTTCGATTTTGTAATTAAAGTAATGATATAATCGTCAAGCAAATAGAGTGCTTTGCTAATCGTTTTCGCATTAAGTAACTGCTCTTGTAAGACAGAATTGTTTGAAAGGGAATTAAGGTCAATGGGATTGTCGGTTAACTCATTTGCCGGAATGCCGAACAAAATTGGCAATGAAAGTGGCGTTAAGAAATACGCAATAAGAGTAAATTCTCCATTAATGAAAAGTTGCCCAGGTAAAACTGTCTGTCCAAAAAGTGTGAGATAGTTGGATTGATTTTTAATTTGTCCTTTTGCAGTTTGAAAAACAAGAGTTGGTGTTCCATTAGCAAACAGAGGCAACATAAAAGGCTTCTTATTTTGATAATTTTCAATTACCAAAATACCCTTAACGTGTTCTGAAATTCTGTCAGCAATAATGGGATGTGTTACTTTCATTTCGCAATGTCAGTTAATATTGTAAGGGTCGTCAAATGCTTACCGCTAACGTTCGAGGCTTGCTGCTGGGCTGTCTATGATCCGGAAAGCTGGGGCGTAAAGCGGGCTTTGTTCTGAAGCTGAAGTTACATTTTATCGCTGGGATTTATTCTGTCGTTGGAACCGCAGCAGAGTTTTGTTATGTCGATCAGGATATATTCGGAAAGCCAGCCTGGCAGCAAACCGCATGTTGGCTGCAGTTATTTGATTAAAGTATATCGGTATCGATAATCAATGTAAAATTCTTCATCCCAAGATCCGCCACCGTAACCCATTTCATAAGTATTGTTATTTTTCCCATTTTCAAGGATGTTGAACAGTTCTTCGCTATACTGTGGCTGAACTATTTGTTCCCATTCTTTGCCTTTCTTCAAATAAAATACTATACCAACCACAAGTCTTTCAGCTTGACCAATTCGACTTATTAAAGTTTCTATTTGAATTCCGAACTCAAGATTCAAAAATTTACCAATAGTTAAAATGTCGCTACAGCCTAATTTATTGAGTGAAACAATTTTTGGGCTTGAAAACTTTATAGTATCTCCTTTATATGCTAACGAGTTGATGTGTATTTCTGAAGCTACAGATTTTGTTTGTGCTTCCGCTTTCAACGAAAAGAAGAAAGCAATACCTAAGATTATTTTTAATATCATGGTTTCATAATTGCAGCCAACTCATAAATATACACCATTCCCCAAGCCAGTTCAAAGGAAAGCGCTGCTGAAATTCAATGAATTTTCTTTCACGACGGGTTTCCTTCGAATGAAACCTGCAATAGCGGTGTGCCCGGAAAGGGACTCGTCGGATTATGAACGACTAAGTGCGATCGCACGGTAAGACTACATTCCATTATCTCCGGTAATCTTTTGATAATTTGCAGAATTGATTTAGGCAATTATGAGAATTTGCATCAGGATGAATATCCATTCCAGTCAAATAATTCCTGGCATATTCAAGCTCTCGGAATAGACCAAAGTTATTTGACATAGTGTGGAGACTCACAATTACTCCAATACTCAACTATAATTTTAATTAATGACTTTAAAGCTTCGATACCCGAGGGCTTAACAAAAAATCCTTGAACAGATTTGGAGTAAGCGTCAATAACAGTTTCTTGTTGAGCAGTTGAGGTGAAAAATAAGTACGGTATAGTTTTTAGTCGAATATCTTCGTTTTCGTGAATTTGCTTTCTTAGTTCCATACCATTCAATTTTGGCATGTTAATGTCAGAAAAAACAATGAAAGGTTCAGTGGTTTTTGAGGTCAAGTATGTAAGCGCCTCTTGCCCATCATTAAAAAAAAGAATTTCATTCTTATAATTGAGTTCTTCAAATACCATAGTAAACATTAGTTGGTCACCAATGTTGTCTTCAATAAAAATAATCGCTCCTTTCTTATTCATTTCGTTTCGTTTTAAAGGTTAATATGTAAGTGTAGGATTTCATTGCTTGTAGAATTAGTCCTCACATCAATATACACTATAAAACCAAAAACGGCAATAACCCTTTAAGGGTATATTTAATTCTGATCCAACGAGTCTTACAAACTTTAAACTTTTTAGAGGATGTTTCAAAGTTCAATCGTTGCGTAAAGAATTGATTCGAAGTTAATTGATTAAAATCTTCTTATATGCCAATATTTTAAATCTTCTGATAGGTAGTGCCGAACGTACAGGGCTTGCTGCTGGGCTGGTATTCTTCCCGACGTAAGTCGGGATCAGCCGTACAAATGCCCTCCCGATAGCTATCTGGATGAAAATATGTTGTTGAAGTTAAAAACTAAAGCGAAAAAATTAAATGTCGAGCCCGAACCGCTCCTGATGCTTACCCATAACTGATCTCACAATGACGAGCCCTGCTTTTCAAATACTTTTGTTGTGCGTTTGTTTTTTGTCACACAAGTCATATGTCGTACTAATCATTTGCAATATTCCAAGTTGTCAAAAAAGCTAGTTTTATTTGATTGGAAAGTAGTTCATAATTAATTTTATCAGGAGTGTCTGTTGGTTGATGATAGTCTTTACTAAAGCCACAATCAATTCGGATGAAAGGAACTCCTTTCAAATAAAAAGGATATTGGTCTGAACCCATAAGCCTTCTTTGCATAAACTGTGGTTGCTCATAGTAAGTGTCCAGTTTTAGTTTTCCTAGCTTTTTATTAGCTGTGAATAATGAATTGCGTAAACCTCGGTTAAGGGAATCTATAACTAAAATGTATGCATAACTGCTGTCTGCTCTTTTCCCTGTATAAAAGGTATCAACACGCCCCATCATATCAATATTTAAAACTGCTCTGGTTTTTTCAATAGGGAATAATGGATTGTCTGCAAAATAGTAAGAACCCAACAAGCCTTTTTCCTCACCAGTATATGAAGCAAAAATAATTGTGCGTTTTGGTCTAAACCCTTTTTCTATTGCTTTATTCATTAACGTGGCTATTTCCATAATAGCTACAGTACCACTGGCATTATCAACTGCACCATAATAAATGATATTTCTGTTTTTCCCAAGATGATCGTGATGGGCAGACAAGATTATACAACCTGCTGAACTATCAGTTCCCTGAATAACTCCAATAACATTAGGTGCTTTTTCTTCAGTTATATCAATTTTAATATTACAGCCAATAGTAGTGTTAAGTGTAAAAGATTGCGGACGAAGTGTTTTTGTAATGTCCTGAAATAAGCGTTTAATTGCTTTATTAGAAGTTGCTAAAAGTTCATTGGCTCTTTCTTCGGATAACATTATAACTGGCAGGTTGTTATTTTGTATAAAAGGATTTTTATAAACAGTCTGAAAGGATGATTTTTTTTGTAGTAAAGTATCCGGTGTAAATCTGTTGTTATAAAGCAATATAAGTACAGCACCTTTTTCCTTTAGTAAGTTTTGATAAGAAGAAATAATTGCTGCTTGTTTTGTGCCTGACAATAAGTAAGTACCTGAACTGTCCTGTGGCTGTCCATTCAGGAGTAAAACCGCTTTACCTTTCACATCAATGTTAGCAAAATCATTGTAAAGTTTGTTTTCAATTCCATATCCAGCAAAAACAACTGGAATGTTATCTAAACGTACAGTTTCAGTATTACGCATTACAAAAGTCCAGCCATTCCAATTTTCAAATTTTTTATTACCGATAATAAATTCAGACTGCAAAAGATTTTTTTTATAAGCATTTACTGTTTGAAAATAACTTGTACCATTTTCATATGGTGCTACCAAATGATTTTCTCTAAAACAATTGATTACATAATTAGAAGCTAAGGTGTCGCCACGACTACCCATTACCCGACCTTCTAATTGTTCATTGGCTAAATAGTAAAGGTTCTTTTTTAACCGTTCAATTGAAACTTTGGACGCAATATTTTGAATTTGTTTTTTCTGTCCAAAGCAAAATGTGCTTGCAAGCATTAGTAAGCAAGTCAAAATTCTCATCTGTTTTATTTTTGAAGGGGTTAAAGGTCGCTCTAAAATGACGCACAACGTGCAGGGCTTTATGCGGGTTGGGAATTAGTATTCCGTCTGCCGATAACCGCTGCTGATTGAAAAACAAATGTACAAGTTAAGGTGCAAAAGTTCAGCGATGTTTGTCCAGCCGGAACTGAAGCCGATAGAGAAATACAGCCGAAGATGACAACGTCCAGCCCTGCTTTTGCAACTACTTTTGTTGCGGGCAGTGCTTCTTAGTTAGTCTTAAATCTAACTATTTTTTTGCCTTTTTATAAGACCTTCTGCTTGCTTTGGAAATTTATCAATCACCCATTTTAGAATGTCCAACTGGTCAGAAGTTGGTGCTCGTCTTACTTGCGCAATAAGTTTAATTGCTTGCGGTCTATTAAGTGTTAGATTTGATGCGCCTTCGTTACATACAGAACATATTGCTCGTAAGTTTCCGGATTCGTCACTCCCTCCCATTGTCTTGTCAATAATGTGTCCAATATGTAATCTCGTTTTTCTTCCAGCATCATAGGGATGTGGTTCACCCGCTGCTGCGCCACACATTTGACATGTGAAACCATTTCTATCAAGAACAAATGCTCTAACTTCTTTTGATATGCCTCTTTCAAAGGCTGGTAAAGGTTTAAGATCAATTAAAAGATATTCACCAGGTTTTAATTCACTCCTGTCATTGTGAGTTACTATGTTCATCCCTTCTTCATTTCTTAACTCTCTTACACGCCGCCCCCATTCGCTTGTGCCAGCAACTTTCCTTAAGCTGTTAGAGTTTAAAATTTTACCTACGTTTTTAATAAAGTGTTCACGCAATTTGGCTCTGGAGCCTTTGCCTTTTAGAGCCGGTTTGCTCATATAGTTTTAATGCTTTTTTTATGGATAGTCCTATTGCTTTTGCAACAGGTGGAGGAAATGCATTGCCAACTTGTCGATATGCAGGTGTTTTCTTTCCAACAATCTGCCATTCTTTTGGAAATCCTTGAACTAATGCAGTCATTTTTAAAGTCAATCTTGGCATTGCTTTCGAGCCATTAACCGGTGGGGCGTCGGCAAGTCCTTTTCCATCAACCCCGAGTAATGCCCATGACTGTTTCGCTCTTGTTGGGCCGAGGTCAGCTCCACCATGTTTTTTTGAACCTCCAACAAGAGTAGGGGCAATACTATTTGCTCCAAGTTTCCAATTGTTAGCATTTTCCCAGCCAAGTGAACTCATTTCATCATATAAAAGTTCTCCAACTGTTAGCGGCGGTTTTTCATTTTTCGCTGGCCATACGAAGAAGTCGAAATATTTTTTTTTAAGAGCAACAAGTATTGCCCTTGGCCTTAACTGAGATACACCATAATCAGAAGAATTGACAAGCCTCCAATCACATTGATAACCCATTTTGTAAAGTTCACTAAGTATTTTTCGACGATATTCTTTGAATTTAATATCAAGAATTCCACGAACATTTTCAAGCATTACTGCTTTGGGATTACATTCTCTGACAAGTCTTAGTGCTTCAGGAAATAAATCTCTTTCGTCAAGATGCCCAAGTTGTTTACCTGCAATTGAAAATGGCGGACAAGGAACGCCACCTGCAAGTAAATCAACTTTTTTATATTCTTTGGCTGAAAATTCTTTTACGTCTTTGTTAATTACATTCCACATTGGTCTGTTAAACCGAAGTGTTTCGCAAGCAATGGCTTCTAACTCAACCAAAGCAAGGTGTGCAAAGCCAGCCTTCTCAAGTCCAATGGCTTGTCCACCAGCACCTGCACATATTTCTATTGAAGTATAACTCACTTTAATTGTTTGCCAACAAATTTAGTATTTTTATTTTACACTTGAACAATTAGAGTGTGTCAGATAGCATTGAGGCCAACGTCCACGGCTTGCTGCTGCGGCGCTCTTCGAATGTAAGAAATCTTCCGGGCTGAGCGACTTAGTTTTCAAAGCAAGGAGCGAAGCCCAGGAACAGCCGTGGCAGCAAAGCCCTTATGTAATATAGAAAGGCGTTTAGAGCAGGATAGTAGTCCAACTTTGTAATTGGCTACACAAACAAAGAATGTATATCCTAAAATCTAAACGCCATGACTAAAGTTAAAACAAACTTT
>JBDSPR010000033.1:0-29473 GCA_039930245.1 Chitinophagaceae bacterium | reverse complement strand
GAGCCTGTATGGTTTTTTTCAAGCCAGCTCCGCCACTGGTCTCTTGTTTTGGGGTGAGTTGTTTTGTATTCCGTGGATAGCATCTATAAAATTAGGTTGCAGGCGGAAATGACATAAAAAAATATCCCCGGAAATCCAGGGATATTTAAAGAATTTATGCAGGCTTGCAACTTACATGCCGAGCCCGACTGTGAAACCTCTTGTGGTAGCGGCAACAGTCGTGAATTCGGTAGCCGCGCCGGTAGTCAGGTTGATATTATAGATCTTGTTGGTCGATCCGGTATTGAAGAAACCAAAAGCTTTCCCGGATACGCCACCGATATCGAAACCATTATCAACACTTAGACCTACACCCAGGCTGCCTACCAGTGTAAGCGTTCCGTTATTCGGCGGGTTTTGAATATACAGGTTACCAGCCAACGGATCGATCACATACAGTGTAGTTGTAACAGCGCCGACAAAATTATTGGTATAGGCAGCAGCTGAAACTGCGGGGGCGCCAGGGTTCAGCGCAACATCCACTGCGGCAATTGCACCAGTATTTGGATCGAGGCGTAAATTTTGACCAGTATTGCTCACTACTCTTACCCGGTCAACCGTTGGGTTGAAATCAAACCCGAAATTGGTACCGCTCAGCAAGGTTCCGAATACTCCACCAGCTGCAGTAGCAACACCTGTTCCAAGGTCGATTTTGTAGAGACGGCTCGTGCTGCCCAATGCATAAAGCTGGTTGGTTGCCGGGCGAAAATCTATTCCGAGTACAGACTCACCTGGTTGTAAGCCGGTGATCGGTTTGAAGATCGGGATAACCGGTGTCTGCAGGTTGAGAATAAGCAGGTTGTTGGTGCTTACTTCCACCGAATATGCAACTGGTACAGTTGGGATTGCGAGGCCGATAAGCGGAGTGCTGAGTGCACCGAGATCAACGGTAAGACCTGTGGTAAGATCCACCCGCATCAGACCTGCAGCGCCGCCATAATTATAAGTGGCAAGGGATACAGTATTATCAGGCGAAATATCAAACCCACCAACATTACCCCCTGAAGCAAGTTGAAATCCACCGACTATTGTAGAGAGTCCGCTATTGGGAGGGTCTTGTTTGTATAAGTTTCTGTTAAGAAAATCGATCGTGTATAGAGTAGTTGCTGATGCGCCGGAGAAACTATTTGTATAAGCAGCACCTGCAGGTGTTACTCCTGCGGGGTTGAGTCCAGCATCTACTCCAACAGTGACTCCTGTTTCCGGGTTAACGCGGAGGTTTTGTCCTGAAGCATTCACGATACGGATTCTGTCTACAGTCGGGTTAAAATCCATTCCAGCCAGCGGACTTGTTAGTGCCGGAGAAAAAGAAGATGTTCCAACCACCGTTGCAACGCCTGTCACAGGATTGATGATATAAATACGACCGTACATAATACCAAGACCATATAATTGACCGGTAGCGGGACGAAAGTCGATATCAGTTATTTTTTCACCAGGGGGGAGACCTGTAATAGTTACAGTACCGATCACAGTACCAGGCGCATTGGCATTCAATGCTACAAGCTGGTTTGAAGCAGTTAAGCCAATGAAAGGAAGATTGGGTTTGATGACCGCAGGTTGCGGTATAATGATAACTTCTCCGTCATTGTCGACCGAGCAGCCATTAAAAAGGATCACCCCGGATAAGGCGAAGAGTACCAGAAGCGAATGAATTTTCTTACTCATTTTGAAGGTTTTTTAATTATTGCACAAATTTAGGGGAGAATATGTGAATAGGGGTTTTTCAGGCTGGTTTTTAAGGAGAAAAGCCCCCAAAAAATGCCTTTTTAGGAAAGAAAAGACCTGATTGTGCCCCGGTGGGAGGTGCACCACGGTACTGCTGGCCGGGTTACATAAAACAATAAAGCGATCTAACAGCGCTAAACAGCCCATATTAAATAACCTATTATTCATTATTCCCGGGTTTCGCCGGTCATAAAAATTTTTTTCCAGGCAAGATTCTCAACTATCAGTATCCTCTAAACATAGACCCCTGTTGTTTGATCTTAGCAGGCATGGAGGAGGTGGGGTCGTCTCAATATAAATGTAAAAGCAATTGTTCTTCAGGACCATTTTTTGAAATTAAATTATCATTTACTCCTTCCGGGAAAATGCGAAAACTCATTGTGTACAAAGATTATTTTCAGGCTGCAGTTACAAAATTGTTTTCCCCACGTGTTAATAAATCTGAATCTACACAGCAATACGTGTTTTGGTATATTTGCCCAATTGGCAGCCCCGCGTTTGTCATAGCCAATAACCAGGAAAAACAACTACTCACCATAAGCACGTACCAATACGATGGCAAAAGAAAAGGAAACAACCGGCCTCTTTAATTATGATGAGGACAGTATAAAATCCCTCGACTGGAAAGAACATATCCGCCTCAGGCCGGGTATGTATATCGGTAAACTGGGCGATGGGTCATCTCCCGATGATGGTATCTATGTACTGGTAAAAGAGGTAATGGATAACTGCATCGACGAATACACGATGGGACATGGTAAAACGGTTGAGTTGACGATCGAAGGGAAGACCGTCAATATCCGCGATTACGGCCGTGGTATACCATTGGGCAAAGTAGTGGACGTTGTTAGCAAGATCAATACAGGTGCGAAGTATGACAGCAAGGCTTTCCAGAAATCAGTTGGCCTCAACGGAGTAGGTACCAAAGCAGTAAATGCGCTGAGCAATTATTTCAAAGTAACTGCCATCCGGGACGGAAAAGAGAAGACCGCTGAATTTGAAAAAGGTTTTTTGATAAAGGAATACAAGGAAGCAAAAACTTCGGAACAGAACGGGACACTTGTCAGTTTTATCCCGGATGATACCGTGTTTAAAAATTTTAAATTCCTCCCGGAGTTTGTGGAGAGCCAGATATGGAATTATTGTTTCCTGAACGCAGGACTGAAGATCGTTTTCAATGGCAAAAGTTTTGTCAGTAAGAATGGTTTGCTTGATCTCCTGCAGCGAAAAACAAACGAAGATGAGATCCGTTATCCCATCATTCACCTTAGCGCGGAGGATATCGAAGTGGCCATCTCGCACACCAATGAATATGGTGAGGATATCTACAGTTTTGTCAATGGCCAGCACACCACGCAGGGAGGCACTCATCAGCAGGCATTCCGCGAAGCCTATGTAAAAACGATCAGGGATTTCTTTAAAAAGGATTATGACGCTTCGGATATCAGAACGGGTATAGTGGCGGCCGTTTCTGTGCGGGTAGTGGAACCTGTGTTCGAGAGCCAGACAAAGACCAAACTGGGTTCCCAATTCATGGAAGAAGGTGGTCAGAGCATGCGCCAGTTCATCGGAGATTTCTTTGCAAAAGAACTCGATAATTACCTGCACAAGAATCCATCTGTCGCCGAATCGCTGAAAAAGCGGATCGAGCAAAGTGAGCGGGAAAGAAAAGAACTCGCGGGTATCAAGAAACTGGCCAATGAACGGGCCAAAAAAGCCAACCTGCACAACCGCAAACTCAGGGATTGCCGCTACCATCTTGATGATGAGGCGCCGGCAAAAGGAAAAGAGGAATTTGTCGCCAAGCAAAAAGAAACGACCATTTTTATTACCGAAGGAGACAGCGCCAGCGGCTCGATCACCAAGGCAAGGAATGTAGAGACGCAGGCGGTATTCAGTTTAAGGGGGAAACCATTGAATTGTTTTGGGCTTACCAAGAAAGTGGTTTATGAAAATGAAGAATTCAACCTGCTCCAGCATGCGCTCAATATTGAAGAAGGACTCGAAGGACTTCGCTTTAATAATGTAGTGATCGCCACCGACGCAGATGTCGATGGGATGCATATCCGGTTATTGCTGATGACATTTTTCCTCCAGTTCTTCCCCGACCTGGTGAAACACGAGAAAGTATATGTGCTTGAAACGCCGTTGTTCCGTGTGCGCAACAAACAGGAAACGATCTATTGTTTCAGTGAGCAGGAAAAACAGGCTGCTATGAAAAAACTGGGCACCAAACCGGAAGTCACGCGGTTTAAAGGACTGGGCGAGATCAGTCCCGATGAATTCGGGCAGTTCATTGGCAGTGGGATGCGGAAACAACTCATGCGGCTTGAACAGGGCGATCATATCCAGCAGCTGCTGGAATATTATATGGGAAAAAATACGCCGGACAGGCAGGAGTTTATTATTAATAATCTGAAAGTAGAACTTGACGCACCGGTCGAGAGTAATTAAAGGTGTTTGAATTCCACGCCGATAGAAAAAAATACTTTGATATCCAGGTTTTGAACGCGGAGAAATATGTTATTCCATTTATCGAAGAAAAATTCCCGTTAAAGGCAGGTATGCGGGTGCTGGAGATCGGTTGTGGCGAAGGGGGCGTGCTGAAAGCCTTTATCAACAAGGGTTGCGAAGGAGTGGGGGTTGAACTTGACGCACCAAGGATAGAAGATGCCAGGAAATTTCTCCCGGAAGATATTGCCGCCGGCCGTTTGCGATTCGTGGTTAAAGATATTTACCAGGTGGAGGTGGACAAGGATTTCAATGGGCTGTTTGACATCATTGTGCTGAAAGATGTAATCGAACATATCCATGACCAGGCAAAGCTGATCGGATGGATGAAGAATTTTTTAAAACCCGGTGGTATCGTGTTCTTTGGTTTCCCGCCATGGTATATGCCTTTCGGTGGTCACCAGCAAATGTGCCATTCGAAAATGTCGAAACTGCCTTACCTGCATTTGCTGCCAAGGGGGATCTATCGCTGGTTATTAAAAAAGAAAAATGAACCGGTGGAAGCGTTGATGGAAATAAGGGATACGGGTATCAGCATCGAACGCTTTGAAAGGATCTGTAAAAAGGAAGGGTACAGGATCCCGCAATACCGGCATTATTTCCTGAACCCTATCTATGAATGGAAATTCGGATGGAAACCGAGAAGACAATCGGTGGTCATAAAAGCAATACCTTTTATACGAAATTTTTTTACAACTTGCGTTTATTATATCATTCAACCTGCTAACAATAAATATATATGATACATATCGTTTTTAACGAAAGCGAAATTGACCTGATGAAACAGGTGATTGAAATGGATGAGTCACTTGCCGGTGAAGTGGTACAGGTAAAGGAGGATCTTGCCGTAGGCCCCTTGCAACACCTGGATACGGAAGAAGGCTGGCAGGCCCGCCTGGAGTGGTGGAGAGGATTGTTGCAGGGTACACCTTATTCAGGAAAACTGGTGGGGAGTTTTGATGACAGACAAACTGTAAGGGAACTAAAAGAAAAACTGGATAGTGACCTGGAAGAACAGCTATGGATCTGGATGGGCCAGAACCAGCATGATGTGACTGGCTACTACTGGTTGATGCCCCAGTTAAGGGAATACCAGGGCCGGGTGATGATCCTTTATTTGAATAATCTTCCTTTTATCAATGAAAAGGGGCAGATATTTTACCCCTCCTGGCTGAGCGAGATTCAGGCCCGGGAATTTGTAAAAGCCAAAAAACTGGCAAGACCTATTACCCTTAGCGAATTTGAGATTGACCCGGATGAGTGGCGAAAGATCGCGGAAGAGAATGCGATGGTCAGGATATTGGAAGGTGGAAAGAAGATCGTGGGTAAGGAAGAAGGTTTTTATGACAATGAGATCATGAAAAATATCACAGCTGACTGGCAAAAAGCTACCCGGGTGTTATCAAATACTTTGCATCGGATGAAAATAAAGACCGGTGATGTGTTTGTCATGTGGCGGATGAAACAGCTGATCAATGATGGAAAGATCGAAGTGATGGGTGATATCAATAAGGGATGGAAAGAGTTTGATGTAAAATCGCCGGGAGGAAAACAGGTTGAAGCAGGATCCCAGGAGGATATAGCCAGTAATGAATAACATTTCGCCCCTACGGGGCTCGGGTTGTAAAAAGAACTGTTTTCTATTGATATGCCGCCCCGCTGGGGCTAATTCGCAAGCTCCGTAGGAGCGACATGTCAATAGAAAGATGATCGGGTTTTGGATTGAGCTCCTTAGGAGCGATATGTCAGTAGAAAGATGATCGGGTTTTAGATTGAGCTCCGTAGGAGCGACATGTCAGTAGAAGGGAAATTGCATTTTCATACAAGCTCCGTAGGAGCGATATGTCAGTAGCTATATAAAATAAATTTCAATGTCAAATACATATTCCCAGATTTATATCCAAATTGTATTTGCCGTTAAAGGCAGGCAGTGCCTGGTAAAAGAATCGTTCCGGGAAGAGTTACAGAAGTACATATCAGGAATTGTGGCAAATAACAAGCAGAAATTATATGCTATCTATTGTATGCCTGATCATACACATCTTTTATTAAGCCTAAGTCCAAACATTATGATAGCAGATCTTGTCCGGGATATAAAAGCAAATTCATCTTCGTTCATAAAAGAGAAAAAATGGATCAACAGTTCATTTAGCTGGCAGGAAGGTTACGGGGCATTTTCATATCATAAATCACAGGCAAAGAATGTGGTAAATTATATTCTTAACCAACCGGAGCATCACAGTAAAATTTCATTTAAGATGGAATATCTCAATTTTTTAAACGAATTTGAAATTGAATATGACGAAAAATATTTATTCGAATTTTACGATTAGCATTATATGAGTGCAGCAAAAAATAAGACAACAGCGGTGCAGGATAACGACAGTGGACTCCATGGACAATACAAGACCTGGTTCCTGGATTATGCTTCGTATGTAATACTTGAAAGGGCAGTACCAGCCATCGAAGATGGTTTAAAACCAGTACAGCGCCGTATCCTGCATGCCATGAAAGAAATGGATGATGGCCGCTATAATAAAGTGGCGAATATCATCGGGCAGGCGATGCAATACCACCCGCATGGTGATGCAAGTATCGGCGACGCGCTGGTGAACATGGGACAAAAAGATCTGTTGATCGATACCCAGGGCAACTGGGGAGATGTAAGAACGGGTGATGATGCAGCGGCCGCCCGTTATATCGAAGCACGCCCCAGCAAATTCGCCCTGGAAGTGGCTTTCAATGCAAAAACAACCGAATGGCAGTTGAGTTATGATGGCCGGAAAAATGAACCGGTGACCCTGCCGATGAAATTCCCCTTATTACTGGCACAGGGTGCCGATGGAATCGCTGTTGGCTTGTCCACCAAGATACTTCCGCATAATTTCTGCGAACTGGCCGAAGCGGCTGTAAAATATTTAAGAGGAAAGCGATTCGAGTTGTTCCCTGATTTTCTGACCGGTGGTCTTATAGACGTTACAGATTATAACAATGGTAAAAGAGGCGGTAAGGTAAAAGTAAGGGCGCATATCGAAGAGGTGGACAAGAAAACATTGGCGATCCGGAGTGTTCCTTTTGGTGTAACTACCACCCAGTTGATGGAATCCATTGTAAAAGCGAATGACCAGGGCAAGATTAAAATAAAAAAAGTTACAGATAATACTGCTGCGGATGTGGAGATACAGGTTGACCTGGCTGCCGGCATTTCGCCGGATATTGCGATCGATGCCTTGTACAAATTCACGGATTGCGAAACATCGATCTCCCCGAATGCCTGCGTGATCGTGGAGAAGAAACCACAATTTCTCGGGGTGTACGATCTCCTGAAATTATCCGTTGACAAGACCAGGGATCTGCTGGAACAGGAGCTGAAGATCAAACTGAATGAGCTGCAGGAAAAATGGCATTATACTTCCCTGGAAAAAATATTCTTTGAAGAAAAGATTTACAAGGAACTGGAAAAAAAGCACGAGACCTGGGATAAAGTACTGGAGGCAATCGATAAAGCGTTTACCCCGTATAAAAAACAATTAAAACGGGCGATCACCAAAGAGGATATTGTACGGCTCACAGAAAAACCTGTCCGCAGGATCTATAAACTGGATATCGACGAACTGAACGACCAGATCAAAGCACTGGAAGCAGAGATCAAACAGGTAAAACATGACCTGAACAACCTTGTGGATTATGCAGTGGCTTATTTTGAGAACCTCCTGAAAAAATACGGGAAGGGCAGGGAGCGCAAAACGGAGATCAGGCAGTTCGAGGTCATCGAGGCAAAACAGGTTGCGATGTCGAATACCAAACTGTATGTGAACAGGGAGGATGGTTTTATCGGTACTGGGCTTAAAAAAGATGAGCTGTTATTTGAATGCTCTGATCTCGATGATATCATCGCTTTTACCCGCAGGGGGATCATGAAAGTGGTGAAAGTATCGGATAAGTCATTTATCGGGAAAGATATCATTCATGTGGCCGTATTCCAGAAGAATGATGAGCGGACGACTTATAACATGATCTATATGGATGGCAAAAGTAAAAAGAGTTTTGCCAAACGATTCAATGTAACGGGTGTGACCAGGGATAAGCAATACGACCTGGCCCGGGACGATGAAAATAGCAAGGTTCATTATTTCCGTGCCTGGCCGAACGGGGAAGCAGAAGTAGTGAAGATCGTATTGACACCGGGCAGCAAGGCCAGGATAAAAGAACTTGAATTCAATTTCGCGGAGCTGGAAATAAAAGGACGCAGCAGTATGGGCAATACAATAACCAAGTATCCCATCAAAGCGGATGGGGTTCGGTTAAAGGAAGCCGGGGTGTCCACGATCGCCGGTAAAAAACTCTGGTACGACGACCAGTTTGGCCGGCTCAATATGGACGAGAAAGGCGAGTACCTGGGGATGTTCGATTCGGAGGATAAGATACTGGTGATTTACAACGATGGCAATTACGAGATCACCGACCAGGAGCTGAACCAGAAACTGGATTCGGAAAAACTGATCTTCATTGAAAAATTTAATCCTGAAAAAGTTATTACCGCTATTTATGCTGACATGAAGACCAAGCAGTTCATGGCCAAGCGGTTCAGGATCGAAACGAGCTCCCTGCGGAACAAAATTCTTTTCATCAGGGAAGGTGAAGGGAATTATGTGGAAGCTGTGACAAGCACCGATGAACCGGTACTGGCCATGCAGCAGGGAAGGGGAGCACAGATCAGAAAAGGTAAATTGAAGATCGCGAAGATCGCCGAAGTGACCGGGTACAGGACAGTGGGTACCAAGCTGGCTGATTACAGCAAATCCACGGAAATGGAATGGGTAAAGGGAAAGGACACGCGGCAGCCGGAATTATTTTAATACCAGGAAGGAATTATTTGGGGCTGTTCCCGGTGCCTGCTTTTCGTTTTATCCTGATGGTCGCGTTCTTTTCCAGGCTGCTCGCTACACGAATCTCGTATTTCTTTTTGCCGTCAGTGATCACCATCAGGGCTGTATTTGGCGGGATCAGTCCCAGGTTCTCTGCGAACATGGAGATCTCGTTGGTTGTTTTTGTACTGTCCAGTTTAAGATCGATGCGGATGGATTTGTGGGTGAGCTTCTGGCTGTTCATGATCAGTTGCCGGTTGTAAAACAAAGAAATGATATCGCCGTCAATTTCCCCGTTATCGTAAACATCTACTTTTATATTATCGGAATCCACTTCGATCTCCTGGATGATCACATTCTCTCTTTTGGTATACTCACTTTCCGTAACATAGTTAACAACTTTACGCTCGACAATATTGGCAGCAATTAGTGTATCGTTATAGGAAGGCTTCCAAACCTGGTATTGCTCCTTGAATTCGCTGATGGCTTTTAATACAGAATCCTTTTTGCTGATATCGGCGTTCAGGTTAAAGGAGAAATTGATTTCGGGGCAGGTATACCGGTAATCGGGCAATCCTATAAAGGAGCCAACGAGGTAGGAACCTGCCTGTGCAACTCTTAACGTAGCCTGCATATTCATGATGCAATCCACTTCAAAACTGGCGATGGAACCGTGGTAAACGATGGGAATATCGTAGAGACTCAGCTGCCGGGTGGAAGCATTGTAATTCCCTTTAACCTGCAGGCTGCGGTAAGTATCTTTGAAATAATAATTGAGTATGCCTTTGACATAATTCTTTTCCGGCTGGAGGACCAGTTCGACAAGGTAATTATTCGCTGAGCTTTTTGATTTAACGTTGGCATCACCGTACCAGTATCCAAAAACGGACTGAGAACGGGCATATAAGGCGGACAGTAAGAGAACCAGGATTATTCCTTTTCGCATGGGCCGTAATATCGGCAAAAATCATTCCTGTTTTCCCCGAAGTTGTACACAACTATTTAAGCATCCTCTTTATTTCACGATCCGCATCTTTCTGTTTGATAGTCTCCCGTTTGTCGTGTGATTTCTTTCCTTTCGCCAGCCCGATCTCGATCTTGGCCAGGCTTTTTTCATTGAACCAGATACGCAGGGGTACTATTGTATAGCCCTTTTCTTTTAGTTTGGCCGCTATCTTTTTAATTTCTCTTTTCTCCAACAATAATTTCCTGTCACGTACCGGGTCGTGGTTGTTCCCCGTTCCGTGGGTGTACTCCGAGATATGTAATGATTTCAGCCAGACCTCCCCGTCGTGGATCAGGCAATAGCTGTCATTGAAACTGGCTTTGCCCTCACGCAAGGATTTTACTTCAGTGCCGAGCAATACGATGCCTGCATTATATTTTGCGTCAATAAAATACTCGTGGTAAGCCTGCCTGTTCTTTAGTTCTGCCATCGGTTTAGTCCTTGTTGCCAGTCACCGCCCGTAGAAAATACCCTGAGCTGTCAAATGACCGTAACAAAATTAATTTTTGAAAAGCGAAAGTACAGCAGTCAGTTTTTCTTTCAATTCTTTCCGGGGAACGATAAAATCAAGGAATCCGTGTTCGAGGATGAATTCGCTGCGCTGGAAGCCTTCGGGAAGATCTTTTTTGATCGTTTCTTTGATCACCCGGGGACCGGCAAAACCGATCAGGGCGGCCGGCTCCGCAATATTCAGGTCACCAAGCATACCAAAGGAAGCAGAGATACCACCGAAAGTCGGATCCGTGAGCAGGGAGATATAAGGAAGTTTTGCATCGCTTAACTGGGAGAGTTTGCCGCTTGTCTTTGCAAGTTGCATCAGTGAAAAAGCGCTTTCCATCATCCGGGCGCCGCCGCTTTTACTGATCACCATATAGGGCAGTTTGTGTTCCAGACAATAATCCACTGCCCGGGAGAATTTTTCACCCATCACGCTTCCCAGCGAACCCCCAATAAATTCAAAATCCATACAAGAGATCACAATAGCGTGTCCATTTACTTTTCCCGCAGCCACCCGCATCGAATCTTTCAGATCGGTCTTGCTCCAGGTCTCTTCCAGTCTTTTTTTATATGGTTTCAGGTCGGTGAATTCCAGGAAGTCCTTACTGCGGATATTCTCAAACAACTCTGTGAATTCATTATCGTCAAATAACATCTCGTAATATTCACTGCTGTTGATGCGGTGGTGAAAGTTACATTTGGGACAAACAAAAAGACTTTCCCGTAGTTCAGTAACAGTACATATAAAGTTACAGTCAGGACATTTTACCCAAAGTCCTTCTGGAGTTTCTTTTTTCTCCGATGTTTTGGTATTGATCCCTTTCTTGATGCGTTTGAACCAACTGGTCTTGGTTTCCTCCGTCTTTCCTTCCTCACCAGCCAGGTTCGCATCAAAATCTTCGATTTGTTTCGCCATAACCTTTTGTTGTGCTACAAATATAGGGAAGTTGTGAATAGTGAATAGGGAGTGATGAATGCTTGTCATGCGATCAATGACATCACCATTGACTATTCATTTCTTCAACACCGTTTCAAATAATTTGAATATCCGTTTATACTCATCAGTCCAGCTGCTCGGTTCAACAAATGCATGATCTTCCATTGGGTAGGGTGCGATCTCCCAGTTATCTTTTCCCAGTTCGATCAGGCGTTGTGCCAGTTTCACCGCATCCTGGAAATGGACATTCACATCTACCATTCCATGACAGATCAATAAATGGCCTTTCAATCCTTCCGCGAAATAATAGGGAGAGCTCCGGCGGTAAGCTAAACTATCTGTAAAAGGTTCATTCAATATATTGGAGGTATAACCATGATTATAATTGGCCCAGTCTGTCACCGGTCTTAATGCGGCTCCCGCGGTAAATACATCTGGTTCGGTAAACAATCCCATCAGGGTGATAAAGCCACCATAGGAACCACCATAAAGACCAACGTTCTTTGGGTTCACAGCAAAGTTTTTCACGAGGTAGTTGACCGCATCGACGTTATCGCTGAGGTCTTTGCCGCCCATGTGACGGTAGATACCCGTTCTCCAGTCGCGCCCATAACCTGCGCTGCCACGGTAATCGATATCCATCACATAATAGCCATTATCCGCAAGCATATTGTTAAACATATATTCCCTGTAATAACTGCTCCACCATTTGTGGGCATTCTGTAAATAACCAGCGCCATGTACAAATAAAACAGCCGGTTTATGTGGATCGGGATTGCCGGGTTTATATAGACGGGCATATACCAGTGCGCCATCCCTTGCAGGAAAACTGATCAATTCAGGGTCTCTCCATGCATAAGACCTGAACTCTTCCGTTTGCGATATGTTGGTGATCTGGATAGGCATCGCCGGCTTTACCTGCTTGCCGGCAGGCAGGTTCTCCTGCAAATACAATTCCCAGGGTTTGTTGGAATACGAATAACGAATTGCCAACCATTTTTCGTCGGGAGAGAGTGTGACTTCGTTTGATCCCGTCATCGTCGTGATCTTTTCTTTTTTGCCATCTGCTATTGTAAGCCTGTAAAACTGTAATTCCCCCGGGTGGACTTCATTGGTACTGATATAAAAATATTTTTTGTCTTTGGAAAGTTGTGCCTGCTGTACTTCATAGTTGCCTTTGGTAAGACTTTTCTTTTCCCCGCTCAACACATTCACCGTGTAGAGATGAGAATAACCCGTGGCTTCAGAACGGTACCAAAAAGTATTTTCATCCAGCCAGCCTGTATTAATTCCTCCAAAACCTCCTGTTCCCGGCCCGCCGATCCAGGCTTCATCCCGCTGACGATCCAGCAAATTCAATTTCCCGGTGGCTGTATCGAGTCGCATCAGCCAGCGATCTTTATTATCCTGTGAGCGGATCTCGAGCACGGCATTCGAAGACCGGGGCGACCAGGCGATCGCGCCAAAAAATACAGCCCGGTTGGCCGGTTTCTTTTTTTTCTCTTCCACCTGCTTTGGATAATCCTTTACATAATCGGGCAGGTCCTGTATACCCGGTAACGAGTCAGTTTTTATATTCCATACTGTATCCTTTACCCGGTCATAGATAAAAAATTCAGAACTGCCCTGTGGAGAACCAACTTTTGTTCTGCCGGGAATATCGGTGGTGAAGCCCGTTTCCGTCACGTAACCCGGAACGATAGTGGTCTTGGCACCCGAAGCCGCTTTAAACAGGCGGTAACTTACAAAGCGTCCGTCGGGACTTACGGCAAGGGACTGTAAAGATTTGTCTTCGATATTGATGCTGCGGAGTTCCTTTGGCTTAGGTATTGATTTGGTATAAGCATCTGCCAGGTCTTTTTTTTCTTTTCGTTCCTTTAAAACCTGGAAGTACTGCAACTGGTCATTCTTCAGCCATTGTTCCTGCTGGCTGCCGGAAATAGTGGGAGTAGTGGTACCCGCTCCACGCGGCGGCCCACTGCTGGTGGTGCTTGCCACGGCATCACTGGTCCTCACATTGGTCAGTTGAATTGTTTCACCCGTGCTGATATCCCATGTATACAGATTGGAATTACGGGTGTACACGATCCGGGTATCACTAAAGCAGAATTGCGGGTTGGATTCGTTATCGGTGGTTTGTGTGATACGCAGTTGCTTCCTGCTTTTTATTTCCTTGTAAATGATATCGCCATCCTTTGAATATACATAGGCTGTTCTTGCTTCATTATAATTATAATTCCCTTCCGCCGTCAAGGATTGTTTTTGCACAACGCTGGCTTTTATAGGGGATCTATACGTAGTGCTGATATACCAGAAGGAATCCGCCGGAGCTTTTTCCGGGTTCCAGAGAAAATAAAGAAGGCTGCCGTCATTGCTCCAGCTAACCCCGGAGGGTGAACTGCCTATCCATTTAGGATCCCGCATTATTTTTTCAACAGTGAGTTTATCCAGCTTTTGCGCGGAAGAATGAAGCGCAAGCAGTACGCACAGGATCGTTATTGCGTGTTTCAACATGATAACCGGTTTAGGCCATAAATATATTGGAAAGACCGTAACAAACAGAACCGGTGGTGAAAAATGCAAGTACGGAGCCTAATTGTTTGGTGCCCCGCTGTCGATCCAGCAGATAATAGAATTTTTTTGCGAAGAAGAAAGTGAACTGCCCTGCGGCATCCTCCCTGATACAATAGCAGCACGGATGGCACTCCGTGCACTAAAGACCTGGGTATAATTGGTCAATGCGCCCGGGCCATTGCTGCTTCCGGCGGCATGACAACCATTTATATTACAGGAAGATTGAATGATGGGGTCAACGTTGGCGGCAAAAGCTTTATTGGTTACTGCACTGCAGTCAACAGAACTTCCGCCGCTGCCATTGTCTTTGCTGCAGGAATAACTGATCAGGGTAGTGAGCGTAATAACGGCTATGGCTATACAGCGTTTCATAATTAGTGATTTAAAGATAGTCAATCCAGTGTGCTGAGATATAACTAATCGGGGAAAGTTTAACGAAAGTTGTCCGTTTTCCTGCTTTGTTTCCTTTTGAAGAATCTTTACCTATGTGCCGGGAATAATGGATGGCAGAGCTGGAATTGATAAAACCCCACTTTAGGGCCGGTGAGAGTTCTCATTATTCCGCCGCCGCGCCGATAAATATTTTTTCCGCCTTATCGTTCTTAAAGGAAAAGATGATACCTCCATACACCGAACCTACCGTGATCTGCGTTTTATCAGTGGCTTCGGGATCTATATCCCTTTTATATGCTTCCTGTACTTCCGCATACGTGCTGCCGATACCCATGCCGGCCTTTGTTTTAAAAACGCAGGGAGAGGTAGCTGTAATGGCGAAGATCGCTCCCGTCTGTAAAAGCTGATCCTTTTCAAACGATATGTTCAAAACAATGCCTTCGGCGAGGTATCTCCAATCCTGGTGAACAAGCCCATCTGCTGCCCATTCCACCGCATCCCCTTTTCTTCCGGGCTGACCCATCGCATTTACAGTCTCTTTGTAAGGCATTCCCAAACGGAGAGGACCAAATGTTTCGATATCAATTTTTCCTGCCGGCGGGGGAGTGGTTGATGCAGTACTGTCAGGAGGGTTTTGTTGGGTGCTGACAGTTGTGTCAGCGGGTTTGTTTTCAGTTGTAACTGTTTCGTTTTTTGCTTTTGATTTACAGCCAACAGCAAATAGGAAAGCTACGACAAGGAGGTAATTTCTCATGCTGGTAATTTTTACTGTTAAGATAATAACTATTTTAATTGAGGGTAATAAAAAAAACCTTCCGGGAGGAAGGTTGATAATTTAAAACCGTGTAAGCGTTATGCGATCGTCACGTCTTTGTCCAGGTAAACATCCTGTATGGCGTTCAGGATATCGATACCTTCCTTCATCGGGCGCTGGAAAGCCTTACGACCGGAGATCAGTCCCATACCACCGGCTCTTTTGTTGACAACCGCCGTTGTTACTGCTTCGGCCATATCGCTGGCACCGGAAGAAGCGCCGCCGGAATTGATCAGGCCGGCACGACCCATATAGCAATTGGCTACCTGGTAGCGGCAAAGATCGATCGGGTGTTCACTAGTCAGCTCATCATAAATTCGTTTATCATTTTTGCCATAAGCGGATTCTTTGGTATTCAATGCCAGGTAACCACCATTGTTCTCCGGTAATTTTTGCTTGATGATATCTGCTTCGATCGTTACACCCAGGTGATTCGCCTGGCCGGTAAGATCTGCAGATACATGAAAATCTTTTTCTTTTGTTTTGAAGGCGGGGTTGCGCAGGTAGCACCAGAGAATGGTAGCCATACCCAGCTCATGCGCCATTTCAAATGCTTTGCTTACTTCCTGTATCTGTCTTGCCGATTCATCACTGCCAAAATAGATCGTGGCACCGACAGCAGCAGCACCGAGGTTCCAGCACTGTTTGATCGAAGCAAACATGATCTGGTCGAATTTATTCGGGTAAGTAAGGAATTCGTTATGGTTGATCTTTACGATAAAAGGGATCTTGTGTGCATAATCGCGGGCCAGGAAACCGAGACCTCCGTACGTGGTGGCAACGGCATTGCAACCGCCTTCGATAGCGAGTTCAATGATATTCTTCGGATCAAAATAAATAGGGTTCTTCGCAAACGAAGCTCCGCCACTGTGCTCGATGCCCTGGTCTACCGGCAGAATGGAGAGATAACCTGTGTTGGCAAGTCGCCCTTTATTATACAAGGCCTGCAGGTTGCGCAACACCTGTGGGTTACGGTCGCTGCTTTTCCAGATACGGTCCACGAAATCAGCGCCTGGCAAATGTAACTGGTCTTTGCTGATGGTTTTTGACTGGTGATTGAGCAGGTAGTCGGCTTTGTCGCCAAGCAGTTCAACGAGCTTTTTATTGGCCATATTGGTTTGTTTTTTGGGAGGGCAAAGATAGGTGAATACGCCAATTGGCCAATTTGCACCGGCCGGATGGTTGACAGGGTTCAGTTCTGCGAATGCGGGAAATTAAGGGTCATTTGTTCATGTAATAATCTTCCTGGCCGAGCGTAAAAGACAATTTACCGCCAGTTGGGTCATTGGGATTTTTTGCGGCATTTAATATAAAAATGAAAAAGGAACGAATCTTTCCGGTCAGGCCCTTTTTATTTTCCGGTACATACACGGACACCCATTCTGCACCGGATTCAATGCGCTTGATCTTGCCAAAAGAATAATTAATGGACAGGATGGCTGACTGGAGCTCTTCTATCGTCATTTTCTCTTTATCGATCTCAGCGCTGAATTTCCAGAACTGGCTTTCCTTGGAAAAATGAAGCAGGTTGCTGCTGTCAATCGAGCCAGCCAGCTTTAACCTGGAATAATAGACCGTTTCGTAGGGATCATCTGATAACAAGGCGCCTTTTATATTTTTATAGTCTACGAGAAAATCGCCGGAGATTTTTTTAATGTCGGAAGTGATCTTAACCTGCGGAAGTTGAGCTACACTGTTGAAACAGTAAGAGAGTAAAACAAGGAGAATAGTAGTTCTGTTCATTTGGTAAGTGTGTTCAGACTACTAGCAGACAGGTTTTTCTAATAAAAGGCTGCCTGCAGTCGGGAGAAATAAGCAGGGGAGTACTGGAGGCGGCTGCCATACCAGCTGAACAGTTCACCATCTACCAGCATGATCCTTGTATGCGGCAGCAATTGCTGTAATTCATCCACGTGTTTTTGTTTAAAAGGATAAGGTTCGGAAGAAAGGAGGAGCAGGCCAGGCTTCATGGCCAGAAGTTCTACTGGTTCTATCTCCGGGTATCGTGTTTTACCTGCATATAAATTATCTAAACCTGCAGCATCCAGCATAGTATGAATGAATGTATCCCCGCCGACTGTCATATAGGGATCTTGCCAGATAAGATAGATAGTTTGTGGTTTATCGTTTATGGTTTGTAGTTCTGAAAAGCCTTTCTTTATCCCGGTGATGATCTCAATGGCCCGGCTGGATGTACCGGTAAGGTATCCAATCTTGTCGATCATTTCATAGGCCGATCCCAGGTCATTCACATCGCTTACCCATACTGGAAAATGTTGTTGCAGTTCTTCTATTTGTTCTTTTACATTCTCTTCTTTATTGGCGATGATCAGATCGGGCTCTAATTGCCGGATGATATCCATCTTCAGTTGCTTGGTTCCACCCACTCTTATTTTATTGGTGAACCATTGTTCTGGGTGTACGCAGAATTTAGTGATGCCAACTACTTCTTCATCCAGGCCGAGATCAAATAGTAATTCGGTCTGGGAGGGTACGAGCGAAATAATTCGTTTGGGAGTAGTTGCCAGTGTAATGCTATTGGCTGTCTTGTCAGTATAAACAGGCATGCAGGTATTTGCTGCAAATGTAGGGATCAATAAAACTGTTGTAAAATAAAGAGGGGTGGAGTGAGGTTCACCGCGCCTCCTGCTAAATTTACTTTAGCAGGAGGGTTCCGGACTTGAATCTTTTCATTGGATTTGGACACGGTGACTCTGGGTCGGTTTTCAAGGATCTCTTTGGACTTGGACGGTTTTTCGAAATGGACTTTGGATCTTAAACTGGTTTTTCTCTAGGAACTGGTTTGGTTTTTCTTTAGGAATTGGTTTCGGTTTTTTTCAATTGGTATTGGATGATTGGAAGACAAATATAATTGGCAGATTCTTAGCATTATAGAGCAAAACAACTCGTTTTTTTTACCTCGGTATTTACCGTTTTTATCGTAAACAGGCTATTATTTTAAGGGGAAATTTGCTCTAGTCTTTATCGTAGATTTACTGGAAAAAGGTTCCGCAAACGTTTCCGGTCTTGTTTGGGATCAACAACAGTGTTTATTGTGGTTAATTTCCCATCGCCTGGATCACATCGTACTTAGTGACGATATGGTAATTCCCGGCCTCGTCTTTTGCTAAAACAGCGCCGTTTTCTTTGTTGATCAGGTGGCTGAGCTTCTCTACAGGGGTATCAAAAGCTACTACTGGGAACGATGGTTCAAGTACTTCCTGGACCGTTGAATTCTTTATTTCGGGGTTGTCGAATATTTTCTGGAACAACCCGCCCTCGCTGATGGCCCCCAGGGGGCCGTTGCCATTCATGACAGGTATCTGTTCAATATCATATTTTTTCATCAGTTCCACTGCTTCAAGTACGGTCTGGGATGGTTCCACCGTTATCAACCGCTTGGCACCTCTCGAACTGATCACATCGCGGAAGGTTTTCACATCGAGGAAGCCTCTTTCAATCATCCACTGGTCGTTATATATTTTACCAACATAGCGGCTGCCATGATCGTGGAAAATGCAAACGACAAGGTCATCTTCTTTCAATCTTGACTTTAATTGTATCAGTCCCTGTATACAACTGCCCGCACTGTAACCGCAGAACAATCCTTCTTCTTTAGCAAGTTTCCTGGCCATAACGGCGCCATCCTTGTCGGTTACCTGTTCAAAGTGATCGATTACACTCATATCATAGTTCTTTGGTACAAAATCTTCACCAAAGCCTTCGCTGATATAAGGATGGACTTCATTCATGTCGATCTCGCCGGTACGGAAATACTTGGTGAGCAAGGAACCGTATACATCGATCGCCCATACCTGGATAGCAGGATTCTTTTCTTTTAAAAATTTGGCGGTACCAACGATTGTTCCACCGGTGCCCGCAGTACAAACAAGGTGAGTGATCTTTCCATCGGTCTGGTTCCAGATCTCGGGGCCTGTTGTTTCATAATGCGCCAAACGGTTAGCCAGGTTATCATACTGGTTCATATGATAGGAGTTGGGGACTTCTTTCGCCAGTCTTGCTGCAACGCTGTAATAACTTCTTGGATCCTCGGGGAGTACATTGGTGGGGCAAACGATCACTTCAGCGCCAACGGCTTTTAAAATATCCGCTTTTTCTTTTGATTGCTTGTCAGTGGTAACAAAAATGCATTTGTATCCTTTCACCACCGCGGCCAGCGCCAGTCCCATCCCTGTATTTCCACTGGTACCTTCGATGATCGTGCCACCTGGTTTTAATTTTCCTTCTTTTTCGGCCACTTCCACCATTTTCAGGGCCATGCGGTCCTTGATGGAGTTGCCAGGGTTAAAATAATCCACTTTCGCAAGAACTGTACAGGGGAAGTCTTTGGTGATCTTATTCAGCCGGATAAGGGGAGTGTTCCCAATCGTTTCAAGTATATTGTTCTTAATGTCCATGGCAATCATTTAGAGTGCCAAAGGTACATGTTTACGGGAAGATGAATTGACGCTTAGTTAGCGTTGATGGCATTGATCCATTTACCTACCACTGCTATCCTTGCAGCTGTGTCCAGTTCCAGGTTGCTGTAAATATCTTCTTCAGCAATACCGGCCATACGTCCTAACAGGATGAAGGCAAAGAATGCATGACCCGTGTTTTTCCATTTGGCCATTTCAGCCAGATCATCCAGGGCTTGTTCTTTCAGTGCTTTTAGTAAAAAAAGATCACGTTTCTTACTAAGACCTACCAGCACGGCCAGCCCTTTGTTGCGATCTGTCCACACCAGGGAACGGATCATGGTCACGAAATCATGCCATGGAATCGTTATCCCCGCTTTTGTATTTTCTGCAGCATAGCTGGCAAGTATACTGAGGGCACGTGTTACATTGTTTCTTACCGTTTCGTTCTCGTCATGAACTGCGGCAAGCAGGTCGGGGACGATATTTCTTTTATTGGCATAGTAAGGAATGATCCAGGCTGCAACGGAGCGGTGTTCGGCATTGGAGGAATTTCTCAATACATCTCTCAGCAAGGGAAGCTGGTGATTAGCGATGTAAATGAATCTGTCTTGTATGGATTTTGCGGGGGGATAAGTGATATAAGCATGACCTTTCGAATCATCTTCTGAAGCCTGGCCTTTTAATACGGCTTCGTGTATAAGCGATTCAAAATGCTCATAGTCCTTGATCATTTTACCCGGTAATCGTTGTGACCCGGTTGGCGTTGGCCGGTAAGTGAAATCGTTGGCCGAATCTTCTTTAATGCCGATATAGATCATCCAGCCGCCATTTTTATCATCGCAGCAAACAGGTGATATATGGGCATTTCTTACACCCGGGACAGAGAGGAGTTTTTTAAACACCGCGAGCATGTCTGAATTTAGATCAAGGCTATCGCCCTCCTTCATGGACAGGCTGTCCCTGATGGTGTTTTCTTTGACATTTTTCAGACCATAAATATCAATGATCGTGATACGGCTGGGTTGAGCATAACCGTTCAGAAAGAGCAGGGAAAATGTTATGATAAATAGTTGACGGATAGAAATACTTTACTGTAAGATAATCAAGTTTTAAAACAAAGCCCCCTCTGTAAACAGAAGGGGCGACCGGACTTAATGATGAGCCATCATTAAGATTCTTAATGAGGTCAGGCTTGTTTCCTGAATTCTTTCCTTTTATTGCTTAAATAATTATCCAGCAGGAATAAACCCAGTACTACGTTTATCATCATAAAAGCATTCACCCAGGTATTGCTGAAGAATTTGCTGAAATCGATCTTATTGATATTTTTTGAAATAGTTCCATCGGTATCTGCTGTCCAATCCATTTGTCCAAAACCATAGACAAGGAACCCGACGATCATCACGATAAAAAATATACCGAGCCCCCAGATCACTTTTTTGTTGATATAGGACCTGGTGGCCGGCGCAATATGCAGCTTCGCGATCTCTTCCATAACATTCTTGCTGAAACGCATGGACGGGGCTTCCAGTTCGGAGGATTGCAGGAGACGGTTGACTTCCAGCAGTTCCCCGTATTTTGACTTCCACTCCATATCGGTCTGTAGTAATTTTTCAATGATGGATTGTTCTTCGGCGGATGAGTTTCCGTCAATATAATTCCACAAACGCTCCTCGGTGCCCTGATGTGTATTCATATCGCCCTTTTTAAAATTAATAAAGGTCTTTTACTTCTGCTGCAAAATGAGTTTCCATTTTTTCTTTTAATCTGGTCCGGGCCCTGTGTAACCTTACTTTGGCTGTATTGTTTTCCACGCTGAGTATTTGTGCGATCTCCTCCAGCGATTGTTCTGCTTTATAGAACAAAGTTATGATCTCCGCATCGTCAGGACCTAACATCCCGATCGCATTACTGACCATCGCCAGTTTTGATTTTTGTTCCACCATATTAGCCCGCATCCCGGAATCCTGGTTATCGGCCATTTCGAAAACTTTTTCATTGTCAAGAGAATGGATATCCAGTTTCTTTTTTCTCAAAAAACTGATACAGGTATTGTTTACGATCGTATACAGCCAGGTCGTGAATTTGGATTCCCCCCGAAAATCAGCCAGGTATTTGTAGGCTTTAATAAATACATCCTGGGCCACCTCTTCCGCGTCCTCCCTGTTCTTTACGATCCGCAGCACCAGGGTGAACACATAGTTCTGGTAGCGGTTCACCAGCTCCGCATATGCCTGCTGTTCACCACTTAGCACTTTGCTAATGATCTCATTATCATTAAGTCCGGTTGACATCCGCTTGATAAGACTACAGACCGTTGAGTTTGGTTACAATACAAAGTACGCCAATTTGAGAACCGTCACTAAACAGGGCTTAAATATCTTAGTTTAGCCTGTAACCCATCGGGCCGGGAAGTAGTCATAGTCACTGTAAACCGATTTGATAGTTCTTTAAGGCTGTAACCTGGATAAAAAACAGGTAGTCATAGAAGAACAAAAGACAAAAATTACTAATTCTAAAAACTACAATTATGAATGGCGCAGAAGCGATAGTCCCAATTACCATGTTTGCAGGCGGATTTGCTATGGTCTTTGGTATTTATTATTTGAAAACCCGCCAGAACCTGGCGATGATCGAAAAAGGAATGAATCCCCGGGAATTTGCCAACCGGCCAGCTCCTTATAAAAATCTCAAATGGGCCTTATTACTGATCGGGGCAGGTATCGGGTTATTCCTGGCTTATATGCTGGATACTTATGTGCTGAGTAGTATCGTTACCACTGAAACTGTTGGAGCCACGACCTATCGGCATTCTGATAACCATAACCCGGCGATCTATTTCTCGCTGATCGCAATCGGTGGTGGTCTTGGATTGTTCGGCTCTTACCGGATGGAGAAAAAATGGTGGGACGAGAACAAGGACAAAATTTAATTTTCTGCAACACACCTGATACAGAGCAATGGCGAAAGCTGTTGCTTTTTTTATTTTATTTCCCTGAAAATGGCGAGGAGTCCATTTAAAATACCTGTGTAGTAGTCACCTTTTCTGAACTCGGGTATCATATTTATTTCAATGATATCCTTTGCTTCATGATTGGCAAGTTTTGTTTCCAGCCCGCGTCCCACTTCGATCCTTGTTTTTTTGAGATTGGTCGACACAAGCATTCCGATCCCGTTGTTCTTGTCCTCTTTGCCGAAACGCCACTTGTTGAAAAGTGACAAAGAGATTTCGTTAAGATCTTCGTCGCTCACGATCTGGGTAGAGTCTAAAACCATCGTAACGATCGCCACTTCATTGCTTGTTTTCTTTTCGTGATCACTGATAAGACTATCCAGGTACATGACCTGGGAAGATGTAAGGATTCCTTCGTAATCAGCTACCCAGCCAATGGGCTTTGGCGGCACCATGGAATCAAGCCGGGAAACTTCCGGTTGGTCAATCTTCGTGATCTCTTTATTCTTTTTTTGGCTGCAGCCGGATAGTGCAAGGGTTAGAACGATAAAAATATATAGTGTGTAAACACGCATCACGGATCAATTTCCCTGGATCATTTCCACTGCCTTTTTGATCACTTTATCATCGCTGTTCAATACCTGGTAAAAACCACTGTTCCTCCAGCGGTATCTCGCCAGCAGGGCTTTCATACGATGTTGTATCAGGACTTTTTCTTCAGCACCGGTTATTTTCGGTTTCAGCGAATCAGGTGCCTGGGTCATCATATAATCCCAGATCATTGCTCCGTTGAACCCGGAAACATACTCCGAACTTGTTTTATACTGGTCGACCTGTTGTTTATGCTGCAGGTAATAAGTATATACAAAATTGCTGAAACTGGTACTGCTTAGTATCCGGAGCAGCTGTTGCTGTGCACGGCTGGTATCAAGGGGTACAAACACCGTGGGAGTGATGCCATCTCCTCCATACAAAGTATCGCGGCAGTTCGTGGTGAATTTTTTCCCGTTATTATGAACCTTCACGGAATCCGCCGAGATCATTTCGCCACTGCTATACCTGTCCCACAGCTCATCCATATAGACTTTCTTACCTTTTCCATATGAGCGCTGGATACTACGACCCAGCGGTGTATAATATCTTGCTACGGTCAGCCGCAAAGCGGATCCATCCGTTAGAGAATATTGTTCCTGGACCAACCCTTTTCCAAAAGTCCTCCGGCCAACAATGGTAGCACGGCACCAGTCCTGCAAGGCCCCGGCCAGCACTTCACTGGCGCTCGCGGATAGTTCATCGACCAGTAACACCAGTTTACCTTTTTCAAATAAGCCCGGTCTTTTGCAGCGGTATTCTCTTTTCTTACTGTTCACGCCTTCGGTATACACGATCAGCTTATCGCCATCCAGGAATTCATCGGCCATGTCCACGGCTTCATTCATAAAACCACCGCCATTGCCGCGGAGATCGAATACAAGGTTCTGCAAACCCTGCTTTTGCAGTGCTTCCATCGCCTGCATGAATTCCTCGTAACTATTATCGGTGAATTTATTCAGCTTGATATAACCGGTTGTTTTATCGATCATGTACGAGGCGTCGACAGACGAAACAGGGATCGTTCCCCGGGTAACGGTGACCAGTTGTATTTTCCCGTCTCTTACCAATTTTAATACAGCTTTGGAACCCCTTTCACCGCGGATGAATTTTTTGATCTCATCGATCGTAAATACTTTGCGGGTAAGCGAAGAATCGTTTACCCCGATGATCTTATCGCCGATCAGTAAACCTGCTTTCTCACTCGGGCCTCCCGGTATCACGTACACCACATTCACTGTATCCTTAAATACATTGAATTCAACCCCGATCCCTTCAAAATTCCCGGCCAGGTCTTCGTTGGCTTCTTTCAGGTCTTCCGGCGGCAGGTAGACGGAGTGGGGATCCAGTTCGCTCATCATTTCACGGATCGCTTTGCCCTCTAGTGTATCAAGGTAAACGGAATCCACATATTTCAACCTGATCAGGTCCACCGCTTCCTGCAGTGAACTTCTTTTATTGGAAGAGAAAAACCCTTTGCTCCCGCCATCCTGGTTGCCCAGCTTGTATCCAAAAAACATCCCGGCTATCATTACTATTGAGAAAAGCAATGGCAGCCAGACCTGTAATTTTTTGTTTCCCATCATAATCCTTTATTGTGTAATTTGACGCAAAATAACCAAAAGTTTCTGGTTGCTTGTTCCTGGTCGCCAATTATCGCATATGCTTAACTGATCGGAAGACCCAATGATCGCTGTTGTTCAAGATCCAACCAGCACAACCAGCAACCAGCAACCAGCAACCAGCACAAGGAACCAACAACCAGCAACAATGCATTCTATAAAACTCATAGCCGATTGCGGCGCTACCAAGGGTGAATGGTGTTTGCTGGGGAAAGGGAAAAAAAAGACCATCATTACGCAGGGTATCAGCCCTTATTTTCTCAATACGGAACAGATCATTGATATTCTCTTTAAAGAACTGAAGCCGGGATTAAAAAACATCCCGGTGGATGAGGTATATTATTATGGTACAGGTTGTGCCAACCCGGCGAACGCCAAATCAGTAAAAAAAGCCGTCAGCAAAGTATTCCCCGGTGCAAAAGTGGAAGTCAACCACGACCTGATGGCCGCAGCAAGGGCTCTTTGCGGGAGAGATAAAGGGATCGCATGTATCCTGGGGACGGGTTCCAATTCCTGTTACTATAATGGAAAAAAGATCGTGAAGAACAGTCCCGGTCTTGGCTATGTGTTGGGAGATGAAGGAAGTGGTGCGTACCTGGGGAAAAAAGTGATCCAGTATTATTTATATAACACATTTGATGATGAGCTGAAAGGTCGCTTTGATCTTACCTATACCACGAATGCTGCGGAGATCCTGGAAAATGTTTACAAAAAACCTTTGCCCAACCGTTATCTTGCCGGCTTTACCCGTTTTCTAGCGGAAAACCGCGGGCATTATATGATCGAGAATATCATCGAGGATGGGTTGAATGATTTTTTCTTTACCCATCTCTGCAAATACCGGGAAACATGGACATTGCCGGTTAGTTTCGCCGGTAGTGTTGCATTTGGTTTTAAGGATGTCTTACGGCAACTTTGTGACAGTTACGAATTTGAAATGGGTACAGTGATGAAAAACCCCATGGACGGATTGGCGGCCTATCACAGCTAAATGAGAGGAACTATGGCATTACAACGAATAACGGAGCAAGTCAGCAATCACCGGCATTTGGAAAAAATGTCGTTAGGCGAATTACTTACGAATATCAACAAGGAAGATCAAACAGTCCCGGGCGCAGTGGAAAAAGCCATACCCCAGATTGAAAAACTGGCGGAAGCCGCTTCGGATAAAATGTTGATGGGTGGCCGTATGTTCTATATCGGGGCCGGCACCAGCGGAAGATTAGGCATTGTCGATGCCAGTGAGTGTCCTCCTACTTATGGTGTACCACAGGGCCTGGTGATCGGTATCATTGCCGGTGGTGAAAAAGCCATTACCAACGCAGTGGAATTTGCCGAAGATGATAAAGAGCAGGGTTGGAAAGACCTGGTGCAGTTTAACGTAAGTGATAAGGATGTGGTGATCGGTATCGCTGCCAGCGGAACTACTCCCTATGTTATCGGCGCACTGGAAAAATGCAGGGAGAAGGGGATCATTACCGGTAGTATTTCCTGTAACCCGGATTCACCGGTAAGCGCAGCCGCTGATTTCCCGATAGAAGTGGTGGTGGGTCCCGAATTCGTCACGGGCAGTACCCGGATGAAAAGTGGGACGGCCCAGAAATTAGTGCTCAATATGATCTCGACCACCGTGATGATACAGTTAGGAAGAGTAGAAGACAACAAGATGGTCAACATGCAGCTTACCAACGATAAACTAGTGGACCGTGGCACAAAAATGCTGATGGAAAGGGTGAAAATGAAGGATTATGAAAAAGCAAAAGCACTGCTGCTGAAATACGGAAGCGTTAAAAAAGCTGCTGATTCCGTGACCAGCTAGGTTGCTATAACTATTGGATCCCAACAAATACATAACAACCAACCGCGCCGCGCTCTTCGATTGGCTGGTATTGCTGATCAGCTTTTTACTGGGTTTTATTTTTCCGGGTTTTATTGATATTATTTCTTCACCCGGTTTTTATAACTGGATGCTGGCGGCTCTCTTGTTCTACATTGTCGGCGCTGCCTTAAAACATTTGCCCCTCAGCTATCGTCTCAGTCATTTCGGAAAGGAGGTCAAACCTATACCGTACTTGATATGCCTGATTATCGGGCATTGGTTCATCATTCTTATTCTGGTATTTTTTTCCGAAGCCGCAATCCGTCGCCTCTTACATCTGCAAAAACTGGATGGTACGAATTCCGGCGGCGGGCCAATTATTATTGGTTCTATCGTTACAGCTACTTTCGTCACATGGCTGGTTTACCGGGCCAAGAGTCATCGCAAAAAAAGAAAGGTCTACTCCGCGTCTTTTTTATTCCGGATGGAACTGGCTGCCGATATTCTTCTCGTGGCCAGTGTGGCGATCTTTTCCTTTGTGTTCTGGGAAAAAGGAGTAATGGCCATGCTGGGAAATGCTTCCACGAAAACCCTGGCCAATGTATGGTTCCTATTCGTTCTTCTTTGCATTCTTTTTCTTTTTTTCTATCTCCCGTTGCGCTATTTATTTTTTATGGAGAACAGGGAAGGCCACGGAAACCGGAAGCGGCTGATCGTGATATTTGCTTTTATGCTCATAAAGGCATCGCTGGAGTTCCTGGGTATTTAATAGGTAAAATATTTTCTAATTGTGCTGCAGTTAGTAATTTGCAATTGTTATGCAGGATATAGAACCTTTTTATAACTGGAGGCATATCTATATTAGTGAGGAAGATAGCCGTTCGCCTTTCTTTGGAAGGGCCTATTCCGAGTTTGAATTCTCCCAGGCAGTTTATAATTATTATATCCATCCCCAATGGGATGATTTTGGCAGCCGTACCCTGTACGGGAAAGTCCTGCTGGCCGATTATGATGAAAAATACGCCGTCATTGAACTCATCGGTGAATGGAACGACGCCATCGAGAATGATATCATGGAACTGAAGCGGGAAGTGCTGGAAAAATTCATGGGAGAAGGCATTTTTAAATTCATTTTGATAGGAGAGAATGTGCTCAATTACCACAGTGATGGGAAAGAATATTACGAAGAGTTATATGATGAAGTGTCGGAAGAGAATGGCTGGGTGGTTTGTTTAAACATGCCTGAACAAACACAGTATGACTTTAAACAAGCTAAACTCAACAGGTATGTGGAACTGATGGCACTGGACAACTGGAGAACCTATAAGCCTTTTCATTTGTTTAAAAAAATAGATAGCGAACTGTCTGCCCGGCTGGGAGTATAGCTAGTTGCTGGACCCTGGTGACTAGTTTGCTGACTTGTGTAAAGTGAATGCTTAGAATTACCAGAAACAAACAACCAGTAACAAGCAACTTTTCATCCATATTTGCCCTTCCGTTAGTATTTTTGCAGAAATTGATTCCCCTCTAAGAACAAGCTTATGAAATGGTCTGAACTGTTCACTTCCTCGATCGGCAAAAAGTGGGTAATGGCGTTGACGGGCATCTTCCTGATCCTTTTTTTGATCATTCATGTAAGTCTGAATGCCTGTATCTGGGCGATGGACGGGGGCAAGATGTTCAATGAAGGCGCTCATTTTATGGGTTCTTCAGTAGTGCCCCGGATATTAGAGATCGGGTTGATGGCCGGGTTCCTTGTACATATAATCCAGGGCTTGATGCTGGAATTCCAGAACCGGAGCAAACGCAAAAAAGGTTACAAGGTCCCTATGGGGAATAAGGGTAGCAAATGGTATAGCCGCAGTATGGGTTTACTGGGTACATTGATCCTGGTCTTTTTGATCATACACGTTTCGCATTTCTGGATACCCAACAGGAGCAACCAGGGTTGGTTGCTGGGGGACGAGATAAACCTGTTCGAACGGATGAAACTTGTTTTCCAGAATGAATGGGTCGTTCTTATTTATATACTGGGTTGTATCTCTCTTGGCTGGCATTTGCTCCATGGATTTGAAAGTTCATTCCGGACTATTGGTATAACAAATAAAAAGTACCTGGCTATGCTGAATGGCATTGGAATCGGCTTTTCTGTTATTGTGCCGCTTGCTTTTGCAATGATGCCAGTCAGTTTTTATTTGGGTTGGGTGAAATAAGGAAGAGGGGAATGGCTAGTTGCAAGTGGGGAGAGAATGGAGAATAGGGTAGTTATGGCTAGCCCTGTAAGGGCTCAACATTGGTAACATATCATACGAAAATATTTTTTAGAACCCCGTAGGGGTTCAATATCGGTAGAGAAAGATCAACCAGAATAATACAGCCTCGTTAGGGGCGAAATGTTAGAGAGAGAAAGATCAAGCAGAATAATTTAGCCCCATAGGGGGCGTAATGTTTATAGCAGGGGGTAAAAATTTTGAGAACCCCATAGGAGTTCAATATTGATAGAGAAAGATCAACAAGAATAATTCAGCCCCGTTAGGGGCGAAATGTTAGAGAGAAAGATCAAGCAGAATAATTTAGCCCCGTTAGGGGCGAAATGTTAGAGAGAAAGATCAACAAGAATAATTCAGCCCCGTTAGGGGCGAAATGTTAGAGAGAAAGATCAAGCAGAATAATTTAGCCCCGTTAGGGGCGAAATGTTA
>JBDSPR010000032.1:0-60421 GCA_039930245.1 Chitinophagaceae bacterium | reverse complement strand
CCCCCATAGTATTGGAATTCTCGAGTATTTCATTCATTACCTCTTTTGCTTCATCGTCTAATTGTTCGAAGTGATCCTCCAGCAATACCTGGGTAAAGCCATTAATGGCACGAAGAGGGGCCCGCAGATCATGAGAGACCGAATAAGAAAATGATTCCAGCTCGTTGTTGACAGCTTCCAGTTGTAATGCTTGTTTTTCCTTTTCGCTGTTTTGAAATAAAAGTTCTTCGTTTGCGATAACCAACTCCATCGCCCGTTTCTCTTTTTCTTCATTCTGGAACAGGAGTTCTTTATTGGCAATGATCAATTCTGCTGCACGTTTTTCCTTCTCTTCATTCTGATAAGCCAGTTCTTTGTTGGCGATGATCAGTTCAGCCGCCCGTTTTTCTTTCTCTTCATTCTGGAACAAGAGCTCTTTGTTGGCAATTATCAATTCGCCCGCACGTTTTTCCTTCTCATCATTTTGAAATAAAAGTTCTTCATTGGCAATAAACAATTCGCCCGCCCGCTTTTCCTTCTCTTCGTTCTGAAAAGCCAGCTCTTTGTTGGCTATGATCAGTTCGGCAGCCCGCTTTTCCTTCTCCTTGTTCTGAAAGGCAAGTTCCTTATTAGCAATTATCAATTCAGCAGCCCGCTTTTCTTTCTCTTCATTCTGAAAGGCCAGTTCCTCATTTGCAATGATCAATTCAGCGGCCCGCTTTTCCTTTTCTTTGTTTTGACCTAGCAGTTCTATATTGGCCTGTACAAGTTGTTCCTCCGATTTTTTCCTGAAAGTTATATCCCGGACAATTTTGGAAATACCCACAATAGTTCCGGCATGGTCTTTCAGGGGAGACATGGTAATGGAAACAAAAAACCTCTCGCCGTTCTTTCTGACCCGGACCGTTTCCCAATGCTCCATAACCTCATTTCTGCATATTCTGGTAAGGAAATTTTTTTCCTCATACAGGAGGTCCGGTGGGATTATCAAAGAAATATTCGCGCCGACAGCTTCATTGGCGGTATACCCGAACATACGCTGACCACCCATGTTCCAGCTCTTAATCGTTCCATCCAGCGATTTACTGATAATTGCATCGTCCGAGAATTCAACGATCGCAGCTAAACGACTGGTATATTCCTCGTTTCTTTTACGTTCTTTATTCCTTTTTTGCTTTTCTTCATTTTGAAATACCAATTCTTTATTGGCTATAACCAGCTCCGCCGCCCGTTTTTCTTTTTCCCCGTTCTGGAAAACCAGTTCTTTGTTCGCTATGATCAATTCAGCCGCACGGTCTTCCTTCTCGCTATTCTGGAAGGCCAGTTCTTTATTGGCGATAGCCAGCTCAGCGGCACGTTTCTCCTTTTCCTGGTTCTGGAAAACAAGTTCCTTGTTGGCAATGATCAATTCAGTTGCACGGGTTTTCTTCTCCCCGTTTTGAAAGGCAAGTTCTTTGTTGGCTATAACCAATTCTGCGGCCCGTTTCGCCTTTTCCTTGTTTTGAAGGGCAAGTTGTTTATTGGCTATGACCAACTCATCCGATTCGTTTTTCCTTTCCATGAGGTCTCAACTGAGGTTTTTATTAAACGGTGACAAGTCCATATATACGGATCCCGGCGGGGCAGGTTCATTTCGCTGAAAAAACCTTCACGCCTGTTCCAAATAATTCAGTCTTGATTCTTGATCTTACAAAAGCCCGGCAAGAAATTAACCCTTGGTCAATCTAAATGTCCCCTCTTAACGTGTTTTCATTTTTAACAAACCAGGCGAACTTAGATAGTCTTTGGATTAAATACTGGAAATATGCAGCAGTACAAGTAATGTAGAGCTATTAAACCGGTATTCACGTTTTTATACGAGGTATTAATTACATCAGTAACGGGCTTTTCTGAAGTTCCCGCAGAATTTTAATGGCCTATTCACTTAATACTGCGCAGATTGCCCCCAAAGAAAGGTTCTTGTTCAACGTTAAAGTATTACCGTTAACTATGTAAATATACTTATGCAATAACACGTGTATGTTGGCGGACAGGTAAAATAAAAAAACCGCCCCGGTTTTTCGGAGCGGTCTGATCGAAATATTTCAACTTAGAAATGCCCATTCTGACCATTCCGGTCAATGGGTTGATTCCGGTCGTTGCGGTCTCTTGTACCACGGGTATCCTGGGGATTCCTGTTACGGTCGTCCTGGTCATCCCAGCCACTGTCATTTCCCTGGCCATAACCTTTATCATAACCGTTGTTACGCTGGTCACGGTCATTCCAGTCGCGGTTGTCATAACCTCTGTCCATTCTGGATTCCTTAATGCGTACCTGACCTGACTGGTCGATCCGGATGGCGACATCATTGCCACGGAGCATAAAGACAGAAGAGGAAATCACCCTTTTATTCCTCGAAGCGAAAAAACGTCTTGGGATCTCGTATACTGTGATCGTGTGCCGACCATTCCGCAGGTTGTTGATCTGGATAGCGCCATACTGGTTGCCGCCATACTGGTTGCCGCCATATTGGTTGCCGGATACGACCCGGCCGTCAATGACCACTTCATAGTGTCTGCCACCCATCAACGTCACCGAAGGACGGTGGTCAGCAGCAAATACAGCCATGGTGAGTAAAACAAATGTTGCAAGAGTAAAGATCTTTTTCATATTGTATGAATTTAATTTGTTTGGCCTTTTAGAATTTACCAGGAGAAATTCTGCGAAGCCTGATTGTTTTTTATTCCTGGTGTTGTTGCTTTTCTTCTTTACTCTCTGTATTATTCAAAGCAAGTGCCACCGTGCCAAAAATTTAGTGTTGGAACTGTTAATAGAAATTTCCCTATCGAAGAGTAATCGAAAAATACCCTGAAAATAGCCAGCAGAAAGGATTTCGGGCAATGTTATTTAAGGTTAATGGGAGAAGTTGAAAGGTTAAAGATGGTTGTTCGTTGCTCGTTGTTAGTTGCTCGTTGTTAAGAAGGAATACCTACGGGACTGGTTGATGGTTTCTGGACTTGCCAAGCCAACAGCTAATTGTTATTGGATATTGGCTAATGGCTATTCGCTAACGGCTATTGGCTAATGGCTACCGGCTAACGGCTACTGGCTACTGGCTCATGGCTATTGGCTATTGGCTAACGGCTACTTCTTCATTTCATCATTCACCGTCCTCCAGATCTTCAGCGGATTTTCATTTTTCAATTCATCCGGCAATAAGGTATTGCCCCAGTTTTGGAAAGCGACTGGTCTTGCAAAACGTTTGATCGCATCGGCGCCAACGCTGGTAAAACGCGAATCGGTAGTAGCAGGATAAGGACCTCCGTGCTGCATGCTTAAACAAACTTCCACTCCAGTGGGAACACTATTGAGGATAAAACGGCCGCAGATATTTTTGACCGTATCCACCAGTTCTTCATGGGTCTTTATATCATTTTCTGTCGCCATCATGGTAGTGGTAAGCTGACCTTCAATATGACGGCTCACTTCCAGCATCTCATTCATGTCTTTACACTTAACAACAAGCGAGTAAGGACCAAACACTTCCTGGTGCAATAAAGGATTATTGATAAAAGCGGGGGCTGTAGCAGAAGCGATAGTAGGCATGCCCTGTCCCGCATGACCTGTTGGCGGAGCCACAAGTGGTTCGGCTTCGGCTACTACAACTATTTCCACGTCTTCCTGTGCCAGGGAATTAGCTCTTTTCTCGACGTAGTTTTTAAAGATGCCGGGATTTAGCATATTACCCGGAGCCGTCTTTTTAATTTCGTCCGACAAGCTTTCAATAAAATTTTGCAGGTCGTCATTATCAATCCCGATGATAAGACCGGGGTTGGTGCAGAACTGTCCCACACCCAGGGTGATGGAACCTGCATATTGTTTGGCTATATCAGCAGCGGATGTTTTCATTTTCTCCGGCAATAAAAAAACAGGGTTGATACTGCTCATCTCTGCGAATACAGGTATCGGTTCTTTGCGCTGGCAAGCCCAGTCAAATAATTGCCGGCCGCCTCCCAGCGAACCCGTAAAACCAACTGCTTTTGTATGCGGGTGTTCCACCAGTGCTTTACCGACTTCGTGGGAACCACCATGAACATGAGCAAAGATCCCGGCAGGCATATAAGAATTGGCGGCAGCTTTTAATATTGCGCTGGCAACGAGTTCGCTTGTCTGTGCATGGGCAGGATGCGCTTTAACGATCACGGGGCAACCGGCCGCAAATGCGGAAGCCGTATCACCACCCGCTGTGGAATAAGCAAGTGGAAAATTGGCGGCACCAAAAACCACTACTGGTCCAAGCGGGACGAGCATTTTTCTTATATCCGGTTTAGGTGGAGTCTTATCCGGGATCGCTGTGTCGATCCGAATATCCATCCAGCCACCATTTTCACAGGCATCAGCATAATTGTTCAACTGGAAGATGGTGCGGGCTCTCTCGGCTCTTAGTCTTGCTTCAGGCAATTGTGTTTCTTCGCCGGCTACTTGTAATAATTCGTCACCGAGATTTTCGATCTCTTTGGCTATGGCACGCATGAAAGCGGCACGTTGTTTCAAAGAAAAGCGACGATAGACAATAAAGGCCTTTGCGGCATTCTCCATCACCTGGTGTATTTCATCAATTGTTGCGTCGTTGTACATGTTGTTTGTTACTGGTTACTGGTCATCCCTGCGGAAGCCAGGACTTGTTACTGGTCATCCCGGTGGAAGCCGGGACTGGTTAGAACGTTACAGAATCCAATATCTATTTTAAATTCGGTCTGGTTTCAATTCCACGATCAATCACCTTCAAAATCCGTTCCCTTTCTTCTCCTTCGAGTAGTAATCTAGGCGCTCTCACGTTTTCGCTGCCTATACCGGCCTGTTTTTCGGCCAGTTTGATATACTGCACCAGTTTGGGATGGATATCGAGTTCGAGTAAGGGCATGAACCAGCGGTAGATCGCCGTGGCTTCTGCAAGTTTGCCGGCTTTTACCAGTTTATAAATAGCAACTGTTTCTGCGGGAAAGGCACAAACTAAACCTGCCACCCAGCCATCGGCACCGAGGCATAACTCTTCCATCGCCAACGTATCAACACCACACAATATTTTATAGCGGTCACCGAAACGGTTCTTCATCCTGGTCACGTTGGTCACATCCCGGGTACTTTCCTTCACAGCCGTGATATTTTTACTTGACTGAAGATCATCGAACATATCCAGGGTCACTTCGATCTTATAATCAACAGGATTATTATAGATCATCACCGGGAGATCGGTGGATGCTGCGATCGTTTTAAAATAGGTGACTGTTTCGCGGTGATCACTTTTATATCGCATAGGCGGAAGGATCATCAATCCTTTTGCTCCCCATTTTTTTGCCAGGGCGGACTGATTCAATGCTTCTTTGGTACTTCCTTCTGCGATATTGATCACCACGGGTACTTTACCGGCCACTTTTTCAACCGCAAATTTTACAAGGGTTTCTTTTTCATCGGTAGTCAATACACTTGCTTCACCGAGTGTTCCACCCAAAATGATTCCTTCCACAGCAGCTGACAACTGGGCCTGCAGGTTTTTTTCAAAAAGTGGCAGATCGAGTTCATCGTTCTGAGTAAACTTCGTAGTGAGTGCAGGAAAAACACCTTTCCATTCGAATGACATATAAGAAGTTGCTGGTTACTGGTTACTGGTTACTGGTCATCCCGGCGGAAGACGGGACTGGTTACTGGTCATCCCGGCGCAAGACGGGACTGGTTACTGGCCTTCGACTTGTCGTCCATCACCGGGCTATGAACTTTTTACGAAATCGTAAATAGCTTGTTGGGCTGCCAATCTTCCATTCCCATTCTCAACTCTGGGGTTGGATAACCCAGAGGTGATATAAACAGCCTTACTATTATCCTTAAGTTGAAACTCCAATATGCTTCCCAACTCCTGGCCGAATTTCGGATCGTAAACCGGGAACACCACTTCTATGCGGCTGTTAAGGTTTCGGTTCATCCAGTCGGCACTGCCCATGAAATACTGTGGTTCGCCATTATTATGAAAAACGAATACCCTGGCATGTTCCAGGTACCTGTCCACGATACGGTGAACTTTAATATTTTCACTCTGGCCTTCCACTCCCGGCGCCAGGCTGCAGATACTACGGACCAGCATATCCACTTTCACACCTGCCCTGCTGGCTTCGTAGAGTTTTTCGATCATGGCCCGTTCCTGCAGATTGTTCAGTTTGATAATGATACCGGCGGGTCTTCCTTTTTTAGCGTTCTTGATCTCTCTATCGATCAGTTTCTCAAAACGCTTCACCAGGTTAAACTGCGATACCAGTAAATGCCGGAAGGGTATCTTCATATAATCTGAGGGCTGCTTACGGCTTTGCAGATAATCAAAGAGCCATTCCAGTTCCAATCCCATCTCCTTATTAGATGTAAACAGGACATGGTCTGTATAGAACCGCCCGGTAGCTTCATTGAAATTACCCGTGGCCATAAAGGAATAGTTCTTCCATTCCTTGCCTTCCAATCTTTTTACCAGTGCTACTTTGGCGTGTACTTTCAATCCCGGGATACTGTTGATGATCTTTATCCCGGCAGCCTTCATTTTCTTCGACCATTTCAGGTTATTCGCTTCATCAAATCTTGCTTTCAGTTCCACGAATACCGTTACTTTCTTCCCGTTCTTCGCCGCGCTGATCAGTGCATTTACCACATGGGAATCTGCCGCCACCCGGTAAAGTGTAACAAATATTTCTTTTACGTTCGGATCGATAGCCGCTTCATTAAAGAAACGAAGGATATAATTATAGGAATGGTAAGGAAGGTGGAGCATTTTTTCTTCCTCCGAGATACTTTGAAAAATGGACCGGTGGATATCAAAACCCGGGTGGGCTACCGGTGTCCAGTTGCTATAAGCGAGTTTCCCTTTCTGGGGGTTGGGGAGACTACCCAGGTCTTTCAGGTTATGGTAACGGCCACCTTCCACCATTTCCTCGCTACGTATTATCAGGTATTTCTGTACAAAATCTCTTACAGCCGCGGGCATGCTTTGGTCGAATAACAAACGGGTGGCATGACCCACTTCTCTTTTCTCCAGTTGCTTCTCAATTTTTTCTGCGATATCTCCCAAAAACTCATCTTCAATATTCATCTCGGCATCCCGGGTCAGTTTTACACTCCAGGCGCCATGGATAATATAAGCCGGGAACACTTCCTGTAAATTCTCCCGGATCACATCATCGAGGAAAAGGATATAATGATCATCACCCAGCATCGGTAATTCGGAAAAACGGGGAAGATTGGCCGAAGGTATATTCAGCAGGGCATAACTATGTTCACCCGGCTGCGCTTCTTCTTCCATATCGACAATAAAATACAACGCATTGTTATCGAGGAACACATCCGACTGGTTATCCTTTCTTAAGATGATGGGCTGTAGAAAAGACAACACTTTTGACAAAAAATATTCCCGTACTGTCTCTTTGTGTTCATCGCGGATATGATCATCGTAGTATAACCAGATATGGTTTTCCGCAAGTTCGGGTAAGATCTGTGTTTTAAGTATCCTTCCAAATTCCTCCAGTTGCAAGTGTACGGTGCTTTGTACCTGCTGTACCAGGTCCTTAGGATATTCCTCTTCCAGGGATATTTTCTTCGATTCAATACTGGTGAACGCAAAGATCGAAGGCATGCGCACACGGAAGAATTCATCCAGGTTGGAAGAAAAAATAGATAAAAAAGAGATGCGGCTGTAGAGCGGAACTGATTTATCCGCCGCTTCCATCAGCACCCGGTGATTAAAGCTGAGCCAGCTCAGGTCGCGGTTTAAAAAAACATATTTGTTGTTGTCGGCCATAGTCAGGTTTAATCAAGCTAAGATAATGGTTTTGAGCAAACTGTGGAACGGTTTTTACAAAAGAGTCCCAACTTCTCTTTCGCCGAGACGCAGTTCTTCGGCCAGCTCAGGAGCGGGAAGTTCTACAAGAATAAGGAGTTCTTTGCCGGTAATTCATTACAAATACATTCTTACCAGCAACGGGGACCAAATTCATTAAAGCGATGATTAATTAATGGTTCCAGAGTCTTTATAATTTTCTATATCCGACCATTTGACCGGTGACAATGAATCTTCTACGGATAGTTTTTGCTGGTGCTTTTTGATCTCGGATTGAATAGCCAGGATCGTGTTCCTGCATTGTGTAAAATCTTCCCCATCCATAATACCGTCTGTCATCATACCCATCATTTGGGAAGTGTGACCCATCAGCATCTCAATCAGCACATGCACTTTCATTTTTGTATACTCGTTCATTTCAACAGAGTTTTTAAAAGAATAAAAAACAAAAACCATACAAATGACAAATTTATTACCCGCTCATTCCTAATATTATTTTTTTTTGTTTCCTTCCTACCCAATTTTTTGCGATAATTCTCCCCACAGGATAACAGAAACAAGTATCACGATGGAAATAATGAGGAAAATTTTCCTGTTTGATATCTCTTTTTTGGACGACATATTCAGGAAATGGTTTTGATGAAATATAAAGTGATACAGAAGAGGTTAATGCCAACGAGCAGCCCTACCAGGATCCGGAAACCCAGAGGCCGGTCTTTGGTAGATTGCTCCTCCTGGAACAGTAAGCTGGCCTTATCCCTGAAATGCTGTATGATTTGTCTCATTGCCGGAGCTTTACTAAAATAGTAACTACAATTTCCCTGCCAGTGCTTTTACCCCGCTGTTTTATTCTTTATCAAATCCTCCTTACCGCAGGAAGAGTCGAGAGTCGGGGTCGAGGGAGGAATTAATGGATTTTCTGGGGATTTTCTGGCACGATAGTTTAACTATAAGGGAAAAAGAAACAATGCCAGCAAACAACAAACCGATCAGCAAAGAAGATATCGCCCGCCATCCTGACCATAAGATCGATGAGGATTTCAAAGGTTATCCCAATGGCCCGGCTAATGATGAGACTATAAAACCCGCAACAAGCGAAGAGAAAAAGACCGCAGATGCAGAGAAGGATGGAGAGAAAAGAATTATCAAGCCAGATGAAAGAAAAGGATTGGACGAACAGGAGCTTGATGGTTTAGCCAATGGCTTTTGATGATAATTGATCATTCAGCCCGGAACTTCGCTGCCAGTTTTGGCGGAGCGACCGTACAATAAGCTACGGTAAGCGCATCTTTAAACATCGCTTTTTTTACTTTTTTAAGATTGATAAAGGTAAAACCCATCCTTCCCCAACCACCCGGTACCGGGTAGATCACTGAATTGTCAAAAGCACAAAAGACCGACTGGTCCTCTGGGGTTAATTTCAAACTCACTGTGAAATCTTTTTCCGAAAGCGTGGCAAATATCTTTTTCTTAACCCGGAATGCTTTCCGTTCGAAATGAGGATGTTCGTCTGTTTCAGGAAAGGCTAAGGCTAACGCTCTTACTGTTGTTATGCTCACCATAAAGTTGGATTTTTGATGCTAGTCATCCCGGTGAAAACCGGGACTTGATGCTAGTCATCCCGGTGGAAACCGGGACTGGATGCTTGCTTGCCCGCCAAAGCCTCAGCGGAGGCGGGATTCTTGATTTGGTAGTGGGTCAGTTTGAATTATGATACTCTTTGTCATTCCGAACGAAGTGAGGAATAGATGGGCTGACGATGAAATTAATTCCGACGAAGGAGGAATCTGTCTTTAGATTCCTCCTTTGTCGGAATTGAAGCTTCAAAATCTTCATCTTATCCTTCGCTGAGCTCAGGATGACAACTTGGTCATTCAATAGAATCGTTGTCGACTAATTCAAACTGACCCACTACCCTTGATTTTCTAAAATTAGTTATTATTGTGGTATGACTAAAACAAGACTTGAAGCTTTCAGCGATGCCGTGATCGCTATCATCATGACCATTATGGTGCTGGAACTGAAAGTACCCCATGATACCAGCTGGCATGCCTTGCAGGAACTATGGCCGGTCTTTTTAAGCTACCTCGTCAGCTTTGTGAACCTGGGGATCTACTGGGGCAACCATCATCATCTTGTTCATACCATCAAAGAAGTAAGAGGTGGGATTATCTGGGCTAACCTGCACCTGTTGTTCTGGCTTTCCCTGATGCCGTTTGCCACGGCATGGATGGGTGAGAATCATTTTGAGAAGAATACCGTCGCCGCCTATGCCTTGCTGGCCGACCTCTGCGGGATCGCCTATTTCATACTGTTAACTGTTATAAAGAATTGTAACCCGGGGAATATTCCCTTGCTGGATTTATTGAAAAAGCAATCCAGGAAAGGGATACTCTCCTGTATCTTTTATACGCTGGCCATACCGCTGGCTTATTGGAACACGATGATCGCGGGAGCATTGATCATCCTGGTGGCCATCAGCTGGCTGATGCCCGACAGGAATATTGAAAGAAGGGTGAATGATATCTAAGCTATTACTTCTCCTTCCAGGTCGTAATCGTAGGCCTTAGTGATCTTTACCGTCACAAATTCACCAATAGGTAATTTTTTTGCGGAATGGATCACCACTTCATTGTCCACTTCTACGGAGTCGAATTCCGTGCGGCCCAGGTAACGGCCTGCTTCTTTTTTATCGATCAGTACTTTAAATTCATTTCCTACTTTCTCCTGGTTGAGTTCTAAAGAGATCTCCTGCTGCACTTCCATAACCTCCTGCGCCCTTCTCTCCTTTTCATCCGCGGGGACATCATCCACCAGGGCAAAACCACTGGTGCCTTCCTCGTGCGAATAAGTGAAAATACCAACCCTGTCAAACCGTTGTCTTTGTAAAAATTCTTTGAGTTCCTCAATATCATCACGGGTCTCACCGGGGAAACCGGCGATCAATGTTGTCCGTAAACATATACCGGGTACTTTTTCCCGGATAGCTGCCGTCAACTCTTCCATTTCCTCCCGGGTAATCTGGCGTTTCATCGCTTTGAGCATATTATTGGCCGCATGCTGCAGCGGCATATCGAGGTAATTGCAGATATTCTCTCTTTCCCGTATCACATCCAGTATCTCCAGTGGAAATTTGGACGGATACGCATAATGCAATCTTATCCATTCCAGTCCTTTTACATCCGCGAGACGATGCAACAGGTCCGGCAGCATTCTTTTCTTATAAATATCAAGACCGTAATAAGTCAGCTCCTGCGCGATCAGCATGATTTCTTTTACGCCCTTCTTCACCAGTCCTTCCGCTTCTTTTACCAATGCTTCCATCGGCCTGCTTACGTGCTGCCCCCTCATTAGTGGAATAGCACAAAAAGCACAGGTACGGTTGCAGCCTTCCGAGATTTTCAGGTAGGCATAATGTTGTGGGGTAGCGAGTAATCTTTCTCCCAGCAATTCGGTTTTATAATCCGCGTCGAATTGTTTTAAGATCAGCGGCAATTCCATAGTACCAAAATAAGCATCCACTTCGGGTATCTCGGTTTCGAGATGCTGTTTATATCTTTCACTCAGGCAACCGGTCACATACACTTTATCGATCTTGCCTCTTCGTTTTAATTCCACCTGGTCGAGGATGGTATTGATACTTTCTTCTTTTGCTTTTTCAATAAACCCACAAGTATTCACCACTACGATATTATGATCGGATTTCTTGTTCTCGTGCACCACATCGATCTCGTTGGCCAGCAACTGCCCGCTCAGCACTTCGCTGTCGACCATATTCTTGCTGCACCCGAGGGTGATGATGTTGACCTTATCTTTTTTTAACGTTCTTGTTTTCATTTTATCCCAGATAAAAAGATAATAACTAAAAGCTAAAACTGAAACACCAGGAACAAGTTTTGAAGTACAAGTTTTCCTAAACTCAATAATACAATTCGATCTAAAAAATCTTTTACCTATTATCTTTTAGTTTTTATCTCAGCTCTTTTCCAAATTAAAAAGGCTATCCACAAACTCATGCTTATCAAACACCAGCAGGTCTTCCATTTTCTCGCCGACTCCAATAAACTTGACCGGTATTTTAAATTGATCTGCTATAGCCAACACTACACCGCCCTTTGCTGTTCCGTCCAGTTTAGTAATAGCTAAAGCTGTCACATCTGTCGTCGCGGTAAAATGCCTTGCCTGTTCCAGGGCATTCTGCCCGGTGGATCCGTCGAGTACCAGTAATACTTCATGCGGCGCATCGGGTATCGTTTTTTGAATGACCCGTTTGATCTTGCTCAGTTCTTCCATCAGGTGGGCCTTGTTGTGCAGGCGTCCTGCGGTATCGATCAATACCACATCTGATTGTTTGGCGACCGCGCTTTGCACGGTATCAAAAGCCACCGCGGCAGGGTCGCTGCCCATATCCTGTTTTACAATCGGCACTCCTACTCTTTCGCTCCAAATAGTCAACTGGTCAACAGCAGCTGCACGGAATGTATCCGCAGCACCGAGTAAAACATTCTTGCCGGCTTTTTTAAAATTATAGGCGAGTTTGCCGATCGTGGTTGTTTTTCCTACTCCATTCACCCCAACGACCAGAATAATGTAGGGCTTCGAAGGAAGATCAGAATCAAACCCATAACTGTTGGCTTCCGGGGCATTCACCAGCAGTCCTTCGATTTCTTCCTGCAACAATTTGTTCAGTTCCCCGGCATTCATGTATTTATCCTTTGCCACTCTTTTCTCAACCCGATCGATGATTTTCACGGTTGTCTCGATCCCGACATCCGCGCTTACCAGTGCTTCTTCCAGGTCATCCAACACTTCCTCATCAACACTGCTTTTACCGGCAATGGCCTTGGTGATCTTGGCAAAAAACCCTTCCTTGGTTTTTTTCAGCCCTTCATCGAGGCTTTCCTTTTCTTTTTTGCCGAATAGTTTGTTGAAAAATCCCATGCTAGAAAATTATAGTCATAAAGGTCAAAAAAATGGTCATAAAAGTCAAAGTTTGGTCATATAGGTCATATGACTTATTTGATCCATTTTGACCTATTTGACACATATGACTTCATTTGACCTTCTCTAAAAAAAAAAGCCATTCGTATTCCCACGAACAGCTTATTAATTACTTACTAACCCAACATTATTTTTGTGCCAGGAATTCTTTGATCTTGTCTTTGTGAACGATCTGTTCTTTGAACGTGTAAGCCCCTGTTTTCGGGCTGCGTACTGCTTTGATCACTTTTGTCCAGTTCTTTGCTTCGGCGGCTGCTCTCGCATCCTTTGTTTTGATCGCCGTTTTTGCTGCTTTTGCCATGAGTATAAATTTGAAAATATGGAAATGTGGTAAATGTGAAAATCAGGTGTGCATCATTTTCATATTTGCACATCTTCACATTCTCACATTATTTGATTTCTTTATGAACAGTTACTTTCTTCAGGATCGCGTTGAATTTCTTCAGCTCGAGTCTTTCCGGATTGTTCTTTTTGTTTTTTACCGTGATATAACGACTGGTACCGGGCTGACCACTTGTTTTGTGCTCAGTGCATTCCAGAATCACTTGTACACGACTACCTTTCTTTGCCATGATTATTAAACGTTTAAAATATTCTTTTTACATTATTAACCCTGATCTCGCCTGAGGCGGGACGAAGGGTTAGATTTTTTCGCCTTTACCTCTCAGCTCTTTCACCACGGTGAAAAGGCCTTTTTTGTTGATCGTACGGATCGCATCAGCTGATACTTTCAGTGTGATCCATTTATCTTCTTCGGCCAGGTAAAACCTTTTTTTCTGCAGGTTGGGCAGAAAACGACGCTTGGTCTTGATATTGGAGTGAGAAACCTTGTTTCCACCCATCGGAACTTTACCTGTAACCTGACATACTCTGGCCATGATTGTTCTAAATTTTGGACGGCAAAGGTAGGGGAAACATCGCAGATTTCTGATTGAAGATTGTAGATTTTTTTAACCTCCTGTTGAAAACCCTGAAATTCCTGTTTACATTGATTCTCAGCAGTTTTTCGGTTTTTCAACTAAACCTAATTTCCGTTCCCTACCCTGTCGGTTTCATCGGTTGCCCCGCCGCCGGATCGCTTGATGGCTTTCATGGCTTTTCCAAAGCGCCAGCTAAAGGTGATCCGGGCTACCCTGGAATCCCATTGTACCTCGAAAGGCTCCCTGGAATTCTCGAAAGTGGAATAACCGGAATAGTTCTGGGTATAAAAAAGGTCCCTGGCCGAGAAACGCAGCGTACCCTTTCCTTTCAGAATCTGTTTGGATACCCCGAAACCGAATTCTCCCTGCGGAGTAAGCCATTCCTGCAGGTCGATCTGGCTATTCGTCTGGTAATAACCGCCCAGCTCTGCGGTCCAGCCCTTTTTAAATTGAAACTGGTTGTTCAAACTGAAATTTAACTGGTCGATCTTAGCTGTCAGGGGCGCCCATACCACGCCTTTAATAACCTTGTGATTGTAGACGGCAACACTGGTGACGTTCCACCATTTCGTAAGCGGCAACTGCAAGGTGACGGCTACACCTAAATTTTGAAAAGAACCCACATTGCCCCGGGTATAAATAATGATATTCTTGTTGACATTGCTGCTGTTGGAGTCGATGATGAATATCTGGGAAAAATAATCCTTGAGGTAGCTGTAGGAAATGGTGCTTGACAAAAGCTGCTTATAAGTATGCGATAGTTCAAATTTCCAGGTATACTGTGGCCGGATAAAGGGGTTGCCGCCCTCGAAAGTATATTTATTTATCGTGATTAAAAAGGGATTCAAATTCTGGAATTGTGGCCGGTCGATCCTTCTCCCGAAACGAAAGGTCAGGCTGTTATTACTGTCCAGGTTGTAGGAAACAAATGCTGTTGGGAACAGGCTTCCATAATTCTTTTTAAAAGAAGAATCCTTTACCACCGTATTGCCCAATTGGTCAGCTTTATAACTCGTGTATTCATACCGAAACCCGGTTTGCCAGTGCCATTTTCCCTTCTCCGCGTCGATGCTGTTATACAATGAATGAATGCGTTCATCATACAAAAAATGATTGCTGCGGCTCAGGTCATCCTGCCAGCCATTGCCATCATTAAAATAATATTGGGCAATATTATCTGTCCAGGTATTGGCTGACTTTATTCCCGCCTCCCATAAAAAATCTTTGAACCGTTTTGAGTAATCCAGTTTTGCCGTGAAGATCTTCAGCCCCGAGGGAATATTACCCCTGGTTGACTGGACCGTGCTGCCGGGTGTTGATAATTGTGTCTGGAAATTCTGTCCACCGGAAATATTAAATTTTATATAATCAAAATCGACCAGGACCTCGCTCTTATCACGGAGCGTATGTTTAGCATTTAAATTGACCCCTGCCCTTTCGAAACGCGTAGACCTTGTACCCCAGGTATTGATCGTGGAGTCGATAATATATGATGGCGACATCCAATCGATCGTACTATAGCTGTTGACAAACCTGTCATTGAAATTGCCCGTGAAGACCAGGCCGATCGTGGTCTGCTTACCCGCAAAAAAATCGATCCCTGTTTTAATATTATGACCTTTGTTCCGCGTCTTTGTAAAATTAGGCTGCCGCAATAAAAGCGAATCGTTTCCATTCTTATCAAGGTATTTCCGAAGTACCTGCATATTCATCATGTCATACCCGAACCTTGCGCCGTAGTTCAGGAAGAAATTGAATTTCCCGTTACGGTAGTTAAGATTCAGGCTGTTGTTGGTTTTCCAGTACATGCCCTGGCCAAAACTCAGGCTCAGCGATCCATTAAAACCTCTTTGCTTGCTTGTTTTAGTTTTGATATTAATGATACCTGCATTCCCCGCCGCATCATATTTGGCACCGGGGTTATCGATCAGTTCAATCACATCTACCTGCGAAGCGCTCAAACCCGAAAGATAGGCCTGCAGTTCCGTGCCGCTCAGCTGGGTCTGCTTCCCATCGATCAATACCAACACTTGTGGTTTACCTTTCATGATAATGGTGCCATCTCGTCCGACTGAAATCCCGGGTGCCCTTTCCAGTACATCCATCACGGTGGCTCCTGCACTCGTGATGCTGGCATCCACATTGACCACTGTTTTGTCCGGAAGAAATTGTACCATTGGTTTTTTGGACACTACGGTTACATCCTTCAAAACACCTGCTGCCGGCCGAAGAGTAATGATCTCAGAAAGGGATTTGATATTCGCCAGGTCCAGCCAGGCACTCTGGGCGCTTTCATGACCTGTTTGCGATGCAAGAACCTTGTATCGTCCGGCTGCTAATTGGGTGAACTCCACGATCCCTGAGGCATTCGCCACAGCTGAACCGACAAGAGAGGAATCCGAATTGAACAGTTGAACAGAAGCTCCCGTGAGCAAATTCTTATCCTCGTTCATCACGGTAATACGGATGGTGCGGTCACGACTCTCCTGGGCTACCACAGTTAGGCAACTGAATAAGAAAACAAAGAGGATTGAATACCTGATCATATTAGGACCTGCAAAAATATCCAAACCCCTTGCATAGGGCCAGTTTATTATACCAATGGCTATTAGCTGGTAAGGTGGGAAAACGCAGTTGGAACCGCGTTGCTAAAAGAGTGTCACCAGTTTTGCCCGGTTAAGCCTTTTCAATAACTTCGCCTCTCGTTTTCACATCAACAGTTTTACATATAATTAATCAATTAACATGGCATACGATCTAGTGATTCTTGGAAGCGGCCCCGGCGGTTATGTGGCAGCTATCCGAGCATCCCAGTTAGGCTTTAAAACAGCAATTATCGAAAAAGAAAGTCTCGGGGGCATCTGCCTCAATTGGGGCTGTATCCCCACGAAGGCCCTTCTGAAAAGCGCCCAGGTAGTGGAGGACATCAAACATGCGGAAAGTTTTGGCATTACGGCCACGGGGACGCCTAATTTTCCCGCTGTGATTAAAAGAAGCCGGGGCGTCGCCGATAAGATGAGCAAGGGTGTCCAGTTCCTGATGAAAAAGAACAAGATTGATGTGGTGATGGGATTCGGGAAACTGGTAGCCAAGGGAAAGATCGAAGTGACCGATAAGGATGGTAAAAAACAAACTGTAGAAGCCAAACATATCATTATCGCAACAGGCGGCCGCAGCCGTGAACTTCCCGCTTTAAAACAGGATGGTAAAAAGATCATCGGTTACCGCGAAGCAATGAATCTCCCCAGCCAGCCTAAATCAATTATCGTGGTGGGTAGCGGTGCCATCGGGGTTGAATTTGGTTATTTCTACAACAGCATGGGCACTAAAGTGACCATCGTTGAATTCCTGCCGAGGATCGTTCCGGTGGAAGATGAGGAGATCTCCAAAGAACTCGAAAAGAATTTCAAAAAGAACGGTATCGATATCATGGTGAACAGCGAAGTAACTTCTGTTGATACCTCCGGCAACGGCGTGAAAGCAAAAGTGAAAACAGCCGATGGAGAGAAAACACTGGAAGCTGATATCCTGTTAAGTGCCATTGGAGTTGCTGCCAATATCGAAGGCATTGGCCTGGAAGAACTGGGTATCAAAACTGAAAAAGGCCGCATCATGGTAGACAAATATGGCCAGACCAATGTGCCCGGTTTCTATGCGATCGGCGACTGTGCACCCGGCCAGGCTTTGGCGCATGTGGCCAGCAAGGAAGGAATTATTTGTGTCGAAAATATCGGTTACACCGAAAAGAAATACAATCACCAGCCCGAACCACTGGATTATAACAATGTCCCGGGTTGTACTTATTGCTATCCTGAAATAGCTTCAGTTGGTTATACAGAGAAGCAGGCCAAAGAAGCGGGTTACGAAGTAAAAGTCGGCAAGTTCCCGTTAAGTGCCAGCGGCAAAGCATCAGCTGCCGGTCATCCCGAAGGCTTTATCAAAGTGGTGTTCGATGCAAAGTACGGCGAATGGCTTGGTACGCATATGATCGGTTACAATGTAACAGAGATCATCATAGAAACGGTACTTGGAAGGAAATTAGAGACCACTTACCACGAAGTGCTGAACAGTATCCACCCGCACCCAACCATCAGCGAATCGGTGAGGGATGCAATCGAGGTGGCGTATGGAGAAGCGATACATTTATAGAGAGAAGTCAGGAGACCGAAGTCCGGAGACGGGAGACATCAGACGTGAATCGTGAGTCGTGAGTCGTGAGTCGTGAGCCGTGAGCCATTAGCAAACAAATGCCGAAGATAACAACGCCTTGCCATGCTTGCACTAAACCCCATGTTGCCTGCTGTGCTATTTGTCTACGAAGTTCTGTGTTTTTGTTTTGACTAATCCATCTGTCAAATGATTGTTGCCTTTTCCAATGTCCATTTTGTTTTACATACAAATCTTTAAACCCTTGCCCACCCAACATACAATGACAGTCTTCTGTATTTTCTATAACTACTCTTTGTCTGTCGGCAGAAATTAGAGGAAATGATAAACGAGTAAGTATTCCAACTTTGCAAGAAGTGTCGACATAAACAAAGTCGAAATCTTTTTTCTTTCTTGAATAAAATTTTAGACGCTTAGACTCAAACTTAAAGTCTTTGAAAACCTTTCTTTGTCGTTCAATAAATTTTTTGTCTTGGTTACTAAAACCATATTCGTCTGCAACAGATAAATTGTCAACCTGCCAACAAACTGTATATAGTCTCAAACTGTCGTCTGCAATAATTTCATTTAGGATTTTATAAACTTCATCCTTTGTCAAGTTTGGTGTTCGATTGCAACTAACAAAGAATGTTGTCAAAAGAATTAAAAATAGTCCAAATAAAATTTTCATATAATTCTGTGTCAAGAGTTAGTGGTGATTGTTAGATACAGAATTTTTTACTTTCCATAATTCATTTCAAGTTTAGGGCTGTCAAGGCATTGCTGGCAACTTTTGAATTTACGATGGAATCTTCCGCAGACTTTTCCTTTTTGAATTAATACTTAATTATTATTCTTCATAGTTTTAATCTTCTGCGACCGAAGGGATAGACTGATATTTTTTTGGGGAATGGGATTGGAAATGCTCTCATTTGTTATTTTCCTGGCGATAGCGATGTCATGAACAATGCTGAATTTGGACATTAGACCTGGAACCTCAAACACCCCTCCTTTTGGGGGGCCGGGGGAGGCCGAAAAAAGCCCCGGATCACTCCGAGGCTTCTTGCTTGCCGTAAGTATTAAGTTTTGGTTGCGACCGTTACAATTTGATAAATTTCTGTTTAATAGACTCCCCGTCATCCTTTTTCGCTGCAAGGAAATACATACCTGCTTTCAAATTGTTGATCTGTATGACCTGTACTTTGGATGTAATCGTCACATTCATAACCGTTTGTCCCTGTAAATTGCTAATCAAAATTGTTTTCCCCATCCACCTCGGATCATAAGAAAGATCCAGTTTGATCTCGTTGATGGCAGGATTGGGATAAAGTCTCGCTTCCAGCCATTTCGGATCAGACTCCGCTAATGGAGATTCCATTATCAACGGCATATTTAATCCTTTTGAAGTAAGCAATGAATTTCTTGGACCACCGGGGTCGAACAAGACCCTCATTTTTGCTTTTTGTCCCTGCGTAAATAGATTCATACAGGCATCGCTGGTGAAATCCATATAATTCATATACATATCACCGTGAGGACCATTGTTGCAGGAAATATTAATTCCGCTGGGGCAATCAATATTATACCAGGCCTGCTTGGGTGTATCGGCGATCCCATCATCACCGCAATCGGTATCACCCCATAAATGTCTTAATCCCAGCCAATGCCCCACCTCGTGCACTGCCGTTTTTCCCATATTATAATTGCCACTACTATTTGTACCAAAAGCATTGAAGCCAAGCACGATGCCGTCCTTATTCTCCGGGCCGCCAATCACACTGGAATAACCTGCCACCTGCTCGAGGTTGCAGACCCAGATATTCAGATAGCTTTTAGGATCCCAGGCATCATCTCCCATTTCGCTGGAAAACTTTACCTGGTCATTTGCCTCCCAGCGCAGGATCGGTGTGTATTTCCGGATGATACCACTGGTGGATCTTTTCCTGGGATCGGAAATGGCCAGTTGAAATTCAATCTCGCAATCGGTCGCAAACGGTTTGAACCTTGCCGGTGTATTGATGCTGTCGGCATTTAGCCGGCGGAAGCATTTATTTAATGCATTGACCTGGCTTTGCACCTGTGCATCTGTTATTTTTTCATTGGGGTAATGATAGAGTATATGAACGACCACGGGGATTTTGATGACGACACTTTCACCCCGGTTGGCCATCGTTTGTCTTTCGGCAACAGCCCGGTTGGCGAATGTTTCCACCGCTTCTGCGTTCTCAGCCAGTAAAGGGTTGTTGGTAATTTGTTCCTGCCGGTAAGTAAAACTTGCGCAGTTTTTTTGTGCAGCCAGTTGGTTGGACAATGCCAATACAACCAGGGTAAAAATCAATCCCGCCTTCATAGTTCCAAATCTTTTGAGTGTTACGGCATAGCAATAAGTTCATTGCCATGAGCTGTTCATGTGGGATTGGAAATTAGAATTGAAGGAGATTGGGGATTAATTGGGGCGATTCAGGGATACGATTTCGGGATCGAAGTTCTCAGGTAGAAGGTTTAATCTGCCGCAATATAAATCTTAATAATGGATTGTGCAATAGCTGGTTGTATCGTATTTTTCCGATACTGCCCAGGGTTTTAAAAGGTTTAACAGTCATAAACGCCACCAGCGCCTATTTTTGTGAGAAATCAATTTACTGTACATGAAGAATATTTTTTTTATCGCTGGGATTCTCGGCTTTATAGCTTGCAAAAACACCAAAAAGGGCATTGATACCCCGGATCCGAATGCTACGAAGATCATGAGCAATTCGATCATCTCGACCTACCCGCATGACACTTCTTCCTATACACAGGGATTATTGATCTATAAAGGTGACCTATACGAAGGCACCGGCAACTATGGTCGTTCCAAATTACTGAAAGTGGAGCTGAAGACCGGCAAACACCTGCAAGCCATTTCGCTGGACCCGAAATTCTTTGGCGAAGGCGTTACTATTATCAATGACACGGTGTACCAGCTGACCTGGAGAGAGAAAACCGTTTTTGTTTATACCCTCAAAGATTTTAAAAAGATAAAAGAATTCAAGATTGATACAGAAGGCTGGGGACTGACCACCGATGGAAAACAACTGATCGTCAGCGATGGCAGCAGCAGCATTTATTATTATAACCCGTCTGATTTCAAACTGTTGAAAACACAGGATGTCACCGAAAGCGGGAGCTTGTCTTTTAACCTGAATGAGCTGGAATATATCGACGGGTTTATCTACGCCAACCAATACCAGGCGCCTTATATCTTAAAGATCGAACCGTCAACAGGACAGATCGTAGCCAAAGCAGATCTTACGGGAATGTGGGAAAGGATCAAGGCGATCGACCCCGAAGCCGATGTTCCCAATGGCATCGCCTACGACGCCGCTACAAAGAAGATCTATATCACCGGGAAATTATGGCCGGAATTGTACGAAGTCCAATTTGGTCAATAGGCTCCACCCTACCTTCCCCTAAGGGGAGGGAATATTTATTTTGAGATAATGTAGATAACCGAACTACATCTCTTTACATCACCCATTGCTTTAAAATTCGATCGCAGGCCGTTGAAAAAAGATGCGAGAAGGTTTGTCTTGCCTTTTTTATAATTGCTGCTCAACATTGAAACATAAAAACTGTCAAACCACATCGGTTTATACTGAAGGATGGTCATGCCATGCTTTTCCACCAGCGTTTTCATGGCAATGGGCGAAAAATGATAAAGATGTCTTGGCACATCCCAGGCGGCCCAGTATTCCTTGTAGATCGCGGCATCTTTTGAAGTGTAATTCGGGACCGCGATGAATAATTTGCCGTTTTCTTTGAGTAATGAACGGATCTGTTTCATATATCCCTGCAGATCGTGCACATGTTCCAGTACATGCCACAAGGTGATGGCATCGAAAGTTCCGGGAGTTAATTGGTAAAATTGGCTGGTATCTCCCAGATCAATATTATGCGATCGCTTTGCCAGAGCCCTTGCCTCTGCATCGGGTTCCAGTCCTGTTACAAACCAACCTGCTTTCTTCATTTCCCCCGCAAAAGCGCCGGTCCCGCTCCCAATATCCAATAAGTTTCCTTTGGAAAGCCCGGTTGTATTTTCGATCAGCTTTCTTTTCTGTTTCAATGTTCTTTTACGCACTGACTGATACAAGCGGTTGACCAGGCCTGTAGCAGTATCAGTATGTGAGATATAATTGTCCGACTTATAATATGGAGCTATGGAATCTGCTCCCGGGACATCCTGCGTAAAACGCAGTGTACATGCAGCACATTCTGCAATGGCAAATGCTTCACCGCTTACAGTGTAGTCTTTTGCTGATAGGATATTTTTTATATCAGCTGACCCACAAACGGGACAATGAGTATAGTGAATGGGTTGAGCCATAGAGGTTCGCAAAGTAAAATGAAATTGATCAAATGTTATATGAAACTTGAACTTCCCGGGTTATGCCGGTAAGGCGGTAAGAAGGGAAGTTTACGGAAAAACTGCTAATAGGGATCCACTTTCCGATTTCCCGCCTTTCCGGCTATACAATTTTGCTCTAAAAAACCCTATTGATGGGATGTGACGGTTGTTTCTTGTGGAGATATTTTTATACTGTTACCAGTCGAAGAGATATCCAACCCGTTCTCAGAAAAATACCAGCCAATGAACATGATAGCAAGAAGGATAATCGCTAATGCATAAGCCCACCAGTAAGACCTTTTCTCATCAGGCTTATTCAGCATCTCGGTCATTTCAGCAGAGGTCTTTTCGTCTTCTCCCACTCTCACCATATGCTCCGCTTTTTCACGGATCACTTTTTCGGCAGGAACCGGATCTTCCACGACAAGCGGCCCGGCCGGGATAAATTTTATATTGCCTGCAAGACCTTTGCTGATCGTTCCCACTCCTTCCCAGCAGACCACTGCACCATCAGCTAACTGATTTTTCAAATCAAAAGCAAAATTATTAAAATGAATAACCGCGTCCCTTGCAGTTAAACCTAAAGATTGTGCAAGCCAGGGAAATATTTTTTTAGGAGGATCATTGAGATCAGCCGCTAATACGACGGAGTAACCGGGTGCTATGACCAGTTTGTTGGGGAAATCAATACTGGCCGGTTTTCTTTCTAATAAAAAAGTGCCGGTTCCCGGCACAGTCAATTGTTTATGCTGGAGTAAGAATTGATACAGTTCCTTATACATCACTTCGTCTTTTGATCGAACGAAAATACGATTCCACCGGTAAAGTTGAACCCATATACAGGATATTGGTTCCAGCGCTGGTATTCTTTATTAAAGATGTTATTGAATTGTGTATAAAGATTTATATTCTTCGTGATCTTGAATTCAAGTCCAGCATTCAGGTCCTTGGCGCCTGCGAGCCTTCCGGGACTGCCGTCTTTTTTCATATAACGAGGTCCGCTCCAGGCAAAAAGATCACCTTTCAGCCAGAGGTCTTTGATGATCTGCAAACGCATTGAGGTCTTTAATTCAAGCGGTAACAGGCCCCATGCTTCGGCATTGTCTCTTAACCCGGAAAATTGATTGAAAGTAAGACCTGCTATCAGCGAAAATTTCTCGTGGACTGCAAACCCGATCTCACTACCGAAATTGACTACATTCATCCGGCTTTCATTCACAACCCGGAATGATTTGCCACCCTGCCCGGTCACCGTATCGTTTACAAATAGAGGCTGGTTATTGATCTTGTTGAATCCCACTTTTGCTGCATAGGTGAAATGTTCACCCACCGAACCTTTGAAACCTGCGAAGCGTTCTTCGATCCAGGTATTTTTAAAGGTTGCGGGCAGCCATAACCAGGGATTTTGTGAAGCAAGGTACTGGTAGGTGGTCTTTCTTACATAACCCGTCCAGCCTGCCTGGAACACAAAGCGCTGATCACTGGTATTTACGTCTATCAGCACATTGGGGAACATCTTAAATGTTTTGTTATCCCATGACGGACGGATTCCCGCTTGTGCCGTCACTTTTGAACTTTTATACAACACTGATGGTGAGATATAATACATGGTATTGTTCAGGGTCGTTTTTGTTGCCCGTGATAGACGTGTCAGGTCAAAGGTCACGCCCAGGTTGACAGCAAATTCCTTCCCGATGGATTTCTGTAGAGGAAGATTCAGTACCGTATTGCTTTCGGAATTCTTCAGGTGGTCACTGAACACATCGATCTTTACTTCCGGCCAATAGGTGAGGCCAAAAGACGTCTTGTTGATATTGTGCATGGCCACCCTTGCGCTGATCGTCTGGAAATTCTGTTTGATCGAATCCGTTGGAAAAGTCAGGGTCTGTGGTTCATAGCCATATTTATAAGTACGGTACTGGTTCATACCGATACTTGCATCCCACTCGAGGTTATTACCTGATTTGAAAAACCCGGATAATTTAATATCTGTATTGGCAAATTTCTGGTATTGTCTTTTACCGTCGGAACCCACATGTTTTGCATAAATATTCAATCCTGCTGTCTTGCCATCCCCAAAAGAGATACCGGCCTGTACAAAAGGAGTCCGTAAACTTCCGAACCCGACTTTTACATAACTGCTGTTATCAAATCTTCCTCCTGAGTCGATCGACAAAGCCAGTGGTTTTAATGAACCGGGCTGGTATGCGAATAACATATTCTGGTTTGGAATATCATAACTCAGCTTTGCCTTCGCCGTATCCGGTGGAGGTGGTGTGGCGTTGAAATTTATCTTGGCAGCCTGTCGCAAAACGGGTTTGAAACTGGAGATAATATCTACTCCCCCTTTACCAACGGTGTCTTTCTGGGCAAAAGAAATTCCAAAAGAAAAAATTCCAATTCCCAGTAAAAAAATCCTGTATAGTGATTGTCGATTCATGCTTAGTTCGTTTATCAGTTATCTACCTTGCTTGACCTGCTTTCTTCATCAGTTACCTGTGCCAGCTTGGTTTGCGCTTCCCCTTTCAGTTCGGCATTGATCGTATTATCTACCACGCTCTGGAAAGTGGCTTTGGCGTTGAAATAATCTTTTTGTTTGAAATAGACATCTCCGAGCAGGATATACGCTTTGGTGACCCAGTAATCGTAGGACCCTGATTTATTGATGGTCTCGAAAGCAGCTTTCTCTGCTTCGCTGAGTTTGTTCAGGCGGAACCAACTGTTGGCGATCTCGTAGCGGGCTTCGGCTGCCAGTTCGGCTTTATTTAATTGGACGACCGATTTATAGTTCGTGATAGCAAGATCATACTGCCCGGCTACCTGGTACGATTTAGCGATCGCCATATTGGCCAGCGATTTATCGTCAGCACTGCTGCCTTTGGCAGCTGTCAGTTCCTTGGCATTATCCGCCGCCTCTGTCCATTTTTCCAATTTATACTGGCAGCGCAATAATCCCCGCATGGCTTCCAGTTTAAGTTCCTGGCTGGACGTAATCTGTTTAAGCTGTATATAATAACCTTCGGCTTTATTGTAATTTTTTAATTCAAAGAAATAGATACGGGCAGCAGTCAATACCGCACGCTCCGCAAAAGTATTCGGAGCATTTGCGGCAACTTCTTCATAACCCAGCAGCGCATTGTTCCAGTCCTTTCTTGCATAGTAGATCTCCGCCCGGTTGAAATTCGCTTCCAGCGCATGGGCGCCGTTGGGGAATTTCTGGAGATAATTATTGAAGGCAGCAAGCGCTTCATTCATCTTCTGGTCATCGTATTGTTTTTCCGCCGCGGCATAGGTCAGCGAATCTTCCGTGCTAACGCTGAGCGGACGACCCGCATCCCGCATAAATGCAGCATACTCTTCAGGCTTACCATCTTCAATATAAATGGTCTTTACATTATCCAGCGCATCTTCCGCTTCGGGGGAATTGGGATACTTGTCGATCAGCAGTTTGAACTGGCGGAGCGCTTCGTCATTGTTGTCAATATTATAATAAGCCGTACCGATCTTCAGGTAAGCCTGCGGTTTTACACTTTCGTTGTTACCTGTAATGATATTATTAAGGAATGGTATTGCTTCCCTGAATTTTTCATTCCCCATATAGGTATTGGCGATCTCCATATTGGCATCTGTCACCAGGGATGATTCAGGGAATTTCCTGATCATCGTCCCCATCAGGGCAATCTTTTCAGTCGGGCTTCTCACTCCCGCGAGCATAGCGTTCTGGAAAGTGGCATAATCTTCAGCAGGCCAGGAGAGTTTGATCACGTTATCATACATCGATTTCGCTCTCGCGTAATCCTTCAGCATAAAATAATTATCGGCCGTACGGATATAAGCATCCTGTGAAAAAGCATCGGTATTCAGTGCCGGGGCTTTTGCCAGTGGCTCAAAAAATTTAACCGATACGGGGTAATTCTCTTTCCGCAGGTAGGCATATCCCAGGTTGTAACGGGCATTGGTGATATTGGCTTCACCACCTGCAGGAGCACCCGCATCGAGGTAAGCATGGTAATATTTAATTGCGGTATCCAGTTTATTATCCCGGTAACCGATCTCGCCTTTCCAGAAATAAGCAAAAGGCCTCACCGAACCATTATTAGCATCCTCAAGTACTTTCGTGAGCAGCGCATCCGCTTCCGCAAGCCGGCCATCATTGATCATCTCGGTCGCACGTCCATACAATATCCTTGGATAAAGTCTTTTGGCATTCTCCGAAGGTTTTTCTAATCCCTCCAGCAATGCCTGTGCATCCTTATAATTATTCGTATTGGCCAGTACATCGATCATCAGCTCCCTGGCTTCGCTGTTGAATTTGGAATTGGGATAATCAGCTACAAAAGAACTGAGGCCATTCAGCGCCTCGTCCTGGTAACCGAGCTCGTAAGAAAGTTTTGCATAGAGGTATTTGGAGATCTCTTTCTGTTCCGCGTTACTGCTGTTGGAAGAACAGAAAAGAAAAGCATTCCTCGCGTTGGATTTCTGTCCTGTTTTCAGGTATGCATCTCCAAGCAGGTACATCGCGTGCTGGCTGAGTGAATCATCCTTACCGCTCAATTGCTTGAACCCTTCGATCGCTTTGGTCAACTGGTTGGCCTGGTAATAACAATAGGATAATTCATAGAGGTCTTCTCTTCTCACTTTCTTCGACCTGCTGACATAATTCTCGAGATAAGGTAGTGCTTTAGCGTATTCTCCTTTTTCAAAATAAGCATGACCGATCAGTTGCTTTAATTCCAGGTCATAATATTGCGAGCTGCTGCCCGATTGCAATTTGTTCTGTATGTAAGTGATCGCTTCGTCTTTTTTTCCCTGGATATAATATATCTGGGCGATATAATAAGGAACGACGGTAGCATAGTTCTTTTCATTTTCCACGATCCTGAATGCTTCCAGCGCTTCGCTGTACTGGCGGTCGCGGAAAGCAAGAAACCCGTAATAGTAATTAGCGTCGATGTAATTGGGGTCATCCTTCATGGTCCGGATGCTGTTGAACAGGGGTTTGGCATCTGCGAAACGCTGCAGGTTAAAATACGCATAACCCTGGTGAAATTTCATGTCGGCGATCTCGCGGTTGCTGAGATTCACGATATCCGCCTGTTCATATAATTGGACCGCTTCGGCAAATCTTTCGTTCCGGAAATAGTATTCCGCCAGGTGAAAGCTCATCATCTGCACCCGGGCAGTATTCTTCTGAATATCGATGTATTCCTTAGCTTCTTCTTCTGCCCTCCCTTCACCCTGTTTGAGGGCGCAGGCCGTGGCATAATAATTTATTTCCTGGACCGTGATCGTACGGTTGGCTTTATCAGTCTCGCGGATGGATTGCTTTAATTCCTTTAATATCGGATAAGCCAGGCTGTACTGCTCTTTCTGGTAATACTCTTTCGCTTCCTTGAAACTTGTTTCAGGATCGGTGTAATACCTTGTCTGCTGGGAAAAAACGGAACTGGAGAGGAAAATGGCTATGACCAGTAAACTTTGATTCTTCATTGAATTTGTCCTTTAACCGGTGGTCCGGCCGATTGTTATCGAAATGACCGGGATTATTGCTAACGCTGCGAATATTAAAATTATTTCAACTAAGACCAAACATCATTCCAAACAGTTGTGGATAAGTGCTGTATCGAAGTATCTTTTAACATTTTGTTCATCCTTGTGATATTCCAGGCGATAAAAAGGCTTTCAGTAATATTGCACAAATTCAATTCCGGCTATGAAAAGACTTTTCAGTACCAAATACAGTGACCGTTCCATTTCATTTTCCTTATTGTTGCTGCGACTGGCTCTGGGCGGGTTAATGATCCCCCATGGGTACAAGAAGCTAATGAATTTTGCTACCAAATCGGCTTCCTTCACCGACCCCTTTCATATCGGAGGGCCCGCATCAATGAGTTTAACAATCTTTGCTGAATTTTTTTGCGCCATTTTTATCGTGCTGGGACTGATGACCCGGCTTGCTTGCATACCGCTGATCGTCGCCATGTCCGTAGCGGTCTTTATTTCCCACCAGGGAGAGGTATTTGGTGATGGGGAACAGGCAGCTTTATACCTGGCCGGCTTTGTTGCGCTGCTATTCACGGGACCTGGTAAGATTAGTGTAGACAGGCTGATCGGAAAATAATAATTAGTTTCGGGAATGTTTGTATCGGAAACACAAATTAGAGTCCGCTATGCAGAGACCGACCAGATGGGTGTGGTCTACCACAGTAATTTCTTTCCCTATTTCGAATCGGCGAGAGCTGAATCCATCCGCGAGCTGGGATTTACCTACGCGGATATGGAACGAATGGGTGTGATCATGCCGGTGATCGATGTGCATTGCCGTTACCTCCGCCCTGCCCGCTATGATGACCTGCTGACGATAAAAACCATCCTGAAAGAATTACCGGTTCATCATAAGATCGAATTCTTCCACGAAGTGTATAATGAGAAAAAAGAATTGCTGGCCGAGGGAAAGATCATCCTCTATTTTATGGAAGCAAAAACCATGAAGCGGACTACCATGCCGGCCGACCTGATGGAAAAAGTAAAACCCTATTTTAAATAATCTTATTGAATGGAGAACCCTGCAGCGCAATTACCCGGGAAAAATGAGCTCCCTGAACCTGCCCGTGAAATTTTCGTTTACCCGCCAAAATTTGAAAGAAACGAACAAACCACGAATGTGTGGTTGAAATCCATTACGAGTCTTGCCCTGTACCTGGCGCTGGGTTATCTTGTTTTTAAAAGATGGGAAGCATTATTACTCATCACCGCCATTGTGATGATACACGAGCTGGGGCATTTCTTCGCGATGAAATATTTCAAGTACAATGATCTTGGCATTTTCTTTATCCCGCTGCTCGGGGCCTATGTATCGGGCAGGAAACGAGAGGTCTCACAAAAACAATCCGCTGTTATTCTACTGGCTGGACCTCTGCCGGGTATTATTATCGGCAGCATCCTTCACCTGCTGTGGCTGAATGATCCTTCCCTGAGTTTTGCAGGAATTTCTTTTTCGAGGATCGCCCTGCTATTCATCATCCTGAACCTGATCAATCTTTTTCCTGTCTACCCACTGGACGGGGGACAATTACTGAACCGTGTTTTCCTGGATGAAGAGAGCTGGCTGAGTAAATTATTTATCCTTCTTTCAGCTGGTTTTATGTGTTGGTTTGCCTGGAGCCTGTATTCCTCCTCCGGGCAGGCGCTTTACCTTACTCTCTTCTTATTCCCATTAATGATGTTGTTGCGGCTGCAATCGGATTCGAAATTTAAAGCAGTGGAGAGGCGGATCGAAGAAGAAAATATTAATGCTGATCTTTCGTACGAGGATCTCCCGGATGAAGATTACTGGAAGATCCGGAATATATTGATAAAGGAACATCCTGCTTTCCGGGATATCGAACCAGCGCCTCCATATGAATACAGCCCAAGGGAAGAAAAAGTGATGACCACTATTCAAAGCCTGCTGCACCGGCACCTCTTACAGGACATGTCGATTGTGGGGAAAATTTTCGTCTTCCTGGTATGGCTAGCAGCTATCGCCTCTCCCTGGTTACTGAAAGTGGATGTTTCCTTCCTGCGGCATTTTGGGTTTTAGGCCTCTCCCCCTCTCCTGATTGGTTTGACCTCACCCCAACCCTCTCCAAAGGAGAGGGAGTTAGGAACATTGGTGATAATATTATGCACGCTTATAGTCTGCATGCTTGTTTGACCTCACCCCCTCCCGATAGCTATCGGGATCTCCAAAGGAGAGGGAGTTAGGAACATTGGTGATAATATTATGCACGCTTATAGTCTGCATGCTTGTTTGACCTCTCCCCCTCCCGATAGCTATCGGGATCTCCTAAGGAGAGGGGAGAAATGAACATTGATAATAAGATTACGCACGGTTATAGTCAGCTTTCCAGTTTTGTATTGACTCTTTGATTTGTTTGGAAGAAAGATTTTCTTCCACGGCTTTTTGAGCGAGTGCGGGGAATTCGGTGTCCCCGGCAAAACGTAGAGCGATGATCTGTCCCATGCTGAGTTTGCTGCTCAGTGGTTTTCCGGTTAAAATAAAATGTCTGAAATTTTCTTCAGCGCGGATAGCCCTGTCCTGCGCCCGGAGAGCAAATGCTCTTGCATACCACCAGATAATAAGGAGAACAACAGGAGTAAGGAGCAGGGGTAAGTGCCTGTGCAGCTCAGCAGGATGCATATCCGAATGCAGGAAGTTGATGATACTGAAACCCAATATGACAAAGATGAGCAAGGAGGTAATATAATGCCATAAAGGAATAAAACGGGCGTGGTTCTTAAGATTTTGGTCACTCATATTAGTTAGTTTGTGGTTTTTGGTTTGTAGTTTATGGTTCTGTACTAAGTTACAGGCTGTTTACCGATTTCCAGTTTTTATCTTCCGTATCATCGTAAGGCGTGAATCGTGAGACGTGAGGCGTGAGACGTGAGGCGTGAAACCAGAAACTTTTATCTTTTATCTTAACAACTTTTATCTGGTTATCATCTATTTCAATTCGTCAAGTACTTTGTACATCTTATTCACTACTCCCGAAGTTCTGCCGTTATAATTGTTTACAAGGAAAGAAAAAATATATTCTTTCCCATCTTTCGACTTGTGGTAACCACAGAAACCTTTCACATCACTGATGGTGCCGCTTTTCATCTTCATGCCGTTGTATTCGGGCAGGGCATCGTAGAAATAGGTGAACCAATCTTTTGCTTTAGCATACTTCAGTATTTCTACCTGGGCATGGGTTGTAACACGGTTCAATGGTGAAAGTCCGGAACCATCATATATATTCAATTCTTCGGGATCCAGTCCTTTTTCTTTCCAGAATTTACGGACTATGGCTGTGCCGCCGTCCGTCGAACCAAAACTCATCTTTTCGTTAGCAAAGGTTTTTATCAATGCTTCGCCATAGAGATTAATGCTTTTTTTAAGAAACCAATACACAATGGAGTCAAGCGTTGGGGAACTGTGCCAGGCAATATGTCCAGATACATCTCTCGGTTTTATAGCTACATGATATGTTCCGTTTGCAGCACCGTTCACTAATCCTTCTTTTTTAAGAAAATTCCTGAAATCATTTATAAAACAATCTTCAGGATTTACTATGGCGCCGCTGATCTTGAATTTTTTCTCATTTCGGGGAATCGTTCCTTTTACCAAATAATTTCTCCCTTCCATTGGCAGGTAGATATATGCATTATCACCAGACCCTTCGCTTGCTGCGCTGATTTTATTGATAAAGCTATCTCCTGGCAGCCTTTGACTGCTATCCCGTACAATATCTACGAACCAATAATCGTTTGCATGCCTGGTTGACTCCAGATTTAGGTCATACTGATTTTCTTTCCAATTGATCCTACTGCTTCCGGCACCATAATAATTGCCTATATCCTGCATGATCCATCCATCCGGAATATTCTGATCATCAAAATGAGGTAAGTCATCTATTGTAAACTGATCTTCCACTTTTTTAATCCCAGCCTTGCGTAATGAATCTGCCATGTCCCGGAATACTTTGTCTGGCCGTGTGGAGGCGTAACGCCAACTGCCAAATGTCGGATCACCCGATGGTGTCCAGTATATGCTGCTTCCAGTATATCCCATTCCAGTATAATACCGATAATCCTTTCCCAGCAACTCAAAAGCCGTCGCCGCCGTAATTATTTTTTGTGTGGAAGCACCCGCCAGACCAACCTGGGAATTTTTATCAAATACCACTTCGCCTGTTTTTGCATCGATCACATAAAGAGAACTGATAGCGTGGCGAAGTTGGCTATCGCTTTCGAAACGCTGAAAGGCAGTTTGGAGTTTTTGGGAAACTGCCTGGGCTGTTACGGTAAAAGGCGAAAGGCATAAGGCAAATGGAAGGAGCCATTTCATAGAATTTGTTTTAATCAAAACTAAAAAGAATTAATTTTGGAATATGGAAAATGAAGTTAAAGAACCGGCGCCGAAATTGAATGATATTTCCCCGGAAGCCTACCTCGAATTGGAAAGGGCGGCCGACTATAACAATGAATATTATTACGGCCAGGTATTCGCAATGAGCGGGGCCAGTTTGAAGCATAATATCATAGACGGAAACCTGATTGGCACTATTGGTCAATTCCTAAAAGGAAAAGACTGCAGCATATTACCGGGTAACATGCGGGTAAGCACCCCGACTCATGATTCTTATATGTACCCGGACGCCTCCATCTTTTGCGGGAAACCCCTTCTCGAAGACGACAAATTTGATACCCTGACAAATCCATCCGTAATTTTCGAAATACTTTCCCCTTCCACCCGCAGTATTGATAAAGGCAGGAAATTCTTCTTTTACCAGCAAATACCTTCCCTGAAAGAATATATCATGATCGATTCCTTAAAACGATTCATCCATATTGCAAGAAAACAAACTGACCAATCATGGGTGGTAGAAACGATCAACGAAACAGTGACACAAATTCTCATCACAACAATTAACTTTCATTTTTCATTGGACCAAATCTATGAAGGCACCGGTTTATAAAATTTATGCCAAAAAAAATAATTAACGCCTCCATCATCACCATCGGCGATGAACTCCTGATCGGCCAGACAATTGATACCAACAGCGCTTTTATCGGGCAGGAACTGAACAAGATCGGGGTCTGGGTCAAACGCCGCGTGGCGGTGGGCGATGTGTACGGGGATATTTGGAATGCCCTGGATGAAGAAAGCAAACAGTCCGATATCATTATCATCACGGGTGGACTCGGACCCACTGCTGATGATATCACTAAACCGCTTCTTTGCAAATATTTTGGAGGCAACCTCGTGGTCAATGAAAAAGTACTGGCCCATGTAAAATATTTATTCGAGATCGTGTTCCGCCGCAAAGGACCGATGCTCGAAAGCAACCTGCGACAGGCAGAAGTGCCGGATAATTGTATTGTGCTGCATAATGCAAGAGGCAGCGCGCCGGGTATGTGGTTTGGCCCCTCAGCCCCCCTACCCCCCAAGGGGGGGGATTCAAATGATAAGAGTGCCGGAAACAGTTTTTCTTATCAAACTGCTGATCCCATGATCTACGGCCTACTAAAGGATTTTGTTTCGGAACATCGCGCAAATCCCACAGAAGCTGAAAAAGCATTATGGCAAGTTCTAAGAGGAAAAAAACTTGCTGGGTATAAATTTCGAAGACAGCATATAATAGATTCTTTTATAGCAGATTTTATCTGCCTCCCAGAAAAATTAATAATTGAAGTTGACGGGCTTATACACCAGCTTCCAGAAAACAAGATCAGTGATCAGGAGAGAACCGAAAAACTGAAGCGATTTGGTTTTGATGTCTTACGGTTTACAAACAATCAGGTATTATATGAAACCGAGGATACGTTGAAGATCATCCTTCTTGCCCTTACGCAAAAAAGCGCCGAACTACCAATCTCTAAAATCCCCCCTTTGGGGGGTGGGGGGGCTGTATTTATCTCCCTCCCAGGCGTACCACATGAAATGAAAGGACTTTTGGTGGATGAAGTCATCCCACGTTTATTGAAGGAGTTTGACATGCCGGCCATTGTACACCGGACTGCATTTACTGCAGGACAGGGAGAATCCATGCTTGCGGAAATGCTGAAAGATTTTGAACCGACGCTTCCCGCCCATATCAAACTCGCTTACCTGCCCAATTATGGCATGGTGAAACTGAGGCTGACCGCCCGGGGAGATAGTAAAGGAGAGCTGGAAAAAGAACTGGCTCCTTATTTCAATCAACTCCTGGAACTCGTAAAAGATTTTTTGGTCAGCAACGAAGATGAAGGACTGGAAGTCGTGATCGGTAAGATCTTAAAAGAAAAAGGAAAGAACATGGGCACGGCCGAAAGTTGTACCGGTGGCTATATCGCCCACCTGCTCACTTCTATTCCCGGATCATCCGCTTATTTTGAAGGTAGCGTAGTGGCATATTCATATGATATAAAAGAGCGGTTACTGAATGTCGATCATGAAACATTAAATACTGTTGGCGCAGTGAGTGAAGAGACCGTAAGACAAATGGTAACCGGCGCACTGAAAGCCTTGCAGGTTGATTATGTCCTGGCTGTTTCGGGTATCATGGGACCCGGTGGCGGCACTGATGAGAAACCGGTAGGTACGGTCTGGATCGCTGCGGGAAATAAAGAAAAGACAGAAACAGTCCAATTCCATCTCCGCTTTAACAGACAGCGGAATATATCCATGACAGCAGGCAATGCATTGAACTTTCTCAGGAAATTTATACTAAAGAATTGATTTTTGGAGCACTAAGCCCTACCAAGAACACAAAGGGTTTTCTTAATGTACTTTGTGTTCAGTTTGTGTACTTGGTGCTCCCTGGCAGGCGGGTATAGGGTTTGTGAGAATTAAAAGGATTAGGCGGAAACATTTACCTTTGAGCCGAATGATTGGCTGCCAAGCTCCTGTTGTATTTTACAAAAAGGCCAGGTTTGGATTGCAATCTAAAATATTCAATCAAAATTTTAAATCGCTATATGGCTGTTGTAGATCTGGTAATGCCCAAACTCGGAGAAAGTATCATGGAAGCCACCGTGCTGAAATGGTTCAAACAACCCGGGGATTCCGTACAAATGGATGAGACCGTACTGGAAATTGCTACCGATAAAGTGGACAGCGAAGTCCCCAGTACCGCCGCCGGTGTGATCGAAGAGATCCTTTTTAAGGTAAACGATGTAGTACCCATTGGTACCGTGATCGCCCGGGTAAGGACCAGTACACCTGAAACAGTTTCTTCCAAACCTATGATTTCAACACCCGTAAAGGAATATAAAGAACAAGGCACAAGAAACGAGGAACAAGACACAAGGAACCTGCCTACCGGACAGGCAGGCAAGGTACAAGAAGCCGAAGTTGTTGAAACGACTCAACTAAATACCAGCAACTACAAACAAGCAACCAGCAACGGCTCATCAAACCGCTTCTACTCTCCACTGGTGCTAAATATAGCCGCCAGTGAGGGGGTCAGCATGACCGAACTGGAAAATATTCCAGGAACAGGAAATGAAGGCAGGGTGACCAAGAAAGATATTTTGCAGTATGTGAGTGGAAGAAAGTCCGGAAGTCCGAAGTCCGAAGTCAGGAGCAGTGACATGATCATTCCGATGTCGAGGATCGACCAAACAAATCCTGAGCGGCAGTCGAAGGACCAGCAACCAACAACCAGCAACCAGTTAACCACCTACCAGGGCAACGTCGAGATCATTGAAATGGACAGGATGCGGAAACTGATCGCGGAACACATGGTACGCAGCAAGCAAACAAGCCCGCACGTGACGAGTTTTACCGAAGCCGACGTAACGAACCTGGTACAATGGCGCGACAGGGTAAAAAAAGAATTCGAGAAAAGAGAAGGCAGCAAGATCACTTTTACTCCCTTGTTCATCGAAGCTATCGTCCGCTGTATCAAAAGATTCCCACTGATTAATTGCTCGCTGGACGGCAACAATATCATTATCAAAAAAGATATCAATATCGGTATGGCGACCGCCCTGCCAAGCGGCAACCTGATCGTGCCGGTGATCAAGAATGCTGATCAATTAAATCTTGTAGGTCTTACCAAACAAGTGAACGGCTTAGCAGAAGCTGCAAGAAACGGTAAACTTAAAGCTGATGATACAAGTGGTGGTACATTTACCTTAACCAATGTGGGAACTTTCGGAAGCCTGATGGGTACACCGATCATCAACCAGCCGCAGGTAGCTATACTCGCTGTTGGCGCAATCAAAAAAAGGCCTGTTGTTATTGAAACACCCGCTGGTGACAGCATCGCTATCCGACACATGATGTACCTGAGCATGAGTTATGACCACCGCATCGTGGATGGCAGCCTGGGCGCCACTTTCCTGACCGCCGTCGCAAAAGAGCTGGAGAATTTCAAGAGTGACCGGGAATTCTAAGATCAATTATTTTTCAGGGTTGGAAGGATAACCATATTTTGTTTGCACAAAGTCCATCCTGTTTTTCCTTTTACGGATGATATACATATTATCATAGGTCTTCTCCGAAAGATCACCCTCCACTTTCTTTTCCCCGGTAAGCGCATTGACGATATCATCCACCGTATTGGAATGCCCTACCACCAACACGGTTCCCTTTTTTATCGTTTTTAGTTTCGCAATGAATGCATCCAGGGAATCTTTGGAGGGACTGTACAGTTCAATGCTCATATCTTTCAGTTCTGCCAGTGGTTTTGCTGTGGAAACTGTCCGGTGAAAATTGGTTGAAAAGATATGGGTGATGTGTTCGTTCTTCAGTTCTTCGCGCAGCACGATCGCCCTCACCTGCCCAGGTTCTGATAAGGGTGGATTCGACGGAGTAAAACCGGAAGAATCTTTGGTTATGATCGCTTTCTCCCCGTGTCTTACCACGAAATATCTTGTCGGGCTACAGGAAACAATTACCAGTACCAGCATTGCTGGCAATAAATATCTTATCATCATATTTTAACAGGATAAATTTAAACTCTCTTTCTTTTTCCGCGTCTTTTTTGTAAATTAGGTAATTAAATTCAACTACTATGAAGCAATTATCCGAGACCTGGTTCGCCGAAGGCCGTATTGACTTCGAGCTGAAAAAATATACGCTCCTCGCCTACCTGCAGGAAGTCAACAAATATTTCACCGAGAACAAACTTTACCCGCAGCTGGCCGATATTGTCTTTCATTACAACAATATTGCCGCTTTCCGCCAAAATAAGAAATACCTGCAGGAACATTTCCCCAAAAAACTAACGGGGATACAGATGGAGAAACTGCAGTTGCTCTATGAACAAATGATTGAAGACGATGAGCTGATGCAGGAACTGGAGGATATCATCCATTATTCGGCGGGAAAAATTAAGAACGCCATTCACAGCGGGAAAGAGATTTACGAGTTCGTAGAAGATAAACTCCTTATCAACCCGGTGGGCATCATCCCGCTGGATACCCAGGAAGGTTATTTCTTTTTAAGCAGCGGGAATGAGAAAAGCACAGGTGTGTACCACTACCGTCTTTCTATCTTTGAAAAGCACGATGAAAAATACCGTAGCATCCGCACCCTGTTCATTGATAACTGGCAGCGGAGTATTTCCAGTACGTACGAACATATTAAATCGGAACTGATCCGGCACTGGAAGGATCTACCAAATCCTGCAGTCTATGCAATAGAAACGCCGTTGACCTTTCCGGTTGATGAAACACTGTTGCCGGTGGCGAAGCGGAGTTTGGTGAAGTTTCTTAGCGCTGCGGCTTAGCAGGGAAAAGTATACAGGGTATATAAAGTAAATAGAGTATATAGCTAACCTAGACCTAGTGATACTTTATCTACTTTATTTACTTCAATCAATCTCCAATCCCCAATCCTTGCCTTTCTTCACTGCAGGCACTCCTTCCGTGATCCATTTGGCAGGTTTCTCTCCTTTTAATATCCAGTCGAAGAATTGCTGCATGCGTATTTGATAATCCCGCATATCCTGGCGCTGGGTAAGACCATGCCCCTGGCCATTGTAATTGAACATCCAGACCTTTTTGCCCAGCCTGCGCAGACCAGAGAACAATTCAATACCCTGGTACCAGGGAACGGCGCCGTCGGCATCATTGGCCATAATGACCAAGGGGGCTGTTACTTTATCTAAATGGAATAATGGTGAGTTCTCTAAATACAAAGGAAGTTTCTCCCACAATGTTCCGCCGATACGGCTCTGTGTTTTCTCGTACTGGAACTGGCGGCTTACCCCGCTCTCCCATCGGATACCGCTATAGGCACTGGTCATATTGGCTACCGGTGCACCGGCCCATACTGCTTTAAAGAGTTTTGTCATTGTAGCCACCTGCGCCGCCTGGTATCCACCCCAGCTATGTCCCTGCAGGGCCATATTGGTACTGTCCACCCAACCTTTCTTTACCAAAGCTCTTGCCCCGCTGACGATATAATCATAAGCGCTCTGCCCTGGATAACCAATCTTGTATTCGATATCCGGCATAAAGATGATATACCCCCGGCTGACAAAGAAGGGAACATTGATGGCGCTGCGGATCGGTGCAGGTTCTTTATAATCATAGAGATCCTGGCTAAGCTTTTCGTAGAAATAGACGATCATCGGGTATTTCTTTTTGGGGTCGAAATTTTCGGGTTTGTAAACTATACCGGTCGCATCTTTTCCATTATAGGCTTTCCATTTGAAAAGTTCTGCGGTGCCCCAGAGATATAGGGCTTGTTGCGAATTAATATGAGAAAGTTGCAGGGCCGTATCATATGCTGAAAGAAATTTCAATTTACTCAGATCTCCACCCAATCCATTCCAGATATTTAAATCAGGAGAATTAATAAAATCTTCCTGGGTGAAAATCATGAATCGTGAATCCTTTGATTTTACAACAGGACTAAAAGAAAACTTTCCAAAGTGCCAGCCTGATAAATCTGCGTCTTGATTTAAGATTGTTTTCAATAAACCATTTTCTTTTGTATCTATATTTTGGATTCTATATAATATATCCTGCTGCGGTTTTAAAAAAACTTCCTCTGGATCAATTTTACTATACCGGAAAACAAATCGATTATTTCGACCCGTTGCCCGGGTGAAATTAGCTGCTGCTCCGTTTGAAGGATCAACACGCCATGCATCATATTTGTCATAAATATATACACCAAGATCTCCCTGATCCCATCCCATCACGCCATAATTTCCCGGCTCATCCGGCGAATCATTTTCCTCATTCCATAGCGGGACTTTTATTTTCTCTGTAATATTCCTTGTTTGGTTACCATCCCAGGCAAAATAGTTCCGGGCTTTCCGGTCGTACCACATAATATACTTACCGGTGGAAGAGGGATAGACCGGCCCGTACAGGTTTTCCTTTACCAATTCTTTTTCCCCCGTATTCACATTGATCGCATAGATATCCTTCAGGGTGTTACCTCGCCACTGGCTTTCGATGCGTTTTCCATAATCTGTAACACCAACGAAGGTATCGCCGTCACCTTCGTTGGTCTGGAGTACCTGCGGGATTTCTTTGCTTCCCAGTTGTTTGATGGTTCTTGTTTCCAGGTTGTACACTGCCAGGAAATTCACCTGCTGCGCGGCTTTTAAGCGGGCAGGAAAATTCTGGACTGTTTGCAGGTAATCATCCTTGTAATGCCAGATATCAACTTTGGGTTTGTCTATTTCGATAATGCTTGTATCCTTTGGTGGCTGCACCGCTGCTGTTGCAAAGAACAGCCGGTCGCCTTTTTTACTGAAACTGAGTGTGCCGTACTCGCTGATGGCCATCCCGAGTTTCATACCGACAGCAAACCTATCAACGACCATGGCGGCACTATCCATACCTGTTTTATAATGCCAGAGTTTGTAAAACCTCTGGAGGTCCTTTGGTTTGGCATCTCTTTCGGCCACATAGGCAACCTGTGACCCATCATCGGTCAATGCAAAATTTTTAAAAGCGTTGCCTCCCCTGCTCAGCGTGACAGACTTCCCGGTTTTCAAGTCATACAATAATACCTGTGGTACACTAAAAGAATCCAGCGGGTTCCGGGCTTGCCCGATCAGCAGTTTATCGCCTGTTTTGCTGAAATAATATTCCAGTACTTTATAAAAAACAACCTCTTCTTTTGTCACAATATTCCGGATCACGAGGTCATTGCCTGTTTCGGTGTTGTTGCTTCCCGGCTCGTCGCCGTCTGCATCTTCGGAACTAGTGGCGAGTAGCGAGTAGGGATTGGGAGTCTCCGTAGCATCATCATCCTTATTCTTATTCTTCTTTTTTTCGGGCATTGACCTGATCACTCCTTCAAGCGAGTCGATCACCTGGCGCAGACTATCAGCTACCCGGTTATTGGTTTTTGTTTCCGGCAATTTTTTACCGGGTTGTTCAATAGGTTTTTCCAGTTGGTAAGCCACCCAACCGAAAGACTTCTGAGGGGTTTTAAAGTTTTTGACCTTTTCGGTTTTCCAAATGGTTTCAGTTCCCAGTTCAACGATCGCCAGGGAATCCTTTGGCATCTCGTCTGCTTTCTTTTTTTTGATCCTTGCTTCCCGGGTATCCTTATAAAGGGGTTTTATCTTAAAGATCACATAACGACTATCTTCCGTTATCAGCGCACTATACCCTCTTGGAACCGTTTTCTTATACTTTGCATCGGAGGATTGGATCACGAGTTCATTGTCACCTTCCTGCGGATCAATAGTATAGACCACCCATTTACCATCATTGCTGATCAGCTTTTCCCCGATATGCTGCCAGCTATCGTAGACGGAATGGTCCAGCGGTTTTTTTTGGGCCTGGGAATAGTGAATGATGAATAGTGAAAATAGGAGAAGAGCAATCTTTTTCATGCAGAGAATTTATGTGACTAAGTTAATTCTTAAAAAGTAACTCATTTAGAGTATCTAGAGTATCTATAGTACCTGGGGTATCTGGAGTATCTAGAGTATATTGGTTAATCACTGACTATTTATCCTTTTTACTTTATATACTTATTTACCTTACATACTTATTTACTTATATACTCTATATACTCTATATACTCTATATACTCTATATACTCTATAAACTTTATATACTTATTTCCATATTTACCTTATAAACCACAACTCCAGACTACAAACCATCTCGCAGGGATCCTTTTGGGATAAACTGCAAACTAAATTGGTTTATTCCCAACTATCAGCCCATATTGCCAGAGACCTTTTTTCATACCCCTATACTGGTATTTACAGGCACGGATATTTTTCTTCTGCTTTTCTGTGGCTGGTTTGGAAAAATTTATTTTCTTCCAGCCCAGGTAAATGCTCCCCAGAAAATAATAGCGGTAGAGACGCCGGGAAGAATGAGATGCCTCTTTGGATATGTCACGGTATTGAATGGCGCTGAAACCAGCCTGTCTCATAAAATTTTCAAACCGTTCCGGCGATTCCAGCCAATTTACTTCCCATCCATCCAGCCATTGACGGATAATAGGGTTCTCATTATTTTCAAATTCTGTGACAAAACCATCTGCTACCACCAGTCTTCCCCCGGGTTTCAGCAAGCGGAAAGCCTCCTTGATGAATTTCTCTTTATCATCTGCATAACAAATGCTCTCACAACCCCAGACCACATCAAAACTGGCATCAGGAAAATCAGTGTTGCAATAATCCATTGCTTTAAAATCAACCAGGTCCTGTATATTTTTTTTTGAAGCATTTAACGTGGCAAGTTCCACCTGTCTTGGACTTAATGTGATCCCGGTTACTTTACAACCCAGCATGGATGCAAGGAAGATGCTGCTCCCGCCCACCCCGCAGCCTGCATCCAGCACCCTGTCACCGGGTTTTATGCCAGCCGTTGTCATCATCACTTCATTCATCCTTATCAATGATTGCGGGAAGGATTTCACTTTATCATCCCAATAACCATAGTGAATGGCAAGACTGTTGTTAAGGTCCCAGGAATCCTTGTATGCATTCTCTGTATCCCGGTAATAATCAATTATTTTCTGGTGGTAGTCACTCGGTGGCATCTTCAGTTATTTTTTTTTCTACCCGCAGCAGCAGGACAATATGTATGATTAGTGCAATGGCGATGATAGCAAAACCCACAAAGAACCATTTGCTGAGGAACTGGTTCTCCTGATATACCATAAAAGCCAGGATGATCCCGTATACAGGTTCGAGGTTATAAGTAAGATTGACAGTGAAGGCTGAAAGACGTTTCAGCGCATTGGCGGAAAGCTGGAAAGCGACAACTGAACAGAGCCAGGACAACATGAGCAACCAGCCAAAATTCTCCCAGCCCGGGATAAATTGGTCGGTTGGGAACCGATGGAGGTAAAAAGGAAGCAGGATGGATAGAACAACCAACCCACCCGTCTGTTGCCAGCTCAGCATGGTCTCCACGTTGATCCTTTTTAAAAACTCCCGGTTAAAGATGGGGAAGAGACTGGCCAGCACAGCAGAGATGATACCGATGATGATACCTGTTTTATACTGCGTGTCGAAATGAAAGATGATATAGATACCTGTCAGCGTGATCAGGCCAAGCAGTAGCTCGGTCCAGTTCATTTTTTTTTTCAGGATTATCGGTTCGAAAATGGCCGTGAAGAAACCGATTGCGGAAAAACAAACCAATGCGACAGATACATTGGCGTATTTGATCGAGCCGTAAAAAGTGACCCAGTGCATAGCAGCGATAAATCCCACCCCGGTTATCTTCAGGATATCGATAAAAGAGATCCTTTTTATCTTTTTCATCAGCCCGAATAATATCCACATGGTCACTGCTGTAAGCAATAGCCTGTACCAGACAATCATACCTTCATTGAGCGTGATCAGGCGACCCAATATCCCGGTAAACCCAGCAAGAAAAACAGCGATATGCAACTGGAGAAAAGCCTTTTTCATTGGCCTGCAAACTAAGGAAATAAGAAGAGTTTTAACGGCTGAAATATTCACCACATAGAAACATAGGTCCACATAGTAGATAGTATAAGATTAAAACATCTATGTGTACCTATGTGAGAAAAAAACCTATTCTGCAAGAACTTCATTTTGCTGTATAGACTTTACAGAATCGTTCATGATTTTAGTTTTTTTTACCCGTTTGCGGTAATTGGTAAAAAGGCTGTGCCAGCGGAGTTTGAGCACACCAAGGATGCCTTCTTTGACGATCCCCTTATTCATTTTAGAGGTGCCAAAGGCCCTGTCCTGGAATATTATGGGCACTTCTTTTATTTTAAACCCGAGTTTCCAGGCGGCAAATTTCATTTCGATCTGGAAAGCATAACCGACAAAACGGATCTCATCAAGATTGATCGTTTCGAGTACTTCTTTTTTATAGCAGACAAAACCGGCCGTCGAATCTTTAACCGGCATCCAGGTGATCATTCTTGTATACAGGGAAGCTCCTTTGGAAAGCGCAATACGATCAGCGGGCCAGTTCACCACGCCCCCGCCTTTTACATAACGGGAACCAACAGCGAGGTCGGCGCCACCACTCTTGCATTCATTATACAACCGTGACAGGTCGGCAGGGTTATGAGAGAAATCGGCATCGATCTCGAAGATAAATCGATAATCCCGTTCGATAGCCCATTTGAACCCATGGATATAAGCGGTACCCAAGCCCAGCTTTCCTCTTCTTTCTTCAATGAACAATTGCCCATCAAATTTTGGCTGAAGTTCTTTCACGATCAATGCCGTGCCATCCGGTGAGCCATCATCGATCACCAGTACATGAAACTGCTCGCCAAGATTAAAGATGGCATGGAGAATATTGGCAATATTCTCCCTCTCATTGAAGGTTGGTATAATAACGAGTTTTTCCAATCTATTATGGATGACAGCGAATACCGAATTTACGAAAATAAAAAAAAGCCGACCTGTTAAATTTGTTCACAGGTAATTCGCAGGGATCAACTTTTCTTCAGCATGGTGCGGGTGTATATCTCGGTGAGTTTTTGCTTGGTATGCTGGGGGAAATCGCCTTTCATCATCCAGTCATAATACTGGGGTTCGGCCTTCAGCACATCAGCTACCGGGCGCCCTTTGAATTTGCCAAAATTGAATACCTCGGTCCCGTTATCCATTACAAAGCGGCGGGCAAAATCGACTACCTGGTCCTCTCCGATCACTTTCAGGATGGAATCGATATTATTCCCCAGTTCGGGATAACGGATGATCTGTGCCTCCAGGATCTCGGCCGTAGCAGAAGCATCTATTTCCGCGCTATGCGCACCGTCAAGGGTCTTGCTGCAATAGAATTTATATGCGGCGCTCAGGGTTCTTGGTTCCATTTTGTGAAAAATGTTCTGGACATCGAGCAGTTTCCTGTTCTTCATATCAAAATCCACTTCAGCCCGCATGAATTCTTCCACCAGCAGGGGAATATCAAAACGGTTGGAATTATACCCGGCCAGGTCGCAACCATCCAGCATCTGACGGAGTTCCTGGGCCACCTGCTTGAAAGTTGGGGCGTCTTTAACCATTTCATCGGTGATACCATGTATATCGCTGCAACTCTTGGGAATGGGCTTTTCTGGATTGATCAGTTTTCTTTTCACCGTACGGGTACCGTCGGTGAGGATCTTAATAATGGCGATCTCAACAATACGGTCAAGCCCGGGGTTAACACCGGTCGTTTCGAGGTCAATAAAAGCAATTGGCTTCTTCAGTTGCAACATGGGGTCAGTATTTTCACTTATTTTTTAGAATATTCCGGGCGGTAAAGTTAACGGTTTGAGGAGGCTGGCAAAATCAAATTTACCCCCAATTAACCCCTCTGAAGCAAAGATAACCAATAGTTTATGCCAGGTTGGTTTATCAGTCAATTATTGAATCCGCATTGGGTCGTATTTCTGCAGGTAGTACTACCTTTGTCAAAGTAAAATAAACGGCTATATTTATCGTTTAACAAGAAAATATCCACCTGATATGAAAAACAAGCTACTTACCGCCTTAATGCTACTCACACTGATCGTTGCTATAACATCATGTGCATCCCAGAAATACGGTTGCCCGGGTAATCCCCAGGCTTCAACCAAATTCAGGCGCTGATCATTCGCCTATTACACCCGCATACCGGAAATTTCAGACTTAGGTTACTCTCCTGAATAATTTCCTGTTATGTATAGGTATGCTTCTTTGTTTACAGTCAAGTAAGCGAAGTGTGAACCTGTACCTTTTCCTTTCGTGTAGTTGTCAGCTCATATTGATTCTGTACAGGGATCCGCATTGTTGTGTTCAGTATTATCCCCGTTATAACTGACTGCTGGTTTATACTTGTACACTATGCATACACCGATCCTGCCAACATCTCAACCTATCAGGAGACAGGTCGATCTCTTCGCTTCGAATCATTGATGGAATAAAAAAGCCGCTCCCTCCCGGGAACGGCTAAACCACTATCTATTATGAGAAGCTTTATTGGGAAACAAGAACCTTTTGTCTTGATCTGATTTTTTCTTTTGCAAGCTCGAGCACATAGATGCCGGTTGCTGTTCCCGGCGCCAATGGAAGTACAGCAGATCCGTTTGCTGACATACTCACAATTCCCTTTAACTGCAGTTGCCCCGCGGCATTGAATAGCTTGTAGTCAAACTGACCTTCAAGACCCGACCTGTTGAAAATAGTAATAGCGGCGCGGGCGGGATTGAGGACATAAAAATCACCCGTATGCCCCTGGTTCTCATTGACGGCCGCGATTTTCGAAAAACTGAATTTGCCATCTATATCAATACTTTTTATCCTGTAATAGGCGATCCCCTGCAGCGGCGAATGATCTTCAAAAAGATATACCTGTCTTGAATTCATGTTACGGGCCGTTACATTCCCGATCGATACATAATTCACGGCATCATAGCTGCGTTGAACATCGAAATGACTGACATTCTCTTCGTTCTCGGTGATCCAGGTGAGATAAGATACACCTGACCTTCTTTCAGCAGTAAAGGAAATAAGTTTTAAAGGCACCGGGAAACTTATATAACCAAGGGTCATTTGTCCAAAGCCGGATAAGGCATTGGAAGTAACAGAACCGGTAGTTGTAACAGTCCCCGAAGCGGAACCTCCCGCACTGTGCCAGCTCCCGGTAGTATAATATGCTGCCCGGATATCGGATACCAGTATATTATCCATGGCATACTTGGCATGTTCCCAGTTAAGAGTAACCTGTGCGGTTCCCCCGCTGATCTTATCCAGTTGCCAGTACTCATTGGCTTTTACCTGTACGACCGGCGACCAGAGATTGTAAATATTCTGGGTTGGCCGGTAAAAATGACAATTGAATTCTGATGAGGCCGACAAACCCGATATAGCAATGGAACGCAGGTAGGTTGAATTACCTACGGGGAAAGTGAAATTACCGTTCCCGATCTTTTTTACCCAGCCATCCACATGTCGGCTGTCATTGCTGCCCGTATGCGAAGCACCGTTTTCATAGACCAGGTAGTTGGGGGTGGAAGAGGTAGTGATCATACCGTTGGTGAATGTATGCGCACCGGCGATACTGAGATCATTGTTTAATGTAATACCGGCCGTATTATCAGATACCAGGTTGAAACATTTATAAGTTGCAGCTCCGTTAAGGGACTGTGAAATGCTTCCATCCAGGTTGAGGGTTCCTGTTCCTGCACTCATAGAGGCCTGGTCGTTGGCGATATCTCTTTTTAAATAAAGACTACCATTATTCACCAGGGTGGCTGTTGAGCTATTCGTAAAATTCCCAAAGCCGGCTACAGTTGCACCAGGGTGCAATTGCATATTACCGGTATTGGTAAATGCTGATTGTGCAAATGCATGGCCGGTGGATAGCAGTAGGAAAGAAAGGATCAGTTTTTTCATACCTGTTTTTATTGGGTGTTAACCAGCCATTGGATATCCTGGAACTTAATCGTTTTCAAACTAGAGGTTTCATTTTTACAATAAAGCTCGAAATAATCGTTCGCCGCAATATCAGATAAGTACACGATAATAGAGAATGGGAAGGGCTGATCAGCTGTTACCGTTCTGATCGTTGTTGCGCCGTATTGAGTTCCTACTACCCCATTCTTCACAATACCAACTGTAATATTTTGCGAATTGGCATCCGCAGAGATATTGCCGGATATGATGATCCATCCATTCCGCCTGTTTGAAGGTTGATAAGTGATCTTGTTATTGCTAATGGCCCATTTAGATGTTTGCGTTGTTGTATTGGTTCCCCAATCTACCTTGTACCATGTATTGAGAGTCGCCATATAAGTTCCCGTTGTACTGTTCAAAACGTTAATAAAACATTGGGGCTTGCTGTCACCTGTGCCAGCGTTGCTTTCCATAATAATATTGGCGTCTCTCCCATCGGTTCGGGTAAAATCAAATCCTTCAATATATTTACCGGTATTATTCCAGAGATTGCCTTTAATGGAAATACTCGCGTACGAAGTAAAAGTAGCTGGCCGGTAAATGATCGCGGTGTCGGTACCGGAACTATTATAATATCCTCCCGAGGCGAGTTGGATGATAGCACCACTGCCTTTATCCAGGTTGATGCCACGAGCACAGGAAATAAAATCAGTTTCTGCCACTTTAACGATAGCACCTGCAAGGGCACTATGAAGAAGAATTCCATTCTTACGGGCATTGGAGATATCGCATTCAAATACCCAAAGCTCGGCATCGGTGGAATCCAGGATCGTATTATAAAATCTGTCGAAAGAACAATCTTTTACTTCATTATAAGTACCGCTTCCCACGAAACGTATCGCATCTTCACCTGCAAGTGTTCCATAGTTGGTCAGTGTTGTGGCATCAAAGCTCAGCATCTTAAAATAACAATCGGATACACACCTGAACATCGGGTTGTTCGCAAGACCCGATGCTGCTGAGATCGTGGTAGTACCATATGAAGTACCCTGTATAGTCAGCGAAAAAGGAAGATTAATGACCTGAGTGGAAGCAATATCAAATGACCCATTGCCTAATTTAATGACGGTAGGACCCCACATATGCACCCCAAGGAATTCCACCGCCTCGTCCAGTGTTTGCCATGACGAATAGGGTGATACCTCCATGATGTTGGCAGGAACGATAGTGCGTTCCTTAAAATACCAGTTTCCACCACTTGCCGTCATGGTTAAAGAAAACCAGCGGGGAAGAGCGATTTGGCTTCCGTTATCAATAACTGCCCCGCCATTCCCCTGTATAGTCACAAGATCCAGGTAGGAACCTATATTCTTAATGGTGATGGTCAGCCCGTCATCGCCGCTGTTAATGACAGGAAGCGTAAGGATGATATCATTACTTGCTAAAACAAAAGTCTCTGTTTTTAGAATAGTAGCATTTGCTGTCTTTAAAACCATAGTGGTCTCTCCGCCAGCCAGGCGCACCCATTGCGCGCCATTCCAGTAATAATACCCGTCTGTCAGGGAACCGCCGCTACTAAATACAAGCATTCCTGCAGGCACGGTGCCTGTTAAAGGAGAAACGGAACTGGTGCTTCCCAATGCCACCCGCGGGGGAAGAAATCCCTTATTGGTGCTTTCCATCTCCAGCAGTGAATTGCTGTTAATCGTGTTCGGGTTATTCCCGATCTTGACCTGGGCGTTTGCATGCGCCAGGAATAGCAGCATGAAAGCTGTTAATAGTTTTCTCATAAATAAATTGGATATTAGATATTGGATGATATGATACGGTACAAAATAAATACAACTTATCGGGCTGACTCACTATACTTGTTTTTTTGTTTTTTCTTTAATGGCTTATCCAAATAACAGTACGTATTAACTTCTAGTCCTTCTCTTAAAACTCCATTCATAATTCATCCCCAGCACGATATGGGAATTCTTCTGTGCCGGGTTGAATATATAACAAGGAAAAGAAAAGTTCTTATAACTCAGGCCGGCTACGATACCAGGTTCCAGGCTTCCTGTACCATCCTGCCAGATATATTGCATGGCGGCCCCGGCAAAAAAATGATCCGTGATGCTATACCCGAGTTCCGACCAGTTAAAGAAAAAACTTTCACCTTTTTTACCGGTAGCTATGCTTTGCTGGGTCTCTGCTGAAAAATACCAATCCTTCCATTCCAGGTCTGCCCGGGCAGCAATACTTATCCCCGTGAACTGCCCGGTTGAAAAACCAGTCATCGGTGTAATGTTGTACAAAAGTTTCTTACCCCCGTCAAATGTTTTTCCAACCAGCAACGTAGCCGTTTTTTCCGATTCGTAATTATAACGGAGTTCCGCGTATAATTGCTTCGGGGTTTCAAAATGGATCATTGGAACAATAGCACTGGAGCCCGGAATATCCAGGTAATGGTAATTCTCGAAGCCCCATTTTGACTGAGCTGTCAGCTTATGCTGCATCAGAATGACCGAGATGATGATTAATAAGTTCTTCTTCATTATCTACGAGTATTGCTTCAGCATTTGCCATTTTAGTATATAATAAAATATCTTTCAGGAATGGGTTCCAGTAAAAGATCAACCGCTCGATCGGCTTCCAGAGTATGACCCAGCTGAACACATCGAGGGCATTGCTCAACATAGAATGTACACGGTGTTCCTGGTTAAATAACCTGGGCAAAAGGCCCTGGCAGATCATTACGATCAGGAAACTGATGCAGAGCAGGAAAAGATTCTTTCTCTTAAACCTGGAAAATTGGGCTTCCATCAAATTTTTTTTGATAGTATAATGGCGGCGGATTGTTTTCAAAAGAGGTTCGATCAGAAAACGCATCCCGGTTTGCTCGCCGCAAAACACTTTGTAATTGATCAGGGTATGTCTGCCGGCTGTTGCCACAGAGGAATTAAGGTATTCCTGGAAATTATTGCTGAGCTGGCGGCAGTAAAGCGGACCTGGGTCATTGGGGTTGAAGTATTTCTGGATAGAATCACCATCCAGGCTCAAATAGATACTGACCTTCCGGGCATGGGGTCTTTTACGCATCGGACAATGGGTTTTAAAAAGGATTTGGATATGGGTGTTCCCGCTTGCAGCAGTCGCACAATTCAACGCAATAGTATTATTTATAACTTAACGGGGCCCTATTAAAAATCTTTTTTAAGTAGTAATAGTGATTGGGCTACGGGTATTTACTTATAAATATTTCCCCTGATAATTCCAGCTTTCCTTTATTGGAATGATGGGATCAATACGGTCAGGGTGCAACCTTCACCAGGCACTGATTCAATATCCGCCGAACCATTATAGAACCGAGCCCGCTCATAAATATTCGACAACCCTATACCCTGGTGTGTCTTCCGGGCATCGAAGCCAACACCATTATCGCTGATGATCAATTGTGTATTGCCATCTTTTTGCTGCAGGTAGATATTCACTTTACAGGCTTTGCTATGCTTGAGGATATTCTTGAGCTGTTCCTGTACGATCCGGAAAAGAGTTACTTTTTTACCGGGCGCCAGCAGGTCATTCTCATGATCGTGGGTGAATTTTATTCTGACCGTACTAGAAAGATGAATATCGTCGATCAGTACCTTGATACTGTCGATCAATCCTTTTTCCTTCAACTGTGGCACTACCAGTTCTTTTGAAAGTTTACGTATCTCTTCGATAACCAGGAGGATATATTCCAGGCTCTTGCCCTTGATCTCCGCCTCAGCTTTGGAGATGGGGGTCAGCATTTCCACAAAGAGTCTTGTCGTTGAGAGTATCTGGTTTACGTTATCATGCAGTTCGTGGCCGATCTTTGTCCTTTCTTTTTCCTGTGCCCGGATAATGGCTTCTGAGATCTCTTTCTGGCTTTCAAGCTTTTCTTCCATCAGATGGTTCTCCATTTCTTTCAGGTTACTCACATCCTGCAGCGAACCGATCATTTTGACAGGGAGACCATTCTCGTAAACAATGTATCCTTTATCACGCATGTGCTTGTACTCACCATCGGCACATTTAAAACGGTACTCGTCTTCCCATGACTGCCGGTTATGCTCCGTGGCTTCTTTTACTTTATCGCCCACCCTGTCCCGGTCTTCGGGATGTATACGGCGAAGCCACCAGGACAATCCTTTCTGGTCGCCGATCTGGTAACCGATCATGTCCATCAGGGCATCGTTGCGGAAGATATAACCTGTTTGCATATCCCATTCCCAGATCGCATCCGTGGTAGCCCTGGTTATGAGTAAGAGCCGGTCATTGGTCTCTTTGAGTTTTTTTTCCGCAGCGAATTTATCCGCCAGGTTCACCGCATGCCCGCCCAGCATCTTTTTACCAGGCACGTCATCAATCAGGAAGATATTGATATGGAAGACATAGTTCGTGCCATCGGCCCAATTCACTTTCTCTACCATTTCCACCGATTTCCCTGTTTGAAAAACCTCCTGGTGCTTTTCATAAAATAATTTAGCTACTGGCGCAGGCACCAGGTCGGTGATCTTGCTGTTCCGGGATTTTTCCTTGTCAATTCCAAAATAATTATAGAAAGCTTTGCTAGCAAAGACAAGAGTGGAATCCTCGTCAACTACCCAGGTCAGGCTAGGGGTCTGGTCCATAAATGACCCAAACAACGCCTTCCGTTGCTGTAATTCAAGTATGAGTTGTTTCTCATGGGTCAGGTCGGCAATATTCGAAATAACCGAGTAAGCTTCGCCGCTGGTATCATTAAACAAAGGTTGTGAGCTGAATTGCAGCCAGCGCTGCTCGCCATTGCGAAGTTTTACGACGAGCACCTGTGTTTGGGTAGTGCCTGTTTGCAGGGCCCTCATGAATGGAGTATCCTGGAAGAGAACGCGACATCCCTCCTCTGTAGTGATTTCCCAGGCGGCGTTCCATAGGTTCTTAATTTCCGTGAGCTGATAGAGTCTTTCCAGCGTGGTATTGAATATCTCAGCAGTTTTTTGGTTCGCCGAGATGATCTCGCCTTGCGTATCCTGGAAAAGGATCCCGGCATTCAGGCCTTCCACGATGAGCTGGTAATTCTTCTCTCCCAGTTGATTGAATTGTTGCAGGCGGTCATCATCCAGTAGTTTATGACCCACGCAGAGATAGGTGTTCCTCTCCTTATCTTCTTTCAGGTGATTGATCTCCCATTTCATGGGATGGTAATAGCCGTTCTTCAGGAAGATCTCCATAGAACAAACTTCTTTTTCCTTCCCGGAGCGCTGAACCGCATTTTTAAAATCAGGCATATTGACCGGGTCGATCAGGTCAAAGAAATTCAGGGATTTTACTCCTGCAGGCTTCAGGTGCAACTGTCTCAGCATGGTGGAATTGGCGCACAATATGCTGCCATCCTCCTGTATCAGGGACAAAAATATGCCGTCCTGTTGTTCATACGTACCGATAATCGTTTTCAGTGCGGACCACTTTTTTCTCATTGTCACAACTCTTTAATTATTTACTTTGCTTCAATTACCCTGCCGCTGATAATACCAGCTACCAATAAGAAGTCATTTGATTTATCCAGGAAATATTTTGCACCCTGTTCATAACACTGCTGGCGATAGTAGTCATCAGCATGGTTGGTGATCATGATCACTTCACAATCGCTGCTGTTCTTTTTTATCATTTTAAGAAGTTCGATACCATTCTTTCCCGGCAGGTTGATATCGAGTAATACGATATCCGGTTCTTCCTGGGCCAATAAACGCCGGGCCTCATCATAATCAACGGCAGTATGTATCTCTCCAACATTGATCACTTCCTGCAGTAAACTGATCATGCGGTCGACAAAATTCAGGTTGTCGTCAACGATTAATATAGTTTTTTTCTCCTTCATTGAGTAGTGACAGGTCATTTAAGACTTTGCAAAAAGACAACTTATCAATTGCACAGGTTGTACATGAACCTATTATAATATTGTAGGGGCATAACTACATACAAACAAAGGTTTGCATGATCCTGATCAAGTAAGCTCTGTGTGCTGGAAATCAACCCCAACAACTGTTTGTTCAGATCAGTTTGTGTTCGATAGCATAACGGGCAAATTCCGCGTTGCTGTGAAGATTTGTTTTTTCAATGATCCTCGAGCGGTAGGTGCTGACCGTTGTGGGACTTAAGGATAGCTGCGACGCGATCTCGGAGACCGATTTGCCGGAAGCCAATAATTTGAAAACATCGAATTCCCTGTCGGAAAGCAACTCATGCACGGCTTTATCCGTATTGGCATTCAAGGCTTCCGCAAGTTTTTCCGCGATCAGCGGAGTGATGTATTTTTTCCCGGCCCTTACCGCTTCAATTGCTTTGACAAGATTGTCATGCACTGTCTCTTTACCGAGGTAACCCGAAGCTCCTGCTTTCATCACCCGGAGTGCATACTGGTCTTCCGGATACATGCTCATGATCAGCACAGGCAGTTTGGGAGATATCTCTTTGATCTGCTGTAACGCATCCAGACCGCTGCGGCCGGGCATATTCATATCACAGATAATAACATCCCACCCACCTTTCATCACTTCTGTGATAAGCGTTTGCGCATCACCAGCCTCCCCGATCTCGGCAAAAGGATACTGTTCAAGCAAGAGTTGTTTTAATCCCCTTCTTACAATGGCGTGATCATCTGCAATGAAAATGCGCATGTTAATTCCGGTTTAATTGATCAGATACATTCACATCATCCAGTGAAATGGACACTTCCACGGCGGTGCCTTTGCCAGGCATACCCGTGATCTTATAATTGCCCCCGATCATCGAAGTTCGTTCCTGCATACCCAAAATTCCTAATGTTTTCTTTTCTGCAAGTTTTTGTTTGTCAAACCCATTTCCATCATCAATGATCGATAAAACGAAATTTCCCTCCTTAATGCCCAGGCTCACTGATAATTTCTTTGCCCCAGAATGACGGGCTACATTAGTCAGTGATTCCTGGAAGATCCTGAACAAGGCTGTTTTTACAGGGTTCGCCATTTTGATCTCCTCTTCCGGTGCATCGAATTTCGTCTTAATACCCGAACGTTTCTCAAATTCTTTCAGTTGCCATTCCAGCGCTGCCGTCAACCCCAGGTCATCCAGCAGGCTTGGGCGTAGCTCTGATGATATCCTGCGGACCGAGCCCACAACCTCATCCAGCATGTGCAGCAGTTCCTGCATTTTCTGTTTGATATTGTCATCCGTCGGGTTGATCTTTTTATTCAGCCAGGAAACATCCATTTTTAGCACCGTGAGTTGTTGCCCCAGTTCATCATGGATTTCCCGGGCAATATGCGTCCTTTCTTCTTCCCGTACATTTTGCAGGTATTCGGTGAGTTTGCGTACGGCAGCATAAGATTCTTCCAGCTCCAGTTCGGCTTTTTTCCGGTCAGAAATATCTATACCTGTACCCAACAGGAAAGGTTGACCGTCAATGATGATACGCACCGCTTTAAAATAATAAGGACGGCTGCTTCCGTCTTTTGAAAAAAATTCCGCTTCCGCGTCGCCTAACCCTTCTGTAAATACTTTCCCTATTCTTTCAATGATATGTTTCTTCCCTTCCCCTTCAAAGAAATCAGTAGGATGCATATCCGCTATCTCCCGGGCCGTGTAGCCAGTGACGATCTCGAACTGCCTGTTCCAGCGCTGGAAGCGCCCGTTCTCATCATACCAATAAAAAACACCTGGTAAACTGTCGATCAGTTTATCAGAGAGCTGTTTTTCCTTTTCTATCTGTTCCTGTGCCTTGATCCTTTCGGTCAGGTCCCTGATCACGGAAAGAAAACGTCCATCCGGTAATTGCTGCGACCTGACCTCGGTTTGTATGATCGTGCCGTCTTTTTTCCGCATGCTTCTTTGTTTAACAGTCGATTCTCCCTGCTCCAGAATATCATACCGGACCGGTTTGAGTTTTATCTCTTCAGTTGTCAGGATATCGGATAGCTGCAGCTGCATCAATTCTTCTTTTTCATAGCCAAGCAGGTTGACCGACCCTGAATTTACATCCAGTATCCTTCCTTGGGCATCGTAAAGGGCGATCGCATCCACGGCCTGCTCAACGAGTGTACGATATTTCTCTTCGCTCTCGCTGATCTTTTTCTGCGCTTCGTAAACAGGTGTCATATCCACCATCGAACCGATCATCTTGTAGGCGTTTCCCCCGCTGTCGCGGAGAATGAAACCCCGGTCAAGGAAATGAAGATACGTACCATCGGACTTGATGTAACGGTAAGCATCCTGCCAGGACGAGCCCTTCCCGGCGATGGTTTTCCTGATCTTAGTTCTTACCCTTTCCACATCTTCCGGGTGGATTCGCATAAACCATTCACCGATCTGCACGATCTCTTTTTGCTTGCGGTAACCAAGATTTGAATAGTAGTTATCATTCCACCAGACCATATCAGCCAGGAGATCCCAATCCCACACAATATCACTGGTAGCTTTGGAAACCGACTGGAAACGTGCATTGGTCTTCATGATCTCTTCTTCCGCCATTTTCCTTTCGGTAATATCCTTGCTGATACCCAGTATACCGGTAACATTACCTTCGGCATCTTTTAAAGGCACTTTGGTGGTGAGCAGCCATAATTGTTTGCCCTCCCTGGTTATGATAGGCTCGTCCCTGTCGATCACTTCCTTGCCTGTTGTCACTATCTTTTTGTCTTCCTCTGTATTGATATTTCCCACTTCTGGGCCAAACAGCTCGGGGGATTTTTTTCCCATAGTTTCAGCTTCACCGTTGGCGCCTACCAATTTTACAAATGCCCTGTTACTGATTATATAATTGAAGTCGGTATCCTTTACATAAATATAGTCAGGGAGATTATCAATTAGTGCCCTTAAAAGATTGCGCTCATTGGCTCTCTCTGTTTCGATCTTTTTGCGTTCGGTAATATCAATGATGCTTCCCCTTACCAATATTTGTTTGTCGGATGGAAGACGGACCAGCCGCACTTCACAAGTTATCTCTTGACCCCGGCTATCCTTATGTATCCATTCAAATGCGGGCTTACCACCGCGGATCGCTTCTTCGAGCGGTGCGATTGCTGCTTCAGCCGATGTTCTCCCGTCCGGCTGGAATTCCGGGCTGACCTCACTTAGGCCGACCTCCAGCAATTCCTCTCTTGACATTTTAAATAGTTTCAGGGCACTTTCGCTCACACTAACGAATTTTCGCAGTTCCATATCCATTACCACCAATGCTTCAGGCGCATTCTCCACGAGGGCACGGTATTGCTCTTCGCTGATCCGCACGGCATCTTCTGCCTTCTTTCGTTCCGTGATATCCATCATGCTCCCCATCATCCGCACGGGTTTTCCCATCTCATCCCTTACAATATAGCAGCGATCATAAAGATTTACATACTCATTATTACCTGAAAGAAAACGGTACTCCGAAATGAACACATTTGTTCCGGATACCAGCGCTCCCTTTTGCTTGCTGACGATCAGGTCGCGGTCATCCGGGTGTATCCTTGTCTCCCACATGCCTTCGACAGGCACCGGGTCTTTCATCGTCAATCCGTATAAATGCTGGTGCGTCTCATTACTCCAAAGCTGCCCTGTTTCGAGATCCCATTCCCAGACTGCGTCATTTGTTGTCTTCGTGATCATCTCGAAGCGGTTGTTGGATTGTTTTAGCTCCGCTTCGGCTAATTTTCGTTCCGTAATATCTTTTGTAACAATATTTATTCCTGTGATATTGTTTTTTTCATCCCTTACCGGAAGGTAACTCACCAGTACCCATGAAGGTTTCCCCTCATTCATATTCAGTGTTTCGTATTCGATACGCTGACCCGAAAAAGCCTTGTCATAATTTATTTTCAGATAGTCCACTTTTCCCGCCGGTGCGGCATCGAGTATATTTGTCCCGATCCTCACGGCTTTACCCCAGTTCTTCAGGAGATTTTTGGCTGCCGTCTCGTTGATCAATACAACCTGGTAGCTGGTGTCGATCACGTAAAAATCATTCGCTGAACTTGTCAGTACATGCCGTAATTTTTCCTCTGACGCTTTTAAAGCAGCTTCTGCCATTTTTTGTTCTGTGATATCAATACCTGTACCAACCATGCACAATTTACCCTCATACATTACCGACAGACCTGTAAAGAAATAAGGTATTTTTTCCCCGCTCTTTGTTAAAAAATGTGCTTCGAGCTGGGAAGTACCTTGCTGGAATGTCTCCTCTACTTTTTGCTGGGCAAGCTGGCGGTCTTCTTCCGCGAAGAATTCCACAGGTACTTTGTATCTTAATTCTTCTGGTGAATAACCAGAGACAGTTTCAAAATTCTTATTCCACCGTAAAAATTTCCGGGTGCTGTCAAACATGTAAAAGATACCGGGAAGACTGTTGATAGCTGTGTCGGACAATTCCTTTTCACGGGCAACCTGATCCTGGGCTTTTTTGCGTGCCGTAATATCCCTTATAAAGGCGCAAAACATTTGTAACCCACCTTGCTGAATGGGAATGATCGACAATTCTACCGGAAATTCCTCCCCGTGTTTATTTACTGCCGATATCTCGATTATCCTGTTCAATACTGGACCTTGCCCCGTGCTGAGATAATGAGCGATACCCTTCGCATGCTGTTCCCTGTATTTAACCGGGATGATAGTATCGGTTAGTTTCTGCCCCATCGCTTCGTTCTCTTTCCACCCGAATATATTTTCGGCCTGCCTGGACCATACCGTGATCACGCTGGAAGTATCGATACAAATTATGGCATCCAGCGCTGAATTCATGATCAGCCTTCTTGTTTCTTCACTCTTTAAAAGGGCTTCTTCTGCTTTTTTCCTTTCTGTCACATCCCTGGCAATGGCAAGTATATACCCGTTGGAAAGTCGCTTGTAGCTCACATCTGTTTCCAGGAAGGTCCCGTCCTTTCTTACCAGTTTTCTTTCCATCAGGACAGTCATGCCCAATCTGATTTCTTCTCTTTTGAGTTCTACCATGGACATCTCACCCGCCGGTAAGATATCTGTCGCTGACATTTTTACCAGCTCTTCTTTTGAATAACCGGTCATCAGGCAAGCTGCATTATTTGCATCGATATAGCCCCCGTCATCTGTGAGTATAAATATCCCGTCAGAAGCCTGTTCGATCATGGAGCGGTATTTCTCCTCGCTCTCCTGCAGATCCACGGCAGCCTGTTTAGCTCCAGTGACATCCATCATGCTGCCTAGTATTCGGATCGCTTTCCCTTTATTGTTTCGCACGATATAGCTGCGGTCGTAGATATATTTATACTCTTCCCCTGTCCTGAACCTGTACTCAGCTATCCAGACATTCTTATCCGAGACAAGGGCTTCCTGCAGACTGGATATTATGAATTGTCTTTCATCCGGGTGGATCCGTTCTTCCCAGTGTTTCTGGCTGGGCACAGCGTCTGCGAGTGTTAATCCATAAAATTGCTGATGGGTTTCATTGGCCCACATATTACCTGTTACCAGGTCCCATTCCCAAATAGCATCGTTGGTGGTGCGGCTGATCATTTCAAACCGCTGATTGGAATGATTGATCTCTTCTGTTTTTTCCTGCACCTGCCTGTTCAGTTCTTCATTGAATTTGGCCAGCAATTCTTCCGACCTGATACGTTCAGTAATATCCCGGTGTACCACAACATATCCTTCGATTTCGTTCTTCTTATTGCGGAGCACGGAGAGGGAAGCCTGTATATACACAGAATTCCCCGATTTCCTGATACAGGAATAATCTCCTTTATAATATCCTTGTTTTCGAAGTTGCTCCAGGCTTTTGGTATTATCTTCTTTCCCACCTCGTATCTTAAGCAGTTCACCTGCTAGCTGCCCGATCGCTTCGGCTGCGGTATAGTCATACATTTCTTCCGCGGCACGGTTCCAGCTCCGAATCCTTATTTCCGTATCTGTAGAAAAGACCGCATCGCTGGTCTGTTCCATCAGGCTGGCAAGATGGGATAGCTCCTGTTCATTTCTTTCCCGGTTTTTCATTTCCTTTTTTACACGCCAGAAAAGAAAGGACAAACAAATCAGCAATAGAAGGGCAGATATAACGAAGAACCGGACCGTCCGGGTTGCGGCCAATTCCCTTTGTGCATTGGATAATTGCAGGATGGCCCGGTCCTCTTTCTCAAAAGCAAAGATGAGTTGCCGGATACTATCCATCATCTGTTTTCCTCTTCCTGATTTTACATTCTTGTATAGGGAGTCACGGTTAGACTGGTTCAATTGGCGGATTGACCCTTCGGCAAGGTCCGTTGTTCTTTTGATGAGGGAAGAAAGCACATTCAGTTGGATAGTCCTTTCGGGGTAATGGGAAATAAGGTAGCCAAAGGTGGAAGTATCTTTCTGCAGCCTGGCAGTTGCGGAATAATATAGTTCAAGAGATTTTTTGTTACCGGAGATCAGGAAAGTCTGGTGACCGCTTTCCATATCCTGCATATCATCCATGACATCTTCCAGGGTGCGCAAGGATTGTAGGGTCGTATTGACCACCCGATTCTCCTTACGGGCCATGACCATATTCATGACCGTGTAGGTTCCGACAAAGACAAGCAGGGCCAGGAAAATGACCAGGTTGGTATTGATATTCCTGCGGGTAAAAAAATGATACATAAAGCAGCCGGATTATTTGCGAAGACAATGACCCGTTCAGCGGGAAACTATAAGCCTTGTGTATTGATAAAATTAACCAATGCTGCTGTATTTTTCAGGTTCAGTTTTTTTAGGATATTATAGCGGTGAACCTCGACTGTTTTTAACGAGATATCCAGCCGGATTGCTATTTCTTTGGAAGACAACCCTTCTTTGATCAGTTTAACAACGTCGATCTCGCGTTGTGAAAGGACATTCATATCCGGCAGACTATTCTCATCATCATTGAGTTCCTGCTGGGCAAGAATATTCTTTACTTCCTCGCAGATATATTTTTTACCGTTATTCACAGCCACGATAGCCGACAGTAACTCATCCTTGGAGGAATTTTTGGTCACATAACCCATGGCTCCCATTTGCAACATACGGCGGGCATAAGCGGGCATGGAATGCATGGATATCCCGATGATCCTTGAACCGGGTGAGAATTGGCGGATAAGCTTAGTGGCATCAAACCCGTTTAGCGGAGTCATATTGATGTCCATCAGTACGATATTAGGCATTTTACTTTTGGCGATCTCTACGGCTTCGTCTCCGTTGCTGGTCTCCCCGATCACCTGGAAACGGGGATCGCTATTCAATATAAAAGACCAGGATTCCCTGATGAGTTTATGGTCGTCAACAAGCAGGATGGTGATTTTGTCCATGCGGATACTAACAAACTGAGTTAAGTGATAAGGTTTTTTGTCCTTATAAGTTAGGTAAATAATACGAATCCTGCAAAACAACGAATAGGGCTGAAAATCAACCAATCTAAAACTGTTTTCTAAGTGAAACTACTTAGTGTTGCTTCCCGGGTTTACAGAAAAATGACATTACCCGATAAAATCAAATTACCAGTAAGAAGGAATATGGCCCGGAAAAGAAAAACCCACTGCTTTGTGTTGCAGTGGGCTAAAGTGGAGGCGAGGAGAGTCGAACTCCTGTCCAAACATATTCGTCGAAAGCCTTCTACATGTTTATTTCATTATTGGTTGTCGGCGGTGAACAGGAAATGAACAAACCAATTCACCACTTAGCTGTCCCGGATCAGATCCGGGATTCTTAAGCAACCGTTACAGCATCAGGTTGCAGCATCCTGTTTTGTTTTTAAGTCGGCGGCGGGGCATGGTAACAGAACAACCGGCCCGGCGGCCCTAATGACTACTTAATCACTGATTAGGCAGCCATGGCATACTGAGTATTGCCATTTAAAGG
>JBDSPR010000031.1:0-33682 GCA_039930245.1 Chitinophagaceae bacterium | reverse complement strand
TATTAGAAGGCCTGGGTAATAGTAACACTGAGTTAGGGAAGGCTAACTATAAAAAAGCCCTTGAAGGAACGAAATTTGAAATTGAGGAGCACTTCTATCATGCAGCATCAAATGTAGTTCAATACAGTCAAATTACTTTTAAACCTGTTACCGGAGATGACGAAAACATATTTGCCGTGTCCTGTCAATCAAGAGATATCACCAGTACAGTACAGAATAGATTTGAAGCCAATCAACTAATCGATGCTTCCTTAGATGTTTTTTGTACCATTAATGAGCAGGGTAATTTTGTAAATGTGAGAGCTGCTTCCGCAAATCATTGGGGATACTTACCTAGCGAATTAATTGGCAAAGCATATATGGATTTGGTTTTGGAAGAAGATGTGCCTAAAACCAACGAAATTGCGGCTTTTGTTCAAAGTGGTCAGGACGTTAAATCTTTTGTTAACCGATACAAGAAAAAAGATGGCGGCATTGCCTATAATTTATGGTCTACCAGGTGGGATAATCACACAAAACAAATGTATGCTGTGGCCAGAGATGGCAAGGAAATAATTGAACAGGAAGCAAAAATTCAGCAAAGCGAAGAACGCTTTAGAGCGTTAGTGCAGGGAGGTGCTGATATGGTAGGAATACTTGACCCCGAAGGCAACTATACTTATGCAAGCCCTTCAGTTTCTTCTATTCATGGTTTTAAACAGGAAGAATTTATTGGAAAAAATGGAATTGAATTAATTCATCCGGATGATGTACAAAGAGTGGAAGGTATTATGCAAAAAATCTCCACCGAAAACCGGGTAAAATTAGACCCTATTCGTTTAAAAAACTCTAAAAGTGAATGGAGATGGGTTGAGGCAGAGTTTACTAATATGTTGGACAATCCTGCTGTGAATGGCATTGTAGTTAATTCGAGAGACGTCACAGAAAAAGTAAATGCCCTAAAGCAAACTGAGGCAAATGAACTATTTAACCGCACCGTTTTAGAAAGCAGCCCCGATTGCTTAAAAGTATTAGATACAGAAGGCCGGCTTCAGTTTATGAATTTCAACGGGCTTTGCCAGATGGAAATAGATGATTTTACCACCGTTAAAAATAAAAATTGGTGGATGCTATGGGGCAGCGAAAACGAAGCATTGGTAAAAGCATCATTAGATAAAGCATTAACAGGAGAAACTGCACAGTTCACAGCTTTATGCCCCACTGCCAAAGGCACACTTAAATGGTGGGATGTTATGGTATCGCCCGTAGGCAAGCCCGGTGAACCCGTGCAGAAAATCATTTCTGTTTCAAGAGATATTACCGAACAAAAAAACAAAGAACTTGAAAACGAATTATTAGCCCAAATAAAAACAAGTTTTAATGCGGAAAATGATTATATAACGGCCGCAAGCGAGGTATGCAAAACAATCAGTAAATACGGAAAATTAGATCTGGTTGAAGTATGGACCGCTAACCTTGAAAAAAGCCAAATACAATTGTTAACCCATTATGTAGAAAATCATCAGGATGAAATTTTTTATCACTACAGCCATGGAGCCAACGCATTTAAAATGTCTGAAAGCCTGGTTGGCAAAGTTTGGTCTCAACAGGCACCCCTGCTTTGGGATGACCTTGAAAACAACAAAGATTTTGTAAGAAGAGATGCAGCAAAAAAAATAGGGCTAAAAGCTGTATTAGGTATTCCTTTAATCTTTAATAATGAAGCGGTAGGTGTGCTAAAGATAGGTACAAAGAATGACGCCAATTATTTAAAAAAATATGCCCCGCTATTTAAGACACTTGAAAGATTTATCGGTTCTGAATTCAACCGGAAAAAACTGGAATATGATTTAAGCCGCTTGTTTAATGCAATTCCTGATATCCTTTGCTTATTAGATTTTGAGGGAAGATTTCTGAAGATGAATAAATCTGGTTGCGACTTGATGGGCTACGCGGAAGAAAATATTCTTTATCATAGATTTGAAGAATTTGTTCACCCGTTAGATAAGGACATTTTTACCAATGAGGTTTTTCAACTGACAAAGGAACAAACTGCATTCAACTTTGAAAACCGCTATATCACGAAAGCTGGTGAAATTATCTGGTTAAGTTGGTTCTGCAACGCTACCTTGAATGAGGGCATCATCTATGCCACAGCCAAAAATATAACCGAAGAAAAGAAACTCAGGGAATTGAATCGGCAGTCCAGGCAGCTTGCCAAAATTGGAAGCTGGGAAGTAGATTTGATCAATGAAACACTTTATTGGTCAGAGGAAGTGCATCAATTGCATGAAACAGATCCCAACTCCTTTGAACCTGATTTGGCAACTGCCATCAATTTTTATAGAGAAGATTTCCAGCAGTCGGTGCAATTAAACATTGAAAAATCTATTACCACGGGCGAGCCATTTGATTTTGAGGCTGTTTTGGTGACTGCTAAAAAGAAGGAAGTGTGGGTGCGTGCCATTGGCAATGCTGAATTTGCAGACGGTAAGTGCAAACGCATTTACGGAAGTTTTCAGGATATTAATGATCGTAAAGAATCGGAAAACAGGTTACTCTCGATTACTGAGAACCTGCCTGGTGTAGTCTGCCAATACCTCGTTTATCCTGATGGAACTGACTCCCTGCGATATGTTTCTGGAGAGGCGAAACAACTGTGGGGTTTTACAGCCAATGAAGTAATGAAGGATATCAGTTTAATGTGGAATCAAATAAAGTTGGGTGGGGACTATGAAGATGTTCGGGCAAGTGTTCTTAAATCCATCCAAACGAAAACAAAGTCTACCATTCGCTTGAGGTACGTTATGCCAACCGGAGAACTTAGAACTCATTTAACTAATGGTACTCCTATTTATATGGCAGACGGTACCGTTTTGTTTAACGCAATAATACTAGACATTACCAAGGAGTTAAAAAAAGAGGAATTGTTAAAGCAGGCCAGCGAAATGGCCCGAATTGGCAGTTGGGAGATGGATATGATTCATCAAGAAGGAGATATTATGTACTGGTCACCTTTGATAAAGGAGATTTTGGAAGTAGATGATAGCTACGACACTAACTTAACAGGTGGTCTTGAATTCTACACTGGTGAAAGTAATGAACGGGTAAAGAAAGCCATGGCCGCTTTGATTAATGAAGGTATTGACTTTGATGAAGAACTATTACTTCTTTCCGCAAAAGGCAACTACCGATGGATAAGAGCCATTGGCAAGAGTGACCGGGTAGAGAACAAGTGTACTAAAATTTATGGCAGTTTCCAGGATATTGATGAAAGAAAAAAATTTGAAATTAAACTGGCGGAAAGCGAAAACCGGATTCGTACTATTTTAGATACTGAACCGGAATGTATAAAATTGTTAGGGCCTGGTGGCGAAGTAATAATGATGAATCCTGCTGGCCTGGGAATGATTGAGGCCGATAATGAAGAACAGGTTTTAGGTAAATCTGTACTTGGGATTATTTTACCAGAACATAGAGCTGCGTTTTCAAATCTTACAAAAAAGGTTTTTAAGGGAGAATCCGGTAAGCTTGTATTTGAAATTGAAGGTTTGAAAGGAACCCGCCGCTGGTTGGAAACACATGCTGTTCCAATGAAAAATGAGCAAGGAGATATTATTTCATTGTTGGGAGTAACGAGAGATATCACTGATCGCAAAAAGGCAGAAGAAAAACTGGTTGATAGTGAGCAGAAATACCGCCTGCTTGTTCTTGAATTACAATTGCAGCAAGTCCATCTTACCAATGCACAGGAGGTGGCTAAAGTAGGCAGTTGGGAAAACGATTTGTCGGATTTAAAGTTAACATGGTCTGATGAAACCTATCGCATTTTTGGAACGGATAGGGAAAGTTTCGAACCTACTTACGAGAAATTTCTGAAATATGTTCATCCCTTTGACAGAGACAAAATAGATAAAGCCTTCGTGGAGTCAACTCAGGCTCCTTTTCCGTCTCACAACGTGATTGAACACCGCATAGTAACACCTTCCGGAGAGGTGAAAGTGGTAGAAGAACGCTGGAGAATAACTACTAATGACAAGGGCGAGCCACTCCAGGCAATAGGCATTTGCCAGGATATTACAGAACGCAAAAAAGCGGAAGAGGATATTAAAGACAGCGAGGAAAAAAGAAGACTGATCATGAACGGTGCATTGGATGCAATCATCTGTATCGACACCCATGGAATTATTACGTTCTGGAATCCACAGGCGGAAGTAATTTTTGGATGGAAAGAAGCGGAAGTAATAGGACAGCAGCTATCTGAATTGATTATACCTGAACAGTTCCGTAGCCGCCATAATGCCGGTATAAAGCATTATAATGAAACAGGCGAAGGAAAAGTCCTCAATTCATTATTGGAATTAACGGCCATCAGGCGAAGTGGCGAAGAATTTCCAATTGAATTAACCGTATTGCCAATAAAACAGGAAGGTGCAGGAGTGTTCTTTTGTTCTTTTATACGGGATATAACACCTCGAAAAAAAGCAGCCGAAAGCATACTCCAATCCAATGAACGCTTTGAAAAAGTAACTGAAGCAACCAATGATGCCATTTGGGATTGGGATTTGGTGAACAAAACTTATTATCGCTCTAAAGCCATTGAACGTTTTTTTGGAAAAAACACTTCAAAATCATTCACCACAAACGATTTCTGGGAGGATAATTTTCATCCGGAAGATATTGCCAAAGTTAAGGATAGTATTCAGGAAGCAATTGCCAACCCCTCCACTACCCGATGGGAACAGGATTACCGGGTTTTTAATGAACAGGGAAAAACGCTTTATGTAACAGATCGGGGTGTAATCATCAGAAACAACGAAGGAAAGGCAATTCGTATGGTAGGTGCTATGACCGATGTTTCTGAGCAAAAACAGATGACAGTACAATTAAGTGAGCTTAACCAGACGCTTCAACAACATTCGCTTGAACTTGAACGCTCCAACGAAGAATTAGAACAATTTGCTTTTGTTGCCTCTCATGATTTACAGGAACCCCTGAGAATGATTTCCAGCTTTATGGATCAATTGAAACGAAAATACGGAGATCAACTTGACTCCAAGGCACACCAGTACATTCATTTTGCGACAGATGGTGCTAAAAAGATGAAACAAATCATACTTGATTTATTGGACTATTCCCGGGCAACCAGGCTAACAGAAGGAAAAGAAATGGTAGACTTTAACGAGGTGCTTTCTGAATTTAAGCAGTTAAGAAGAAAACTCATTTCAGAAAAAAAGGCCACCATTACATCTAAAGATCTGCCAACACTGAACACCCATAAGGCAGCTATTACCCAGATATTTAATTGCTTACTAAGCAATGCGCTCAGGTACTCTAAAGCAGATACTCCACCAATAGTAGAGATTAACGCTGTTGAAATTGAAAATGAGTGGGAATTCTCTATCAAAGACAATGGAATAGGAATTGAATCTCAATTTTATGATAAAATATTTCTCATTTTTCAAAGACTGCACAACAAGAATGAGTATGCAGGAACTGGAATAGGTTTATCTATTGCCAAAAGACATGTTGAATTTTTAGGCGGGCGAATTTGGTTACACTCTGTACCCGGAGAAGGCACAATATTTTATTTCACTACTCCTAAAATAAAATAATATGAATAAGCCAACAATAAAAATCGCCCACATCCTCCTTGTGGAAGACAATGAAGGGGATATATTACTCACACTGGAAGCCTTTGAAGAATGCAAATTAAAAATAGAAGTAAGCGTTGCAAAAAACGGCCAGGAAGCGCTTGATTTCGTTTTTAAGAGAGGCGTATTTACAAATGCAAAAAGGCCTGATTTTATTCTTTTGGATATCAACATCCCCATATTCAATGGCCATGAAGTTTTGCGGCAGATCAAGGCCGATTCAAACCTCAAAAAAATTCCGGTAATAATGCTCACTACTTCCTCCAATCAAAAAGACCTGGATATGGCCTACGAAAACCACTGCAACAGCTATATAAAAAAACCACTCGAAATCAGGGAGTTTTTAAATACCATATTAAAAATTGAGGAATTTTGGTTGCAACTATCAACATTATCAATGTCATAAACAAAAAGGTTCTGTTTGTAAAAGTCTTTTTTGTTAAAAACTATGGAACAAATTCACCTGCTGCTTATTGAAGATAATTTAGGGGATATTACGCTGATCAAAGATTATGTAGAGGAGCAATTCTCTTCTCCGCATATTACAGTGGCACGCAGTTACGCAGAATCACTGTCTATAGTTGCGGATACACCCACAGGATTTGATATCGTTCTGCTTGATTTAAATCTGCCAGATAAAAGTGGCGAACCGTTAATTAATGAAATAGTTACACACAGTAAAATCAGATGCCCGGTAATCATTTTAACAGGATATACAGACATTAAATTTAGTATTAAATCCATTTCCCTGGGTATTTCCGATTATTTATTAAAAGACGAACTTTCTGCAGGGCTGTTGTATAAGAGTATTACTTATGCAATAGAAAGGAGTGACTTCAAATTTCGGCTCCGGGAGTCAGAGAAAAAATTCTCACTGTTGTTTAATTTAAGTCCGCAACCCATGTGGGTTTATGACCTCGAAACTTTAAACTTCATTAATGTAAATGAAGCTGCTATTAAACATTATGGATATACGAAAGAAGAATTTTTCAAAATTGACCTGCTTCAACTGCATGTTCCCAAAGAAAGAGAACTGATAAAAAAAAGAATTAAATATGTAAATAATAAAATCGTTTCCTTTTCGGGAAGTTTCAGACAGATTAAAAAAAATGGAGAAGAAATAGAAGTAGAAATATACAGCACTTTTTTAGTGATTGATGAAAGGCCTTGCCGCACCGTAATAGCAATTGATGTTACAGAAAAAAATATGGCTGAAATAAAACTTACACAGGCCATCATTAAAACCCAGGAAGATGAGCGTTATGCAATAGGCAGCGAATTACACGACAATATCTGCCAAATATTAGCTGGCTCTATATTGAATCTTTCAAGCATTAAACCAAGCATTACTGAGGAGAAGGCTGCGATCTTTTCGGATGGAATAAACTATATAAAACTTGCCGCTGATGAAATAAGAAATCTTTCCCATCGTTTGGCTCCCGCATTTTTTGATGAAATGAAGCTTAAGGAGTCTTTGACGCAGTTACTTTCCTCTATTGACGTTGAAGGAAGATTTGACACTCATTTGCTATTTGATAAGGCACTTGAGAATATTGAGCTGCATAGAGACCTTCAAATAAATTTATACAGAATTATGCAGGAGCAATTAAATAATATTCTTAAATACGCTAATGCAAGTAAAATAGAAATAACTCTCTCAATGATACCCGGTAATCTGAGGTTTGAAATCTCTGACAACGGAGTAGGGTTTGATCAAGGGAAAGTTTCTAATGGAATTGGTTTTGCGAATATGAACAGACGAGCTAAGCTTTTTTCAGGAAATTTTAACGTAGAATCTTCGCCCAATAAAGGATGCAAGATTACTATTACTATCCCTTCCGGGCAGCTAACATAATTGGAATAGCTGATTTCCCCCTGCAGAAATTATTGCTAACATTATCATAAGAGAAGATAAGCAGAACTCGATATACTGGCGAGTGTTTTAAAAATTGGTTGTGGCCGCGATAGGATTATTGCATGATCCTCTTCGTATTGGGCTTACCCCTGCCTACCGGCAGGCAAAGCCTTCGCCCCGCCTCCGGCGGTGCCTGGCATTTTCATTTGTTCACTTATGTAAGCAAGCTTACAACGCTCCAAATAAAAATGCCTGCCCACTATGTGGGAAGGCATTTGTGACCGCGATAGGATTCAAACCTATAACCTTCTGATCCGTAGTCAGATGCTCTATTCAGTTGAGCTACGCAGCCAGCGGACGGCAAATATAAGGCAAAAAAACAAGCAGGAAAAGTTGAGTTGAAAAGGGGTAGTGGGTCAGTTTGAATTATGATACTCTTTGTCATTCCGAACGAAGTGAGGAATAGATGGACTGACAATGAAATTAATTCCGACAAAGGAGGAATCTGTCTTTAGATTCCTCCTTTGTCGGAATAGAAGCTTCAAAATCTTCATCTTATCCTTCGCTGAGCTCAGGATGACAACTTGGTCATTTCAATAGAATCTTTGTCGACTAAATCAAACTGACCCACTACCTGAAAAGGAAAGAAGTTAAACGCTCGTTGAAAAAGATTCTCCTGTCAGCAACAATTAGGTATAGCCTAACAGCTAAAAGCTAATAACTAATAGCTTTTTACCGGTTTCTCCAGTCGGGCACATATTTATCCAACAGGGTCTGAAACTCTTTATAGTCCCTGAGCCCCGAGATATCGGGATCGTTTACAAGATTGTCCACATTTTTATATCCCCGCTCATAGGCCTGCCGCAAATACTGGATCGCTTGTTCCGGTTTATTGGCGAGGGCATAACTGCAGGCAAGACTGTAATAATTTTTCGGTTTACCGGGATCGAGACGGATCGCATTGGAAATGTAAACGATCGCCGAATCATAACGCTGCATGGCATGGTACACCAGTCCCAGGTTCAGGTTGGCCGTTACTGAATTGGCATCCTGGTTAAGCGCCTGCCGCAGGTACACAAATGCAGAATCGTTCATTTCCATTTTCATAAAGGCAGAACCCATCGCGGTGTATGCAGCGCCATAACGCGGATCCAATTGGGTCGCTTTCCTGAAATACACGATAGCAGAATCATAGGCCTTCATATCATCAAAGAAATTGCCGATCGCGAAATAAGCCTGCGCCGTCACATCACCCCGCCGGAATATCTGTCGTTTAAAATAATAGCCGGCCGAATCATATTGTTTTAACTGCCGGAATACTCCCGCCAAATTGGCCCAGATGACCGGGTTCTCGGGATCGATACGCAATGCTTTTTGCATATTCACCCTGGCCGAATCATATTGTTTCATTCCCTGGAACACGAGACCGAGGTTGCTGTAGAACTGCGCATTCTGCGGATCTTTTTGTATCGCTTTGCGGATATACCACCTGGCCGAATCATACCGCTTCTGTTCGAAGAACGCCATTCCCATATCGTTGATGAACGTGGTGCTGTTCGGGTCCAACAAGGAACTACCCTTGAGGAAATTGGTAATTGAATCCAGTTGGTTGAGTTCCTTGAATATTTTGAGCAGGTTATTGGAAGCTGGTTTATAATCTGGTTTCACAAACAAAGCCCTCCGGAAGTAAGATTTTGCTGAATCAAAATTCTTTTCCTGCCCATATACTACACCCAGGTTGTTCAAAATAGAAGGATTACCCGGTTCCAGCCGGACTGCCTGCTGGAAATAACTATACGTGGAATCCGGCATTTTCATTTCTTTGAACACCATACCGATATTGATCAGCGCAAAAGCTGAATAAGGATTGGCTACCAGCGCCCGGCGGTAATAATAATTAGCGGAGTCGAGTTGTTTAAGAGCAAAACTGGCACGGCCCAGGTTATTATATGCTTCCTCGTAATTCGGGTCCAGTGCAGCGGCCATCCGGTAATACACTTTTGCCGAATCATATTCTTTCAGGTCCTTGTAAAAATTACCGATGTAAATATTTACGATCGATTTATCCTGGTAATTCGCAAAAGCTTTGGAATAATAGATACGTGCGGAGTCGTACTGCTTTGTCTCAAAAAATGTTTTGCTCAGACCATTGTAGGCCGTGATAAATTTGGGGTTGGCACTGATGCTCTGTTTAAAATAGGCGATCGCACGGTCGTAGTTCTTCCGGCTGTAATTCACCCAGCCGATATTATTACTGGCATAAGGATTATTGGGTTCGATGGCCAATGCTTTCTCATAATAAACAATAGCGGAATCTCCTTTTGATAAGGAATAATAATAATGACCGAGATCCACATAGGCATCTGCATTATCAGGGCTCACGTCTATGGACTTCAGGTAATATTTGATGGCTGAATCCGGGCGGTTCAATGTTTTGTAGGCAAAAGCAAGTGTGACATAAGGATAACGCCAGCGGGGCGCGGCAATAATGGCTTTCTTGGCATAAAAAATTGCGCTGTCGATCTTATTGTTATCCAGGTGAAGGGAAGAAAGTGTGTTCAGGATATAAGCCGCATTCTTATCCGCGGCATAGGCCGTGTAAGCAAATTGGAAGGCATTGTTGATGTCCACCAGTTTCCGGCTCTTACCAAAATATCCCCTCGCTTTAAAGAAATACATCCTGCCGTTCAATGTTTTTGCAAAATCAGGATCATCCACGCTGATGAAATTGATGGCTCTTTCAAGCATATAACCCACTTCATAGAATTCCAGCTGCGCAACTTTCTCCATCCTGTTCAGGCTGGTGGTCATTTCATCGGTCTGGTCATCCGCATCAAGCTGTGTCCTCAAACGCTGGATCGAAGAAGCATCCTTGCAATCGAGGTAAAGATTGATCTTGCTCTGGGCGAAATTGATGAATTCAACTGCAAGCGTGGACTGCGCATCGATGGTGTAGGAAGTATTGGGATACTTGCTTTCCATCAGGTTGTAATAATAATCTGCAGATAGTTTACCGATCAGGCGGCTTTCTTTTACCGCGGTATTGAATAAATTATACGCTTCGATCAGGGCCGTATCGGCTGGGCCAAAAGCCATGCCCCTGCTCCGGGGTGCTACCGCAGAAGTACCCGGACTCCTGCCCTGTAGTTTTTTTGTATTGATCCATTTACGCAGGTAGGCGGTATCAACAATACTCACCACATTTTGATTCACATCATTACAGCAGAAAAAAGGATCCTGTTTTCTTTTAAACCGTTCCTTGGCAACTGCCGGCACATTCTTTTCAACGTATTTCTGGATCTCGGACAGTGTTACCTTATTATCCACGGTACCCATAGAATCCGCGGCACCGGTCAACCCATCGATCAGGTAATAGGTAAATAAACCATGACCGTTTCCGATGGATGCATCTTCAAGTGATTCCTGTCCCGCCCCCGTAGCCAGCATAATGACTTCTCCAGCTCTTTTTTCTGATACGGCCTGGTTGAGAAATCCCTGGCCTTCTGCCCCACCGGGCAATTCATTGCTCCGGCAGGCATCCATGATAAAATACACTTCCACACCCTTGGCCGTTTCCTTACCGATCTTCAATTTGAGGTTGAATAATTGTACAGCCCCACCCACGAGATAATTATTTTTATCCCCGGCCGGATTACAATCATACGCCAGGTAAAAGAACTGGTCCTCATCAATGGCATCACCGTGACCTGCCAGGTAGATGAATAGCCTGTCCCCCTTCTGCAGCTGCTTTACTTTTAGCCACTGGAAGCCTTTTGTATAGAAATTGGCAAGGGTTGCCTGTTCATTCAGCAGGGTGTAAATATTATCCTCTGGTAATTTCCCGCCAGCTGGTGATTTCAGGTAGTCACGGAACATTTCCGCATCCTTGTCGGCATAGGTCAGCGGACGCACATATTTGTACTTGGAGATACCCATTACCATGGCAAAGGTTTGCGGTCCGATGATGGTAGTATCCCTCGGTTTTGGGGGAGCCTGACCATGCAAAGACTGGCAGGTTACCGCAAATAAGAGGCAGCCTAAGACTATGGAAAGGTTTTTTGGCATAAATTCGACGTACTAAATTACGGATTTACAGGGGAATGAATAATTTATCTGCCCCCAAAATCGCCCTTTTTTCGGGGTAACCCTGTGTTAAAATATAGACAGAATATGTTAAGTATAAAAAAGTTGCAACCCCGGGAGTAATTATAAAATCATTATCAAAGAACCAAACCACCACAAAACCACCGGATGAAGAAACCACTGCATAAGCATATCAGCCACCATGCCAGGAGAGTACACGGCCATTTTACCAAATACCTGTACGAAAGAGACACCATATTTGGGACCATCTGGGTGTTCCTTTTCATTGTGATACTTGGCTCCATACCTCTTAATCTCGGGGTTATTAATCCCATCAAATTGGGTCTTAAGGATTTTGATTCAAACGACATGAGCTATTCCAAGTTGGGTAAGGCCGCACATACTGAGAGGGACACTAACATCGTCATCATCAATATTGGTCATGCGGACCGCGAGGGTATTGCATATATGATCGATAAGACCGCCTCCATGAAACCCAAGGTGATGGCGCTCGATGCTGTTTTTGATAACCCTGGTGATCCTATTAAAGATTCCTTGCTCAGAGCCTCCTTCAAAAAAAATCCCAACCTGGTTGTAGCTGTGAAATATATTGCAGATACACTGGATGAGCACAAACTGGTACTGACAAGGAATTATTTCCTGAAAGACGCACACCAGTATGGTTATGTAAACTTTCCCAACGAGGAAAAAGAGACCACCCGTTATTTTTTCCCGGTAAAAAAATCACTCGATACAACCATCCCCTTTTTTTCAACTACTATACTGAAGTTCTATGACACAGCGGCTTATAAAAAGCTCGTTCATAAAGGCGACAAGAAAGTAATGGTCAATTATTCCCGGCATACGAACCAGTACCTGGTGATAAACGGGGAAGACCTTTTGATGGATAACGTTGATTCTTCGGCTATTAAAGGAAGAATAGCCCTTCTGGCTTATGTAAACACCAACCCAGAGGACATCGAGGACAAGAAATTCACCCCAATGAATGAAAAATTTGCAGGTAAGTCATGGCCCGATATGAACGGGATCGTGATCCATGCCAATATTATTTCCATGGCGATGGAGGATAACTATATAAAAAAGTTACCTTCGTGGGCAAATCTGCTGATAGCCATATTGGTATGCTGGCTATTTATGTCATTTTTTATCCGCTACTACCTTGAAAGCCATATCTGGTTCCATTTAATAGCAAAGATCGTTCAGGTCATTTCGGCGATATTATTCATTTGGCTGGGTATTTATTTATTCGATTCGTACCGGTTAAAAGTCGACCTGAAACTAAGCCTGATCGTTATCGTAATGGCAGTGGACGTGATCTATTTTTATGAGGCCTGGGCGGTATGGATGCATAAGAAGTTCAATTATAAGACGGTGTTTAAACCACACCATCATTAATAAATCTTAGTATTAAACCCCGTCCGACCCGGTCATCCGGGCGGGCTTAAACCTTAAAACGATGAAAAAATTATTATCCCTGATCCTGTTTTGTTCGGTCGCCCTGGTTGGCTCAGCACAGAATGATTTCCTGCTGTACAGCTTTAAAGGCAATGTCTCCGTGGTGGAGAGTAACGTAGAAAGCAAGGCTAAAGTGGGCAAGCCCCTGAAATCGACTTCTACTTTAAAAGTTGCCGCTGGAGGCGCCGTTACCCTGATCTGTAATGAAGCCGCTATGTTCACGATCACCAAAGCTGGTACCTATCCCCTCAATAAATTTGGGGACTCCTGCAAGATCAGCAGCAATTCCGTAAGTGCCAATTATGTAAAATATGTATGGGCCTCTATGACAAAAACGGGTGGTGCAGCGGGGAGCAACCGGAAAGCCTATATGAATACAGTGGGTGCGGTGAGCCGCAATGTCAATAATATCTGGATCGATTCCCGGTTAGACACTGTAAACTATACCGGTGGGGATTTCCCTTTGTCCTGGAAATGCTATTCTGACGATGATAATTTTGAAGTCTCCTTCTACGATAAAGAAAATATCAGTGAACCACTTTTTAAAACAATGGTGACAAAACTGAAAATTTCTATCCCTTCTTTCATTACCAAGCTAAGTGCTGGAAAATCTTACTTGTGGACCGCGGCAGTTAAAGGACAGGAAAATGATGATTTGAAAATATTTAACTATATATCCAAAGAACAGTTCAGCAAAGTACTGAGCAATCTGAAAAGCCAGGTCTCTTCTTTTGAGGCACCGGCAGAACAGGCTTACAGGCTTGCGTTTATGCTGGAAGACGCTCATTATTTATCTGATGCCTACCAGTATTACACCAAAGCTGCTGCACTGGACACCGCCAATGCCCTGTACCGCTCAACGCTGATGTCTTTTAAAAAGGATTACGAGATAAAATAGATAAAAACTTATCAGATAAAAGATAAAAGTTGGCCTCTCTTCGGAGAGGCTTTTTTTATTTCATAGCTCATACCCGGCGCCGGTTGATCAGATAAAAACTTAGCAGATAAAAGCTGCGTGCTCCAAAAGATTCCCAACATGACCGACAGGTATGGATAAAAGTGAATTTATTCCTTTCCTGCCTTGCTTTTGATATATTCATACTTGCTATAGTTAACTTTGTCTTTACCGAGTTTTTATCTTTTATCTGTCATCTTTTATCTATGAAGATCTCTTTCTGGTCAGTCGGAAAAGCGCATGAACCTTATGTAAAAGCAGGCGTGGAAGAATTCACCAAGCGGATCTCGCGGTATCATAAAGTGGAATGGAGTATTATTCCGCTGCCAAAGAATTCGGGGATGATGAGTGAAATGGACCTGAAAAAAAAAGAAGGCCAGGTCGTCCTTGACAGGTTAGACAAAGAAGACCAGCTCGTAGTCCTTGATGAAAGAGGAAAGCAGCTGAGCTCGGAAGGGCTTGCCCGATTCATCCAGGCAAGGGCCACCGAAAGCACCCGCCACCTTATTTTTTTGATCGGTGGCGCTTTTGGTATTGACGAAGCCGTGATGAAAAGGGCTAATTATACCTGGAGTCTTTCACAGTTGGTTTTCCCGCACCAGCTGGTCAGGCTGATCCTCGCCGAGCAGGTCTATCGTGCCTGCACGATCCTCAAAAATGAAAAATATCATCACAAATAATAACTATTTTCGGTTCTAATCGCAGTATCAATGGATCTCTCCATCACACTTATCATTGTTATCATTACCAGTCTTGTTTCGATCGGCGGTTTCAATAACCAGAAGATCATTGATGACCTTATTTTTTATCCCCCGGCGGTCAAAAGGGGACAATGGTACCGGCTGGTCACGCATGGGTTGATCCATGCGGATGGGTTTCACCTGATTTTTAATATGATCGCTTTATATTCTTTTGGTGAAGCGGTGGAAAAAGCCCTTTTCAGCTACAGTTGTTTTTTTGGCACCAATGGTAAATGGATCTTTCTCCTGCTCTATATCACAGGGCTGATCGTGGCGAGTATTCCCGACCTGGTTAAACACCGGGACAGCTATCATTTCAGGAGCCTGGGTGCATCCGGGGCTGTGTCGGCCGTAGTCTTTTCCAGTATTTTACTTTTACCAAAACTGGGCGTAGGCCTCGCTTTCATTCCCGGGATCCAGATACCAGGATACATTTTCGCTGTGCTATACCTTATCATCTCTGCTTACCTGGATAAAAAAGGCGGGGGTAAGGTGAACCATGGCGCCCATTTATGGGGTGCTGTGTATGGTTTGTTGTTTACTTATATCGCCGTGAATTTTTTCACTGATATTAATATCATAGAGAATTTTAAAGAACAGTTGCAGGCGCCTAAGCCTTTCCTTCCTTCCTGCGCAGTTGCAGAATAGTGGCTGTCTTTTCACTTACCTTAAATCGTTCATCAATGCGGTAACCAACCACCCAGAGGATGCGCTGGCTGCTTTCGATCACCCAGGTATTTTCCTTTTCTGTCTTTGATAGTTTCAGGTCGATCAGGAAACGGTTGATCTTCTTTTTCTTCTTCATCCCGAGTGGGTAGAAATAGTCTCCTGTCTTCCACTTCCGGAGCAGGAGAGGAAAGCTGATCTGTTTTGCATCCAAACAAGCGACATGGTTGCTGGTCACTGGTTGCTGGTTACTAGTTGTTTCTATTTGAAGAGTGCCTCCTGCAAATAGTATTTTTGTTATCCCCTCGTCAATCAAAATATTAACAGCCCCCGAAGACTCAGCAGGCGTAATAATGAACCAATGCCGGTGTTTAATGATGCGGTAATTCCCGGGGGGTGACTGGATATATTTTCCTGAATCACTTTCGGCGAGTTTCAACAATTCTTCCACTTGTTTTTCCTGGAATCCATAATCCGAAATGATCTCGTAGATCAGCGCCCTGTTATTGTATTTCAGCAGCAGTTTTACAGGAATATGGATCTCTTTCCCTCTTTGCTTGCAGATCTTTTTCTTCAGATCATCCACCGCAAACCGGTACAATTTTTCGATCTCCTTGAACCGGCTGATATTGTCCTGCAGATTTTCCTTTACCTGTGGGTACACTTTGCTGATTGCCGGAATCAATTCGTTGCGAAAAAAGTTCCGGGTGTATTTGGAAGACTGGTTGGATGAATCTTCGACAAAGGCAAGTTTATTTTCGCGGGCAAAATTCAGTAATTCAGCTTTTGAAAATCCCAGCAAGGGTCGGCTGATAAATGTATTGACCACGGGAATACCAGTCAGCCCCTGCAGACCGGTGCCACGGAAAAAATTCATTAATACCGTTTCAATATTGTCGTCTGCGTGGTGGGCGGTAAGCAGGTGAGTAGTGAATGGTGAATGGTGAATGTTTTTTCCTGGCTCCCGGCTCTGGGCTCCGGACTCCCGACTCCCGACTAGTTCAGCAAACCATGTATATCGCAGTTCCCGCGCTGCTTCCTGTATGGAGAGTTTATTTTCAGCAGCGAATTTTTCCGTGTCAAATCTTTTTACAAAAATCTCCACTCCATAGTTTTTGGCGAGGTTTCTCGTAAACTGTTCATCTCTTTCGCTCTCCTCTCCTCGTAATTGGAAATTACAATGAGCAATACTGAAATCATAGCCGGCTTGTTTACACAATTCACAAAGTACCACTGAATCCACACCGCCGCTTACAGCTAACAGCAGTTTATCTTTTGCAGAGAAAAGATTATGCTGTTTGATATGTCCGGTAAATTGTTGAAGTAATCCCATTCTAAACATTGTCTCTTCATTTTCACATTTTCACATCGCCACATTTTCTAATTAAAAAATCAATTCTTCATAAGCCCCGCGTAGCTCCCCGTATGCATGCATCTCCCCGGCTTTTTTGGCCTGTTCCATTCCCATCTCATATACTTTGACCGCTTCAGCTGACTGGTCATTCCTTTCAAGAAGTTTGGCGAGATGATAATAGGTGCCGATATAACCCGGCTCTCTTTTTACGATCTCTTCAAAAAGCTCCCGGGCCTGCTGATCATCTCCCCGTTTGATGTATTCCAGCGCAAGAGCATGTTGCAGGAAACTGTCCTGCGGACTGGCCTGTAAAAATTCTTTCAGCTTTTCGATCCGTTCCATATTGAAATAAAAAATTTGACCTTCCCGATAGTCATCGGGATTTCGGAATTACATTTGCTTCCCTTATCTTTGCTTTAGTTGCATAAACAACTATCTACTTAACGATTCAACTACAATGCAATGAAGATCTTAGTTTGTATCAGTAAAACGCCGGATACTACGGCAAAAATAGCTTTCACCGATAATAACACGAAATTCGATACAAATGGGGTGCAGTGGATTATCAATCCCTACGATGAATGGTATTCCCTGGTGCGTGCCATCGAACTGAAAGAAGCCGATACTACCACCGTCATCCATCTTGTTACCGTCGGCACTGCTGATGCAGAACCAATCATCCGCAAAGCACTGGCACTTGGCGGAGATGAAGCGATCCGGGTAAATGCTGACAGTCATGACAGTTTTTATATCGCTTCGCAGATCGCCGCTGTTGCCAAAGAAGGCGGTTATGATCTTGTACTGGCAGGTAAGGAAACGATCGACTACAATGGTTCTTCCATCGGTGGTATGGTCGCTGAACTACTGGGTCTCCCCTATATCGCTCTGGCAACCAAACTGGATCTTGCCGGCACAAAAGCAACGGTTGCCCGCGAGATCGAAGGCGGTGAAGAGATTTGCGAAGCTGATCTACCATTGGTCATCAGTTGTCAGAAAGGAATGGCAGAAGCTAGAATACCCAATATGCGGGGTATCATGGCGGCCCGGACAAAACCATTAAAAGTAGTAGAAGCGGTGGCTGCTGAACCCCTGACAAGTGTGGCAGGTTTTGGATTACCCCCCGCAAAAGCAGGAGTAAAATTAGTGGCGCCTGATAATGTGGCCGAACTGGTACGTCTTCTTCATGAAGAAGCTAAAGCGATCTAAGTAAATAGGTACATAGCGTATATAAAGGATTCGGATCAGAAACACAAACCATAAACGATAAACTCAGTATATGTCAGTTCTCATTTTTATTGATACGGCAGAAGGCCATGTAAAGAAAGCTTCGCTCGAAGTGTTGACCTACGGAACAAAAATAGCAGAGCAACTCGGTACCACTGCTGAAGGGGTTGTATTGGGCACCGTCACAGAAGATCTTTCTGCATTGGGGAAATATGGTGTAAAGAAGATCCATCATATCAGCCATGCAGCGCTGGATCACCTGGATGCTCAACTCTACAGCAACGCGATCGCCGAGGCCGCGGAAGCTACGGGTGCAACAGTCGTGATCTTCTCCAATAACGTAGATGGAAAAGCCATCGCTCCCCGTTTATCCGTCCGGCTGAAAGCAGGACTGGTCTCCGGCGCTGTCGCATTACCCGATACCAGCAATGGATTCGTGGTCAAGAAAAATGTTTTCTCCGGTAAGGCTTATGCCAATATCGCTGTGAATACTCCCATAAAGATCATTGCACTTAACCCCAACGCTTATAAGACTGAAACAAGCGAGGGTACGGCAGAGATCGTTCCCTTTAATGCGAGTGTTGGATCAGCAAAAGTAAAAGTGCTGAATGTTACCAAAGCCAGTGGTGAAGTACCGCTGACAGAGGCAGAAGTGGTGGTAAGTGCCGGACGTGGTTTAAAAGGTCCGGAGAACTGGGGCATGGTGGAAGAGCTCGCCAAAGTATTGCATGCCGCGACAGCCTGCAGCCGCCCGGTAGCCGATGCGCACTGGCGCCCGCACAATGAACACGTAGGACAGACAGGGATCGCTATCGCTCCCAACCTCTATATTGCGATCGGTATTTCGGGAGCTATCCAGCACCTGGCCGGGGTGAACAGGAGTAAAGTGATCGTAGTGATCAACAAAGATTCCGAAGCACCTTTCTTCAAAGCGGCCGATTATGGTATCGTAGGTGATGCTTTCGAGGTGGTACCTCAACTGACGGCGGCCATCAAAAAATTAAAAGGGATCGCTTAGGCAATAAATATTTCCTGACACTGACCACAAACCGTTTGCGTTTGTGGTTTTTTATTGCAAATTTGTGTAGCAAAGCTCAGCCTTCTATGAAAAATATATTCCTTTTCCTGGCAACCACCTGCCTTTTTCTTTTCGCCGATGCCCAAAAAAAAGGCAAGAGCAAGGGCAAAAAAGAAAGCGATAAGGCCAAAGCCGTAGATTATATTCTGCAGGCTGATCCCATCCCTGATACGGCATCCCGATTCATTGGTACCATCAAGTACCGGATCACTACCGATGACCCGGCTGAACGTGATTCGATGTTCATCTTTTTTGGGAATGACAGCATCAGGGTCACCATGTTCACCCCGGGCTATAAAGAGGGCGATATTTTCGAAGACAATATGATCGCCAGTTTCCGGGACAGTGTTTTGCTCGTGCTGGATAAAAGAAACAAGACCTATAAGAAGGAGAAACTGGGTGACCGGAACAGTGATGTGGCATTTTCGCTCGCGAATTATAAAAAAACGGGCCTCATCCTTAAATATACCTGCCAGGAGTTAAGCGGGGAAATGACAACTAAAGAAGATGACAGTTTCCAGGCAGCAGCCCTCGTCAGCAAGCAACATTCCTATATCGCCGCCTGCGATTATAATTTTATGAATATCCAGCCGGTTATAATTGGCTACAAAATTGTACTGGGTTTCCGGACAAAATCAGCCGAGAATGAGAACACCTATATTGTTGCTTACAAGATCGAACCAGGAAATGTGGGCGCTCAATTCGATCTCAGCGGTTACCAGGTAAAATAGTGACCCTGGCGGAAGAATCCATTTTTTTACACCGCAATATTTTAACCCTTTAAAACTAAAGGCTTAAATTCGTGGCTTCTATGAAGAAGATAGAACTGGAAATCGTGGCCCTGTCGCACAGCATTACCCAAACACATTCCTATGCGGTGGTGCTGGGTGAAGTAAACGGGTTAAGAAGGCTGCCGATCGTTATCGGAGGTTTTGAGGCACAGGCCATTGCAGTGGCCCTGGAAAAAATGCAGCCCAGCCGCCCGCTTACGCATGACCTGATGAAGAATTTTATGAACGCTTTTGCCATTGAACTCCACGAGATCATTATCTGCGATCTCCAGGAAGGAATCTTCTATTCCAAGCTGGTCTGCTCCACTGAAAACGATACGGTGGAAATTGATTCCCGTACCTCCGATGCGATCGCTCTCGCAGTTCGGTTTGGTTGCCCTATCTACACCTATGAGAATATCCTGGAAAGCGCGGGTATACTGATGGAAGACACAGCGGCTACAGGAAAAAAGAAAAAAGTAAAACAGGAAGTGATGGTGGAAGAAGACGGGCCAACTGGCAATGAAGACCTGAAAACCATGACATTGGAAGAGTTGAATGTTCTTTTAAATGAAGTACTTGACAGCGAAGATTATATCCGTGCAATAGCTATACGCGATGAGATCAACAGCCGTGAAAAGAAACGCTGAACCGTGACCTGTTTCTTGCATGGCCAAATCCCCCTGTTTATATTTTTAAAACCCTGTCAGTGATAGTTTTCCCAAACTGCAAGATCAATTTAGGACTGAATATTCTCCGCAAAAGAAGTGATGGCTACCATGATCTCGAAACGATCTTTTGTCCTCTCCCACTCACCGATGTGCTCGAGATCATTGAACACAAACAAGGGGAGCGTACTTTACCGATCCATTTCAGCAGCAGTGGTCTGCAGGTACTGGGTGATACCTCTTCCAATATTTGTGTAAAGGCCTATCGGCTGCTAAAAAAAAGATTCCCCTTATTGCCTTCTATACAAATACACCTGCATAAAATGATCCCTTCCGGTGCGGGCCTGGGTGGCGGAAGCGCCGATGCAGCTTTCACATTACTGGAGTTGAACCGGCAGTTCAAACTGGGTTTATCGCAGGAAGCATTGCTGGCTGATGCTGCTGAGCTCGGAAGCGATTGCCCATTTTTCATCATTAACAAGCCTTGTTTTGCTTCCGGTACGGGCAACCAGCTGGAAGAGATCCAACTCGACCTGTCAGGTTATAAATTCCTGGTCGTTAATCCCGGGATACATATTGAAACCGGCAGGGCTTTCCTCCAGATCAAGCCGGCAGTTTCGGAAAGATCGATCAGAGAGATCATCAAAAGCCCGATGGAAAGATGGAAGGATGAACTGAAAAATGATTTTGAAAACGTGATCTTTAAAACTCACCGCCCGATCGTGGATATAAAAGATGAATTGTACCGGCAGGGCGCCATTTATGCATCCATGAGTGGCAGCGGCAGTACGGTCTATGGCATTTTTCACAAAGACAAGCAATTGCCCTTCTCCTTTCCCGATAATTATTTTGTAAAAGAATTAATCTGCAAGTGATAAAAGTTCCTGCAGGTCCAGTGCTGCTGTGATCATTTCCAGGTTACCGGATGCATCCCTTGGCCATTGTTCTTTAGGTTTGTCCCAGTAGAGCTCCACGCCATTCTTATCAGGATCATTAAGATAAATGGCTTCGGAAACGCCGTGGTCAGAAGAGCCGGTCAGGGGATATTTTGCTTCCACCAGTCTTTTAAGGATGACGGCCAGGTCTTTTCTTGTTGGATACAGGATAGCTGTGTGATACAAACCCGGCGCATTCAGTGGCGCAGGGCCGGTACCCTTGCTATGCCAGGTGTTCAGACCTATATGGTGATGATAAGCTCCCGCAGAAATGAATGCTGCACTGTCACCATAATACTGTTGCAGTTCAAAACCGAGCAGGTCACGGTAAAATTTCAGCGAGCGCTCCAGGTCAGCCACCTTCAGGTGCACATGCCCAATTCCCACGCCAGCCGGGATCTTGTATTCCATCCTGTTTGTTTAGCTCAAAAATAGAGATAATAAAAATGAGGGAAGAATTTCCCGGAAAAACTGATCGACTTCACCAAGAGAGAAGGCCAGGCCAAACATATCGGCCGCCGCGTAAAAAAAGATGGCACCACTTTCTGGTGAAGCATGCTGATCACGGCACTCCATGATGATGCAGGAGAAGTAATTGGTTTTACCAAGCTCACCCGGGAACTAAGGGATAATGAGATGGAATAAAATGGGTGCTGGTTGTAGGTTACTGGCTTGCCTGCCGGAGCCTGAGCGAAGGCAGGTTGCTGGCTCACGACTTCCGTCTCCGGTCTCCGATCTTCTCACTCACAACTTTTTCGTATCTTGCACAAAATCCCGCATTATTCAACTGAGCACTTTCATATCATTTTTTCTCGCTAATAACCTCGACCTGCTCAATCATCGAGGTTGACGCTCCTGGCCTCCCTACCGCGTGCGCATGGGAGTAGTTTTGCATTTTCCCATTTTTTCAATATAACTCATCATCGTGCAATCAATTATAACCATGACTGGTAAAGACACAAACTATTATCTTGAACTGGACGAGCGTTATAGTGCCCACAATTATCATCCTATTCCCGTAGTCCTGCAACGGGGCCGCGGCGTTCATGTATGGGATGTAGAAGGGAAGGTATATTATGATTTTCTCAGTGGCTATTCAGCCGTGAACCAGGGACATTGTCACCCGGCGATCGTCAAAGCGCTGATGGAACAAGCTCAACAATTGACACTCACCAGCCGCGCATTTCACAGTGAGCAACTTGCTGAATACACGAAATACATCACGGATTATTTCGGGTATGAGAAAGTACTTCCCATGAATACCGGTGTGGAAGCCGTGGAAACAGGGATCAAACTTTGCCGCAAATGGGCCTATGAAGTAAAAGGGATCGAAGAAGGTAAAGCCGTGATCATTGCCTGTGAAGGTAATTTCCATGGACGCACTTCATCGGTCATTTCTTTCAGCAGCGACCCGCAGGCAAAAAAGAATTTCGGTCCTTATATGCCGGGCTTTGCTGTTATTCCTTACAATGATCTGACCGCGCTGGAAAAAACACTGGCAGATAAAAACATCGCTGGTTTCTTAGTGGAACCGATACAGGGCGAAGCCGGTGTGTTTGTGCCGGATAAAGGTTACCTGGCTAAAGCAAAAAAAATGTGTGAGGCCGCTAACGTATTATTCATCGCCGATGAGATACAGACGGGTTTATCAAGAACCGGAAAACTACTGGCATGCGATCATGAACAGGTACGCCCCGATATTCTTTTATTGGGTAAGGCACTGAGCGGGGGAATGCTTCCTGTGAGCGCCGTGCTGGCGGATGATGCTATCATGCTGACCATCCGGCCAGGTGAACATGGCTCTACCTATGGCGGCAACCCGCTTGCCTGCAAGGTGGCGATCGCTTCGCTGGAAGTATTAAAAGAAGAGCAGATGGCTGCAAACGCGGAGCGGATGGGTGAATTGCTGCGAGAAGAATTAAAAGCACTCAACTCAAAACATATTGCCGTTATCCGGGGTAAAGGATTGCTGAACGCAATCGTGATCCGTCATCCGGATAAAGAAGCTGCCTGGAAACTTTGCCTGAAATTAAAAGAGAATGGCCTGTTGGCCAAACCTACACATGGAGATAAGATTCGCTTTGCCCCTCCCCTTATCATTACCAAAGAACAGGTAATAGAATGCGTGGAGATCATCGGGGAAAGCCTTTCGGTACTGGATCAATAAACAAGTACCTTCATTGAATGGACACTCATCTTCACCACGACAACGGGCATCGTGAAGAACACCTCCGAAGCAGTGACATGCTCCGGGATATCGTTATCGGTATGAGTGACGGTCTCACCGTTCCTTTTGCACTGGCCGCCGGTCTGAGCGGCGCAGTAAATTCCACTGCCATCATCGTTATTGCCGGTATCGCGGAAGTGGCCGCCGGTTCGATTGCTATGGGACTGGGTGGATACCTTGCGGGAAAGACGGAACAGGACCATTACCGCAGCGAAGAAAAAAGAGAATACTATGAAGTGGAGAACCTGCGCGACAGGGAGATCGCGGAGACAAAGGAATTTTTTGCCAATATAGGTCTCAGCGATGAGCTGCAGGTAAAAGCCACGGAAGAGATCGCCCGGGACAAAAAAAATTGGGTGGACTTTATGATGAAATATGAACTGGGACTGGAAAAACCCGATCCGAAACGGGCCACCAAATCCGCGCTGAACATCGGCATCTCTTATGTTGCCGGAGGTCTTGTTCCATTAAGTCCTTATTTTTTCCTGGATTCCCCGCTGGAAGCACTGAAGATCTCTGTGGTCGTTACACTGATCTGTCTTTTCTTTTTCGGTTTCTTTAAAAGCCGGCTCACTGGGGTCAACCAATGGTGGGGGGCACTGCGGGTGATGCTGATCGGCGCAGTAGCTGCCGGGGCTGCTTTCGGTATTGCAAAACTGATCGAAGGATAATAACCCGCATTTCCCTTATACCGCGGCATAAGTAAGATCAACGGTGGCACTATCGTAATTCTCCTATACTTTTCTCCTCTTGCAATTATTTTTTATAGAAGCCTAATCACTTATGAATGATGTTATGCTTACATGAACAGCAATGACTTAAATGACTGGAAATTTTACTAAACCCCCGCACGAAAAAAAACCTGGAAAAATACTTCGTAAAAAGCTTGCATGTACGAAATCTGCCTGTTACTTTTACGGTCGAATCACGGATTATCGCATACCTGATACCGTAGATTTACTAAGCGAAAGATAATAACAGACTAATCATATTTACCAGGACGGACCAAATTTGCCGTGAGTATTTGCTCATGGCATTTTTGTGGCGGGTCAAGCCCGCCATGACAATGCGGCGGGTCAAGCCTGCCATCACAACGCGGCGGGTTAAGCCGGCCATTACACCACCGTAGATCAAGTCCTTCCGGCTTAAGGCCGACATGACACTGGACTTTACCGCACTGTCATGCCAGACCCGATCCGGCAAAAGGATCATGTTGCCATGGTCCCTTCGTATGGGTTGATCGCAGGATTTATTGTTTGATTAGTCTGGCCGCTGATGCATATCCATTGCTGTGAAAGAGTTGGACCAGGTAAGTTCCTCTGTCAAGCCGGATGATATCCACAGGAATCGTATTGCAGCCTGTTTCCACTTCAACTTCCTGTTGTAATACGGTTCTGCCATTAATATCCGTTATTTTGATCGTTAATTTTTCTTTTTCCCCATTTACGATGACCAGGTTAACTGTGCTCTTGGCAGGATTAGGGAATAATCCTTCAATACCCGGCAGTGCCAGTTTTTCTCCTTTGATCAGTAAGATCTTGCTGAGTTTGTCCCGGTTATCAAGGTCAAGCTGACGGAGACGGTAGTATTGTTTATTCCCCGCAGGATCATTGTCGGTGTATGTATAGTCCAGCTGATCGTTGCTGTTGCCAGCAGCAGCCAGTGAATTCACAAACCCGATCACCGTATAATTGATCCCATCCACCGAACGCTGAATTTCAAAACCACGGTTATTGTTTTCGGTAGCAGTTGACCAGCGGAGCTGGTTGTGATTGCCTTCTTTGTAACCACTGAAGCGAAGTAATAAAACAGGTACCGGGCTCGCAGCAGGAGTAGTGATAATTCCAGAAACCAGGGCAATTGAATAATTGTATGCAAGATCCCGGTGAATAATTGCGTATTTATAAGCAGTGGACTCGGTAACGGTATTATCCGTGTAGCTGGTAACACCCGGGGATACCGAAACAGTTAGCACCATCCAGTCGGCATCCACCATATTTGGTCCGGCTGTACCGCCGGTAACAGTATAAACTCCCTGGTCATTCATCACTGGTATGGCAGCTGTGGTATTGGTAGTGCGCAGCACAATGGATGCCTGGATACCCGTTACGGCATCAGAACCGTTTGTCCAGCTAAATGCAACTGTGTTGGGTAATATTGCTCCATTGGTAAACACGGAAGCTGGTAAAGGTTTGACAAGGTCAGGCGCTGTGGTTGCATCAGTGTATAGGATCACATCATCCCAATAAACCTGTGTTGCATTACCAGCCGTCGAACTTCGCGAGTTGACCCGGCAGGAAAAGCTGGCTGTGCTACCGGAATTATTCTGGACATTATATACCAGTCTTGTAAGTGTTGTGCCGATATTGGAAGTGGCAGTACTGTTGGTCGTCGCATTCAGGGTTCCGCCACAGGATGCGTTCGAAAATGAATTACTACCTATTGCCCAGCCGATCACATGCGCATAAGAAGCTGCGGCAATAGATATTACGGTGGAATTCAGGTGAGCGGTATTGGATGCGGAAGTTGAAGAGGCAGAGACTAATGCTTTAGTACCCGTCCTTGCATTGGTTGCTCCTACAGATCCGGTAGACGTCCATCCTGTAAGACCATCTTCGAATCCCCCATTCACCGGTGTTTGCCCCATGCAATGATCCAGCACGAGAAGCAGAACAAATAAAATGAAACTCCTTTTCATAAAAACAGTTTTACCATGGAAAAATCATTCAATGAGGTGCTGTTAAAGCGTTCATGAATGTGCATGGAAAACTACCATCGGTCGATGAGTTTCCCATGTGAAAGAGAAGGAGAGAAAACGTTTTTTCCTGACGCAGAATACTTTTTTAACGTGGCGGTTTATTGTTTTACCAGGCGAAACTGTGCTTTTCCCCCGGAACCCATGGCCGTTAACTGGTAAATACCTGTGGGGATCCCGGCGGTATTGACCGGGATGGTATTGGTGCCTTCGGCGACCGCTGCATTCCATTGACGGATCATGGATCCGTACATATTGTACAACTGGAATTGAACCGTAGCTGGTTTCGCAGCGCTGATCGTGAGGAGTGCATTGTCATGAACCGGGTTGGGTGCCAGTCCCGTGATGAGCAGGCCATTTGCCCCGTTGAGCACCGCAACCGTATTGGAATAACGGATACTCCCGATAGATCTGTTCACCCTGATGCGATAAAGATTGGTGCCTGCCTGCAGGGCGGCATCAATATAGTTATAATCAAACTGGTTATCTGTGGGTGTGAAGGTTGCAAGGGTGCTGAACGCACTATTGTTCACCGATCGTTGTACTTCAAAATTTAATATGCCAGCTGTCTCCAGGATCTTCCAGCTAATATCGCCGTTGTTATTTCTTTTCTGTGCCCGGGCGGTGATGAAATAATCGAGCGGAAGTATTGCTCCATTGTTGGCAACAACGAAAGGAAATTCGTTTACAGGGTTATTGAAATAGCTAATTACGGCTCCCGGCGTTACAACAAATGTTCCGGGTACAATAGGAAAAGCCATAGGAATAAGCCCAGATTGATGCACATTCCAGATATTAGAAATATTTACTCCCACTTCAACAGGCCCAGCGTTATTGTAAAGCGGACCGCACTCTGTAAGGTTAAAAGTATATCCAAAGCTTATTGAAGCCCCGGGAGTATTAACCGAACTACTGATATACCAGGTCCTTAATACCGCCTGGATATCATTATATATAGGTGGCGTAATGGGTTCAACTACCCTGGCTGAGTAATTTGAAGGAGAGGTACTAGTTATATAAAGAGGGTTAACCGTTGAAAGACCGATAGGGAATAATTTACCCGGGAATGCAGTGATGTTATTCAACGTGAGCTTACCGGTACCGTTTGTTTTTACATAGCTTGATGTTTGACTAATACCTATTGTTCCGGAGACGGTTAAATTAAAATTTAGAAGCTCAATAAGACTGTTGGCATTTAGCAATGTAATATTTCCCGTAACTGTTTTATCAGAGGTCATGGTAACAGTTGTAGGCGAACCAATTTCCAAGCCGCCGGTTGTTGGAACCACCAAAGACCCAGAGCCGCCTAACTCAGCACTTATGCCATTAATAATAAACTTCGCAGACGCTGCGCTAACATTTGCAGTACAATTCCCGGTACCACGAATTCCATTTCTGAAAGTTTTGATACCAGTATTTTGCCAAATTACATCGCCAGTTCCGGCACATTCAAAAATTCCATTAAATGTTGTGAATGTATTTGACCCGACCAGTATGTTCGAAGTATTTGTTGTCCTAAAAATTGGAATTGTGGTCGCGTTAACATTGGGGAAAAAAGTAACTCCAATAGAAGCAAACGCGCCATTTAAAGTATACTCAAGAATTGATTGATGCTCATAAACAAAATTAGAAGAATTTATCCCCAACGCTGCATTAGTAAGACCTGGAGCTGATACTCTTAGGGTGCCGCCACCTTTTATGTCCACAATTGATGTACCCCCGCTAAATGTTGGAGTTGTACTTGCTAAAGACAGAATAAACACTCCACCACTCTGTATTTCAACGTCATTACCTGAACCTTCATCGATAGTAAATACTCCTCCGGTATAATCTAATGTTCCGCCATTTCCAATAATAATCTCGTCTGCAGTAACAGAGGTTGTAATCGTAACAGTATGACCATTCCGGATAGTTATCGTGTTATCAGCTGAAGTTGGAATCGAGGCGGCAGGTGCCCATGATAAATTATCGGAAGAGGATTCCCAGGTAGATGTAACACCCCAGTCCCCTGTTGCTGCTGAGCGATAATATAATTGTCCAAAACTTTCTACACCAAAAAAAAGTGCAATCAGTAAAAAGTAAACCTTCCGCATAGTTCCCATTTTAGTATATACAATAGTTTTCTGGAGAGTACGGTCTACTTTTTTCAAAGGGGAAGGAGGAACGGGGAAGGAAAACTGCTCAGCGAATCTAGGATATTACTCAACCCAGCAAAAACCGGGGTATCCACTTTTTATCCCCCGGATCAAGTCCGGGGGTAAACCCCATGAACAAGCCCGGATCAAGTCCGGGGGTAAACCCCATGAACAAGCCCGGATCAATGCGGGTCAGGCCCGCATTGACATGCCCGGATCACTGCAGCTCAGGCCCGCATTGACATGCCCGGAGTACAGCCTCACCCCTCCCGATCCCGATAGCTATCGGGATTATCGGGATCTCCCAAAGAGAGGGGAGATAACCTTATGTGCACATCCTGTCTTCACTAAGCAAGGCGACTATGAAAACAGGTAGACGGGAATGGAGAGTAAAAGATTAACGGGGTTGCTTTGTTTTTTCCTGTGGGAGTTTCATATCCGGGAAAAGAGCCGATACCAGCATCAGCACCGAAGCGAACAGGATGCAGTAAAGACCGATTTTTTTTTCAGGACAATCACCCCCGCGGCAGGCGGAGATGATAAAAAAATTCCGCAAGGCCCAGCCCAGGTTGAGTGCAGTGATAATGAGGTTGAGCCGCTTGGCCCAGACCCGCTGTACAAATGTGCAGACAATAAAAAATATGGCCAGTACAAAATGAAAATAACCCGGTTTGCCAAAATTGGTTCCGGTGGCATCCACCCCGCTAACGGTGATCTGTTTCGAGTCAATAACCACCCAGGGAATAAAACAGGCCAGCAGCAACAGGATCACGGCGACGAGGCCAACCCATTTCATGTAACGCATCAGGAACATTAATTAAATGAAGAATCATTGAATGCGCTGCAAGATAATAAACTGTTATGGCTGCGGACTATTCTGTTTTTAGTAGTTTAAATTGTTTTTTTCCTCCCGGCGTTGTTACCTGGAGGAAGTAGATGCCCGTTGGAATATTTCCCAGGTCGTGCAACATAAAAGTATGCGTGCCTTTCGGACATGGTTCCGAGCGGGTGAAGATCGTTTTTCCAAGTATATCTGTCAGTTGTAATCGTATGGTCTGTTCGCCGGGAGATACTACCTGTATATTCAAAACATTGGTAAAAGGATTGGGGAAACTGCTGAGCAAACTTGCATCTCCTTGTTTTTTGGTAACCAGTACAACGGGGCTATAGGTGAATTTCCCATCGAGATCAACCAGCTTCAACCTGTATTTATTGACCATTACGGGAAAAGGATCTGTAAAAGAATAATCCTGTACAGAACTCGTATTGCCTGTCGCTGGCAGCTCTCCGATTTGTGTATAGTTTGTATTATCCGTGCTTCTTTCGATCTGCATGGAACGGCAGTTGATCTCGTTGCTTGTTGACCAGTTCAGCCTGACCACATCGTTCATCCATACGGCACTGAAAGAAAGAAGGCTTAAAGGTAAAGTGGTAGAAACAGATACAGTATTCGTTGCAGCACCCACCTGGGTAGCGCCCACATAATCACGTGCCGTGGTTAACAGGTTTGAGGTCGAATAAGAGGGTGTAAGCGCGGTATATTTTAGGATTAAGCTACCCCCGGCCGGTATATAATAAGAATTGTTACCGGCAGAAGTCACGCCTCCATCAAAACTCACCGTACCCGTTGCGCCTGATCCGGGTATTGAAGTTGAGTTGGAAGCGGTAACCTGGCTTGTTGCGTGCAGGGCCTGGAAGGTGAAACCGGCAGGGATCTCATCGGTTATTCTATCGATGGTAATCCCATAAGCACCGGGGTTGCCGATCGTAATAGTAAAAATGGCCGGTGAGTTGATCCCATAAACACTCTGGTCAGCGGTCTTGGCAATGGTCAACGGGTTGGCTGTTGAAGAGACTGTGATCGGTGTACCCTGGCCCAGGCTCGTATTCAATGCATATTTATAGTTGGTACTTCCGCTGGTGGCACCGGCACAGGGTAACAGGTAGGTGGTGAAATTTGTACCCGTGATACGGAATATCCATCGGACGGTTATCGTTGCCCCGTTCGAACCATTACCCGTAACAAAATAAAGCGAGTCGGTAGTACCGTTATTGATACCCGGAACAGAACTGGCGATGACCTGTGTACTGAGCAGGGTAACTTTTGTTGGATCAAACTGTGCTGATACGGCAACCTGGAAATCACTTTCATCCAGGTTCTGGACATTGCCGACAACGTAAGTGACATCATCAATTACCAATCCGCCGATCAGGTCCTGGTTAGTAAAGGTCTGTGTGGCTGTTCCTCCTGCATTGGCACTGATACTGGAACGGTTACGGACCTGGAAACTGGTCGTTTTCCAGCTGGCGGTATTATCACTCAACTGTACATTGAAAGTGGCTATTGGGGTTGTATTCGCAGGATAGGAAACATAATAATAGCAAACTTTTGATTCGCCCGGCGCAAGCGTACCCACATTGACGATACCGGTAGCAGGTGAAACTATGGAATAGTTTTGTCCCACTACAGAAGTACCGATACTGGTGATCGTGAACTTCAGTCCTGGGTAAGTAGTAGCGCTGTTGCTGTTATTCTTCACTTCAAACCCTACATAAGCTTTGGTAATGGTGGTAGGCGAGTTGCCATCCACGATAAAATACGGAGCGGTTATCCTGGTGATCGTAAAATGGTTGGGATCAAGTGCACGCATGTTCGTGAATGCCAACAGGCATACACTAAAAAGAATTAAAATCTTTTTCATAAATGGTGGATATTGGATGATAAAATTTTGTATCAACAGTAGCTGGTACAATTACTAAATAACGATAGAAATTGGTAGGAAGTAGAATTTCCCGGGCAAATTCTATGATCCACATAGGAAAAAGAGGGATTCTACCCGGCTGTAGTTCGTAGTTCTCCTTATCCACTAAATAAAAAAATAATACACTGATTTTTTTGCGGGTCAAACCCCCAATGACAGGGTCCAGCCCGCAATGACAGAGATCTATTCCAGGATCTTTTGTGGATTTCCTTTTTCTATTAAGTCACCCCGGGCCTGACCCGGGGTGCGATGGTTTTCTCTTTATAAAGAGTTTTTGTGGATTTCCTTTTTCTATTAAGTTACCCCAGACCTGACCCGTAAGTCATCCAGGGCTTGACCCGTAAGTCACCCCGGGCCTTACCCGTAAGTCACCCCGGGCCTGACCCGGGGTGCGATGGTTTTCTCTTTATATAGATTCCGGGCTCGACCCGGAATCTATTACACGAGCTTTCAGATTGATCCTGGGTGACGAGGTAGAGTACTGATGAACGATCACAATTTGATACCAACCGTAAAACTAAGCACCCGATGTTTTGCGGGTCAAGCCCGCAATGACTGGGTCGAGTGCTGATGAACGATCACAATTTGATACCAACCGTAAAACTAAGCACCCGGTGTTTGTTCTTGTCATCGGCGCTGCTGTTGCTGCCACTCTGTAGTTTGGCGAGACCCAAACCATAATTCACTGCCAGCACGATATTGGCGGTCTCGATACCCGCAGTACCGTTGAACCCGTAATCAAAACGCTTCATGATACCATACCCTGCGCCTTCTTCATAATCCAGTGTGGAAGGATCGTCATTGGACCATTCAATATTTTCTTCACTGTGAAAGGACGTGCCAAGGAATTTACCATCGACCTTGTTCTTTCCTGCAATACCTACGGCGATATAAGGACCAGCACCTGCGAAGAAACGGATCGGTCCGGGAGATTTGAAGACGAAATTAGCCGGGATCTCGATATAATAAGGATTGGAGGTAGCACGAAAATAAGTAGGATCAGTTGTTTCGCCGGATTCGGTCTTTGATCCCTTGCCGGAGAATAAAATCCCCGGTTGGAAATAGAGCATGGGTAATACCTTGATATTCCCCGTAAAACCTACCTGGAAACTTGTCAATACTTTGTTGTCATCGATATCACCGTCGTTGGTGATAGTCACATTGGCAAGGTTGATCCCGCCTTTCAGTATCTGTGCCTCCACAACTCCGCTTAAGAGTAATGCGGCGGCTAACCATTTCATTTTCATATAATACAGTTTGATTTACCGGATTTTTGCAAAAGTCAGGCCAAACCGGGTCAAGCCCGGTTTGACATTGGGTCAAGCCTTTCCGACGCACACCCAGAATGACATTGGGTCAAGCCCGGTTGGACATTGGTCAAGCCCTTCCGGCACACACGGAATGACACTGGTTCAAGCCCTTCCGGCGCACACACGGAATGATACTGGTTCAAGCCCTTCCGGCACACAGACGGGAACAAATAAAAATGTCCTTCTTTCTAAAAAGTCACCCCGGGCTCGACCAGTAAGTCACCCCGGGCTTGACCCGGGGTGCGGTAACCCTTTCTTACAATGATTCCGGGCTTGACCCGGAATCTATTTTACAATCTTTTGTGGGAATAAAAACAGAAAATGCTGTTGTTTTTCCCACTTCCAGGCAAGCAAGTGGAACTATTTTGTATCATGCCGGGAAAAAAGAAATATTCTGTGTACATCGTTACCAATTATGAACGGACCGTTTTTTACATTGGCATTACAAATAATCTTAAAAGAAGAATTAAAGAACACCGGCTGCATCGTAATGAATACGCTTTTACTTCCCGGTACAAATGCTATTTCCTGGTGTATCATGAAGAATTTTCTGATGTGAGACTTGCTATTGCGAGAGAGAAGCAACTAAAAAACTGGCAACGGCAATGGAAGATTGAATTGATCAGGAAAGTTAATCCAGATCTCCGGGATCTGGCTAAAGATTGGTAATGACCCCGGGTCAGGCCCGGGGTGACAACATTTCGTTATGATGATACTATATCGGTCAGGCCCGGGGTGGCATTACCGGTCAAACAATTCTTGAATAGTTTAAGTCCCACGGGCTTGACCCGGAATCTAGTACACGATCTTTTATGGATGCCTTATTTAATTTTAAGTCAGCCGAGGCCTGACCCATAAGTCACCCCTGGCTTGACCCGGGGTGCGGTAACCCTTTCTCACAATAATTCCGGGCTTGACCCGGAATCTAGTACACGATCTTTTATGGATGCCTTATTTAATTTTAAGTCAGCCGAGGCCTGACCCGTAAGTCACCCCGGGCTTGACCCGGAATCTAGTACACGATCTTTTATGGATGCCTTATTTAATTTTAAGTCA
>JBDSPR010000030.1:0-48756 GCA_039930245.1 Chitinophagaceae bacterium | reverse complement strand
GGAGGAATCAAAAGACAGATTCCTCCTTCGTCGGAATAGAAGCTTCAAAATCTTCATCTTATCCTTCGCTGAGCTCAGGATGACAACTTGGTCATTCAATAGAATCGTTGTCGACTATTTCAAACTGACCCACTACCGGGACTGCAACCAGCCTCCCTATCTCCTGCAATTCCATTATTTTTGCCGCAAAGGGTTAGGTATGAAATTGTCGCATCTTTCCGAGACACTGATCGGCTCTGAAATTGTAAAGCTCGGTGGGGAGATAAGGGAAAAGATCCGCCAGGGAGAGCGTATCTATAATTTTACTGTGGGCGATTTCGATCCTTCTATCTTTCCCATTCCAAAAGAACTCGAAGACGCAATCGTAGAAGCATACCGTAAACATTTTACCAATTACCCCGCAGCTGAAGGAAATCTTGATCTGCGTGAAGCGGTCCACTCTTTTATAAAAGATGAAGAAGGACTTGACTATGGTACCGGTGAGATACTGGTCGCATCTGGTGGCCGCCCGCTGATCTATGCTGTGTTCCGGGCGGTTTGTGATAAGGGAGATAAAATAATTTATGCTGTTCCTTCCTGGAATAATAATCATTATACGCATTTTGTTGGTGGCGAACATATCGTTATCGAAGCCAAAGCCGCGAATAATTTTATGCCGGTAGCGGATGATATCCGTCCTTACATGAAAGAAGCTACGCTGATCTCCCTTTGTTCTCCGCAGAACCCGACTGGCACAACGTTTAAAAAAGAAGAGTTGGAAGAGATCTGCGACCTGGTGATCGAAGAGAATAAAAGAAGGGGTGCCGGGGAAAAGAAACTCTATGTGATGTATGACCAGATGTACTGGCACCTGACCTATGGTGATATCCGTCATTACAATCCTGTTTCATTAAGACCAGAAATGAGGGAGTACACGATTTTTATCGATGCGATCAGTAAGGTTTTCGCGGCAACCGGTGTTCGTGTTGGCTGGGGTATGGGACCTGCAGTGGTGATCAATAAAATGAAAGCTATTCTTACGCATATCGGCGCCTGGGCACCCATGGCAGAACAAAAAGCGGTGGCTTATTACCTGGGTAACCGGGAAGGAATAAAAAAATACCTGGTTCATTTCAAAGCGGAGATCGCTGAAAGATTGCGGCGTATCTATGATGGCTTCATGCAACTGAAAAAAGAAGGATTACCTGTGGATGCGATCGCCCCGGAAGCAGCGATCTATCTAACGATAAAGATCGATCCCAATGGGAAAAAAACGCCGGAGGGAAAGATCCTTTCCAACCAGGGCGAAGTGACCGATTACCTGCTGAATGCGGCAGGACTGGCCGTAGTCCCGTTCTATGCTTTTGGCGCACCAAGAAGTTCTGCCTGGTACCGGCTCAGCGTGGGCACCTGCAAAAAAGACGAGATCGATGAAATGATCGGGAAACTGAAAGAAGCATTGCAAAAATTATCCTGAGAATAAGCTTAGTTTTTATTCAGCAGGAACCGGAATGATCTCAACCGGTAATAACGGGATTCCCTTGCTATTTTTTTTGGATTCGAACTGATCCGGTTACGGTCAACCAGTTCATTGGCAATAAAAAATTGATCGTGAATTGCTGCGGCAAGTAAGATCCCGCTGATGCACTCCATTTCCTGTTCAATAGCCTCTTCGCTGAAATACCGGCTTTTAAAAAGGACCAACATGTGATGGTTGGAGCTCATCATGATCTGCGCCTGTTTAGTAACCGCTCATGCCCTTATGGCTTGGGCAACCACAGTTCTTGCCTCCCTTACCACTCCCGGAATAATAGTTCTTATTGCAGGCGGCGAGGAAAACAACCACTAATAATCCTATTGCTATTTTGCTGATAGTCTTCATAAATTGAAAGTTCTAAATTAAAACTATTTTACAAACAAATTAGTATGCTGTTTAGCCAAAACAGTTAAAAAATTAACATGAACGGTAGTTTCAGCGAAAAAAAGGGCGAAAAACCCCGTATCCTGGTGGCCCCCCTCGATTGGGGGCTGGGTCATGCCACTCGCTGCATCCCGGTTATCCGGGAATTGCTGGAACAGGGCGCCGATCCCTGGCTGGCTGGTGAAGGGGCGCAGGAAGAATTGCTGAGAACCGAATTCCCTGGGTTGCCTTTCCTCCAACTCCCGGGTTACAGGGTCCGTTATACGAAAACAGGAAGAGGGCTGGCCTGGAAAATGATACAACAAGGCCCCGGTTTGAAGAGAGCTATCCGTTATGAACAGGAATGGTTAAAAAAAATAGTTGATCAATACCGCTTCGATGCTGTCATCAGCGATAACCGTTATGGTTTGTACCATGCCCGAATACCCTCCGTTTTTATTACACACCAGTTGTATATTAAAAGTTCCTGGGGGAAATGGACCGAACGCATCCTGCAGAAAAGAAACTATAACTATATTAATAAATTCAGTGAATGCTGGGTACCGGACCTGGCCGGCGACAATAATTTGGCAGGAGCCTTATCACACCCGCTTAAAAAACCAACCACCTCTTTGAAATATATTGGTTTGCTTTCGAGGTTCAGCGGGCAAGACAATGGCAACACGGCACGAAAAGCTCATCTTCTCGTTGTGCTCTCCGGCCCCGAACCACAACGTAGTATACTGGAAGAAAAGATCATCAACGGTATTACCACTTATGAAGGAACTGCCACCATTGTCCGCGGATTGCCTGAAAGCAAGTCAGTGATCCCATCGACTAACATGATCCGTGTTTATAATCATCTCCCTTCCCCTGAGTTAAATGCAGCCATGCTGCAAGCGGAATGGGTGATCGGCCGCAGTGGCTATAGCACGATAATGGATATTATCAGTCTTGCTAAAAAAAGTATACTGGTCCCGACACCGGGACAAACAGAGCAGGAGTACCTGGGCAACTATTTAATGGAGAAGGGAAAGTGTTTTTGCTTACAACAGGAGAATTTTTCGCTTGTATCAGCATTGGAAAAAGCAGCTGCCTTTAAGTACCTGCTGACTCCCGTTCAAAAAAATAAGGATTTAAAAAATGTGCTGTCTTCTTTTCTTCAATCCATTACCCCTGCTTTGGGATAGTCGAAGAACCAGAATTCTTTTTTTGCTTCCGCGAAATCCTTCCATTTTTTACAATCCGCTTTTACCGCGAATACGCCGCAGGTAGGAATATTATCGATACGGGTATTGGTCAGCAGGTTGGCAAAATCAGTGATGCCGGGATTATGGGAAAAAACAGCCATGCTGTCAAATTTATTATCGGCCTTCGCGATCACATCTGCAAATACATTCTCGCCAGCGCCGTATAATTCATCGCGGAAAATGATCTCGTCCTTACCTGTTTTATAGGCTTCAGCGAAAATGCAGGCTGTTTTTTTAGCTCTTTTAGCTGGGCTGGCAATAAATACATCCAGTTTTATTTTTTTATCGAGCAGGCGCTGTGCCATCGCGGGCGCATCTCTTTTTCCCCGTTCATTCAATGGCCGGTCAAAATCATCCAGCGAGGAATCTCCCCAATCACTTTTGGCATGTCGGACGAGAATAAGAGTTTTCAATGTTGCAGTTTTTTTAAAAGTAACAAGAATACACAAAGAGCAGGTTGCAAAATCTTTTTGAACCCCTTTCCAATATTCGATCAAAAACCTGCCTGCCGGCAGGCAGGTCTACAATCGTCAATACCCCCTCACGTTCTTACCTTCCATATAGTTGATGAAAGCTTTATTTACCACTTTGTTTCCCCCCGGTGTGGGATAATTGCCGGTAAAATACCAGTCACCCAGGTTATTGGGACAGGATTTATGCAGGTCTTCGATCGTCTGGAAGATCACATCCACCGGGATACCCAGTCCGGGAGGTGTGATCAGCTGCGCTATTTTAGCCGAGATCTCTTCCGTGCTGAATTGTTTATATAATTGTTTTACTACGTTCTCCGTATGTAGCTGGTTATTGCGTTGCAGGTTCTTGCATTTCTCCAATAATTCTTTGAGACAGTTCTCTTTCCCATTTTCTTTCATTAATTCAACGGCGGCATTGAAGGCAATAAAATCCCCCATTTTGCTCATATCGATCCCGTAACAATCAGGATAACGGATCTGTGGTGAAGAGGATACAACGATAATACGTTTGGGTTTCAGGCGTCCCAGCATCCGGATGATACTTTCTTTCAGGGTTGTTCCCCGAACGATCGAATCATCGATCACCACCAGCGTATCCTCGCCGGCCCTTACGGTGCCATACGTGATATCATAAACGTGCTGCACCATTTCGTTGCGGCCCGAATCCTCCGAAATGAATGTCCGCATCTTCACATCCTTGATAGCGATCTTTTCGATACGGATGCGGCGGTTGATCATTTCTTCGAGCTTAACGGGATCGTAATTATTACCCCAGCTTTTAATCTTTTCTATTTTAACCTTATTGAGGTAAGCTTCCATGCCCTTCACCATCCCGAGAAAAGCAGTTTCAGCCGTATTCGGAATAAAGGAAAAGATAGTGTTCTTCAGGTCATGATCGATGGCATTCAGAACTGGTTCGCTAAGATTGTATCCCAGCGCTTTTCTTTCCTTGTAGATCTTTTCATCACTCCCGCGTGAAAAATAAATACGTTCGAAGCTGCAGGCTTTCCTTTCTTTTGGTTCCAGTATCTGCGCTATCTCTACTTCTCCATTTTCATTTACGATCATGGCCTGACCGGGCATCAGCTCCTGCACTTCGTTCTCCCCTACATTGAATGCCGTCCTGATCGCTGCTCTTTCCGATGCGGCCACGACTACTTCCTCATTGATATAATAATAAGAAGGCCTGATGCCATGTGCATCGCGGAAAACAAAACCGATACCATTACCAGTCACCCCACCAACATGAAATCCTCCATCCAGCAGGGGCAATGTTTTCTTTAATACATTTTTGATGTCCAGGTGACCGGGTGAGGCTTCGTCTTCCCTGCAAAGAAATGTATGCATCAGTTCGATCATCGCGGCAAGATCGCTGAAACGAACCGTGTCATGTGGTTCTTTACCGATCAGGGTGAACAGTTCATCCGAATTGACAATATTGAAATTACCAGCCAGTGCCAAATTTCGGGCGGGTATTGTATCGCGGTTGATAAAAGGGTGACAATATTCCAGTTTATTTTTTCCCTGCGTACCATAGCGGAGATGTCCCAATAATATCTCTCCCAGGAACCTGACATGACCTTTCATTAGTCCGGGATGATTCCTGATATCGGGATGATATTGTTCGAGCTCCCCGATCTCCTTGCCTATTTGCTGGAAAATGTCAGCGATGGCCTGGGGGGCATTGCTGCGAATGCGGTGAAGAAAGGGATAACCGGATTCCACGTTTAACTTGACAGCGGCGACACCGGCCCCATCCTGTCCGCGGTTATGCTGTTTTTCCATTAGCAGGTACAGCTTATTCAATCCCCACAGCACCGTACCATACTGTTGCTGGTAATAAGAGAAGGGTTTCCTTAGCCGGATGAATGCCAGTCCGCACTCATGTTTAATGGGATCGCTCATGGGAAGGCGCAAAGGTAATGATAATGCCTTTACGGGGCTAATCCGAAGTGTCGGCCAGGTCCGGCATCGGGATGATGACCGTAAGCGTACAACCCATGCCCCGGGCGGCATCTATCTCTACTTTCCCGTTGAAGAGACCGGCGCGGCTGGTGATATTGCTGAACCCAAGCCCTTTGCGGAAATTATGAAGATCAAAGCCCTTGCCGTCATCAATAATGCCCAGGATAATATATTCCGCATCCAGCTGTAGCCTTATCTGGATCATATTGGCATTGGCATGCCGGACGATATTGTTGACCTGTTCCTGGATAATGCGGAAAAGCATCAGTTTCAGGTTACCCGGCAAACTATCTTCGTTGAAATATTTGTGCTGGAATTCTACCTGGAAGGTTTGCGCCCGTTTCAGGGAATCGCAAAGATCATATACCGATTCCACCAACCCCAGGTCACCCAGTGTGGAGGGTACCAGGGATTGTGATAACTGTCTTATCTCTTTGATGATCGCCGCGAGATTTTGGTGTGCCAGCCGGATCATTTCCAGCACTTCTCCCGATGCTTTTTCCTTGGCAACCTCGAGATATAGTCTTGTCGTAGTCAGGTGCTGGTTGATATTATCATGCAGTTCCTTGCCGATCTCCTGTCTTTCTTTTTCCTGCCCATCAATCGTTGCCTGGGTCAATTGTTTTTGCTTGTGTATCTCCTGTTCAATTAATTCCCGCGACAATCTTTTTTGTTCGGTGATATCGGAGAACGAAATGATGATATTAATAATATTGTCCCGGCTGTCCAGCATCGGGTCCGCATTGACAAGCAACCAGATCTTTTCGCCCGTAGCGGGCCGACAGATTCCCATCACCATGTCACGGACCTGCTTTTTTGTACTTGCCGCTATCATTCCCGGGTGTTCGTGCCCGGGAATATTGCTGCCATCCTCATTGATTGCGTTCCAGCGCGATTCGAAAGCGTTTGCTCCCAGCAATTGATCTTCCGTAACACCCAGTATCTGTAGAGCTGCTTTGTTACAAACAATGACTTCTCCCTTTTCATTTTGCAAAACGATTCCCTGGCTAAGGTTGTAGATCAGGCTCCTGAATTGTTGTTCACTTTCCTTCAACCGGTCTTCGATCTCTTTTCGCTTGGTATCATTGGTAAAATAGATCACCACCCCATTGAATACGGGATTATCCAGCAGATTGTGTCCTCTTACTGTACACCAAACCCAGTCATTATCCGAATGCCTGAGTCGCAGTGCCAGGTAATCGATTGCGGATTCCTTCCTGATCTCGGTATAAAAAGCCTGGCCGGCGATCCCCGCATCATCAGGGTGCACAAACTCAAAAATACTCCGGCCCAGCAGGTGTTGCGGCTCATACCCGGCAAGCTTGGAAACGGAAGGTGCACAGTACGTCACTTTTCCCTCCCTGTCTGTCAATACGATCCCGTCGAGTGAATGGGAGATCAGGTTACGATAGAACGTTTCGCTCTCCTGTAATCTCGCTTCGATCATTTTCCGTTCGGTAATATCTTTTCCCACACCCAGCATTCCGATATTCTCTCCTTCTTCATTGTATAACAGGGAGACGGTATGTAATAAATATTTTTTTTCACCTCCGCTTCCCTGAAAGGAGATCTCGCCGCGCCAGATACCCTGGGTCAACACGATTGCCGCTACCTGTTCATGTGTATAAGGTGAATAATCTGTATCAAGCACTCCCCGGAAAGGATGGCCGATCGCTTCGGAAGCGGTGATACCGGTCAGTTTTTCCGTGACCTTGTTCCAGGAACTGACTACCCGTTCGGTATCGGTGGTGACGATCACATCCGTCACATTATTCAGGATGGTAGCCTGGGTACGGAAGCGCCGCTCGCTTTGTACCAATGCTTCCTCGGCCATTTTGCGGAGCGTATCATCATAGAAATATATGGCCATCCGCCCCACATAAGGATTGCCCAACAGGTTATGTCCCCTGACAATACACCAGACCTGCGTTCCATTTTTTTTGATCAGACGGATATTGATGAACTTTACCTGTGCCTGCATCCTGGCTTCGTCTTTAAAAGTTGTGGTAGCGAGTTCCAGGTCATCCACATAAACAAATTCAAAGACGGATCTGCCGGTTAGCTCATTGGGTTGATAATCCAGAAGTTTTGTAACGGATGGAGAAGCAAAGCTGATCGTGCCTTCTTCATCGGTCAGCAATATTCCATCCAGTGAATCGGCAATCAGGTTCCTGTAAAACAATTCACTTTGCTGTAAATGTTGTTCTGTCATGTGTGTGCTGCTTCTAGCATTACTGTCAGTAGAGTAATTCAAACAGGGGGTATAAAAATAACCATATTACCCGTTGCGGGTGATCGTTTTTTTACCTGCAAATAGACGTACAAGCTGTTCTGCTAAGTGAAAGCCGCTACAGGTGTAACGGCTTTTACTTAATTCGTTGAAATGGATCAGAAGGTTTTTTTCTCAGAGGAATATTTCTGTAGCTGTGGACATTCGGCACTGGTGACCGGATCCACCATGATATAATAGGTGGGGATCTTTGCCTTTAGCCATTTATCGAGGGTCTTACTTTTCTTTTCTTCCAAAGCAAATAGGGATATTTTACTATAATCATCGTGCATGTTCATGCGGTGCGGCTCTGAACGGGATTTCAGGTAAATGATCCTGACCCCTTTCTTGCCCTGCTCCTCCTGGAATGCGGTAGGTTGTGAGAATTCCCCGATCTTCATTTTGCTCAGCATGCCCACCATATCCTTATCGAGAGCATCGATGGTAACATACGGAGAACCTTCCCGGTTGGTGATAAAAGGGCCGGCAAATTTGGCTGTTTCATCATCGCTATATTTAGAAGCTGCGGCATTGAAAGCGATAGTACCTGCAATGATCTTCGAACGGACCGTATCCAGTTTACGCTTAGCCTGCGCAAGTTCTGTTTCCGTAACAGGAGGTATGCGCAATATATGACGCACGATAGCATCATCTCCATTGCGCTGCACCATTTGTATCAGGTGGTAACCGAATTTAGATTTAACGGGAGAAGATATCTCTCCTTCCTTTAAACGAAAAGCAGTGGACATGAATATCGGGTCCCATGTTTTTTCGTTCCGGTTGATCTGGTACTGGCCACCACGGTCTTTACTTCCCGGGTCTTCCGAAACTTTTTTAGCGAGCTGGTCGAATGTTGTGACCTTGGATTCGATCTGTTTTTTATAATTATTCATTTCGCCCACGACATACTGTTCCAGTTCCCTGGATGCTTTCGGGAAGACGATGATCTGCCCTATTTCCAGTTCGGATTCATAAAAAGGTAAACTGTCTTTGGGAATACGCTCAAAAAAAGCTTTGGTCTCGGTGGGGGTGATCCTTACATTGTCAACGATCTTACGTTGCATGGAGCTGGCGAGTTTCTGTTCTTTCACGGATTCACGGGCATCGTCCTTGATCTGGTAGATCGTTTTACCCGCCACTTCTTCCAGGGCATCCTGGCTGCCAAACTGGTTGATATAAAACCTGATTTTTTGATCCAGCTCCGCTTCTACCTCTTCGTCGGTCACGGGCAGGGAATCTTTCTCTGCCTGCAGCATCAGTACTTTGGAGACCAGGGCCTGTTCCATCAACATGCATTCGGCATTCTCCGGTACATTGCCACCCTGGCGCACCATATCTAATATGGAATTCTTTATATCGGACTGGAGAATGATACGGTCGCCGACGATTGCGGCTACTTTATCGGCCACTATTTTTTTCGCCTGTGATTGTGCGATCGAACTGAAGCTGAGCAGTAAAAAACAAACTGTCAGTAACCTTTTGGTGTAACGCATAAATTCAAAAATACTTTGTCGCTAAAACTTTATTACGAATGGAGGGGTATTTAACAAAAGTTTGTTCCTAGTTGCTGGTTTTTAGTTGCTGGTAATTTTTGGCTTAATAGATGATCCTATCCTTCTTTAAGCAACCAGTAACGGGTACCCGCTACTAGAGTGTCCTCTTAACTTCTTCAATCTCATACGCTTCCACTACATCACCTACTTTATAATCGCTGAAATTCTTGATTGTCAGTCCACATTCCATACCGGATAATACCTCTTTGACATCATCCTTGAACCGTTTCAAGGAGGCCAGTTCAGCGCTGGCTCCTTCCCCTGACGGGTAAGTTACGATACCATCCCGGATCAGGCGGATCTTCGAGTCTCTTTTGATCTTGCCATCTCTTACATAACAACCGGCCACCGTAGCTTTATCGAATTTGAACACATCCCTGATCTCCACGTTCGCCACGATCCGCTCCTGCACTTTCGGCTCCAGCATTCCTTCCATGGCGCTCTTCACTTCTTCGATGGCATTGTAAATAATCGAGTACATCTTTATTTCAATACCGGCATTCTCTGCGAGTTTGGATGCCTGCAGGGAAGGACGCACATTGAAGGCGATCACGATCGCATCCGATGCTTCGGCGAGTACAATATCACTTTCATTGATCTGTCCGACACCTTTGTGGATCACGCTTACGAGGATCTCGGGGGTCGAAAGTTTTTGCAATGAATCACTCAGGGCTTCTACCGATCCGTCCACATCACCTTTGATAATTACTTTCAGTTCTTTAAAGCTGCCGAGCGCCAAACGACGACCGATCTCATCCAGGGTGATATGTTTCTTGGTGCGGATACCCTGTTCTCTTAATATCTGGGCACGGCGGTAAGCGATCTCTTTCGCTTCCGCTTCATCTTCGTAAACTTTGAATTTTTCACCCGCCTGCGGGGCGCCATTCAATCCAAGTATCACTGCGGGTGCGGATGGCCCGGCCTTCTCTTCTTTTTTATTTCTTTCATTGAACATGGCTTTCACCCGTCCAAAATATTGTCCGCTCACTACCAGGTCACCCGGATTCAATGTGCCGTTCTCTACCAGCAAGGTTGCCACATAGCCACGGCCTTTGTCCAGTGATGCTTCAATGATCGTCCCGGTAGCTTCCCGGTTAGGATTTGCTTTAAGGTCTAATAATTCTGACTCCAGCAATATTTTCTCCAGTAACTTATCAATGTTCAATCCTTTCTTCGCAGCTATTTCCTGGCTTTGGTATTTACCTCCCCATTCTTCTACCAGCAAATTCATCTGTGATAACTGCTCATATATTTTTTTAGAATTAGCCCCGTCCTTATCGATCTTGTTAATGGCAAAGATCATCGGTACACCGGCAGCCTGTGCGTGGCTGATCGCTTCCCGGGTTTGCGGCATTACCGCGTCATCTGCGGCGATCACGATCACAGCGATATCCGTCACTTTCGCACCCCTGGCTCTCATGGCGGTAAAGGCTTCGTGACCCGGCGTATCAAGGAAGGTGATCTGTTTGCCATTGGCGAGCTCCACCTGGTAGGCACCGATATGCTGGGTGATACCACCGGCTTCCCCGGCTACTACATTGGCACTGCGGATATAATCGAGCAGCGATGTTTTACCATGGTCAACGTGACCCATGATCGTAACGATCGGGGAACGGAACTGCAGTTCATCTTCACTATCCTCATCATCCTCTTCTTCCATCTCCATTTGCTTCTCCATATCTATGAACTCCACGTCAAAACCAAATTCACTAGCCACCAGTTCGATCACTTCCGCATCGAGCCGCTGGTTGATTGATACCATGATGCCCAGGCTCATACATTTACTGATCACTTCCGCGAAATTCACATCCATCAGGTTGGCGAGTTCGCTTACGCTGATGAATTCGGTCAGGTGAAGTTTGTTATCCTGTGACGTATCGCCCTGTGCAGCGGCCATATCCTGTCTTTTCTCGCGGCGCATTTTGGCCTTGAGGCTTTTTCCACGACCACCTGCACCGGCCAGTTTGGCCTGTGTCTCTCTTATCTTTTCCTGGATCTCTTTTGAATCGATCAGTTTGTCTTCCCTGCGGGCACCGATCGCAGGTCTGCGGTTGCCACCGGTAGCTGCCCCACCACCACGACCGCGGTTAAAATTGCCGCCGCCGGTTCCACCACCCTGCCGCCTGTCGCCACCTGTATCCTTATTGATAAATACTTCTCTCTTGTTATCTTTTTTCTCGATCGGGATACGTTTTCTCTTTTTCTTTTCGTCCTTAACGGGCCTGGTATCGTTTTCAACAGGTAGGTCGATCTTCCCGAGAATTTTGGGGCCAGTGAGTTTTTCTACTTCGATATTTTCTATCACAGTCGGCTGCTCTTCTGTACCGGCAGGGAGCGGGACCGACCCATCTTTCATGTCCACCGTTGCTTGTTCGGCTACCGGTGCTTCTTCTTCTTTTTTTGTTTTCCGGCTCTTCTTCCCTGGCGTTTCTTCTTCCGCTGGTTTTGGCTCCTCTCCTTTTTTTGCTTTGGCGGTTTTCTTCGGCCGGGTAGAGGAATCGATCGTAGAGAGATCGATCATCTTCACCACTTTGGGTACTTCTACTTCAGGCGCTTCAGCTTTTATAACTACTTCCTCTTTCTTTACTTCTTCTTTAGCGGGTTTTTCTTTTGCAGTCTTCTCTTCTGCTGCTGCTGCGATAACCACAGGTGCCGGTTCTTCCTTCTTAATTATTTTGGGCGTTGTCTTTTCTTCTTTCTTAAAGCTGATCTCTTCGTCCTCTTTTTTCTTCTTGGCTTCTGCCTGGGAACCCTTGGGTAATTCCAGCTGGTCGCTCTTCATCTTGGCGGCTTTGTCGCTGGAGAATTCCTGCTGGAGCGAACGATACATTTCCTCGGTTAATTTCGAGGTGGGCTTCAGCTCGTCTTTGGGAAAATTCTTCCCTATCAGGAAATCAATAATAGTGTCCTGGCCGACGTTGAACTCTTTCGCCGCTGCTAATAATCTTGGAAGCTTTAATTCTGCCATTCGTTTTTATTAATGTGGAAATGTGAGAAGTGTGACGAATGTGGAAATGCTTTTTCACATTTTCACATTTTCATATTTTCACATTCTTTTTATTCTTTATCAAATTCTTCTTTCAATACTCTCCTTACTTCAGCAATAGTCTCTTTTTCCAGGTCAGTCCTTCTTTCCAGTTCTTCCGGTGTCAGGTTCAGAACACTCCGTCCTGTATCACATCCCACTCTTTTCAGTTCATCAATGATCCATGTTTCGATCTCATCGCTGAATTCTTCCAGGTCGATATCAAACTCTTCTACTTCATCTCCTTCTTTATCGCGGTAAACATCCAGTTCGTACCCGGTCAGTTCACAGGCAAGTTTGATATTCACTCCGCGGCGCCCGATCGCCAGCGAAACCTGGTCGGGTTTCAGGTAAACATTGGCATGATGGGCTTCATTATCCAGTTCCATGCTCGTGATCTTCGCTGGTGTCAATGAACGCTGGATCAGTAACTGTATATTGCTGGTCCAGTTGATCACGTCGATATTCTCATTCTTCAGTTCCCGCACGATTCCGTGGATACGGCTACCTTTCATTCCCACACAGGCACCCACCGGGTCGATCCGGTCGTCAAAGGATTCCACGGCAACTTTAGCTCTTTCTCCCGGATCCCTGACAATTTTCTTTATCACGATCAGCCCGTCGAAGATCTCGGGTACTTCTATTTCCAATAATTTGGCCAGAAACTCGGGAGAGGTCCTGGATAAAATGATCACCGGGCTGTTGTTCTTCATGTCCACTTTCCTTACTACAGCGCGGATATTTTCTCCTTTTTTGAAGTAATCCTGTGGTATCTGCTCGCTCTTTGGTAAGATCAGCTCATTGCCTTCCTCATCCAGCAACAAGATCTCTTTTTTCCAAACCTGGTATACTTCGGCACTGATGATCTCACCCACCCTGTCGCCATATTTTTTCGCCAGTACGTTTTTCTTCAGGTCGCTGATACGGCTTGCCAGTGTTTGTTTGGCAGCCAGTATCGCCCGGCGGCCAAAGTCAAGCAGGTCGATCTCTTCGTACAACTCTTCACCTACTTCAAAGTCAGGTTCGATCTTCACCGCGTCAGAATAGGCTACCTGGGCCAATGGATCTTCCACCTGCCCGTCTTCCACGATCATGCGGCGACGGATGATCTCGAGATCACCTTTTTCGGCGTTCACGATCACATCAAAATTATCATCACTGGTGTACTTTTTACGCAAAAGGGTTTTAAACACATCTTCCACCACTTTCATCATGGTGGGACGGTCAATATTTTCCGCCTCTTTAAAATCCTGGAATGCGTCGATCAGGTTAATACTTGACATAAGAACGAAATTTTTTGACCTCCTCCCGACCCCCTATCAAAGAGGGGGAGTTAAAGGACTTAGCCAGTTTAAAATCTTATTTGAACCATTTCCTGGCCTCCTCCGACCCCTCCGAAGGAGGGGTGCCAGTTTCCGCCAGTTTAAAATCTTATTTGAACCATTATTGTTTTTATAGTGTCTATTGGAATCGTGTGTTGCACGGTTTCCATTTTCTTTCCTTTGCCTTTTGTTTCTTCGATCACGAGCCCCGTTTCATCAGCACTCAATAACTTTCCTTCTTTTTTGCCTTCTTCCATATCCGTCACTTCCACGAAGCGGCCGATATTTTTCTGGTACTGGCGCTGCAATTTCAGCGGTTCGTCCAGCCCCGGCGAGGATACTTCCAAGGAGAAATCGCCACCCGGGTACATGCCTCCTTCCTCGATCTCTTTATACAGTTTCCGGTTATAATAGACCAGTTTTTCAATGCTTACACCCTTGTCGCCGTCAATAAACACTTTAATATTATTGGTCGGCTTGATCTTTACTTCCACCAGGAACAGCCCGGATTCAGCCTCAATTAGGGCATTCACTTTCTGTTCAATAACCTGTATTTGAGCTTCTCCGTTCATGGGGTAAAAAAGAAGAAGGGAACGACCCCGTTCCCTTCTTACTGCTATTTCCGGTGCAAATATACGGGAAACAACGGCTATCTGCCAAATCTTCTGCGCCCGATAAACAAGGTTAATAGCAGCCAGGTAGAATGACTTAAAACCGGCCTTCCGGACCTGTATTTTCATACACTTTGCTAATAATTCGGTAAACAAAGCCCGAATCCCGGTGATAAAAAAGCAGCCTGGAGTATCTTTGTGGGGTGAAATTTCTTTTATATGCCATCCTGGTCTTTATCGCTTACCAGTTTATCTTTAAGCTGGTAATACCTGTTTACCTGGCCACCCGGAAGATCAAAAAAGGGTTCCGTGAAATGAGCGAAAAAATGAACCCGCAACCGCCTGGTCATCAGCAAGGTTTTACACCGCCAGGTTCCACGGAAAAGCCCGGATCCCGTCCAAAAGCCGGAGAGTATATAGATTTTGAGGAAGTGAAATAACCCACCAAAGGGACGGAATAATAGAAAAAGATCACAATAATTTAAAGTCCGCCGACTTCAGATCGCGGCTGTTACCACCGATAAAAACTTTAAAATCTCCCGGTTCAGCGAGGTATTTCAATTCACTGTTATAAAACTTTAGATCACCGGGGCTAATGCTAAAAGTGACGTTTCTTGATTCACCCGGTTTCAGCAATATCTTTTGAAATCCTTTCAGTTCTTTTACCGGGCGGGTGATACTTCCTACCAAATCACGTAAATATAATTGTACCACTTCTTTTCCTTGCCTGCTGCCTGTATTGGTGACGGTAACTGTCGCCGTGATCCTGCTATTTGCTGTAAGTGTGTTGCTACTAAGCTTTATTTCGCTATAGGAAAAATCCGTATAGCTGAGTCCAAAACCAAATGGATACAAAGGATCGTTGGATACATCCAGGTAATTGGAGCGGAATTTCTCAAACCATTTGCCTTCAGCTAAAGGACGACCCGTATTCTTGTGTGCATAAAAGATAGGTATCTGTCCAATGTTTTGCGGGAAGGTGGTGCTGAGTTTGCCGGAAGGATTTACATCGCCGAACAATACATCGGCGATCGCATCTCCCGCTTCTGAACCGCCAAACCATACGTTCAATATGGCTGGCACATTCGCCTGCTCCCAGGTCAATGTCAATGGACGACCGGTGAATAAAACAAGCACGACCGGTTTCCCGGTTTTCAACAAAGCCGATAAAAGTTCTTTTTGAATTTCGGGTATATCCAGGCTGGTTCGGCTGGCGCTTTCCCCGCTCATTTCCGAAGCTTCCCCAACGGCGGCCACGATCACATCCGACTGGCTGGCGATCTGCAACGCTTCATTTAACTGTTCAGCAGCGCTGCGGCTATCTTTCTTCAATTCCCGGCCAAACATGGTTCCTCTTTTTTCAAAATTGCTGTCCACGGAAAAAGGAGAGCCTTTTGCATAAAGCAATTTTCCGTTGCGGCCCAAGGCTTTTTCCAACCCTTCTTTCACGGATACACATTTTGAAAGATCCGTGGCTACGCTCCAGGTACCCGCCATATTTTCCCTTGTATCAGCAAGCGGACCGATCAACCCGATGACAGTAGTTTTTTTTAGCGGAAGCAGTTGATCCTTGTTCTTTAATAAAACAAAGCTTTCCGCTGCAATCTGTCTTGCCCGCTGGCGGTTCGCAGCCGAATAAATTTCTGTCCTTGCCCTTTCGGTATTGCAGTAACGATAGGGATCCTCAAATAATCCCAGTTTATATTTTGCCTCCAATATCCTCCTGCATGCATCATCAATCTCTTTTTGTGATATTTTACCTTCCTGCAGAGATTTTTTCAGGGTGGTCAGAAAACCTTCTCCCACCATATCCATATCTATACCTGCATGCAGGGCGAGTGCAGCAACTTGTCGAAGATCACCCATGCCGTGATCGATCATCTCGTTGATACCGGTATAGTCAGTGACAACGAATCCTTTGAATCCCCATTGACGACGCAGCACATCCGTCATTAAAAACCTGTTAGCTGTTGCTGGTATGCCATCCACTTCATTGAAAGAAGCCATGACAGAACCCGCGCCCGCATCAATCGCAGCTTTATAGGGTGGTAAATATTCATTGAACATCCGCACCCGGCTCATATCGGTTGTATTATAGTCCCTGCCGCCTTCCGCCGCACCATACATCGCATAATGTTTTACACAGGAAAGGATCGTGTTCTCTTTTTTCAGGTCATTTCCCTGGTACCCTTTTACCATGGCTTTCGCAACCGCCGAACCCAGGTAAACATCTTCCCCGCTTCCTTCGGAGATCCTTCCCCAGCGGGGATCCCGGGCAATGTCCACCATGGGACTAAAGGTCCAGCAAATACCATCCGCACTTGCTTCTGCCGCGGCTATCCTGGCGCTTTCTTCCACCAGTTGCATATCCCAACTGCAGGAAAGACCGAGTGGTATCGGGAACGTGGTTTTATACCCATGGATCACATCCATACCAAAAAGTAAAGGGATCTTCAGTCTTGTTTCCTCTACAGCTACCCGCTGTACATCGCGGATCTTGTCTCCCCCCTTTATATTGAACAGGCCTCCCACTTTTCCCTCGCGGATTTTTTTTGCTATGTCGGAATTGGATGCCTGGCCGGTAACAATATCGCCGGAGCCCGGCAGGTTCAGCTGCCCGATCTTTTCCTCCAGTGTCATTTTTTTCATTAACGCATCGATAAATGTTTTCATTTTCGGGTCTGCACCTGTTTGTGCCACGCACTGTATGGAAAGGAACAGGAATAAAGCAAGTACTATTTTTTTCATAGCCTTTATTTTTCAGTTATTTATTTTAACCAGGGACTTTCGAATCCGAGTTTCGTCAGCCCCTGTTTTATTTCGGGGCAGCTCATAAAAAGGCTCCATAATAACCCGCTGCGGTAGTTTTCCATCATCACAACGATCGGCCCCTGGTCAATGGCCAGGTAGCGGGGGGTATACCAATTGGCTGTTTCACTGAAGGCATCATAAAACCCGTATGGCCCCCAGAGCTTATCCTTCATATCATTGTACCAGTGTTTCATCGCAGTCATTGATTGCTGTGCTGTGTAAGGAAAAGAAGCTAACGCGGCGGTAGGAGAAATAACTCCCAAATCTTTTTTTTCAGCAGGAGCGTGACCTGCATAGCCTTCTATGGAGTAACTGGAAGTTAGTCCCCAGCTATCCGGTCCGTACCCTTTGTATTTGTTTAGATTATCAACACACCACTGGTAATTGATCAGCGCCTGGTTTTTATTCTCTTCCCAATAATCTGCATATTTATCTTTCAGACCTCGTGGATCAAGACCAAGATAAGAGTAATGCGACCAAAATAAAGGTCCTCCATTGATGGCATCGCCCTGGTGGCGCATTTGCAATTTATAATTACCGTACGACGGGGGATTGTTATTGATCTTTCCATTTTCTGCCCATCCTTCATGATAAACTTCAGCAGGAACACCGTGTGTGGGTGAGGAAGCTGCAAGTACATACATGATCAAACATTCATTATATCCCCGGACGGCAAAATTCATTTGCCAGTCATAGTTCGGACTCCAGTGCCAGTACAAAACATTCTTCCCGTTCCGGTACCAGTTAAAATCCACTTCCTTCCATAATTTATCCGCTTTTGCTGCCAGGACTTTTTCTTCCGCATCACCATTTTGAAAATACTGGCGGACACAAAGCAAGCCCTGGACCATAAAAGATGTTTCCACCAGATCACCGCCGTCGTCTTTTTTGCTGAATGGTTTTACTTTCCCTGTTTCACCATTCCACCAATGCGGCCAGGCTCCATGAAAACGATCGGCTGTCTCTAAAAAATACAGGATTTTTTCCAATTGCTTCCTGCCTTCTTCTTTTGTTATAAATCTTCTTTCGATGCCCACCAGGATAGCCATTACCCCAAAACCAGCTCCCCCGCTGGTCACTACATTTTTATCGTTCTGTGGATATATATTATCAACATGGAAACGCTCCCTCGCCAGCCCGCTTACAGGTTCTGCTCCATGCCGGAAGTATTCAAAAGTTTGCTGTTGTACCAGCCTGAATAATGCGGTATCCGCTTCAGCTAGAGGGCCCGTCTTCGTATCCGCTGACTTTTTGCCCGCATTACAACCAGCCACTGCCAGGCAGAGTACAGGCAACAATAGGAATGCGAACATCTTTCTCATAAATGTATAGATGGCGATCTGGATAATCCTCTTTTTATAAATACGGTGCAGTAAAGCCCAGGTTTCTCATTCCATTTTTTATTTCCGGTGCGCCCGAAAAAAGATTCCATAACAATGAACTCCGGTAGTTCTCTATCATAACGATAATAGGCCCCTGGTCTATTGCGAGTGTGGAATTGGCAAACCAAAGATCTTTTAAACTAAAGGCATCATAGAATCCATAGGGTCCCCACAATTTGTCACCCAATGTATAATAAAAGAATTTCAAAGCATTCATCGACTCTGTGGGTGTGTAAGGGAAAGAGGACAATGCAGCCGTTGGTGTAATAACACCCCTGTCAGTATTGGGGTCGTTGACGCCATAGCCCGTAGGTATATCGCTGGCCGTAAGTCCCCAGCATAAATTACTGTAGCCATACTGCCCGCGCGGGTTGGCTTTACAGTATTCATAATTAATTTTTGTATGGTTAGTCGTCTGTGTTTGATAGTTGGCATAAGCATCTGCCAGCCCGTTGGGGTTTACACCCAGGAAAGAATAATGAGAAAAAAACAGCGGACCGCCATTGGAAGGGCCTAGCGGCAATTGATAGCCGTAGTATGTATTATTATTTCGAATAGCTCCATTAACCGCCCAGCCATTATCATATACAATTTTAGGGATCGGATCGGTAAGGGAAGATGAAGCAAGGATATAGACGATCATCGCTTCGTTCCATCCGCGGATCTGCTGGTTGAGGATCCAGTTTAGCGTAGGGCTCCAGTGCCAGTACAATACATTTTGATTGTTTTGCCTGAACCAGTTCCATTCTACTGCATTCCAGATACTATTGATTTTTGTGCGCAATGCAGTTTCGGTTGCGTCGCCCGTATTAAAATATTCACGTGCGGCCAGCAATCCATTTACCAGGTAAGCGGTTTCTACCAGGTCGGCACCATTATCATTGTTGCTAAACGGAATAGTGGCGCCGGTCGCACCATTCACCCAATGGGCAAAAGCTCCGTGGTAGCGGGTGCAATTATTCAGCAGGAAGTCGGTGATCTTTAAAACACGGTCACGGCCCTCCATTCTTGTGATGAAATTCCTGCTAATGGCAGCAACGATAGACATGATGCCAAAACCGGTTCCGCCGGTAGTTACCAGGTCGCCGCTGGAATTACGTTCCCGGGCCATTCCACTTACCCCGTGTCCGAATTCCCAGAAATAACGAAAGGTCCTGCGCTGAATGGTATCCAGCAACTGGTTATCAGGAATACGGGAAAATTTATCAGAAGAATCGATAGAGCTGATGAATTGTGTATTTAATGTTGTACCCACAACAGCGTTATTGACGGATGCCAGGTCGGGCGTAACCCGGAGAAAATACCGGGTCAAATATTTTAATGGTTGGGATGGGATAATGACAATAACACTGTCACTTTTTTCATAGGAATAATTCACAGGCACGGCTGTTACACCATTTTCCAGCAGTGAAACATTTGCGGCAACCGTCTGTCTTTTCACCGGACTATTGAACGTCAGTTTTAAAACCGGGCTGATTCTCGTATCATAATAAATACCGGCAGGGGGCTTATTGTCCACCTGTACACTGATCAGTTGGAGGGGACCTGGTGGTACGGGTTGCGCATCCTTTTTATTACAGGAAATAACGAGCAGGAGTACCGCAAGCAAACTATATAATTTCCTGTTCCCCATTCAAAAAGATTTGGTCATAAAAGCGAAAAAAAGGGGCCGAAAAACAGCCCCTTTAAAAAACATTTCAGTGACTATCTACCAGCTAGTTCCAATTGATACAAAGCATTAATCTCACTGTCGGTTAAAGCTTTATTATAGAATCTTGTCTCATCAATATTACCCCTGAATAAGCCCTGGAATCCCTGGAGAGCAGACAACGGGAAACCATTTGTAGTATTAGGATAGCCTCCGAATAAAACCCGTGTATTTGCTCCAGCCGGTAACGTCATATTACCAAAACCAATTCCTGCAGCCTCCCTGAAACGGAAGTTATTATTAGACACCCGGATCCCATTTGCATAAAAATCAATAAAGGAACCAGCTCCATCCCATCTTGCTACAACGTGTACCCATTGATTAGCTCCCTTTACTGTTTTAAAATCCGTTTCTCTGACACCATAATCATTGATATTATCACCTTTAAGTAAAACGCCAGCTTTAGTGGTTGCAATATTAGTCTTAAGTACTAATGTGTCATTATAGGTTACAGGCCGGCCATTTTCTAATGACAACAATATAGGACCGTCATTCCAATCTGTTGTAGCCGCTCCCAATGTTAGCGCAAATACACCTGTTGGTCGGGAACCAGTGCCCTGGTTTTGAGTGAAGATCCATGTGCTTACGGAGAAGCTTCCAATATTTGAATTTAAAGCAGCAATGGTAGGATACAAGATATACCCACTATCTAATTTTACGGCCTGACCTTTTTTCCCTGTTACAAAAGTGGCCCTTAAACTGGCGCTGGAAGCAGTGGTAGAAATACGTTCGTTCAGCGTACCATCAAAGCTCCAATGAGCTTTTAGATTCGTTGCTGCTACTTCGTTCGAGTTATTATACCCGCCGATTGGTGGCAGTGGAGCATCGTTTTTGTTACAGTTACCGGCAACAAGCACGGAAAAAATTCCTCCTAATGTGAGAATTTGAAGAATCGGTTTAATTGTTCTTTGTTTCATCTTATTTGATTTTATAGTTTTAGAAAAAAAATACTGCCCCTGTTGTATTTCACCAGGCGACCTTTTATTGTTATTGATCAGTTTGGTTTAATCCTGTTTGTTTTAAATTTTTTAATTAATAACCGGGGTTTTGTACTATCCTGTTGCCGCTCAGGTCCACCTGGCGCTGCGGTATGGGGAACAGGTCATGCTTCGGGGAAACATATGGTTTTCCCAATGCCTGCAATACGGCTGCGGCCCTGCCCGTTCTTCTCAGGTCAAACATGCGGTCATGTTCAAATGCCATTTCTACCCTTCTTTCTTTATAAACTTTATCTCGCATGCTCGTTTTGCTGATGGCATTAACCGGTAATAATCCTGCCCTTTGCCGCAACTGGTTGAGTGCAGTTTTAGAAGCGGTTGTATCATTCAGTTCATTTTCCACTTCGGCTTTTATCAATAAGATCTCTCCATAGCGACAGACACGCAGGTTCTTGTTCGATTGACCCCTGTCGAAATACGATTCAGCGGTGCGACTAACATAAGCCTTATAATTATAATATGGGTTAGGTAATGTATTACTGGTAACAAAACCATCCCATAGTGTGGCTCCTGAAAAAATAATCGTAGCCGTTTTTCGCTGGTCGCCGGTCTCGTAAGCATTGACCAGGTCCAGGGAAGGGGTATTAAATCCCCAACCTAAATCGCCCGCGCCTGTTCCCCGCATTCCCTGCACCTCCGTATATTGCTGTATTCCTTTGGGGGGATTCTCCGCTATAGCGTTGATCTCCCAGATCGACTCAGACGAAAATTCGCCGGCTTCGCGCCATATCAGTCCGTAATTACTCAATAATGAATACTGTCCAGAGCCGATGATAATATCACACATTCCTTTGGCCTGCGCCCATTTGCTCTGGTACAGGTACACTTTAGCCAGCAAAGCCTGTGCCGCGCCTTTTGGCACTCTTCCTCTTTCCGCAATGGAAATTACAGCTGGCAGTTTTGCAGCCGCCTCCAGCAGGTCACTTTCTATAAATGCATAAATTTCTGCTGCACTCACCCGCACGCTGGCTGTTTCAATATCCGCCTGTGATACCAGCACATGATCTATTTTAGGTACTCCTCCGAAAACACGCACCAGGTTCCAGTAGTAATAAGCCCTTAGAAACTTCGCCTCGGCCATATAACGGTCTTTATCCCCGGGTGGTAAACTCATTTCATTTAAAAATTTTAGCGCATAACAGGCCCTGCCGATACCATCGAAATTGCCTTCCCAGACTTCATTAAATGAAATATTAGTGGGTGATATAAGCCACCCGTCCAGTTCTACCTTATCGCCCCCGCCATCACCAGGCGAACTTCCTTTATCCGCATCATCTGAGGTTATGCTGGATACACCTATCCAGGAAAAGGAATGCGTTTCCCAATCATACAACCTGTTGTATACCGCACCGATAATACGTTGTGCCCCGTTCTGTGGGTCATTGAGCAGGTCATTGATCGTTGTACCCCTGGGAGGTTCCTCGAGGAATTTCTTACCGCATGAAATAACGGAAAAAAGCAACAGCAGGGAAACAGGCAGTAGTACTTTGGTAAAACAGGATTTCATAACTTTTAATTATTTGAACTGAACATTCACACCAATTAAATAAGATGCCGAGATCGGGTAAATATTTAATTCTATACCAGCTTCATTCTGGTTACCCGGTAATTCGGGGGTAAAGCCGGTATATTTTGTATAAATAAAAGGGTTCTGTGCACTTGCAAATATTCTCATTCTTTCGATGCGTTTCCAGGGCTTCATTGCAGCAAAAGTATAACCGGCTGTTATATTGTTGATCCTGGCAAAAGAGCCCGATTCAATAAAATAATCGGTGGGATAAGGGGTCACATTACTTGCCCCCGGATACCTGTTATTATTGCTTCCAGGTGTCCAACGGTTGTTCGCCACATCATATTCTACATTATAATTACTGCCGAAGCGAAGCCCCTTTTTCCCGTTGTAAACCTTGTTACCTGCAACTCCAACAATATCCATGCTAAAATCAAACTGTTTCCAGTTAACAGAACCACTCAGCCCGTAATATACTTTTGGCTGGTAAGAGCCAACATGTTCACGGTCAAGGTTATCGATAATTCCATCATTATTCTTATCAACGATCTTGAAATCCCCGGGGATAGCGGTTATAACATGGGGATAAGCATTGATCTCCGCATCGTTCTGGAAGATCCCGTCTGTACGATAAACCCAAAATGAACCGATCGGTTGTCCTACCAGGGTTTGCGTAGCAGTGGACCCGTTCCCCAAACCTCCAAAATTCAGGGCCCTGCCGATACCTACATTCGTCACAGTGTTTTTATTATATGTAAAGTTTCCCCGGAGGGTATAATTAAGTTTTGTATTTACTCTCTTATTCCATTGCAACGATAATTCCACCCCGGTATTCACGATTTCTGCCGCGTTAGTCAGGAAAGAATTGAGAAAACCAACCGATGGATAAGGAATGATGAAGAGTGCATTCCTGGCTCTTTTGCTGTAAAAATCGATCTCCCCACTGAGTTGATTGTCCAGTACTGCGAATTCGATACCTGCATCGATCTCCCGCACTACCTCCCATTGAAGATTGGGATCCACAATACCCCTAACGATAGCGCCATCAATGCGGTTGGTACCAAAATAAGCGTAGAGTCTTTCCGTTGGATGGAGGTCAAATTTACCCGGGTCAATGGCATCATTACCTACTAAGCCAAAACTTGCCCTGAGTTTAAGATTATTAAAAAACTTTTGGGTCGCCATGAATTTTTCACTGCTGACCAGCCAGCCAATACCCACCGAAGGAAAATTACCCCAGCGTTTATGTGCTGGGAAATTACTGTTTGCATCCCTGCGGAAAGTAGCATTCAGCAGGTACCTGTCCTTAAACTTATAGTTGGCCCTGATAAAATAAGATTCACGCCTGAAATAATTTCCAATGGGATCCCTGAAATTCTGCTGGCCCCTGGCAGTATCCTTAAAATTGAGTTGCCAGGCATCTTTATTATTCGGAATATCCTTGTTGGCTATTACCGCCCTGTCACTCCAACCGTTGCGCCGCTCTGCAGTATGTCCCAGGGTAAGACGGAGATCATGCTCTTTAGCAAATTTCTTTTCATAGGTCAGGTAATTATCCCACACCCATTGATAAATGCTGTCACGCGAAAAGGACAGGTCCGCTTCATCATTGTGCTGGGCACCTTCTGCTCCCGAGGGGAGAAATGTTTTATAAGCCGGTGTATAATTCCAGCCGTTGTTCCGCTCAAGGTCAATCCCGAATTGCGATCTGAAACTAAGTCCTTTGATAAGCTGGTATTCTCCCCAAAGCGTCGTTTGCAGGCGATCCCCGAAGCTGCGGTCATTCGTGGTTTTTAGTGTTGCGTAAGGATTTCCGACATTACTGATCCCGTTCGAGGTATTACCATAACTACCATCGGGGTTGACTGCAGAAAAAATAGGCGCCGCGATATAAGCGGTAGTGAATAAACTATAGGGTTTGTTTTCCGAAACATAATGAGAATAACCGATATTATTTCCCACTTTCAGCTTTGATGTGATAGCAAAATCATGATTATAACGGGCCGTATACCTCGCATATTTATTATCGATCAGGATTCCATTTTCATTCAGGTATCCCAGGGAAAGAAAATAACGATATTTATTTTTTCCGCCACTGAGTGACAGGTTATGGCTGTTGAAAATAGCCGGTCTTGTGATCTCCTCGTACCAGGAAACAGAACCGGTAATATCACCACCGGTAACGGCAGGTGCACCTGCTGCTTCATTCGAATAAGCGGCATATAAACCGGGGCCGGCCATTTGCACTTTATGCGTCAGTAATTTCACACCGGCCTGCGCATTATAATTAATGGAAAATTTTGTTTTGTTCCCGGCACGTGTTGTTATTAATACAACCCCGTTGGCGGCGCGTGCCCCATAGATAGCCGTAGAGGAGGCGTCCTTTAAAATATCTATCGTGAGAATATCCGATGAATTGATGTTCCTGATATCCGTGGTGATGATCCCATCCACCACGTAGAGCGGGTCCGCCCCGCCCAGTACCGACCCCACACCCCTGATCCTGACATTGGGTGTACTTCCGGGAGCTCCGCTGTTGATCACCTGTACCCCGGAAACTTTACCCTGTATAGCTTGTGTAGCGGTTAAGGCAGGAATGTTTACAATATCAGCACCCCGGATGGTAGCAGAAGAACCGGTAAGATCTTTTTTACGTGCGGTTCCATATCCCACCACGACAACCTGCTCCATCTGTTGCTGGGACAATACCATTTTTATCGTAAGAACTGACTGGTTATTGACAGCTACTTCCTGTGTGGAATAGCCAATAAAAGAAATCAACAGGGTCGCATTATCCGGAACGGTGATGGCAAAATTGCCATTATTATCTGTTGATGTGCCCAGGCTAGTACCTTTAACCGTAATGGAAACACCCTGAAGTGGTTCTCCATTTTCATTGGACACACGACCGGTAATTCTCAAATCCTGTTCATCTTTATTTTCGGAACGGATAGCGATCAGGTTATTATCCAGTTTACGATAAGAGAGGCTTGTGCCGCTAAAAATTTTATCCAGCACTTCATCGATCCCGGCATTGGTAACACTGATAGATATTTTCTGTTTGAGATCTTTTAGTTTGCTGTTGTATAAAAAACGGTAATTGGCCTGCTTTTCAATACTGTTCAGCGCTTTGCTAATTTCTGTATCCTGCAGGTCAAGCGACAGCGTTTGTCCATTGATTCGGGCAGCAGAATGAAAAAAACAAAATACCGTAAGTATAATGGTCATTTTCATAATCAATAACAGCCTTTTTAAGGCGACAGATGCCTCAATTACTGAAAAATATTTTTTCATTACTTTTAAGCTTGAAGGTTATTAATTCAGCGCCCGTTTTGCTCCTAAATTCAATACGGTTTCTGGTTTTAACCTGCCGCGGGGAATGCTTTTGCATTTCCCGTTTTTTATTATCCGGATGAGTTTACTTTAACATCCATATTTTTTCAATCCACTGTTTGTGTTAATAGATAATTACTTTGCTATTTTCCATCCTGTACCTGAATCCAAAAGAAAATACCAGCGCCTCTAATGCCTCCTGTAATGTTTCACTGGTAAAGGTTCCGTACATCAAGAGGTTTTCTTTGCTCTTATTCTCAAACTCAAAATTTACATTATACCAGCGTTCCATTTTTTTGGCCACATCGGCAAATAGTTCATTTTTGAAAGACAATTTATTCGATGTCCAGGAGGTCTCTACGGCGATGCTGTCATTGTCCTGGTAAGTAAGTTGCCGGATAGCCACCATGGGCGCTTTTTCTGCTATCTCCTTCTGCGGTGAATATTCGCTGTTGTTTTTCGCCTGTACATTGTAAACAAGCAGTTTTTCGTTAGGAGAAAGAATGATCTTATCCTTCGGCCGGTTCTTGATTGTCACTTCAATACTGCCGCGGATAAGACTTGTTTCTGTTTGTTGATCTTCCGGGTAGGCCTTTACATTGAAAGCAGTCCCCAGCACTTTGATATTGATATTGGTTGTATGGATGATAAAGGGTTTGTCACTCATTTTCACCACATCAAAATATCCTTCGCCTGTCAGGGTAACTTCCCTGGTTTGCTGGCCGTACTCTTTGGTATAAGTAAGCTTACTTCCTCCATTGAGCCAGACAACGGACCCATCCGGCAATTTTATTTCAGATTTAGACCCTTTGCGGGTAGATATCTCATTTTCCTGTTTTGCAGAGGGTTTTTCGCTGCTTTTACTAAAGACTTTGCCCACTCCTAAAAATGCGGTTGTAATAATAATTGCTACTACAGCAGCAGCGGCAGCCCAATACCATTTTCTTGTCTTTTTCTTACCGGTGATACGTGGTAGTTCAGGAAATGAATCGCCAAAAGGAATGTTCATTTCTGTCATGCGGTGCAGGTGAAGCAGGTAAGCATCTTCTGCCTGCATGGTGTCTTCAGGAGCTTGCTGTTTCCACAGATCGCCCAGGTTCTGAATAGCATACTGCCACTCCGGGTTTTCTGCAACCAGGGTTTGAAGCTCTTCCAGTTCTTCCCCGGAGGCTTCTCCCGTTAATTTTTTAGAAAGCAGTACCCAAAATTTTTCCTGGCTCATGGTTAATCAGTGATCTCCTTCCATAAGACACACGGAAAGAGGAGCTACCCCTAAAGAATTTTAATTATTTTTTATGGCGGGGTGTTGCTGGAGTGCAGGCTTTAGATCAAAGTGCATGCATTTAGCGATCCGGCGGAGTGCGATGGCCATTTGGGCCTCTACCGTTTTTACGGAAAGTTGGAGCAGCTCAGCTGTTTGTTTGTACCGGAGTCCGTCTTCTTTGATGAGTTTAAAAACCAGGCGGCAGCGGGGAGGAAGTTCATTTATGGCATTTTTTATCTGGCGCAGCATTTCTTCGGTCATCATCAACTGTTCCGGGTCATAAACGCTGTTCATTTGCACCAACCAATCTTCCGGTGACAGGTTAACTTTTCTTTTTTGTTTATTCAGCCGGGTGATCGCCAGGTTCTTTGCGGTAGTATAAAAGTAAAACAGGGGTGATTCAATCGTGGTGAGCTTGTCTTTTTTTTGCCAGATACGTATAAAAACATCGGACACAAGCTCTTCTGCTTCTTCGCCTGACTTAAGGATAGAATAGGCGAATTGCTTCAAGGGTTTATAGAGCAGGAGGAAAAGCTCTTTGTAGGCCCGCTGGTCATTTTGCAAAGCAATCGCAGATAACAGCCGTCTTATATGATCATTATCAGGCATCGTCAGAACCTAAATCTAAGAAATACCCGTCATTAAAAGGGATTTGATTAACAGCTCATTTTCGTTATTTTTGCAGCCCTAATTCATTACAGCTCTTTGTTCTAACATATTGCCCGTTTTGACGGGATCGGACCCTTAGCTCAGTTGGTTAGAGCACCTGACTCATAATCAGGGGGTCGCAGGATCGTGCCCTGCAGGGTCCACTAAAGTTGTAGGGGTCGTCCCGCGGTGCGGGACAGGGTCCACGAAGAATAAGAAATAACAAACAGAAAATAAGGAATGAGGAAGTAGTTTATCCCGCCGCTTTCTTATTCCTTATTTATTATTTCTTATTTCTCCTTTCCAAAGGGCTTTAACCTTTTGTTAACCGGGATGAAAATACATTTGTCCCTACTTAAAAAATATATGAAGAAGATCTTATCGCTGACCATCTGTGTTTTGTTTTCTCTCGCCCTATTTGCCCAGGAAACGACCCCCAAGAAAAAAAAGACCATTGATCTCAGCAACCGGGCCAACGACCACCTGCTGCTGCAGTTGGGCTATGCCGGCTGGGCTGGTAAACCCGATACACTGAATACTGCCGGGCTCTCCAAAAGCATCAATGTATACGTGATGATGGACTTCCCTTTCAAGACCAATCCCCACCTGAGTATTGCGCTCGGACCGGGTATCGCCAGCGATCATATTCTTTTTACCAAAACACATGTGGGAATAAAAGACAATACGCCAACTTTCCAGTTCACCAATGTGTCGGATACCAACCATTTTAAAAAGTCCAAACTGGCAACCGTTTACCTGGAAGCGCCGGTGGAATTTCGTTTCTCTTCGGATCCCAAGACAGGCAATGGTTTCAAAGCAGCGATCGGCGTAAAGATCGGTACCATGATCAGTGCGCATACCCGCAACACCAAATTCCAGAACAAAGCCGGTACCAGCCTGAACGATTACGTGATGAAGGAATCCAGCAAACGTTTTTTCAATAAGAACAGGATCTCGGGTATGGTCAGACTTGGATACGGTCATTTCACTGTATTCGGCAGTTACCAGTTCACGGCCTTATTAAAAGATGGCTCAGGCCCGGAAGTACGACCTTTCTCCATTGGGCTGACCCTAAGCGGGCTTTGATAATGAATAAATAATTTTGAAAAGCGATCTGCCCGGCAGGTCGCTTTTTTATTTTTTACCTTCGCAGCCATTCTCATTTATGCTGGATAAGAAAAAAAATATTCAAAAAGAAGAAAGAGCCGTACTCGTGGGCATGGTGCACCAGGATCAGACCGAAACCCAGGTGCAGGAATACCTGGATGAACTGGCCTTTCTCGCCGAGACAGCCGGGGCGGTAACAGTAAAACGGTTCACGCAGAAATTGGCGCATCCCGACAGCCGGACCTTTGTCGGCAAGGGCAAACTGGAAGAGATTCGCGAGTACGTACAGGGAAAAAATGTCCGGGTGGTGATCTTTGACGACGAACTCACCGGCGCGCAGATCAATAATATCGAAAAAGCGATCGAAGTAAAAGTGATCGACCGCAGCGACCTGATCCTCGACATATTTGCGCGGAGAGCCAAAACCGCACAGGCCAAGGCCCAGGTAGAACTGGCGCAATATCAATATATATTACCCCGGTTGCGCGGGATGTGGAAACACCTTGAACGATTGGGTGGCGGTATCGGTACAAGAGGTCCGGGGGAAAGCGAGATAGAAACGGACCGTCGTATCGTCCGGGATAAGATCTCCTTATTACGAAAAAGATTGGCCGAGATAGATAAGCAGGCCTTTACACAACGTAAGGATCGTGGTGAATTTATTCGTGTAGCGCTGGTCGGTTATACCAATGTGGGCAAGTCCACCATCATGAACCTGCTCAGCAAAAGAGAAGTGTTCGCCGAGAATAAATTATTCGCGACACTGGACACCACGACAGGTAAAGTTGTATTCGACAACACTCCATTCCTGTTAAGCGACACGGTTGGTTTTATCCGCAAACTGCCCCACCACCTGGTGGAAAGTTTTAAAAGCACGCTGGATGAAGTAAAGGAGGCGGATATTTTATTGCACGTAGTGGATATTTCGCATCCAGCCTATGAAGATCAGCTGGGTGTGGTTAATAAAACATTACAGGAGCTCGGGGCTTTTGAAAAACCTACATTGACGATCTTCAACAAAATGGACCTTTACGAATCGCAGACCTTTGACGAATGGCTGGAAGAAAGCACGAAGAACGAAATTTTAGAAGACCTTCGGGAAAGATGGAACGGTGAAACGAATGGCAACGCTGTCTTTATTTCCGCAATGGAAAAAAGAAATATCGAACAGCTCCGCGATTCGATTCTTGAAAAAGTGAGGGGATTATACAGGATCAGGTTTCCTTATAAGACGGATTTTACTTACTAGTTGCTGGTTACTAGTTGCTGGTTACTTGTTGCTGATTGGTGGTTGTTAGTTATGGGATGACGATCATCCCTGCGAAAGCCAGGAATGGATGCTAGCTTTAGAAGTTTCTTACCGTCTTGCCGGCAATTCTTTTTATATCTTTTCAATAAAATAATCAATTTGCTAAAACCGGAGAATAACCCCTCTCGTTTGGAGATCCCGATAGCCATCGGGAGGGGTGAGGCCTGGCTCTATTTCTTCATCGGCCTTGCTGTATTGGTCAATTTCAGCGGTCTCTTTATTCCATTGATGGATCCTGATGCCGGTGTGTATGCTTCTGTCACCAAACACATGGTGGAACGGAATGACTATCTCGGTTTGTATTTCCAAGGAAGCGACTGGCTGGACAAACCGCATTTCCCTTTCTGGGTAACGGCTGCTTTTTTCAAGGTCTTTGGTATATCCACCTGGTCTTACAAACTTCCGGGAATTCTTTTTGCCTTGCTGGGAGCTTACTACACCTATCTTTTCGCAAAGCAGCATTATAGTAAGACGATCGGTTTGTGGGCAGCTTTTATATTACTCACGGCCGAGCATTTTATTATTTCCAACAGTGATGTACGTGCCGAACCTTTTCTCACGGCTCTCGTGATCGCGGCGGTTTATCATTTTTCCAAGGCACTATCGAAAAAATTGAGCGGAGATTTGGTGGCTGCCTGTTTTTTTGCCGGCTGCGCTATAATGACCAAGGGAATTTTTACGCTCGTCCCTATTGGTGGCGCTATCGCCGGTCAACTCATCATCACTAAACAATGGAAGGAAATATTTCACTGGCGATGGCTGGTCGCCGCGGTACTACTTGTCCTTTTCATTTCACCGGAACTCTACAGTTTATGGTGGCAGTTTGATCAGCACCCGGAAAAAACAGTGTTTGGAAAAAACAATGTCTCCGGTATCCGTTTCTTTTTATGGGACAGCCAGTTTGGTCGTTTCGCCAACAGCGGCCCGATAAAAGGCAAAGGCGATCCGACATTTTTCTTCCATACCTTATTATGGGCTTTTCTTCCCTGGTCTTTATTGATGTATGCGGCTTTGGTTAGCGCTACTCGTCAGGCCATTGGAATGGCCAGACGAGTAGCGGCAATGCCCGAATTGTTTACCCTCTGCGGAAGTTTGCTGGCCCTTCTTCTTTTTTCTCTGTCCAAATTCCAGCTGCCTTATTACACCAATATCATTTTCCCTTTCCTGGCTGTGCTGACGGCGCAATATATTAATCAACTACTGGATAGTTCTTCGGTTTTGTGGCGGCGTATTCATGAGGTACTCGCTGTTATCCTGATGTTGGCGGGGATCCTGCTGAATAAATTCTATGCCCCGGTAAATCCGTCCTGGCCCGTAACCATTTTTTTTCTCCTATTTATTATTGGAGGGAGCTTGCTCACTGCGGGGGTCATGGTCAGTAAAAATGTGCGGGTCTTTATTTACCTGGGTTTTGCTTCGCTGGTACTGAATCTTTACCTCAACTGGTTTTTTTATCCCGACCTGATGAAATACCAATCGGGGGATGTAGCTGCGAAATATTTGAATAAGCATCATCCCGGTCCCGCTGTGCGGATGGGGATCTATTCACCGGGTTTTGAATTTTATTTAAAGGATACGATGTTGATCGCCGATACAACGACGATATTGAATCCCGGCCCTGCCAAACAGGCCATCTGGTTTATCAGCGAAGAATGGCTGAATTATATGAAGGAAAAAAATATCCGTTACGAAGTGATAAAAGAATTCCCGGAATTTCATGTCACGATGCTCTCGCTGAAATTCATCAATAAAAAGACAAGGGAAAAAGAATTGAAGAAAACTTTCCTGGTCCGTCTTTTATAGAATAACCCCGCTACCTACTCCCCACTAGCCATTAGCCAAACCCCATTCCCCTAATTAATCCCCCTCTCCATTAAAAACCCATTCATTCTGTTCAATACCATATCTGCACCGATGCCAGTAATACAGGGACGGGTAAGACAGGTTGTTTTGCGGTGATTGGCGGCGCTTACACAGGGCGAACAGGGAAGACCGAGATAGAAAGGCTCGGCATTGCCTCCCAGTGGTAAATATAAATGCGGTGTCTCGGGACCGAATAAAACAAACACTTTTAAGGATGTCACCGAAGCAAAATGCGCAGGACCGGAATCATTGGTCAGCATGCAGATACTCACTGAATACAAAGGCACCAGTTCATCAAAAGAAAAGAACCCCGATGAATTAATACATCTTTTATCATTGGTTTGGTTCACCACTTCTTCTACGTAATCTCTTTCAGCCGGGGAACCGGTACAAATGATGATGATATTATTGAAGGAGGATAACAGGTGTTTTGCTGTATCCGCGAAATTTTTCTGTGGCCACCTGCGCTGGGGCAACATATCGGAAGCATTCGCATTCAACAGAACCACCGCCTCATTCTTCCACCCGGGATAGAGCTGGCGGATCTTGTTGTTGATATTCGCTGTTGTTTCAGCAGAAACCGTGGCACGTGCCAGTTCGATCTCCCCCGGGGAAACAGGAACGGTTGAATAGGGATTATCAAACAATCCCATGGCTTTATTCACCAGGGAAATAAAATTGATGGCGATATGCACATGCGGGTTATAGCGCACGGGGCGGTTCACCAGGTTGCCTCGGTAGAGACCCTCATCGTGAAAATTGGTAAACCCTATTCGCGACCTGGCACCGCTAAAAAAACTCAGCAGGGCGGTAAAGCGGGAGAACAATTCTAGATCGATGACAGTGGAGATTTTTTTCTTCCTGCACCAGGACATGAAGCGGAAGATTTCAAGCACCAGTGAACCAAAATTATCCGCGTTCATTTTAAACACATTTGCTTCCGGTACAGTCTTTAGTATCTCAAGACTTTTATAATTTTTTTTGAAGATGGCGAAAAAGAGTTCGGCCTTCCCTTCGTTATGCAGTTTACGCATCGCGGGATCCACGATCACGGCGCTGCCCATTTCGGAGAGTTCGATAAAGAGGGTGCGGCGTGTATCCGGCTTTTTTGTTTTGCCACCGCGAAGCAGGTCACTCACCCACCGTATTGGGCTGATAACCGTACAGACGGGGATACCCACCCACCTGTCAATGAACCGCATCGTGTTTACTTTCATAGCTTTTGTAAAAGATGGCCCGCCTGCGTCCTGATAAATCGGAACTTGGGCGGGCAAGCAAGCAAAAGTAGCCATTTCGGATTTTACACAGGGGATGGTTTGTCAATGGCGACCAAGCATCTTTTTGCCACATAGTCACATTAGATACATAGGCGTACATAGGTCTAAGTGTGTGTGGTAAACCCATCTTTTGACAATGCCCGATCAGTACTACTTTTGGTGACCAATGAACAATCCTAAACTTTCATGGCATAAGATAGCCGGGCATATCAACGAACTGGATTTCGCTGCTAACAATATTGCGGTAGTGGAAGCAAAAGGAAAAAAGATCTGCATCGCCAGGTTCAATGAAATGGTATTCGCCTTTGCCTTTAAATGTCCCCATGCCGGTGGTTTTCTTGCCGATGGCTATATCGATGCGCTGGGAAATGTGGTTTGTCCGCTGCACCGATATAAGTACAGTATCCAGAATGGCCGCAATACGAGTGGCGAAGGTTATTATTTAAAACACTGGCCCGTTGAGTTACGGGACGATGGTGTGTACGTAGGACTGGAAGAAGCGGGTGGTTTGTTTGGGTGGCTGAAATGAGGGGCCATAGACCATAATCGATAGTCCATAGCCAGTCGCCGAGAGGGAAATAGTTCTTACTTTCTAAAGGTTCAAGAGGTGTAAGGGTTCAAGAAGTTCAAGAAGTTCAAGAAGTTTAAGAAGTTTAAGAAGTTTAAGAAGTTAAGAATTTAGGCAACTCCTGAAACCTTTTAAAACTTCTTGAACTTCTTAAACCATTCCGGAAGGAACTATCAGCTGCCGGGGTTTTTCCCCAAAATTTTGATGAAATCACCATACGCAAAATAAGCTGAATACCTACTTTAGCCTGCAGGAATATTTTCTTGTGCAGATCATCCGCAGTATACAAAACCGAATTTATGAAATAAGAGGGGAAAGAGTTATGCTTGACCATGACCTTGCTGCTCTTTATGAAGTAGAAACCAAAGTATTTAACCAAGCTGTAAAGCGGAATAGCAAACGTTTTCCGGAAGATTTCATGTTTCAACTCACCCAGGAAGAATTCGGATTTTTAAGGTTTCAAATTGAAAGCTTAGAAAACCAGGTTTCTTTAAGGTCACATTTTGTGACCTTAAAGAAAGGTCGTGGTCAGCACTCAAAATATTTGCCTTTTGCTTTTACGGAACAAGGAATAGCCATGCTCAGCGGTATTCTTAATTCTGATAAAGCCATAACTATGAATATATCTATTATGCGGGCATTTGTAGAGATCAGGCGGATCGTATTTCAGCAAGGCGATATAAAAGAACAGCTCCGGCAGATCCAGGAACGCATCACTGATCACGATATACAGCTCTCTTCCATTTACGAGGCTATTGAAAATCTGTTGGACGACAAAGCCGCGCAAAAGAAATGGGAGGATCGTGACAGGATCGGGTTTAAAAAGAGTTCGGGTTAATCATAGGGTCATAGACGTTTATTGGAAGGTTCAAGAGGTTTAAGGGGTTTAAGGGGTTCAATAAGTTTAAGAAGTTAAGATTAAATCAACTCCTGGAATCTTTTAAACCTATTGAACTTCTTAAAACATCCCGGAAGGATTCCTTCGAAGCGCAGGGTGATGGTTTAAATAATTCCCACATTGAAGTGACGAAAGCTATTAGCTGAACGTTTGGCTAAAAACTAATAGCTTTTACAGCAAAATGTTTGTCGCTAAACCATGCTCATAAGTTTCTCTTTCGTAGAGAAGAGAATTTTTTATGCTTCCTAATTCCCCTCTACTCCCTGCCCCGGATCAGTGTTTGGCTCATTATCCTTTTTAAACTCCAGCTTCCCAAACTTCCAGGTAAAGTTGAGACCGATACTGCGGAAGGGAATCTGGCGGAGACCGTTCACCGTGAAATTAGGGCCAAAGACTGTCGTGTGTTGGTTCACGTAAAGCGCAAAGGGATTGGTGGCGCTGAGGGCCAGGCTGCCCTTCTTGTTCCAGAACTGCTTGCGCAGCGCGATACTGTAAGAAGTAAAGGAAGGATATTTTCCCTGGGCTTCGTTGCGCGGGGAATTGAAGTTTCCAAAGAATTCACCGGCCAGCGTGGGATTGAACTGGTAACTCGCATTCAGGTTGAACCGGTAATTAAAACTGTTGGTATTATAACCCTTGTCGATCGCGTTGATGATATGCCGCCTGAAAAAAGAAAGGTTGGAACGAAGGGATAGTTTTTCATCCGGTCGGATATCCACGAAAGCATTCATCCCCATATTATTCTCCCTACCGATATTCTGTCGCGCCGTTACGTTCACATTGGTGTACACCGAATCGCCCACCTGCAGCGAGGGATAGAATACGATAAAGGGCTGGATATCGTGTTCGTTACCGCGATAAAAAGCTGTCAGCATCAGGGACCCTTTTTTGTCGAAGTTGCGGCTATAACTCATCTCATACCTGTGCCCGATCTCGGGCAACAGATTTGGGTTGCCTGCCGTGATATTTTTGGGATCTGTTGTATTGACAAAAGGATTCAGGTCGCCGTAATCGGGCCGCTCGATCCGCTTGGAATAACTGAGCTTGATCGTTTGGTTCTCCCCGATCTTGTGTAGGAAAAAGATGGAAGGCACAAAGGTATTATAACCCCGCTTGCCGGCCTGGACCTGCGCATCCGAATAAAAAGAATTGATCTCCGTACGCTCATACCGTCCGCCGATCTTGGCATCCACGATCTTCCCGACCGGGAAACTCAGTTCGCTGTACACCGCGAATACATTTTGTTTGTATTCAAGTGAATTCGATAAGGGAGCATCGTATTCGTACACCTGCGAAACAGGATTGAAACTATTGACCGTGGAGTTGCTGTTGATCACGAAGTGGCTGATCTTGCCACCCACCCCAAGTATCACATCTTCTTTTACGGGCTGTGTATAATCCACCTGCAGCTCCTGTTCTTTTTCCAAACCGGGATTACGGTTATTGATCCCGTAGAACAGTGAATCCTGCGGTCGCCATAACTGGTAAGTACTGGCGATGCCGGTACTCTTCTCCGCACTGGCATCGAGTGAGATCTCCAGTTCCTGGTCTTCTTTAAATGTTCTTATATAACCCAGGTTGATATCGGTGCTATAGAAATCGGTCTCGTTATCCGTATGACTGGTAAATGCGATATGGCTCAGTACAGCGCCATTGAGCTGGTTGGTCACGGTCTGGTCCTGGCTGCTAGCGCCGCTGGCATTGCTCCCGAACTTTCCATATCGGAAAGAACCGGTAAAGTTATTTTTCTTCTTCCAGGCCCAGTCAAATCCAACACCCGATTCCATCCCATGCCGTTTGAACCGGCTGCGCCCGTCCTGTACCAGCAAACTGTTTTCCTTATCCGCCGTGTCATTGGTCACCCGTTCTGTATGATTGATTACTGTAACGGCACGCCGGGCATTGCCGCTTACAAATGCATTGAGTCCAAATTCGTTTTTCCGGTAGTTGATACTAAGGGCCCCGTTCTCGTTAAGCGTACCGGCCGTCAGCGAAACATTCCCGTTGATGCCCTTAACCCTGCTTTGCTTTAATATAATATTTATGATGCCTCCCAGTCCTTCCGCATCGTATTTTGCGCCGGGGTTGGTGATCACTTCGATACTCTTTATTTGACTCGCCGGAATAGATTGCAGCACATCGGCAATGCTGCTGCCAAAAGCGGTAGACGGTTTCCCGTTGATCAGGAATTTGATACTCCTGCTTCCTGCGAGTTCCACATTGCCATCCACATCAACCGATACCTGCGGGATCTTTTTCAGGATATCGGTGGCTACTCCCACCTGGGAAGTAATATCCTTCTCCGCATTAAAGACCAGTTTATCAATTTTATGCTGGATCAGACTGTTGTTCGCCACCACGGTCACATTCTCCATCATTATCGTGATCTTGGAAAGCTGCGTACTGCCCAGGTCGGTCATACCATTCTTTTTACTGATCGTAACACTATTAAAAGTAAACGGACGATAGCCGATACATTCGATAAGGACTTTATACGTGGCGGGCTCCACGCCGCTAAGTTTATAATTTCCATCGGCGTTGGTGACGGTACCGTTGACAGGTTTTTTATTTCCTTCGGAGAACAAAGTGATGGTCGCATATTCGATGGGTAGCGCAGAAACCGAATCAATTACTTTGCCCGCTATCCCTGTATTATTTTTATTGCCAGGTTCCTGCGCATTGGCCTGGAACATTAGTAACAGGAAGAGGGCGAGGAGCTTATTTCGAAGCGTTACATGCATAAATTATCTGCAAATAACGGCAATAATTCTGTAGGGATTCTGGTAATGAAAAAGGCCAACTCCCGTCAGCCTTTTCTCTTTATATACTATAACTAAAACGCTTTTACTTCCTCCTCAACCCCTCATCCGCCCCATCGGTTCTTACTTTTTGAATGATCTTTGCAGCCACATTTCTGCCCAGCACCAGGGCCACATCATTGTCTGTCCGAAAATGGATTCCTGCGTGGAAACGGGATTCGGCTCCGTCTTTGGCCCGCTTCTGGAAAAATACTTTATCAGCGGGGAAAAAATAAGACAGGAGATCACCCATCACCCCGCCGATGGCGGCATGCCCTGAAGGATAACCTGGGAAAGGTGGTGTCATCAATAAAGGTTTGTAACTGGTATCATACTGCGACGGGCGAATTCCCCAATAGGTATACTTGGCATCCCAGCAGGCAACGAAACAATCATACACACCTACCGCTGTGATCGCATACAAACGGGCAGCCCGCGGTGGATCGAGATGAAGATTATACTCTAAAATTTTTTTGTGCAATACATCATCCCCGAAACCGCTGGCAAAATTGAATGCGTTCGCATCGGACCTCAAAGTGCGTTTGAAATTTTTCATCTCCTCCATGTCTTTGGCAAAATCGGGAGGCGGGCCGGGTCTCAACTCGCTGCCGCTGGCCAACACTACGGTTTTATTTTTACCGGCCATCGGTAACATCACGTATTTGCCGCTGAATATTGCCGGTCCTTCGGGTCTTTTTCCATCCCAATTTTCCTTACTGATAAAATCTTTTGTGTGTTCGATCTCTTTCTCCGCTATGCGTTTGCCAAGTTCAAAACCATCCCTGGTATCCGTTGGAAAAGCAGTTCCCGCAGCGATCCGTGATTCCATCAGTTTCATGGCCATCCGCCTCGCCGAATCCGCCATGGCCGGGTAGAATTTTGAAATGATCGAGACCGCCACACCGGCTGCCACCGAATATTCGCAGGGATAAGAAGGGCTTTCCGGTTTTACGGCAAAAACTTTTACCCGGTTGTCCGCCGCAAATGGCCGGGGACGATTGTATGCATACTTGGTATCCCAGGCCGCAATGGTCGCATCATAAGTGGCTGTGCCCAGCAACATATAAGCAAGAGCACCGTTCCTGCCGGTATCGACTGTCCATAATTTAGACAACATTTCCTGCCAGCGGAAACCGGGAGCGCCGTTGTTCCAGAACAGGATCTGCTGCATCCCGGTGGAATCAAGGGTCTTTTGTTTAGACAATACTTCGGCAATTTCCTTTTTGTAGGAAGCTGGCGCGGGCAGACGGTAAGCTTTACCTGATTGGATGAACCAGGTTTTCCAGTTCCCGGCATTGGGCTGCGACTGGGCTCTTCCCTGGATCCCTATGAATAATATGGCTGCAAGAATTACTGTACTTTTTTTCATGTCTGGAGTGTTTGTATGCAAGACTAATGGATTAACTGAAGCACCAGGGGCTGCTGTCAATAAACGACGCCTTGTAGTAAACAAACAGCGAAATACTGCTAATGATCCTGTACCGATTGCCTCTCAGTACTGGTTTACTCCGTTTAATTTAGGGAGATCGGTCTGTCGTAGAAATTTATCTGCTTTTTTGTCTTGATATACATATCCATCACTTGGGAAAAATGGTGTTCGCTCATGCCTTTTTTACTTCCACTTTTTGTCTTGCCCCGGATGTTATCGGAACGGGCTTCAAAAGTTTTTTATTATGATTGCCTGTTCTTTCATTTGCCTTAACGCAAAAGAAAGGAGAAAAAGCAGGAAAATAATTTGCCCTTTATTAATCGCCTTACAAAGGTGATTGGTAGACTCTAGTCCCCATTCTGTAGTTAACGCAATGAAACGGTAAAGATTTGCCGACATTTATAACCGGAACAGCAATATGAATGAATTACTCGATATAAAACGATTTCGGTTTTACGGCTGGGTGGGATTAAGCTTCCTGATAATATGGCTACTCCACGCTCTCACCAGTTACCCGGAGACCTTCGCAGTCAGAGCCGTAAATTATGCCTGGAAAGTTGCCTTTGTAACTGTTCTGAATTATATACTATTCGAATACACTCTCCCAAGACTCAGCCGGAAAAGAATCTTTCTTTCCTTTTTATTGATACTGGCCCATATCATGCTCTATTCCTGGGGACTCTATGCCTGGCGATACATTGGTATACAACTGCATATTTATACGCGGCTGGGCGATTTTCCCTCCAGGGAACATATCGTTACCGAACAGATGTCTTTCAGTATCATGTCGGTCTTCTTTTTCGGTATCATCAAACATCTTTATAATTATATCAAACTAAAACAAGCCACGCAACAGCTGCGGATCGAAAAACAGGCAGCCGAACTGAATTACCTGAAATCACAGACCAACCCCCATTTTTTATTCAACACCTTAAACAATATTTATTCGCTGTCAAGGGACAAATCGGACCTGGCACCTGAATCTATATTGCGACTGTCGAAGATCTTACGTTTTATGCTCTACGAGGCAGGTGGAGCTTATATCGCGATTGAACAGGAGTTGAAGATCATCGATGATTATATTGCCCTGGAAAAGTTGCGGTATGATGATTCACTGCGGGTTAACTTTAACCACGATATCGAAGACATGAAACAGGCCCTTCCACCACTATTGCTGATACCTTTGGTGGAAAATGCGTTCAAACACGGGGTGTCGGAAACAAGGGGCCAACCATTTATTGACATTCATCTTTCCGTGAACAAAAGGCAGCTTGCATTTATTGTAAAAAATTCCGCTGAAATGAAAGAAGAAATGGTTAAAGAGAATATCGGGCTTTCCAACCTCCGTCGCCAACTGGAGCTACTTTATACGGATTACGAATTAATGGTGAAGCAGGAGCGATCGTTTTTTACGGCAACTTTAAAGATCAACCTGGCAACCCATGTCTAAGCTGCGCTGTATAATAGTAGAAGATGAGCCACTGGCCGCGAAAGTACTGGTGGATTATATTTCACAGGTTCCTTTCCTGGAATTACAGGTATCTTTTAAAGATGCGATACTTGCAACAGAATGGCTGCGGGAGAACAACACTGATCTGATTTTTCTCGATATCCATCTTCCCAAATTAAAAGGGATGGCTTTTTTAAAAATGTTGACCCATCCACCAGCGGTGATCATTACCACCGCCTATCACCAGTATGCCGTGGAAGGATTTGATTTAAATGTGACCGATTACTTGCTAAAGCCAATTGAATTTGAACGCTTCCTGGTTGCTGTAACAAAAGTAAAAACGGGTTCAAAAGAACCATTACTACCAGTGGGAAGCAAGGACAGCAAAGATTTTATTTTCCTGAACGTACAGAAAAAGAAAGTAAAGATCCTGTTCTCCGAAATTCTCTACATCGAAAGTCAGCGTGAGTACATCAAGATCGTCACCGGGAAAAAAGAATTCATCTCCAAGATGAGCACACACGAAGTAGAAGAACTGTTACCTCCCACCCTTTTCAAACGCATACACCGTTCCTTTATCGTCTCACTCAGCAGGATCGACTCCTATACCGCTGAATCGGTAGACATGAACGGCATCTCCATTCCTATTGGCCGGGGTTACCGGGATATACTGGAAAACCTGTAACCGGTTTACTTGGCAGGACGCTGGTGAAACAATTGCGCCAGCAGTTCGTAGAGTTCGGGATGCTTGCTTTGCAAAAGATCGGGACGTTCAAAAAAATATTCGGATACTACCGCGAAAAACTCTGCTTCATTGGTAGCGCCGTAGGGATTAATATCGGAACGGTCCGCCAGGATCTTTTTTATTTCCTCCCGCATCAGTTGCAGCCAGGGCAATATATATTTCCGGTCGGTAAAGAATTCAGGTACTCCATCCACGCTTCCATCCGTTTTATCGACCAGGTGTACGAATTCATGCAGGGCCGTATTACTCTTACTGCTCTTATTGATAAAAGCCTGCTGCAGTTCGTTCCGCGACAAGATCATCACCCTGTTATATGGGCCATCTCCCACCATTCCCAGTATGCTTCGGTCGTTTCCCGTTTGTTCAAAATCATGATTGAACGAATCAGGATAAAGCAACACTTCATTGAGGTTGGTGTATTCCCAGCCGGGAAAACCAAAAATGGGAATGATCGCGCTGGCACCGATATAGACTTTATCCTTTTCTTCCACTTCCGTTTTCACACCCGTGATACGGGTAGTAGCCAAAAAATGCATCAGCCGGGTTTCAAATTCCTGCTTCTTTGACTCATCCAGGGCCTGGTAAAATGCCACATCTTTTTGCAGGATTATTTTATAGGCTCCCGGAATGACCAGGACAGGCCCGGGCCTTTTTCTTTGCCTTTTTATCCAGGCAAATAAAAGGATCAGCACCGCAATTACAATAAGTATGACCAGGAGAAAATTCATATCAAACAGAAATATAGCGAATAAAAGGTTCGGGTTTTTCAAATACCTTTAAGCAAAGAGCTTTTAGCTGTTAGCCATTAGCTATTAGAGAGTAGTTAAGAAACAAAAAAGCAACGAATTTATGAAGCACAGCACCTCGGCCAATTTCATGATGCAAGAGAAAGTCTATGTACAACAGGAAACTAACCTGTGCAAACATTTGCAGGGCCGTACAGAACGACTAAAAATTAATTAAAAAATACCCTTTTGATTGAGGAAAGCTGTTAGCTGGCACGACAACAATAAACCACAAACTATAAACCACCAACTAGACAATCCCGTTTGGGCGGCTTTAAGCAGCAAGCAGGTTCATTTCAACCGCGGAAATGACCTGCTTAAATATTTCCCTTCGGATGTAGCACCGTTTATGGCGCTGGAAAATTGGAATGAAAAAGACCTGGAAATACTAGAGCAGCAGCTTCCAGCAGCCAGAACATTTTCTTTTGTCTCGACAAAAAATATCTCCCTGCCCGATTCCCTTGAAACCGTTATCTCCATTCCCCTTTACCAGATGCATTGCCCGGTTCTTCAACCCGTGAGCGTTCCGGAAAATTTGATCATGCCCCTGGGTGATGAACATATACCCCTGATGCTGGAGTTAACGGCAATGACAAAACCTGGTCCCTTTTATCAACGTACAATTGATTTCGGGAATTACCTGGGAATTTTTCAGGATGATCAACTCGTTTCTATGGCCGGTGACCGGATGAAAGTAAATGGATACACAGAGGTCAGTGCGATCTGCACCCACCCGGATCATACAGGGAAAAAATATGCCTCTTATTTAACGACCCGGGCAGCTGAGCGCATTATCCAGGAAGGAGATATTCCTTTCCTGCATGTCAGAACAGATAATCTCCGTGCGATTGAAGTATATAAAAAAATGGGATTTGAGGTAAGGGCCGATATCAATTTTGCAATTTTCAAGAAAAGAGAATAAAAACAACGGGCTGGTTTCCAAAGATTATTGCTGCTGGATAATATATTACTACCAGGGCTGTTAATTATTTAAATTGCAACAAGATTTTCCTGGTACCTTATAAAAGACCGTTTAATCCGGCCACTTAATTGTCATGTACAAACATTTTACCTGCTATTTTAAAGCGATCTTCCTGTGCAGTTGCCTGCTTCTTAACCATATTGCTGGTAGCCAGGATACGGGCTATTACCCGGAGACTGATGCGGATATTGACAAGCTTGTGGAACTGGTAGAAAAAACACCCGGTGATACAAAAACAGTTGCGGAAGTTAACCAGCTGCTTGAAGAAACAAAAGCAACTTACACGGCCTATTTTCATGCGCAACAGGCAAGACTTACCGCCTGCCTTTCATTGACGCAGGAATTCAGTAATCACATAACTGCGTTAAAGAAAATCACCCAGGGACAGTTTGCTATTTACAGCGTTGAGCTGGGGAAATTAAATAAATGGCTTGCTGATCATCCTTCCGGTATTATGGAACCGATACTGGATAGCCTGGTCTATTCGCTTTGCCGGAAAAATTTAAAACATCCTTACTGGGATAATCAACCGGTGCTTGCCTACGCCGTTGAACTGGAGCAGGAAGAAGAAAATTCAACATTTGCATACCGGCTTGGAAAATACCTGTTAACCCGGCCCACCAAGGATATAGCAGTAACGCCGGATATCCATACAGCATTAGTCGGTTACCTGGATCTGGCAGAATACTTATACAACTCCCCGCTAAGTGGCGACAGCGTAAAAGAGAACCTTAGGAAAAGCCTGAGGGTGGAAGCTGATGTTCTACATATTGATAAGTGGATCGGGGAATATGCTTTTGAAGGTAACAAACATACTGACAGTCTTGCCTTCCTGTTGACCAGTATTTCATTTGATATAATAATCAGCCATGGACAAATACTAAGCTACCATGGTTTATGGGGGCATTATAAATATTTACTGTATGACTTTATGGTAAGTAATCTTTTAACAACAATGGGAAAAGCAAAAGAAAGTGGCTTTGCTACCTACGATACATACAGGCCTATTCTTATAAGAACATATGAAGAGTTAGCCAAGCTATGCTATACCAATGGCGACTATCATACTGCGATAGTCTTTGCCGATAACATATTGAATAATGCTGAGAATGATATTTTATTAGCTTACAAAGGGCTTTGCCTGAAGGCTATTGGTACAGACGCTGAATTAGACGCACATTTCAAAAAATTGATCAAAGAGCAGGAAACTTCGCAGCCGGCAGATATAAATGAATGGATTGACTTTTACTTCTGGCGGATATTTTATATTGAAGCTAATTATGAGCGGGGTAGATTTCTTAACGACTATAATATCACTCCCCTCCTTAAAATACTCCAGGAAAAAGATGCGCACCCGGAAGATTCTGTCTTACTTAATTCCAGCCTTATCTATAGTATACTAAATTCTTTGTCACTAAAGAATGCAAAACAAAATCGGTTTACGGAAGCAAAAGACCTTTTGAAGTATGTACTCTCCAGCTATGCAGTTACAGATAATATCCGGATACATTATCTCACGCTTCAATTAAAACTCCACGAAAAGCCCGATACGGTAATGCTCAGGGGTCTTTTAACTAAGACTGGTAAAATTATTAATACCTCATTTCTTACCATTCACCCGGATGAGCGGCTGCAGGTGTACCGGGATTTTTTACTCCCCTACTTTACTTTTTATCATACTATGCTTGCCAACGGGCACTACGACAAAAAGAGCCCTTTAATGAACGAGATGCTGCTGCAATCAAAGCTATTAAAGCGGTCACTTGCAGAAATACAGGTATACCGGGAAGGCAGCAACAATGACGACTTAAAAAACCTGCCAGCCGTATATAAAAGTATTCATCGTGCACAAATAGCTTCTGAATTTTACTCTCCCGGGTCTAAGCCAGCTATCGACGCTGCTGTTCTTTACCAACGCCTTATCAATAACAAAATCCTGGGCGAGAAAATAGCAGGAAATGAGTTAACCAATACCAAATCGGCATCTTTCCAACAGGATGAAGTGCTGGTAGAGTTTATTGTTTATAAAGATTTGCTGCGCGATTCCCTGCAGCATTATATGGCGTATGTAACAACAATAAGCGGTACTACCATACATTATGTGTTTAGTGAAAAGCAGCTACTGGCAATTTTATCTGACCAGCGCAATTCGCGGCAGCTGGCAAGTTTATCAGGATCTAAACGGGGACTATCTATCAGGCCGAAAAAGGAAACCACGTCAAAGCAGCGGATAGCCATTGAACCGGGAGAAAAAGATAAATTGTCTGCATTGATATTTACAAAGCTTCGCAACCAGATCAAAGATAAAAAGAAATTATCCTTTATTCCTGACGGCTATCTTCACCGTGTTTCTTTTGCTTCACTGATTTTGGATGATAAATTTTTGTTTAACCGGTTTAGTTTACAACAGCTTACACACAGTTTTGCAAAAGAGAATACCATTGCAGGTAAAACCCTGCCGGGCAAAGCCCTGTTAATAGGCAATATAGATTATGGACAAGATAACGGCGGTGAAAAGCGATTGTTCAGGCCCGGGATTGTTTGGAGTAAATTGAAAGGAACTTTATCAGAAATAAATAATATTGATACTACCGGAATAAGCAACAACTGGAAGATAAAGCTGGCGGTGGAAGATGAATTTACAGATACCCTGTTGAATACCGCTTCTTCCTATGATGTTATTCATATCGCTTCGCATGGTTTTTATTTTACGGCGGCAGAAACTGGCAATTATTATACTCCTTCTTTTGCCAGCCCCTTTGTACTTGGAAACCCTGACCTCAGAAGTGGTATTCTGGCGACAGGGGCCAATAAAAGCTACAGCGATTCCATTTTTGTTCAAGGCTATGAAGGCATTATTCATGGATACGAGCTGTCGAGTTATGATTTTAGTAACTGCAGGCTTGTTACCTTAAGTGCTTGCGAAACCGCACTGGGAGATATTACAAATAATGTGGGTGTTACGGGCATACAAAGGGCATTGAAAATTGCCGGCGCCAATGATATTCTTATTGCTTTGTGGGAAGTTCCGGATAAAGAAACATCCGCTTTTATGCAATACTTTTACCAGGTATATTTTAAAGGTGTTTCTGCCGGGGAAGCATTAAAGCAGACACAATCAAAATTCTGTAAAATTTTCCCTGTAAATGCATGGGGGGCTTTTACTTTGCTTCAGTAAGCTGTTTCAATATCACCAATCTCCTATCCCCCGTAGCTATCGGGGCGCCAGGAAGCAGAAGCATTCACAGAAAGTATTTATGACGAGTGGCTGGAGCAAATAAATAGGGCCCGGAATATTATTTCCAGGCCCCTGTTTTCAACTTCTTAAAATGACGATCATTTAACTTTTATACAATCGATCCCTTTATCCTCGCTGGTCGAAGTATAGGCAACCGCCAGCGGACCATAGGTGCCACCACCGGAGTAAACCTGTCGAAGTGTTACGTAGCCGATATAACATTTTCCACCCCGTTTATAAGCCATCCAGATATGGGGGTTAAGATATTTGTACTTGGGAAGACCATAATCATCTGTTGCAATATGCCAGTACGGTCCGTTATACGTTTCCGCTACCCATTTGATAATCTGCCGTTGAGGTAGATCTCTTTTCAGGATCGCGGCAATCTTGGCGGTAGTGGCGTTGGGATCAGTCAGCTTACCGGGATTTGAAAAAATCCATGGCATTTTGTCGTACCGAAAAGCATTTTCTTCGGCGAGATCGGATCCAATTCTTGCGTTCTCTCGGATCCTTGGTACATCATCCTCACTGAATTTAAAATCGAATTCTCCTTCCAGTGTGGGCCATTTTTCTTCGTCTTGCAAAGAACCATAGACGTTAACTGTCTCGGTGAAAAACTTAATGCGTATTTTATATTGTCCATCGGGTAACTGCGCATATCCAATTCCAGAAGACAAAGGGAAATGCCCTAACCCGGCGGAAAAATTATTCACCAAGGAATAAAGTGTGATTGCTTTTGGCCCTTCAGGCAAAATGTCGAAATCAAGGGTGCTGCTACTCTTGAACTCATCTTTAACGAGGAGGTAGTATTTATCACTGTGAACCTGTTTTTCACCTTTAAAGATGGTCACCTCGCATTGCAGGTAAGGATAAGTCCTGTCATCTTCTTTGATCTTGAAAGCTTCTTTGATAGTACCGGAAGGGATCTCTACCCGTCCATAAATGTATTCCGAGGAGGTAAAAGAAGTCTTGCTGTTTGAATTAGAACTCCCGAAGGGCTGGTTGGAAAAATACATATTTCCTTCTACGGCGGACCTGGCTGGGTCATCAGCCAGCTTTTTATTTTTCGCAAAACCAGCAAATGAAACAAGCAGGACAGGAAAAGTAAAAAACAATTTTTTCATAAATAAGGTTTTAGTCATAACAGGGAGAAATTAAGAGATGAGGAAATTACAAAAAATCGGAGAAAAAGAGCTTTTGAGCAGGTGGATAGGATATGGATGACAAAGGAATTTAAATGGTTGGATTCGAAAAAAGCTTTGCGAACTTTGTCTTATCCTTTCTACAAAGAATTAGCATTGTGCTAAATAATTGAAAATCTGCGTTTTAAGGGAGAGAAATTAAACATAACCCCTTTTTGCCTGATGAAGTGTGTCTGCACGAAATATGGCTAACTATTGGCCAGGCAAAAGAGCAAAGGCGTGATCGGTCACTAAGTTAACGCTAGTACCATCTTCTTGAAATCAATTTTGCATCAGATGAAGGAACAGCATAAAACTCACAGGTCTTCCCCGGCCGGCTAGCATATTCGTAGACACGATCAAATTCCCAGGTTTGGTATTCCGTAAATTCCCTGCCCCCCATAATCAGTGTGCGCTTCAGGTGCACAAGCATTTCGATTTTATAGGGATAGACCTGCTGGCCTTTGTATTTTTTATCATCATAACCATTTTGACCCTTGAAGGATGTAAAATCTACTGAGATATAGGGGTAATCTTTATAATAACTTGCCATCATTGACTTGATGTTCCTTTTTACAGCGAGTTCTGAACCGCCACATTTAATAGTTTTCATCGCATTCATTCGCTTTTCGTAAGCAAATCGTGCTCCCGGACCATATTTATTTATCGTCTGTTTGTCTACAACCGGTCGTATCCATTTTTCGGGATTTTTTGAAGGAATGGTCATTTTGTCTCCTTCTGACAATTTTACTATATACATATTCCGTACAGAATCGAAATCCAAAACGGTTGCCTTCTTCCAATTATTTCCGAGTGAATCAGATAATAAAGGATCCACTTCTACTCTATCCTCTTTTTTAAATATTTGGGATGACACAGTAAGTGTGAAGAGAATTGCCAGCAGGAAAAGAAATAATAGTTTCATGATTCTTATTGTTTTATAAATATACCGGAAACTCCGGACCTTCCAACAATCAATCGACAGGATTGGCTGCCTTTAGTAAACCAGTGCCCGTAACAGTTGTCCTGCTGAAATTAGGTAGTGGGTCAGTTTGAATTATGATACTCTTTGTCATTCCGAACGAAGTGAGGAATAGATGGGCTGACGATGAAATTAATTCCGAC
>JBDSPR010000029.1:0-26725 GCA_039930245.1 Chitinophagaceae bacterium | reverse complement strand
TAGTGGACGAGAAGTTTATCCCGCCGAAAGGCGGGAAGGCCCAGCGGGATCACGATAAAAACCTGGCGAATAGCCGGGTTTTTTCATTGAATGTAGTGGACGAGAAGTTTATCCCGCCAAAAGGCGGGAAGGCCCAGCGGGATCACGATAAAAACCTGGCGAATAGCCGGGTTTTTTCATTGAATATAGTGGACGAGAAGTTTATCCCGCCAAAAGGCGGGAAGGCTCAGCGGGATCACGGCTAATTTCTAGAGCCTTGTCAGTATTAACTCTGGCATGGGTTTTTGCTTTTGGGGATGGGATAGGGGGCGTATCAACTAAATAAATTGAAGGACTATAGCCCAGGCATTCACCAACTAAATCAACCATTGTAAATCATTAGATTACTGTAGGATTTTTTTGGGAACTCCACTTCTTTAAGGGCTTCCTTTGTAAGGTGTATATCGCCCTCGTTGTCTTCTACTACTAATAGTATATGAATGGCTTCTATAGAATTTATTTTAAGATGTTTTTTTTTGTATGGTAAAATAAAAAACGCTTCCTTTCCCTTTTTCAGATGAAACCCAGATTTTGCCACCCATACTTTCGATAATTTTTTTGGTTATAGCAAGGCCCATACCTGTTCCCGAATATTCATCTTTAGTATGAAGCCGTTGAAAAATAACAAATATCCTGTCGAAATATTCTTTATCTATACCTATACCGTTATCGGCTATTGAGAATTGCCAATGGTGGGTTAACTCATTCGTGGTAATTATAATTTGGGCAGGAGTATCGTCTCTGCTGTATTTCAAAGCATTGCCAATCAGGTTTCTAAAAATCTGACGTAAGGGAGAACTGTAGCCAAACAAAACCGGTAGTTCATTAAAAGTAATTGATGCTTTCTTTTCCTCAATGTCCTTCCTGAATAAAATCCCTATCTCTTCAATCACTTCACGCAAGTCAATATTCTCCATATCATCCATTGAACGGCCTGCCCTGGAATAGTCAAGCAGGTCTAAAATAATCTGCCGCATCCGCCTGGCCCCGTCAACTGCAAAGTCAATATACGTTTTACCTTTATCATCAAGTACTGCCCCGTATTTTTTTTCTAACTGTGTAAGAAAACTTGTCACCATCCGCAATGGTTCCTGCAGGTCATGCGAAGCAACATAAGCAAATTGCTCCAGTTCTTTATTGGAAATGACCAGCTCTTGTGCATTTTGCTCTAATGTTTCATTGAGTTGTTTAAGAGAATCTTCATATTCCTTGCGGTAAGTAATATCCGTCATAGCACCAACCATACGAATTGCTTTACCGGTACGACTACGAATGATTATCCCCCTATCTATAACGGCTGCAGTTTTACCCGTATTTTTTATGATCCGGTACTCTTGTTGCCAATGTGTTGCGTTAGGGTCTTCAATTACTTTTTCCAGGCTTTCTTTTATCAGGAGTAAGTCTTCAGAATGAAATTTTTCTTGCCAGAAATTAGCTGCCTGTATGTTTTTATTTACTTCATAGCCAAACAGTGTATTAAAACCATTGCCACGATAAAGGTTATCATTTACAATATCCCAGTCCCAAATAGCATCATTGGTAGCCTCAGTAACTTTTTCAAAACGTTCATTGGATTGGCGGATGATTTCATCTGCTTTTTTTCGCTCAGTAATATCACGGGTTACGCCTAAGAGGGAAATAATTTTTCCTTCCGCATTTTTTAGAGGAACGGCATGGGTTTCTAAAAAGCGACGTGCTCCTTTTAATCCTATAACTTCAAATTCCAATTTGCCGTTATTGCCTTTGAAAACTTCTTTGATCAATTTGGCAAAGGCTATCCTGTATTTGGGAGTTATGAATTCCTGAACGGGATGTCCTAAAACCTGTTCCAGACTGTCAGCTTCAAGCATTGCAAGGCCGGCAGGGTTCATGTCAAGTAATTCACCTTTGGGCCCAAGCAATTTTATACATTCAGGTTCGGTTTGTAAAATGGTATATAAATGCCGCTCTCTTTCTGCCAGTAACTGTTCTGCTCTTTTTAGTTCTGTTATATCCATCATACTGCCAATCATGCTGACAGGATTTCCTTCTTTATTCCTTTTTATATAACAGCGGTCATAAATGTTTCTATATTCATTATTAGGATCCCTGAAGCGATATTCAGAAATGAATATATTTTTATCAGAATCAAGATTCTTGTTTTGCAAAGCAACAATAGCATCTCTGTCTTCCGGATGAATATGTTCTTTCCAAATATCTACAGTTGGCACCAGATCTGCCAGCGTTAATCCATAAAGATGCTGGTGTATTTCATTGGCCCATATTTTGCCGGTTTCAAAATCCCATTCCCAAATAGCATCATTGGTAGCCTCGGTAACTTTTTCAAAACGTTCATGGGATTGACGGATGCTTTCCTCTGCCTTCTTACGTTCGGTAATATCCCGTATAAAAGCACAAAAGAACACTTCTACGCCCTCCTGTTTTATTGGTAATACGGTTAGTTCAATTGGAAATTCTTCGCCAGTTCGCCTGATGGCTTTTAATTCCAATAATACATTGAGGGCTTTTCCTACACCTGTTTCAAGATAACGTTTTATCCCCTCAGTATGATACCTGCGCATCGGTTCAGGTACAATCAGTTCAGATAGCTGCTGTCCCATCACTTCCGCTTCTTTCCATCCAAATATGACTTCTGCCTGGGGATTCCAGAAAGTAATAGTTTCATTGCTGTCGATGCAGATGATTGCATCTAAAGCTCCGCTCATTATCAGCCTTCTTTTTTCTTCGCTGTCTTTAATCCTTTCTTCGGCTTTTTTACGTTCAGTCACATCACGAAAACTCCAGACACGACCCACATATTTTTTATTGATCAATTGTGGTTGTGAATAACACTCAAGAACCCGCCCGTCTTTAAAATGAACAAGATCAAAATCCATTTCTTCCTCACTATTGTAAAGTTGTTGTACCCTTGCAACAAATGCATCCGGGTCCACAAGTTGGTTGCGTACAAATTCAATAGAGATTTTGGCTTCCATGGAGTCCAGAATTTCCCGGGGCATTTGCCATAATTCCAGGAACTTATTATTAAACCTGGTTATTTTGTTGTTGCTATCTACCACTAATATGCCATCGGCAGTTGATTCTAAAGCTGCTTCAATTATTGAAAATGATTTTTCCAATTCAATCTCTGCCATTTTGCGGCTGGTAATATCACTGGTTACACCGTCTATTCGAATTATCCAGCCATTTTTATCGAGGGTAGGCATCACTTTATTTTCAATCCATCTGATGCTTTTGTCCTTATGTATAATACGATATTGATTAAATACAGACCTGCCTTCCCGGAGGTCATTAAACTGCTGTTTAATCTGGTAACTGTCATCGGGATGAATAACTTTTTTCCATAGTTCCCTGTCATCTAAAAACTCCTCCAATGTATAACCATATATTTTCACGCAACCGGCCGACATCTGTAACAGTTTATAGGAAACCATATCCACCGAAAACAAAACCTCATCTATATTTTCAAAGAGTATTTTCAACTCTTTATGTGCTTTTTTCAATTCCTCTTTTTCTTTCCTGAGTTCAGCATTCAGTTCAATCATTTCGTTTGAACTTAATTCAATAGAACGTTCAATCAGTTTACGATCTTTTTCATAATGGTCATAAGATTCGCTGATTACCTCTAAAAGCTTCTTGAAGCTGTCAGGGGTATCATCAGTTTCACTGAAATGTTTATGTATCTGCCTTGCTAATAACTTATTCATCGTTCTGAGAATGTAGTAATGGTCATTGTCTGGTTATGCAGCTGACAATTCATAAAACCTGTGGTAGGGGAAATTTCACCGTAGGAATAAAAGCCTGTGATGGCTGTATTATTTCCATACATAGCCCTCACTACCTCCACCTCTTCTTCTATCCGCTGATCTAAAACAAGCTTTCTTCCTACACAACTGATTAATATGGCCAACTCCGGCTTATCAGTACTTCCGTTTACACTGTTCTGAGCCGCATTAGAAGCTCCTTCAATCAACCTGTCAAAATTGGCCTTCATTAACCTGGCGTAAGCACCTTCTGGCATATTGCCTGCAAATGTTAAACTCTTTTCTTCTTCATTTATACCGAGTATTGTTCTTACAACCGATTCATCCGAATCAGTTTTCCGGATGCTCAGCGGAAATAATAATCCAGAACCCGGAAGTTCAGATGCATATTCGCCAAGATACATTTTATAGATATCCAAAGCCGGTTTACCGTCAAGCTCATATAAAATATTTTCACCTGACTTTGTTATTAGTCGTTCGGGCCCGAAAGAATCCCAGCCCCCGACACTGCCATAACTCACCAACAGGTTATCGCCATAAAAACCAATAGCCACTATTCTTCCTTGAACCGGTGATTCGTCGAGGCCAACCAGCGTTTTTTTAAACCTTGAGCCATCTCCGGCAAGGCCACCTGTAATAATAACTTCTGTAGGTAAACCTTCCTTTAAACCCTCTACGAGTTCAGATCCATTCACCTTCTGGCCGTCTGAAATAACAATTACATTTTTCAGATTCTCTTTTTTTAATGATAGGGCCAGAGATTTACCTGCTTCACGGCTATTCTGTACATCAGAAATCTGAACTGCAACGGTTTTTATTCCGGTTCTTTCGAAACAAACAGCAGTAAGCGAAATAGTATCATCATTCACCTGTATATCATAGATTTCCCCTGCTGTAGAATTCATTACAATGCCGGCATTGGGATAATTCTCCCTGATCTGTCCATAAACAGCCGGATTTTCTAAAAGGGATGTGCTGCCAAAGGCAAGCACCAGATTGCAGGAGTCTGTGTCAAAAGGATTTGTACTTAGGGTCTCCCAACCACCTGGTGTAGAATACTTCTTTTGCTGGATTTTCATAAGACGGAATTTTTTAATTTACAACATCAGATAAGGATGTCACCACTTGATAAAGCTGGTAATAGCTTTTTTTAATTTTAAATGTACAGAACCAGCGAAGTCTCATGATTTTTAATACAAATTAGTTTTTGGGAAAATAACTGCTAAATATTAATAATACTATGGAATTCAATTGCAAAAACCCTTAGGTCTTTTCACAATCTACGTGATAACCCTTACCAACCTCTGGAAGAAATGGCTCACCGAGAGGAATAAGAGGCGTGTAATGGAGCGTGCCCGGATGCGTTGTGAAGAATTTTCTAAGTCTTTCTGTACTGCCAAATTCAGTATAAGATAGTGAGGGAAATGCAGAAGCATTGTTGTTAAATGTTTAAAATCAACAACCAATAGTAATGAAGGATAAGAATAGATAAAGTTCTTTTGGCTTGCCAAAGGCCCAGCGGGATCACTAAGGATCCTCCAGTAAATCGGGGGATCTTTTGTTTTCAAGTGCGAGTATCTCCAGCAATTTCTCCAACATTTCAATATACTGGTTCACCCGGCCATGCTGGGTCTCTATATTGATATATCGCATACTCCTTTCGCCACAATAAATGCTCAGTGATCCGTCTCTTTTAGCCCGTTGGTTGTCTTGCCAGATACTGTTGTACCGCTGATCGGCCATCCGTTGGTAAAGCAGGCTATCGGTTGTGAAGGCGATATCATCCACATCCTGCAAACTGTCTTTATATACCGCCCGGGCATCAAATTGGCGGTCGCTTCCGGGGAGATAACTTTTCACAGAGAAAGCCTCTTCCGTATTATTATGCAGTGCGATGATACAGGAATGGTTGGTCGGGATCAGGTCAAGCATCCGTTGGGCGAATTTTTCGATGGCCCCGATCGCTTCTCTGCTGGTTCTCCTGTTATCTATTAAAGTTTGTTCAATTCCAGTCCGGGAAAATATCCTGTTTGGATCAAAGGAGTATACAACTCCTCTTAAACGAAAACGGATAATACGCTGCTGCTTATTCTCGATTTTGATAAGGGTGCCGCCTTTTTCTTCAAGCACCGCCCTGGCAGCCTGCACAGAAGTGGTTTCGTTATCATGCAGGTTGATACAGACAATATCCTTTACGTTCCCGTACTGCGATATCTTCAGTTGTATATCGCGGTCACCGAGCCGGTAAAAGATCGTTTTTTCTACTGGGATGAACAGGGGTTTGCTGACCATGACTGCATCGCCCGCAGGTTGCGCGGCAAGTGCCAGGGAATAAAAGGTGAATACAATGGTGGTTGCAAGTGATCTCAAGGCCCGGTGCTTTACATCAAAGTTAATTCACCTAAAGAGCATGGCTATACCCTAAAAGCGGTATATTAACAGCTGGGGATAAAATCAGGAGAGTTCTTCCTTCATCTTTTGCATGACATCTTTTTCGATCATCAGCTGCGCGAGATGGATCATATTCATAAAGGCCTTGGCGCCGGAAATACCATGACCGATGATCACCGGTTTGGCTACCCCCAGGACAGGAGTACCTCCGTAATTTTCAAAGTTGAAGCGCTCAAAATATTCGTCTTTTACTTTTTTTTGCTGGCTGATCCCGAATAAGGATTCTGCCAGTTTCAGGATAATATTACCGGTGAATCCTTCGCAGACCATTACATCCGCTTTTTGCATCAGCACGTCCCGGCCTTCGATATTACCCACGAAATTGATATGCTTGTTCGCTTTTAGCAGAGGATAAGTGGCTTGTGCCAGCTGGTTGCCTTTGCCTTCTTCTTCGCCAACGTTGATGAGCCCAACTTTTGGATCATTGATCCCAAGGATGAGTTTGGCATATACCGAACCCATGATTGCAAACTGGTTCAGCTGTTCGGGTTTACAATCAGCATTCAATCCCACATCCAGCAATAATCCAGTCCCGCCATCCACTTTTGGGACGATACTGGAGATGGTTGGCCGGATAACTCCTTCCAGGGCTTTAATACTGAATAGAGCGCCAACCAGCATAGCACCGGTATTCCCTGCGCTGATAAAGGCATCGATCTTGCCCGTCGCAAGCAAATGGAAACCGATTGCGATGGATGAATCCTGTTTTTCTTTTAATGCTTTGGTAGGGTGTTCGTGCATTCCGATCACCTGTTCCGCATGGATCACCCGGGTATGTTCAGGGGAGACCGACTGTTCTGTAAGCAATTGATCTGTTGCTGCTTTATTGCCGATCAGGAAAAGGTTGGCGGGAATATTATGACCGGACAGGTAAAGACCTACGCCCTTCACTGCTTCCAGCGGGGCATAATCGCCACCCATCATATCTATGCCTATGTTCATGTGGATCCTGAAATAAAATTCTTACGGGCGCATTTGACTAAACAACAATTCCGATAGCCATCGGGACCAAATTCCATAATGACAATTTAGTCAAATGCCCGCCTTTCAGGGGCGGGCAGGGATTTGGAATTAAAAAACTGCCGGCTGCACCAGTTCTATTGGGCCCTTAAGGGTGCTTTTTCCGCTACCACTTTACCTTTGTAGTACAGTTTTCCTTCACTTACATGGGCACGGTGACGAATATGGGTTTCGCCAGTGGTGCTGTCGGTTGTTAATGTAGCAGCAGTAGCTTTATAGTGCGTTCTGCGTTTTGCACTTCTTTGCTGACTATGTCTGCGTTTGGGATTTGGCATAACTCAAATATTAAATATCGTTTGTCAATCGTGAATGGTCAACAACTATTCACTTTCGAGGTCTTTAATTTTTCCAATCCTTTGTCAGCCTTAGCTTGACGAAGGTCTATTCCAGGTCTTTAAATTTTTCCAATCCTTTCCAGATCGGGTTTTCTTTTATTTTGTTCTCTTCGGGTTCCAGTTTTTTCAGCATATCCAGCGCCGAGGCATTGCAATTCGGGCCATCCATCCTTTCAAAATCACAGACCTTTTGGAAGGGGATGCTGAGATTGATGAATTCATAGATCCAGTTGGCTACATCCACATGGCTGTCGCTTTGTGAGATATAGTACATATCCGGGTCGTCTTCCTGCTCGTTCATCAGTTCCGGGTCCTCCACCATTTTCACGGTGATACTGAACTCGTCCCACAAGTCGAGGGGCAGGTTATTATTGCAGCGGTCGCAGGTAACTTCCAGGGAACCCCCGATCTCGAATTTAAGCAACATAAAACCACTCTTCCTGTCGAGTAATAATTTTACATTGGCTTTGCAATTGCGGAAATCCTGCTGCTGGAATGCCTCAAAGAACTTTTCACTGATAGAATAGTTATACTCATGAACCCCGGGTTTCAACCCTACAAAAGCTATCTCAAACTCCCGGCGACGGCTCATTTGTCAACTTTTTAAAGAGTGTGCAAAGGTAGGGGAATAAACGGATAATTTAGGCCTGATTTTAGATTATTTTTGATGGCTTTTACCGTCCTAACAAGCTGATTTTGAAGATACTTAAAATTTGAAAGTTTGCAACAATTTATATCCCGGTTGTTTGGCCGGTTGATGAAAAGCTGGAGCTGGGTTCTTCTTATTGTCCTGACGATCCTGATCAAATGGGTTTCCTGGTACCCCGGATGGGTAGAACGGAACTACAGCCAGGGTGTTTATCTCTTGATCTCAAGGATCCAGCGTTTCCTGTTTGGCTGGCTTCCTTTCAGCATCGGCGATCTTTTCTATGCATTCATCATACTGGTCGTTCTTTACAAAGTGTTCAAGTTTTTCCGGTTACTATTCAGGAAAAAACTGAACAGGGGGTATTTCGTTGCCGCGTTACAGCAGGGGATCTTTATCCTTTTGTTCCTATATGTTTTTTTTAATTTGTTATGGGGATTGAATTATAACCGCCGTGGTATCGCTTACCAGCTTGACCTGAATGTAAAACAATATTCACAGGCGGATCTCGACACGCTGACAACTGTTATCCAAAGCCGCGTGAATTACTATGCGGGGTTTGTTACGGAAGCACAACGGGATTCATTTAACAAAAAGAGCAGGTTGTTCAACCATGCCGTGGAAGCTTTCAGCGAGGTGTCAAAAACCTATTCCTTTCTTACCTATAAACCAAGATCGATAAAGCCTTCCCTGTTCAGTTATCTCGGGAATTATCTTGGGTTCCAGGGTTATTACAATCCTTTCTCCGGGGAAGGACAGGTAAATACAACCGTACCACGTTTTCTTGAACCTTATGTCACCACGCATGAAATGGCGCACCAGCTCGGGTATGGAAAAGAGAACGAAGCCAATTTTGTTGGTTACCTGGCCTGCCGTTATTATCCTTCCAATGTTTTCCGGTATTCTGTTTACTATGATATGTATAATTATTCGGTGGGAGAGATGTTCCGCCGTGATACGGCAAGGGCAAGAACTTTCCAGCAAACGGTGCATCCGCAAGTGATAAAAGATCAGAAAGAATTCAGGAGTTTTTATCGTCGCTACAAGAACCCAATCGAGCCTATTGTGATGTGGGGTTACGGACATTTTCTGAAAGCCAATAACCAGCCGGCAGGAAAAAGGAGTTATAATGAAGTGGTAGCCTGGCTAATCGCTTATTATAAGAAGTTTGGAACAGACGCTCTTTAGAAAAATGTGGAAATGTGGAAGTGTGATAAATGTGAAAATTATAGCTATAGGAATATAGCTGGCGTAGGTTTCATCCAATTTAAATAAGAGTCAATGGCTAGCGGCTAACGGCTAAGAGCTAATGGCTATCTGCTAACAGCTAGAACTTGTTCTTCCACATCATACTCTCCACAGGCTTATCAGGCTGGTTGCTGTATTTGGAGTTTTTCTTCTTGTCATAGGAGATCTCGATCGGTCCTTCCACGGGGAAATAGATGAGCTGGCCGATCGGCATTCCCTTATAAACTTTTACGGGTTGTTTTACCGATATCTCCAGGGTCCAGTTACCGCAAAAACCCACATCGCCTTTTCCTGCCGTAGCATGGATATCGATACCAAGGCGACCGGTGGAGGACTTGCCTTCCAGGAAAGGCACATGGGCATGCGTCTCGGTATATTCTGCTGTTACCCCAAGATAAAAAATATGCGGGTAGAGCACAAAGCCTTCCTCGGGGATCTCGAAATGCTCGATGGTATTGTGTTTTTTAGCGTCGAGGATATGTTCTTTATACGTAGCCAGTGTTTTTCCGAGATGCACATCATAGGAATTACTCCCCAGGCATTCCCGGTCATAGGGTACAATTTTGATCGTGCCCTTTTCTACTTCTTCAAGAATTCTCGTATCCGATAAGATCATGCTGTTTTTTTAACTGTTTATATACAATATTCAATCTTCCTCTTAAATATTAAATACTTTTGCAAGTATAAATCTAAAATCCTCAATATTCAATACCAAATATTTAATCTTAAATCCGAAACGTGCCTGTTTTTTTTCAACACCAGATCAGCGAAAACACCCGGCTGGGTATATGGAAGATCGAAGAAACAGAAGAGTTTTTTAAAAATAACGTACCCCAGCACCGGGATGTGACGCATCCGCACAAGCGGCTCCAGCACCTGGCGGGGCGATTCCTGCTTCAATACCTTTACCCGGATTTTCCCTATCACCTTATCGAGATCGCCGATACCCGCAAACCCTACCTGCCTGATGAACAGTACCATTTTTCCATTTCTCATTGCGGCGATTATGCGGCAGCCATTGTAAGCAGTACCGAAAGGGTAGGTATCGATATAGAAATTCCGGTCGAAAAGATCGGGAAGATCATGCACAAATTCATCAGTGCTGAAGAACAGGGAACATTTAATCTCGTCATGCCTGATCCCAGCAGCCTGGCCGGTAAATATGGGGAGCCGACGCTTTTATGGTCGGTCAAGGAAGCGGTATTCAAATGGTATGGCGCTGGCGAGGTGGATTTCCGCCGCGATATGATCTTATTGGAGCAGGATAAACATGCTAAAATAATCAGCTGTTCATTCAGGAAAACATCCGCCGAACTGAGTGTACATTATGAACAATTTGATGAACTGGTACTCGCCTGGGTCCATTCGTAAGTTTATTTCTTTTTAGTCACGTGTAATTTCCCCGCCACTTTCCTGATTAGGAACTGATGTTTTTTCCCGGCAAAATATTCATCCGTAGCCGTTCTGCAACCTGACCACCAGTAATAGTCATCAATGATCATGGTAGCGCCGGCAGATAAATGCGGGACAACCTGCACCAGACAGGTCATTACTGACTCGTACCAATCGCAGTCGATATGAGCAAATGCCACCGGCTCATTTATTTTAAGCGTATCCTGGTAAAGCCCTTCTACGAGGTGAACATGATCGTCTGTATGTCCAAGCCCATAGCGATTCATATTCTGGATCACTTTTTCTTTCAGGTCCTTTTCATAGCCATAATAAATATTATTATTGATCCCCTTTGAGGTGCCAGCCTTGATCTCCTCATAGCGTTTGATCACATCAGCGCCATCTTTTTCGGAAGGAGGAGGTATTATATCAAAGACATCATAAACAAAAAAATTCCTTTCTTTTTTCTTGGTAAGACCGATCAGGATAGCGCTGCCACCCAGCGCACAACCCGCTTCAATAAAGAGCCCGGCGATTTTTTCTTCTTCAATTCTTTTTACCGTTTTTTTTATTGCGAGTAAAGCATCGGGCTGAATATAGGTGAGTGCTTCATCGCTGATCTGTTTTATTTCAGGATGACGGAACAACTGGATGAGGGAAGCAGTTTTTTGTTTAAAGTTTCTGATCATTTTGCAAATAATTCAGGCACTCAGGCCTCTTCGCCTTCCCCGGTATCGTTGCCAAGCAAGTTCAGGTCAACATCCTGGCCGGAGATGCCTTCGATGGATCCCCTGACATGTGCAGCGCTGAGCAAAACTTTTTCCAGTTGCTTCTCCCGGGCTTTCCAGAGCTTTTCCATGGCATCCCGTTCTCGTTGGATGGACAGTTTCATGCTCATGAACCCTTCCCGGATCGCCTGCCATTGCCCGGAAAATTCAGGACTTGTTAAATAATCATACAACAGGTGCATCTTATCTCCTCTATTCTCCTGGCTTTTAGCTGCATTGAATACACGGATCACGCCATCACGCAGTACAGCGGTCAATGCCCTTACTTCTGAGAAGGTGCATATCCACACACCATCTTTTATACCAAAGGAATCCATTTCTTTCGGCATTGTTTTCGTGACGATGACGGCAATATCCGCACCGAGGCTGCGCATATCGGCTTTAAGTTTTTCGATCCATTCTGCTGTAAAAGCATTTGTTCTTTTGCTTTCATAAATGATCCTGCCGCATTCCTGTCCTATATTATTACGGACGGCCTGGATGCAATCGGCACCACGTACACCTTTGCTTACTTCAGTGATCTCATCAAAAGGAAAAGTAGAGCGAAGCATTTCTTCAAGGGCCAGTTCCTGGACCTCGCCTTGTAACTGCATCGAGCCTTGTTCTGCTTTACGGCGCATTTCTTCCGCGAGTCTTTTCTGATCATCCAGTTGCTTTTCCAGCTCTTTAACCCTTAACTGGTGTTCGGAATCCTTTGCGGCTACTTTTTGTTCTTCTATCTTACGAATGTCTTCAGACAGTTTTTCTCTTTCCTGCTGCAATTGTTTCTGTACGGTAATAGCTATTTCTGCTTCTTTATTTTTCAGGGCTTGTTCTTTTTGGAGGAACTCAAGTTCTTTTTGCCTGGACTGTTTTAGTTTTTCTTCGTTCTCTTTATTGTTCTGTTCAAGCAAACGGAGTTTGTTTTCAAAGTCACCAGTAATGTTTTTACGGATATTTTCTTCAAGCGATAGTTGCAGGCGTTTTTTTTCTTCTTCCAGTTTTACCTGGAATTCATCGTTCTTTTTTTTCTGCCAGTCGGCGGCTTTTGAACGGAGTTCTTTTTCCACTTCTTCCCGTATCGCGTCATTGGGCTCGAACTGGTGACCACAATTCGGACATTTTATTTCGGTTGCCATAATGTTATATTCCTTTCAAATCTACAAATAAAAAAAGCGACCCAGTTGAGTCGCTTGTGCCCCGGAACGGAGTTGAACCGTTACCCGCATTGCTGCAGACAGGATTTTAAGTCCTGCGTGTCTACCAATTCCACCACCAGGGCAAAGAAAGTTTAAGAGGTTTAAAGGGTCAAAAGGTTTTAAAACCTCTTTGTACCTCTTAACAAAAAATCCTCCGCCTGTGTGGCAAGAGGATTTGCTGAGCGGAAGACCGGGCTCGAACCGGCCACCCCGACCTTGGCAAGGTCGTGCTCTACCAAATGAGCTACTTCCGCTTATTGTTTGCTGCTCTAAAGTCAGGCAATTAAAGAACTAGTTAGCTGGCCACCCCGATCCGCCAGCTGGCGGATCGGGCTCTACTATCCCGATTATTATCGGGATAGCTACTTCCGCTTATCATCTGCCTGTTTCCCGACCAGGTTAGTAAAGAACTTTGTTTTTGCCCCTATCCTTTAACGGATGCGGGGTCGCAAAAATAGGGCATGCACCCTTTTTAAAAAAATTTAAACACAGTTATTTGTACTTGGGAGTATACAAAGTGCTTTCCTGCACTTTTACATCCTGCTTGTCAAAGCGTTTAGTATAAAGCATATAGCACCCGCCTAATACAAAAGCAACGATACAAGCTACCTGCAGGTAAAAAAGGAATGCAGAAGAAGATACCCAGTTATGAGCGAAGTCCTTATCGTGGATCTTCTGTAATTCCTGCCGGTATTCCTGTGGATTATTCATAATGGAATTTTGTGATGCAAAAATAAGGGTTCAGCGTAAAAAATCAGCTGGTTTTACCCACAATTTCAGAGAAATAGTTCTTCTTTTTAAGGAAATGATGCCAGACAATATTCTTCCTGAGATAGCCGGAAAGTGTACCCTTCCTGGTGACCGGGAACAGGCTTTTCTTCTTATAGAAAAGCCACCATTTTATAAAAGCCAGCTGGGCCCTCAGGATAGCAATAAAATAACCGCCATCACCACTGAGCAATCCTTTCCATGCGGATATTGCATCGAGCAAGTTCCTGACGGGAACGACCCAAATTTTTTTTGACAAAGGCATGTTCTTCGAGATCATGATCCGGTTATTCCGGAAATTCAGGTAGGTCTTTAATGAATTTCCTTTTGGCAATGTGCCCCCACCAACATGATAAACTACAGATGCCGGGCAGGAATAGATCTTGTAGCCGGCCAGTTGTATCCGCCAGCAGAGATCAATCTCTTCCTGGTGGGCAAAAAAATAAGGATCAAAACCTTTCATCTCATGAAAAACAGCCGAGCGGATAAATAGTGCCGCACCACTGGCCCAGAAGATCGGTTCGGCCTTGTCATACTGGCCATGGTCTTCTTCGGGCACATCGAAGATCCTTCCTTTGGCGAACGGGTATCCATATTTGTCGAGCCACCCTCCCGCACCGCCTGCATATTCAAACATTTTTTTATTGTTATATGAAAGCAGCTTGGATTGACAGGCTCCAATGTTCTTATCTTTCTCAAGGAGATCGACCATGGGCTGCAACCAGCCGGGTTGTACCTCGACATCGGAATTTAAAATGGCATAATATTCAGCTTGTACTTGTTTGAGCGCTTCATTATATCCTTTTGCAAATCCATGATTCTCGGTGAAGCGTATCAGCCGGATACCGGGATAATTCTTTTCCAGGAAAGAAACAGAATCGTCCGCTGAACCATTATCGGCAACCACAACTTCAAAATTGGAATAATCGGAGGCCAATACAGATGGAAGGAACTGCTCCAGGTATTTTTGCCCGTTCCAGTTAAGTATGACAATTGCAACGTTTGGTGAATGGTTCAACTGGACAAAATATTTATTCAAAAGTAAGGGAAGCCGGTTTATCCTCGCTAAATTCGAAATATGTTTCGGCAAATTGTAAATTGGAGAACAGGACTGGCGCTGATCGCTATTTTTATTGCAACAGGTACGATCATTTATTCTCAGTACCTGGCCCGTAAGATCGCCAGGGAAGAAAAGCAAAAAGTAGAACAGTGGATCGAAGCGGGGAAATTTATTTTCAATTCACCGCTTGACGCGGATACCCGGCTTGCTTCCATGATATTGACTGAGAACAAGTCGATTCCCATTATCGAGACGAATGAGAATGATATACCATCCGGGCTTTATAAAAACCTGGACTCAGCGAGAGTTGCGCAGGATACCAACTACCTGAAAAGAAAAGTAAAACAGTTTAAAAAGATACATACGCCGGTTGAATGGATTGACCCGAAGGATTCTACGATCCGCAATCTCTATTATTATGGCGATTCCAAGTTGCTCAACGAGGTCCGCTATTACCCAATCATCCAGTTGTGTATTGTAGCCTTGTTTATCACAATCACATTTATCTCCCTGCGTAGCAGTTATCGTTCTGTGCAAAACCAGGTATGGGCGGGTATGGCGAAAGAAACTGCGCACCAGCTTGGGACACCTGTTTCCTCCCTCGAGGGATGGGTGGAAATGCTGAAAGAAAGCTCGGGAAATGAAAAGATTATCAAAGAGCTGGAAAAAGATGTTGACCGCCTGCGACTGGTATCAGATCGTTTCGGGAAAATAGGAAGCACACCACAACTGGAAGAGATCGACCTGGTCAGCCAGATAAACAGCATGGTCGATTATATGCGCAGAAGAGCCACCGGGAAGATCATTTTCTCCGTCAACTCCCATAACAGGCAAACTGTAATGGCAAGGGTATCACCCCCGTTGTTTGACTGGGTGATCGAAAATCTTTTGAAGAATGCATTGGATGCGATGGAAGGAAAAGGAAGTATTACAGTAGATATCAATGATCACGGTAAGGATCTAAATATTGATGTTACGGATACCGGCAAAGGCATCAGCAAGCAAAACATCAACAGGGTCTTCAAACCTGGGTTTACCACTAAAAAAAGAGGCTGGGGATTGGGTCTCAGCCTTTCGCGGAGGATCATTGTACAATACCACAAAGGAGAGATATTTGTTAAACAGTCTGAAATGGGAAAAGGAACCACCTTCAGAATTGTTCTGAAAAAATAAACCTCTTACATTTGCATTCCGAAAGAGGGAAAATTAAGTGAAAAGCTCTTATTCTTATTGCCCAGGTGGCGACCCTGAATTTAATTCAGGGGGTAGATGCACTGGATAGCTCTTATTCTTATTGCCCAGGTGGCGATCCTGAATTTAATTCAGGGGGTAGACGCACTTGATGGTTTTTATTCTTAATGCCCAGGTAGCGATCCTGAATTTAATTCAGGGGGTAGATGCATTGGATAGCTCTTATTCTTATTGCCCAGGTGGCGATCCTGAATTTAATTCAGGGGGTAGACGCACTTGGATAGTTCTTATTATTATTGCCCAGGTGGCGAAATTGGTAGACGCACTACTTTGAGGTGGTAGCGCCCGAAAGGGTGTGCTGGTTCGAATCCAGTCTTGGGCACAAAGACCCCGGCTTTGCCGGGGCTTTTTTTATTTGGTAGCGTTGGGAGCTTGCTCCCATAAGCGAACAAATAAAAAAAGCACAGCCGCGATAGCGGCGAGGGTCTTCGAGTAAGCCCCTCGCAAGAGTATCTGGATCAGCGTAGCTAATCCAGACTTAATGATCCCAATAACAATTATTGATTAAAAGTATAAGCATACTCTATCTTGCCCGTAAGCTGCTTATCATCATTGAACAAAGCTTCCTTGCTTTTCAATCCCTTATCGTCAAATATATAACGCCAGATAAGATAACCCAGGTTGACGCTGGAAGTTGTAGTGATCTTTTGAATGACCCTGTCCTTCTCATCATATTCAAACATAACATCCGGCAGGAGACGGTTTGCTTTCAGGTTGTAGCGGACAATATCTGTTAGCCTTTTCTGGTCATCATAATAATAATAGATCGTTCCGGTCTGTACATAACGGGGTTTTTTATTCTCATCGAGTAAATAGTAATACTGCCCCGTCTCGACACCCTTCCTGTAGGATCTTTCATCCCCGGGATTGCCGTTCTCATCGGGACTGAACCGGATTTCCAGGCTGTCGGCATTATTGATGCTGCGCCACATTTTTACAGGCATGCCGCTACTGCCGTATGACCAGCTGTGGATCTCCGTCTGGTTAAAATCATTGGCCGAATCTTTTAGTGTATTGATCACCCGGCTGATCCTACCGGCAGCATCGTATTCGTAGGATGTCACACTTTGCACTGCAGTGGAAGAATCAGTGATGCTGACCAGCCGGCCCTGCCCGTCGAACCGGTTGTAAAAGACGGTATGATTTGCATTGGTATGCGAAGTGATCTTTAAAGCCCTCCCGTTCTCTTTTACTTCGAGGAACTCAGTGAAATCGGTCGATTTCACATTGCGCTGGTCATACCCGGAGGCGGATACCGTTCTAACTTTGTTGTCGAGGTAAGTTTTCATCTGCCGGGTGGTTTCCACAGTGCCAACAATATCATTGTAATAATATTGTGCCCTGCCAATAGAGGAGAGGAGAAGGGCGGCGGGTAAAAGGAATTTCATGTCAGCGATATTGTTTTTGCTTGTCAAAGTTACCTGAATTGTTCAGGAACGAAAAAGAAAGACAGCTTGTATTTTTTGTACTTATTTTTAAGAAAATTTTTACATTGTCCCATATCCCCGAACGCCAGGAGAAAGATTGCCTGAACTGTGGCACCATCGTACAGGGTCATTATTGCCAGAACTGCGGCCAGGAAAATGTAGTGCCTAAAGAAACATTCTGGCACATGGTCACCCATTTTTTTTATGATATCACCCATTTCGACAGTAACTTCTTTCATACCATCCACCACCTCATTTTAAAGCCCGGCTTCCTTTCAAAGGAATATATGAGGGGACGAAGAGCCAATTACCTGCATCCTATCCGGATGTATGTGTTCACCTCAGCGATCTTCTTTCTGCTTTTTTTTACTTTTTTCAGTCCACAGGCGAATTTCATATCAGATTCCGACAAGCCAATGAGCCCTAAAGAGAGGGTTGGTTACCTCGCTGCGTTGCAGGAACGGATAAAAAAAGATACCAGCAATCTTGTGCTGAAGGAGCAGCTGAAAAAAGCAAAGGACAGCACTCAGCCCCTCACGATGAAAGATTTTAACATTCTTGCTGACAAGGACAAAGGGGTTATACAGTTCGGCAACATCAATTACAAGTCGATGGCGGAGTATGATTCTATGGAACGGGCCCTCCCACCTTCAGAAAGAGATGGTTGGTTTATGCGAAGGGTGACAAAGAAACAAATCGATATCAATAATAAATACCGCCAAAACCCGGAGCAGGCATTTGAAAAGATGGGGGATAGCCTGCTTCACCGGCTTCCGTATATGCTGTTTATTTCATTACCGTTGTTTGCCCTAATACTCCGCCTGGTCTATGTTCGGAGGAAGCAGTTTTATTTTGCTGATCACGGGGTGTTTACCATTCACCTTTATGTCTTTAGTTTTTTAATACTACTGGCGATATTTGGGTTACTGGCCCTGGAAACCGCGACCCATTTGGGTTTTATTGAGTTCATCGTCGTGCTGTTGTTCCTGCTTCTTTTCTTTTACCTCTACATGGCCATGCGGAACTTTTACCGGCAGGGCTGGGGTAAGACATTCCTGAAATTTCTTTTTATTTCCATTTTATCATTTATTATGATGATGGTACTCTTCCTTTTCTTTATATTCTTTTCGGCTTTTACACTTTAACGAGTCAATTTATGAACTCAACTACAGGCGATGCTTTTTTACGGTTGGTACAGATTATGGATGAACTCCGGGAAAAATGTCCCTGGGATAAAAAACAAACCATCGCATCACTTCGCCAGATGACGATCGAGGAAACCTATGAACTGGCTGACGCTATAACCGAAGAGGACTGGAAAGGAATCAAAGAAGAACTTGGCGATCTGCTCCTTCACATTGTTTTCTATGCCAGGATCGGGAGTGAACAAAAACAATTTGAACTGGACGACGTGATCAATGGTATTTGTGAAAAATTGATTGCCCGTCACCCGCATATTTATGGAGACGTTAAAGTGAATGACGCTGAAGAGGTGAAGAGGAACTGGGAGAAACTGAAATTAAAAGAAGGAAAGAAATCCGTGATAGGGGGTGTGCCCCAATCCCTGCCGGCAACTGTTAAAGCCATGCGCTTACAGGAAAAAGCCAAACAGGTCGGTTTTGAATGGGACAATAAGGAACAGGTCTGGGACAAAGTCGAAGAGGAGATCGCGGAATTGAAAGTGGCAGTCGTGAGACGTGATTCGGGTCCCGATAGCTATCGGGAAGGGAGCAAGGAGCTGGAGATTGATAAAGAGAAACTGCAGCAATCAGTAGAAGAGGAATTTGGGGATGTGATATTCAGTTTGATCAATTATGCACGGTTTTTGCAGGTGGATGCCGAAAATGCCCTGGAAAAGACTAATAAGAAGTTTATTCACCGCTTTTCACAGATGGAACAACTAGCCCTGCAAAGCGGGAAAGATCTCAGCCAGATGACCCTGCAGGAAATGGATAGCATCTGGAACCTCATCAAACAACAACGGCAGGATCAGTGAAGCCACCTCCCACAAATATTTTTTTAAGCAAGTATATCTTGCTGTTGCTGGCTTTCCTGCTTTTTACACTTTCCTATGTTTTTAATACCCTTTACAGTGACAGTTCTTCAGTAGCCCGCGAAGTAAAGATCGCAGAGAAATATATCAACCGACAGCATGATGATTTTATTGATTTCTGCAAGGATACCAGCCTGGTCAATAGCCTGCTCGCCCAGGCGGAGACACAAACCGAATTCAATCACCTTGCCGATAAAAAATACGGGATCTTCCTTTATTCAGAAAACGCTTTTGGTAACAGGGATATGCGGTTCTGGAATGACCAACTTGTCGTTCCTCCTGCCGATGCACTGGCAGCACCCGAGGGCGAATATTTCCTGAAGGAACTCAATGGCTGGTATTATGTGATCAAGAAAAAATTTGATTATAAAGCTGAAAGCCGGGTAGCCGCTTATGCCATGGTACCCGTGCGGTCGGAATTCTTTATTACCACTGATTACCTGCCTCAGGAATTTTATTACAGCAGTTCCGCCGATAAACGGGTGAGAATAAGTTTGGTGAAAACAGGGTTCCCTGTTAAGACCGCAGCGGGAGAAGTATTGTTCTACTTAGAAAAGAAACCGGTGGCGGCAGTGGCTTATAACGATCGACGAACGATACTTTTACGTTTTGGCGGCGTGCTCTTTCTTTTTCTTTTTATTTATTTGTTCGCGGAATCCGTTGCAAGAAGAAAAGGCCCCTGGAAAGCGATCGGGTTACTATCATTTTTGCTGATAGCAATCCGCGTTTTTACCTATTATTATCCGGGTATTTTGAACCTGCGGCAGTTTGAACTGTTCAGCCCGGTCATTTATGGGTCGAATGCCATCCAGCGTTCGCTGGGCGACCTCCTTATTAACTCCATACTTTTTTGCTGGGTAGTCCTGTTCGCCTGGTCAAAATTGCGTTACGTGGAAAGACCCGGGCAGTCTTTTCCTGTAAAGATCCGCTGGTTCGCAGGTGTATTGTCTTTGTGCCTGCTCATCTTCTCTACATTTATTCTCGCTACCGTGATCAGGAGCATGGTGGCAGATTCCAAGATTTCTTTTGATGTAACCAACTTCTTCAGCCTGAACCGATTTACCGTGGTGGGCTTTTTTGTATTGGCCTGCCTCTCTTTGTCCTATTATTATTTTTCGCAGTTATTGTTCCGGCTCATCTTCCCTTTGTTTGCGGGGCGAAACCTGCTGATCTATTTCGCGATCGGGTTTACCGGACTGGTTTACCTCACCACCAGGTCCGGGCATCCCGAAGTAGTGTTTTACCTGCCGGTTCTGGTATGGCTGCTGGCCTATACCTGGCTGGTGAACAGGAAAGGGGTCATTTTCAACCGTATCCAGATCAATATCGCCGGGATACTTTCCTGGATATCCATCTTTTCCGTGTCCATCACCATTATCATGTTCTCACAGAACAGGAAGGCAGAATGGGAAAAAAGAAAACTGATCGCGGAAAAACTGTCCTACCAGACCGATCCATCGAGTGAAAGACTGATGAGTATCGGGATCCGTTACCTAGACAATGATTTTCTCGCCGAAAATTTCAGCCGCTTTGCACTCGAAGAAGAGGGCAGGCAGCTCCGTGACAGTATCGTCAACGATAGTTACAGTGGTTACCTGAATAAATATGATACAAGACTCTATGTGTATGATGAACTCGACAAACCATTGTTCAACGAAGACCAGACCCCTTACGAAGCGCTGAATACGATCCTGTCTGTGCAGGCCAAACCCACCAATACAGAAGGATTGTATTATTACGAAACGGCCTTTGACAAATTCAATTATATCACCCGCCGTGATGTGCTGGATACAGCGAAAAGGAAACTGGGTTCATTTTTCATTGTATCCAATTTTAAGAATTACAGCCGCGATGCGCTTTTCCCGGAACTGTTCCGCCAGTTCAAGGAAGTGGACCCCGAGAATTCGCCCATCTATTCGAATGCGGTCTATCATAGCCTTCGCCTCATCTCACCACCCGGTAATTATCCCTTCCCAATCTGGTTGACACCATCGGAAATACCGAAGCAACAGTATGAACAGCGGGTAAATGGTGATTTTGATGAGATGTGGTACAAGGAAGGCAGCGAGAAAGTGGTGGTAATAGCAAGAAAAAAAGAAGCAACGATCGAGACCATCACCCTGTTCTCTTATATCTTTTGTTCCTTTCTTTTCCTGGTGGCTTTTGTCCAGCTTATTTCCTTTATTCTTAAAACAGGCTACAACTGGACAGGCTTGAGAAGATTGTTCCAGCTCAATATCCGTTCGCAGGTACATACCACGATCATTTTTATCAGCATCTTTTCATTCCTGGTAATCGGGGCGGCCACGATCTCTTTTTTCATCAGCCGTAACAAGCAAAGCAACAGTGAGAAGCTCAGCCGTACGATGAAGATCATGGTGAACGAGATGGAAAAAAAGTTGTCGGAACACAATACGTTTGACGATGTGGTGAAGATATATGATTCTGTTTCGAATAACGGTTTACAGAAACTGGTAGACGAAGTATCGGATATACATGGCGTGGATGTGAATGTGTACGACCTGAAAGGCGACCTACAGGTATCTTCCGAAGCCAATGTGTACAACAAGGGTGTATTGAGCAAGAAGATGGATCCCATTGCATTTTACCATCTCGACAGGATGCGGCAGGTACAGCATTCACACGAGGAGAAGATCGGCAATTTTACTTACCTGAGTATCTATTCACCGGTCCGGGATGACCAGGGGAAGGTTTATGCCTATATTAACATCCCTTATTTTACTTCCAAACCCGAACTGCGGCAGGAGATATCCAATTTCCTTGTCACCATTATCAACCTGAATGCATTCATCTTCCTGATTGCAGGGTTGATCGCTCTGTTTATCACTAACCGGATCACCAATTCCTTCTCGATTATCAGCGATAAGATGAAGGAAGTGAACCTGGGTAAAATGAATGAACAGATCACCTGGAACCGCAATGACGAGATCGGGGACCTGGTGATCGAGTACAATAAGATGGTGGCCAAACTGGGAGCCAGCGCTGTGGCCCTTGCCAAGAGTGAAAGAGAAGGGGCCTGGCGGGAAATGGCCCGGCAGGTGGCGCATGAGATCAAGAACCCGCTCACTCCAATGAAGTTGAGCATACAGTATCTCCAGAAAGCGATCAACAATAACCAGCCCAATGTAAAAGAATTGTCCAGCAGTGTAGCCAATACATTGGTGGAACAGATCGACCACTTATCAAAGATCGCGGCCGACTTCTCCCAGTTCGCCAATATCGGCAATACCAATGTTACCCGTCATGACCTGCACGATGTAATCAGTTCGCTGAAGGAATTGTACAAATCGAACGAGGAGGTTCAGTTCGTATGGAGACCGGTAAATGACCGGGTGATGGTGGAAGCAGACAAGACACAGATGAACCGCCTGTTCACCAATCTTTTTGCCAATGCCGTGGAAGCCTGTCATGGCAACAAGAATTGCAAGATCGAAGTGAACGAAGTGAGGGAAGGAGAGATCATTCGTATCAGCATAAAAGACAATGGGGAAGGCATTGCGCCGGAGACACAGGAAAAAATATTCACCCCCAACTTTACGACCAAATCATCCGGTACCGGGCTCGGGCTGGCGATGTGCATGAGTATTGTTGAGCAGGCGCATGGGAAAATATCGTTTGAGACCGAACAGGGCAAAGGCACAACCTTTCATGTGGAGTTGCCGGTGGTTAGTTGATCAAAAAGAGGAATATGTCTTTCTTATTTGGTCTATTGCTCGTTTTTTACCACATAGGCATATAGGTCCACAATAGGAGCACATAGCTAATGACTATGTGACCCTATGTATCTATGATTCTATGTGGTGAATCCTATACGATACTTTCGCATTCCCTGCCTGCCGGCAGGCAGGTTTATCTCTTATTAATTATTTTTTATTCCTGATCAGCCAGGTCTCAAACTCATTCAAGCTAAAACTGCTTAGGTTATTCTCCTTTGTCAATCCGCCTTTCTGCGCCGCCAGCACCCCGTATTTCACGTCATCAAAACCTTCGAGGTAGTGGGCATCCGGATCGATGGAGAGGAGCACGCCTTTTTCGACCGCGTAATGGATCCATTTCCAGTCCATATCAAGGCGGCGGGGATGGGCATTGATCTCTATCACGACCTTATTGGCCGCACAGGCATCAATGATCTTTTCATGGTCGACGGGGTAGCCATTCCGGCTTAAGAGCAGGCGGCCGGTCATATGACCGAGGATCGTTGTGTAGGGATTCTCAATGGCTTTGATCAGCCGGGTCATGGCTTTCTCTTCATTCATCTTCAGGTTGCTATGTACCGAAGCGATCACCAGGTCAAAGGTCTTGAGGACAGCTTCGGGATAATCCAGGCTTCCATCGTTGAGGATATCACTTTCGACGCTTTTGAAGATCTTGAACGGCTTCAATTTGGCGTTCAATTCATCCACATACCGGTGCTGTTCCCTGATCCGGTCTTCTTTCAGACCATTGGCATAAAAAGCCGATTGGGAGTGGTCAGAGATCACCAGGTATTCATGCCCTCTTTTGATGCATTCATGGGACATTTCTTCAATCGTATTGCTCCCGTCGCTCCAGTTACTATGACTATGAATGATCGAGCGGATATCTTCGGTTTGTATCAGTACAGGTAGCTTCTTGCTTTTAGCTTTTTCAATGATCTCCGCTGTTTCTCTCAGGCAGGGGAGTATATAAGGGATCTTCGCGGCGGCAAAAATGTCTTGCTCTTTCTCCATACCCGCATAGTTGATCTTAGGGAATGCTTTTTGAAATGCTTCGGTAAATACAGGATCGCCTGTTGTAACGAATTGTTTTTCCGTGATTGATCCCTGACCGGTATATAGCCGGAGCTTTAACCCGTTCTTCAACTTGTATAATAAACTTTCTTCTTTTTCTTCGAGCAATTCGGGTGGTTGCGCTGTCTGGAATTTTGGTTTGATGTTTTCGTTCTTTTCATTGACCACGAATTCAAGTTCTTCGATGGTTACTGCCTGTCTCCGGTATGCACCCGTTACACAAACTTTAGCCGGTGTAAATAGTTTTTCCAGGTAATTATTGACCTGTGGGAAGATATCCACGAGCTGTGCATAAAGGAAATGACCCTGGTTCAAAAAATAGAATTCGATGGCTTCCTGGACGTTTTTCTGGGTTTTTTCGCCAAATCCCTTAAAAAGGGTTAGCCGGTTTTCGTTGCAAGCATAGAGCAATTCACCCAGCGATTCCACCTGCATTTCTTTCCAGATCGTATTTATTTTTTTCGGACCGATGCCTTTTATGTTCAGCATTTCAATTACACCCGCTGGTGTTTTACTGATGTAATCACTCAGCACTTCCAGCTTGCCGGTATCGAGCAATTCGACAACCTTACGACCCACGCTGTCGCCGATACCCTTGATCGTGAATAATTTTTCCCGGGGGGTATCTTTCAGTTGCATGGGCAGCTTCTCTATGTTGAAAGCCGCTATGGCATAGGTTTTCGTCTTAAAGGAGTTTTCTCCGTGGATGTCCATCAGTTTGGCAAGCAGGTCGAAATTATCGGAGATGGCAGAGTTATCCATACCACTAATTTACAAAATTCCCATCCTTTGGAGGGGTAGGAGAGGCATAAAAAAAGTCCCCCGTTTGGAGGACTTTAGAGTCGTTGAAAAAGTCTTTCAACTTATTTCTTTTTCTTAGCAGCTTTCTTCTTAGGAGCAGCTTTCTTCTTTGCAGCTTTTTTCTTAGTAGCCATTTTGTTAGAATTTAATGTTAGTAAAAATGGGTTAACGATAGTAAAAGTAACAATTATTTTATACTACCCAAATTTTTTTTCCACAAAATTCTAAACAAGGAGAATTGGCTTACGCTTCAGCAACGGCTACAGAAACATATGTTCTGTCATTTTTTGCTTTGCGAAATTCAACAACACCATCACTTAATGCAAACAATGTAAAGTCTTTTCCAACACCAACATTTTTACCAGGATGATAAACAGTGCCACGTTGACGAACAATAATGTTTCCGGAAATGGCAGCCTGACCACCAAAGATTTTTACACCAAGGCGTTTGCTTTGAGAGTCGCGGTTGTTCTTTACGCTGCCTTCACCTTTTTTATGTGCCATGATAATCTGATTTTGAATTTTTCGAAATGGGGAGATTTAAATTTCAAATCTCATTTTTCCAACCTATGCTATGGATGTTACTTTAATTTTTGTATAAGCTGTACGATGACCTTTCTTTTTGTGAAAACCCTTTCTTCTTTTTTGTTTGTAAGCTATCACGGTATCTCCTTTTACATGATCAACAATTTCTGCCAATACTTTTGTTGTTATGGAAGAACCTGTAGAAAGCTTGTCGCCGGCATAGGCCATTAAAACTTCCAGGTCCACATTATCACCGGCATTTCCTTCTACACGGGGAACGTACAAAGTCTGGTCTTTTTCAACTTTAAACTGTTGTCCGGCCACTTTTATTACAGCTATCATACTATTAAAATTAGGACGGCGAAGGTAAGGAGAAAAAATGTACCTGCAAACGGGGAACCAAAGATTTATGAACATAAAATGACCCAATTTTGCCCGCCCATCCGCTATATTTGTATCCGCCCTAAGGCTCTCTATAGCATATAGTATGAAAATCAAGTCTTTCCTAGCCAGGCCTTTTGCTTCTTATATATATAAAGGTATCCGTAAAGGGATAGCCACAGCAGTAGCTGATCAGGAAAATATTCTGAAAACCCAGCTGAAAGTGGGCCGCACTACTGAAATTGGCAAGGAGGCAGGGCTTGACAAAGTCAATACTTACGAGGAGTTCCGGCAGTGTATACCAATCCGTGATTATGAGCAAATGCGACCATGGGTAAATAGAATTAAAGAAGGCCGGCATAATGTACTTTGGAAAGGGAAGCCTATCTATTTTGCCAAAACTTCTGGTACTACCAGCGGCACTAAGTATATTCCAATTACTAAAGACTCTATTCCTAATCATATTAATACAGCCCGGAATGCTCTCCTTTGTTATATGGCCGAAACAGGTAATAACAAATTCGCGGATGGCAAGCTGATTTTTCTATCCGGTTCGCCGGAGCTTGAAAGGGTGGGGGGTATTCCTACGGGAAGATTAAGTGGTATAGTAAATCATCATGTGCCGAAATATCTTCGAACGAACCAGATGCCAACGTATGAAACCAATTGCATCGAGGACTGGGAAGAGAAGCTAAATAAGATTGTTGATGAAACCATTAACCAGGACATGACACTTATCAGCGGCATACCACCCTGGATGCAGATGTATTTTGATGAGTTGATAAGACGAAGTGGTAAAAAGGTCGGT